>DASZMX010000046.1:0-82911 GCA_035551475.1 Verrucomicrobiia bacterium
GAAATGGACTCAAAATTCCCGGATGAAAGTTTACTCGAAATTGGTTAGCGAAATCGGTCCCCGCCAATTGTGGGACAATAAAATACGTCCCAAAGAAAAAAGAGCGAAATATGATAAAACACTAATATCGTTGGCGGCTGAACTTTCAGCGGACACAGGGGAGATGTGCACCGTCACAGCGATCCAACAACAAATCAACTTTGCCACGACCAGCCAAAAGGCTTTTAAAAATCCGTCTCACGTTCGAAACTTGATCCTAAATAAAGCGGCGGCACTTGAATCCGGGTTTTTGACCTTTGCCGATCTTCCGCAATATCTTACGGTTCAAAGTTGAATAGCGTCCCTGAAATGCCGACCAACTGTGCGGCGGGTTCCTCAGTTGCTTGTAAATACACCCTCACCGAAGGCTTTCACTCGCACAACTTGTTACGCACGTCGCTGGCTACGGTTCTGCGTAACCATCCAATTTTTATTTCTTTCGCCACCGCTTTGAATTCCAGGTCGCCTGTGATCAGTTCGGCGTTTCTGGATTTTGCGAGGGCGGCGGCGAAACAATCGGCGTAGGACATGCGGTGGGTGGCTTTAAAGATGGCGGCCTGGCGGGTCAGGCTTAAGTCCTCGGATAGGCCAATGATTTCGATGGGCAAGGCGGCGATTTCACCGGCTTTTTCCCCGGCGGCTTCGAAGGAGACAGCGCGCATCGTGCTGTAGAAAATCTCGCCCCAGCTTACCACGCTGAGGAGAAGCCGGTGCTTTTCCTCGACCGCCTGGTGCAGGAGCTTTTCCACTTCCTCCGCGGCGGGTTCGTCTTCAAAAAAAGCCATCAGCGCCCAGCTATCTAAAACTTTGAGGGCCACTTCAAAGCTCCTTTTCTTTCCTGCGATCTTCCAACAGCGCCTTCATGGCGCCGCTGCCCTTGAGGGATCCGCGCAGCCTCTTGATATACGTCCGCGTCACGGGCTTGATGAGAATTCCTTGCGGCGTGGCCTGAACGTGAGCCTTGGTGCCCTCCGCAATTTCAAATTCCTTGCGCAGCCAGCGCGGGATGACCACTTGACCTTTTACAGAAAAGCAAACCATGTCGTTTTTTTCCGCCTTCATTACGAAAATCCTACGTTTTACGAAATGTAAGTCAATGTCATATGTCTCGTGAAAGTAGCGAAATTCCTGAGAGCGTTTCGGCTTCGCGAGCAAGGATGTTCAGGCGGCGCCCTGATGACAGGAGGGCCGGCGGGAATTTATTCTCGGGACATGAAAGCCAATCATGAGAAAAAGAACGTGACCCTGGGTGAATTTATCGTGGCGGCGTACGACGCTTGGGGCAAGCGGCGGGGACGGGGCGCGGTGCGCCTGGCGATCAAGACCCACTTAGTCGAGGTGACCGACGGTGACGGCGCGCGGCAGGCGCGGTGACGGCGCGGGTTTCGGCGTGGGGGGCTTCGGAGTTCGCAGCGCGGAGATTTCCAAGTGGAGCTGGCGGGCGAGCTCTTTGCGGTCGGAGCTGGCGCCGCGGACGCGGGAGAAACGGACGGTGGCGCGGATTTCGCCTTTGCCCAGCAGGTTGAAAAGGTGCGGGACGAGGGTGTGGTCCTTCCAATAACAGACTTCTTCGGCGGCGTCGCCATCATCCACACGGTAGCTGATGGCGCCGACAGATATCGGGCGGCGTGAAGCGGCGGCGGGCTCCAGCAGCGAGGATTTAAAAGGCAGAACACGGTCGCCGCCGGAACTGGTGCCCTCGGGAAACAAAATGACCAGCGCGCCGGCGTCGAGGGCGGAGGCAATTTCACAATTCACGCGGCCTACATCAGAGCGACGCTGCCGGTCGATGAAAATCGTTCCACCCTGCCGGGCGAACCATCCAAAAACGGGCCAATGCTTGACATCCCGCTTCGCGACGAAAACCGCCGGCGTCAAGGCGGCGAGCAAAACGATGTCGAGATAACTCAGATGATTGCAAATGAGCAGCCCGGAGGGCGGCAGCGTTCCCGCCATGCGGGGTTGAAGGTGGAACACGGCAGCGAGGCGGCGGGCGGATTGGTGCAGCCATAAAGTCCGCATCGCCAGCGCTGAATGCTTCCGCGAGCCGGCGTTCTGCAGGAGAATTTTCGCGGCGGCGGCAAGCAATTCTCCGGTCAGCCAGAGAAGGCGCAGCGCGGCGCGAACGCGATGAGACAAAGTTTGCATCATAGCCGGCCCAGGAAGCGTTGCCGGGCCAAAGGCGGCAGGGCTTCCAAGTCGAGGAGCGTCAAAAAGTCGATGGTTTTAAAATGGCGGTCCAGCGCGGGCGGGCCGCAAATCCAGGCGCCGAGCGTCAAGTAAGCGCGGAGCAGCTTCGGAATGGGCGCAGGTTCGGCGGCCAATTGCTCGAGCGAGCATTCGAAGCGTGAGGTGGGCGTCGTGCGCCACGGCGGCGGCGACAAATGGCGTCGGCACAAATCAGCATAAGCCGAAGCGCCGACGGCTGGATCCTGGCTGGTGAGGGAACTGCAACCAATCAGATAACGCGCGCCGCGGGCGAGCGCATAATCCGCGATGCCTTTCCACAGCAAGCCGAGCACGACCAAATTGCGGTGCTGGCGATGGACGCACGCGCGGCCCAACTCAACCATCTCGCTGCGCCACGGTTCAAAGACGGCAAAGTCAAATTCCTGCGCGGAGTAATAGCCAAGGTTCGCGGCGGCCTGGGCGCCGGTGTGGAGGCGGTAGGCGCCCACGATCTGGCCGGTGGTTTTGTGTTCCACCATGAGATGGTCGCAGCCAGCGTCGAATGGATCTTCATCGAGGCCTGTCGCGTAGGATTGTTCAAGGCCTTCGTTTAATTCGAGGTTGAACACCTCAAAACGCAAGGCCTGCGCGGCCCGAATTTCCGTCGAATTTTGCGCCAGCCGCGCCTGGTAGTCAGCGGGGGAGCTGACCGAAAGACGCACCGTGTCTGTGGTTGTTTTCACACCTCATACGTAACAGCCGCACATGACAACGGCGTGGCGAATGAGTTAAAGTTCGCTGACAGTTTTGCCGCCTGCCGATGGAGCAAGCCGTGAAAGTTTAAGGATGCCCGGGTTATTGAGCCAGGACGCGATAAAACCGGAGGGGAAAGACGCCCGCGTTGTCGGTGAAACTAAAGCTGCTCGCCGCCCCCACGTTGGAGCCAATCGTTATCCAATTGGTCGCCGCTGCCAGGTCGCTCGAGGCTTGCACCAAGTTGGTGCGGTTCGGCGTGATGTCCGCGGTGAACCGCACCAGGCCATTTGACAGCACAAAATCCGTCAACACAGGCGCGGCTGGCGGTGGCGGCGGAGAAATGTCCACCACGACCACCATCCCGGTCATGTTGAAGAACGAACCGTGAAACTGGCAAAAATAGGGATAATTTCCCGCCGTCAGAAATTGATGCGAGCACCCCTCCGGCGACGTCAAAGTGGCGTCGCCGCACACGGGATCGGCGCCGCTGCCCGTCACGGTGTGGGTTCCGCCCTGGTTGACAAAATTCACGGTGTCACCCGTGTTGATGTGGACCACCACGGGCTCGAATTGAAAATTGGCGAAATTGACATTGGTGGTTGCGCCGAGCACGGCGCACGCTGAAACCGAGACCAGCCCGAACACCAGGCTTGCGCGCTGCAACATACGAACTCTCCTTTGTTTAAACGGTGACCACCCATTTCTGGGCTTTCCATTGCACTAATGGAACACGAGTCATCAGGCCGAGGCGGCCCCATGGGGAGATGCAGAGGCGGGTGAAACGCGCCGGGGCCGCCCGGCATTTTCGCCGGCGCACCGAAATCATTTTTGAGCGCAGTTTCATCGTGGCCTTCGCTGGGTAGGAGGCGCCGGCGGCTGGATTGTTCCCGGCAAAACGCTACCAGGCTTCCTGCAATGCGCGCGCAATCTCCGGCAGCTGGGCGTCACGGCGGTTGGCCAGAAGAATAATGCAAAAGCGCTCATCCGGGACCCGCTCGAGCCAGCTGGAGAAGCCGCACGTGCTGCCATAATGCCACTGACAAGCGAATCCCCGGCGCGTTGTCAAATACCATCCAAACCCGTAACCGCTGCCGGGAAAATCCGTTTCCAACGGCCCGGGTGAGAACGCCTGGCGCAGACTGGATGGGCTGACGAGCTTCCCGGTATAAAGGGCTTCGTCCCATTTGCGCAGGTCTGTGATGGACGAATAAATTCCTCCATCGCCCAGCACGGAACTGGTCAGGTCCTGATCTGTTTCGACGGCTTCCTCTGGAGTCATGGTGTAGCCCAGCGAGCGCCGAGCAATGTTCGAAACTCCCGCTTCGTAGGCGACGGTGTGGGACATGCCCAGCGGCTGAAAGATTTGCGCGCGCAGGAACGCAGCGAAACTGACGCCGGATACTTTTTCGACCACGAGGGCGAGCAAAGCGTAACCAGAATTGCTGTAGCGAAACTGCGCGCCAGGCGCGAAATAAGCGCCGGGGTGGGCTTGCAGCAGCGCCAGGACGTCGCGATCGCGCAATGGAATGGCCGCGCCCGACGGCACAAGCTCCTCGTAATCCAGCACGCCGGAAGTGTGGTTCAAGAACTGCCGCAGCGTGGCAGACGTGCGCAGCGGCAGAAAACGAGAAAGCGGATCATCGAGAGCGAGCGCGCCGCGCTCGGCCAGGATCAGGATGGCCATGGCGGTGAATGGCTTGGTCAGCGAGGCCAGGCGAAAATTGGTGTCAAGCGCACATGGGAGGCCGGCGGCAAGGTCAGCGCAGCCAAAGGCCTCCGCCGCGATGGTTTCGCCGGCGCGGATGACCGCCAGCGCCAGGCCCGGCCGGCGGCCCTGGAAAGGAGCGGCCAGTTTGTCAATTATGTTTTTTAAGCGCATTGACTCGGCGCCAAAGTGTCGCAACCTTAGGCAGAACCGGCAAATATGAAGTTGGACGAGAATCAAAGCAAAAAAGTGGCGGCATGGATTGAGGAGGGCCTGAAGCTCGCCGAGATCCAGAAGCGGCTGGAGACGGAGTTCGGCCTGCGCGTGACTTATCTGGAGGTGCGCATGCTGGTGGACGATTTGAAGTTGAAGCCCAAAGATCCCCCGCCCCCTCCGCCCAAGCCGGAAACCCCGGCTGAAGCCCCCGCCGCGCCCGAACCGGCCGCCGGCGGCGTGCAGGTCACGGTCGATCAGTTGACACGGCCCGGCGCGCTCGTCAGCGGCAAGGTCAAGTTCAGCGATGGCAAGACGGCGGAATGGTTTCTCGACCAGTCCGGACGGCTTGGCCTGGCGGCGGCGGACAAAGGCTACAAGCCCTCAGCGGCCGATGTGCAGGATTTCCAATTGGCGTTGCAGGGGGAATTGCAAAAGCTGGGGCTCTAAATATCGCCCTCCTGGCGCCACGAGCCAAAGCGGGCGGATGACATAAGTTCCGGAGTCACCTCCGAATCTCCATCCGCCCGCCAATATGGCCGCGTTCAAGGAGTAAATCGGAGAGATAAGGGAATTCCTTAAGCGGAAAATTTGCCGTTTTCCGTCGTGCGGACCGCGGCGATAAAGCGCCGGATCTTTTCGGCGTCCTTTTTTCCGGCGGAAATTTCCACGCCGCTGGAGACATCCACGCCAAACGGGCGGACCAGCCGAATAGCGTCCGCCACATTGTCGCAAGTCAAGCCTCCCGCCAGAAATATCGGTTTGCCGAACTTTTTGGCGGCGACGGCGAGCTCCCAATTGAATGTCGCGCCGGTGCCGCCGCGCTGCCCCGGCGTATGGCTGTCCAATAAAATTGCGTCCACCGGATAATCGGGAATGGGATCCAATGAGGCGGCGTTTTCGATGCGGAACGCCTTCATGGTCATCACGCCGAATTGCCCGCAAAACTCCGGCGTCTCGGCCCCGTGAAATTGCGCCATCGTCAAACCACATCGTTGGATGGCGGCGAACACCTCATCCTCGGACGCATCCACAAAAACACCCACCCGCATGACGTCGGGCGGCATTTGGCGGGCGACGCTTTCCGCTGCGTCGAGCGAGAGACGGCGCTTGCTTTCGGGCGCAAAGACGAAGCCAAGCGCGTCGGCGCCCGCGGCGGCGGCGGCCAGGCCGTCCGCGACGTTCGTAATGCCGCAAATTTTGATGCGGCACGGCTCCAAGTGGCTTAGCGTCACGCTCCCATCTTATCCCCAAAGAGCGGGCAAAGCAACGCGCGACGTTCCACCCGACGGCTAGTTGACAAGCACGCGTTGGAGAAACCAAAAACTTCCGGCGAGCGCCACCATCATCGAACAAGCGGGCGCCCAGCGGGCGGCAAATTGCGGGCGATCTTTCAGATGCCAAATGATCGGCAGGATGACAGCTGCTACCAGCATTTGGCCGATCTCCACGCCCGAATTAAAGCCAATCAACGGCACGGCCACCGCGCTGCCGTGCGAGCCGACGCCCATTTCGCGCAACGCGCTGGCGAAACCAAAGCCATGCACCAATCCAAATCCGAATGTCAACAAAACCCGATGCGCCACCGCCTGGCCGCGCACGAGGTTCTCCACCGCCACATATACAATGGTGGCGGCGATGAGCGGCTCAACGATGCGGCTGGGAACTTCCACCCAACCCAGGGTCGCCAAGGCCAGGCTGATGGAGTGCGCCACCGTGAAAGCGGTGATGATCTTGACGATGGACGACAGCCGCCGGCATCCCATCAGGAGCGCCAGCAGAAACAACAGATGATCATAACCGGTGAGGATATGTTTGACTCCCATGCCGACAAACTCCGAAAACGGATGCGCGGGAGCCACAGGAATGGCGGTGGGAGTGGCAGTGACGACCTCGTCTGCGCCGCGCAACAGTTTTTCCGCGAGAACGGCGCCTGCGGCGTCGGTGACGACAAAATATTGGCGATGCCCAAAGGGCAGCCGATCCAGCAGGGTCGAACGGGCCTTCAGCGGCGCCGCCGCCGTCGTGGGGAAAACCAATTCAAACTCAACGTCCTTGTTCGGCAGAACGCGGACGGACGTTTCGGTGGGCGAAACGGCTTGACCGTTCATCCAGATTTCCAGGCTTTGCGCCGCGATCGCGCGGAGCGAGGCAGGCGGAGAAACGTCAGCGCTGGTGATGGCCTCGATGTCGGCGGGGGCGAAGGTGAGCGTCGCGTCCACATGGCCGGACGCGATTTTAAGTTTCGCGGAACTCAGCCCCGGATCATGGGCGTGCGCGGAGGCGGCGGCGAGCAGCAGGAGAAAGATGCGTTTGAACATGGCAGGGAATATGGGGCCGGCGAGACGCGCCCGCCGGCCCATTTGATGAGATGGAATTATTCGTGCGTATGGTTGCGCCCGTTTTGCGGGGTCGCTTCGTACGGAAAGACTTTATTGTACAAGATGTCGTTGGCGGTCACGCCGCCATCCATGGGATGCGCGCTGGCCTTCATGATGGCGGTCAAGGCGATGCCGACGACGTTGTCACCAAAACGGCGGCCATTCGGCCAGCCGCCCGCGACGGTGGTCGGGGCATTCGTGTTGATTGTGCTGGTAAGGGTGTCGCCTCCAAACACGCTCAGACTGTTGTAGCCTTGGTCGTTGTAAAACAAGCCGCCGCCTTGCAGCCGCGCGGGGCCGGTGGAGAGATCGACCTTGATCAGGTCGGGAATGAAGATGCCTTCCAGATCAGTGCGTCCGGTTTCCAAATCCGCATTGGTGGTGTGCAGCAGAATATTGTCCACCAGCGCAGCGGGCTCGGGATTGAGGGCATACTTGTCAAACAACGATCGGTCCGACGTGGGCGCCGACCGGCTGTAAAGGTCTTTGTCCGCGATGGCGACGAGGACTTCGTTAAACAGCGGATTGCCCTGGCGCGCGACCTGCACCCAGCCGCCGGCGTAGGCGTTGGCGGCGTCACGCGGGCCGGGGGCGAGCGGATTGCGCCGTTCTTCCACGGCCAAGGAGTAGGAGGCGCCCGAGCGCAGGCCCGTGATGGCGCGGCGGCTGGTCGTCGCATACACGCCGATCTGTTGGCGGTCATTGCCCAATTCCGAAAGAGGAATGCGCAGGGCTATCAAATGAATATTGAAGCCTTTTTGCGCGTCCTTGCCAGTGAAGTTTAAGAGATCGAACACTCCCAGCACGTCGCCGTAAAAACCGTCATCGCGCTGCCCGGCAAACGCTTCGTAGCCGTCATTGGTGTAAATGGCCTGGCGGGTATAGGGATCGAGGACAGCGGGGTCCGCGACTCCGCCCTTGGCGGGATTATTGCCGTCGTTGCCCTGATTATACAGCGGCGTGGCAATGCCTTCATTATTTGGCGGCACGAGGTTTCCCCGGAACAGCACCGTCGAGCGATTGTTGCGATGGTCAAGCTTGGTGACGTTATAGGTCTGAATAAGATTCTGGCTGGCATCGCCGACATTGGAAATCACGCCCAGATAGGATTGCAGAATGGTGTTCTGCGCCTGGTAGGTCGTGGTGAAATTAAACTGGTAGCTGAAGGTGGCGCGTCCGGCTTCCACATCATTCAGCGCGGCGCGGGACAAACCACGGTTCTTATTCGTGGTGCAAATATGGATTTGATAGAGGACGTTCGGATCGAAGTTATAGGCGTTGGGCCCGATGCCGGGCTCCTCAAAAGGATAAACGCCGAGCGCGACGACGAGGTAATTATTGGTGTCCGCCGGATCATCGCCGCGGGCCACAAAAGCATAGACGTCGGTGGTGTTGGCGGCTGGATCAAGCGTGATGAGCGGGGCGTCCATGTGGCTGGACGCGCGGACGGACCCTGCCAGCAGCCAGGCCGCAGCGGCCACGCCCGTGGAGATGAGAACTTTATAGTTTACTTTCATGATTTATCTTTCGTTAGGATAAGTGGCGGATAAAGCGGACATTTTTTTCACGGAAGACTGCCTCGCGGCGATCTGCAGGAGCTGGTTTTCTTCGGAGGGAAAGAGCATGGTTTTAAATTTGAGGGCGGCGGACGTGTAACGCTCCGCGTCAGCGGACTGGCCGAGGGCCTGGGCGATGGCAGCCGCGTGAAAAAACAGGCGCGCGTCCTGCGTGCCTTCCGCCAGGGCCTTGTGCATTTCCGTCTGCGCTTCCGGCAGCCGGCCATTGGCCTGCAAAGCCCACGCCAGGGCGTCATGCGTGAAAACATCGCCGCGCACGGTCAACTCCCGCTCGGCCAGGCGCAAGGCCACATCGGGATGGCGTCCGCGCGTGGCCAAATACAACGCGTAAGACCGCGGATCTTCCACCGCGCCTCGCCGCTCCAATTCGTTTTCGACCGCCGCCGCCGCATTGGTCTGGCCGGCCCGGCGCAACGTGTCGGCCAGCAGCCATTGCGGCTCCGGCAGGTGCGAGAGGTCGGCCGCCTTCTGAAAAGATTGAATCGCGCCGCCCACGTCCCCCAGCGCCAGTTCGATGCGCCCGTCCGCCGCGTGTCCCACCGCGTTGTCCGGCAGAATCTGCAAACTCCGCGCCACGACTTTCCGGCTTTCCGCCACATTTCCCAGTTGCAATTGGTACAACGCCAGCCGAGTCAGCGCCCAGGAGGTCGGCTCGGCGTTCAGCGGGCTGCCCGCGCCGCTCGCCAGCGTCATCGCTTCAACCGCCCCATCCACGTCGCCCGTGATCCATCGCACCTGCGCGATCCGGCCATATGATTGCAAATCCGGCCGGCGATTGACCATTTCCTGATACGCATCCACGGCCTCGCGCACTTTGCCGAGGTCAAACTCGACGTCGCCCAATAACCCGAAATCAAAAGCCATCCCGCGCGTTTGGGTCAGTTTCAGGGCAATCGGCTCCGCATCCTTGAAGCGATGCAGGCTATGCCACACATGGCCTTTGAGGAGCAACGCGGCGGGGGCATTGGAGGAAGAGGTTTCCAGGCAAAGCGCGCATTGCTCGGCCAGCTTGTAATAGCCAGGATCATTGGCCTCACGCGCCTTGTCAACATAAAGCCAACCCAGGCGCTCCACCAAAGGCTCCGCGACCCGCGCCTCTTTAATGCGCGCCTGCGTCCGCTTGATTTCCAAGTCCACTTTGTTGGACTGGCCCTCGGTGGAATCGACCAGAATGACGCGACACGATTCGCACGCCAGATCAGCCGAAAAGGCGCGAAAAGCGCAGCTGACAACAGCAAGGCCGAGCAGGAGTGGTTTCTTAAATCGCATCGATGGCCCAGACCCTGACATGCCCGGCCTTGTCGCGATATAAGGGCGAATCCTAGCCGTTTCGCCGGGGAGCGCACTGAGTCTAAAAGCGCACCTTCGTTCTATGAGGCAGCGAGTTTCGCGCGCAGCCAACCGGGGCGATTCGTCGTCAAACCGTTAATGCCGAGGCTCTCCCAACGCCGTGCCCGCCGCGGTTGGTCGGTCGTCCAAACATAAATTTTTTGCCCCGCCGCGTGCGCTAAATCGATGAAATCCCGAGTCAGACGGCGCCGGGATGCGAGATTGAGTCCGTTAAAATTAGAATTTATCGAAATTTCAAGCAATTGCGCCGGCGTGGGTTTTCGATGTCGAAAGCGCCGCTCGCGGTGATAGGCGGAAAGCCAGTAAAGAGGAATGGCACGAGAAACTTTTCTGGCTTGCACGAGCGTGCCTTGATGAAAGCTGATCAGCGCGATGCCGGGCCGGTTTTTCACCAGCGGCAAAAGAAAGGGCAGAATTTCCGGGCCGGATTTTATCTCCAGAAAAAGCCCCTTTTCCGGCGGCAGGATTTCCAGGACTTCTTCCAAAAGAGGAACGCGTTCACCGGCCCAGGCGCGGCCCTGCCAAGCGCCGACATCCAGCGCCTTGAGCTGCGCCAAATCCAAATGACGAATCGCGCGGCGCAGGCGGCCGGTGCGCCGGGCGGTCAAGTCATGCATCGCCACCACGCGGTGGTCGCGCGTCAATTGCAGATCGATTTCCACCGCGTCGGCCCCCTGCGCGAAGCCGAGCCGGATGGCCGCCAACGTATTTTCGGGCGCGTCATGGGAGGCGCCGCGATGCGCGATGATGTCCATGCCCTATTTTTAGCTCCAATGGATTGAATGCGATAGAATTACCGCCGCGAAAACCGTTGACGCCGCGCCGCCCGCGAACCTAGATTGAGCGCCAGTGTGGCAACGAATCACAATCGATTTTTCTTTTTGACTCATGGTTATCACTTCTACTTCTGAATCCGTCAGCAAGGGGCTGGAGGGCGTGGTCGCGGCGGCCACCCGCCTCAGCGATGTCCGGGGCGACGTCGGCGAATTGATTTATTGCGGTTACGACATCAATGAACTGGGCGGCAAAGTCAGCTTCGAGGAAACGGTGCACCTGCTGCATTACAACCGCCTGCCGAACCAACGGGAGTTGAAGGAATTGAAGGCCACCCTGGTGGCGGATCGCGAACTGCCGAAGGGCGTCATTGATTTTTTGCATTTGCTGCCCAAGGACACCCCGCCGATGGACGCCATTCGCACGGCGGTTTCGGCGCTGGGCTGTTTCGACCACGAGCGCGACGATAACTCCCAGGATAGCCAGCGCCGCCAGGCGATGCGGCTGATCGCGCGCATTCCGATTATCACGGCGTATTTTCATCGTTTGCGCCAGGGCAAGACGTTGCTCCCGCCCGACCCCACCCTGGGCGAGGCCGCGAATTTCCTCTACTTGATGGATGGCGAAAAACCTTCCGCCGAAAAAGCCAGCACGCTGGATTTGTGTTATGTGCTGCACGCGGACCACGGCATGAACGCTTCCACGTTCAGCGCGCGCGTCACGATCGCCACGTTGAGCGACATGTATTCGGCGATCACCAGCGCCATCGGCACGCTCAAGGGGCCGCTGCATGGCGGAGCCAACGAAGGGGTGATCAAGATGCTCATGGAAATCGGCTCGCTCGGCAAAGTGGATTCCTACATCGACGAATGCCTGGCGCAGAAGAAAAAGATCATGGGCATCGGCCATCGCGTTTACAAGACCATCGATCCCCGCGCCCCGCAGTTGAAAAAAATGGCGCAAATTCTCAGCTCGAAAATCGGCGATCCGAAGTGGATTCAAATGAGCGAACGCATCGCCGAGCTGATGCTGAAGAAAAAGGGACTTTACGCCAACGTCGATTTTTATTCGGCCACGGTCTATTACTCGCTGGACATTCCCACTGATCTTTTCACTCCGATTTTCGCCATCGCCCGCACCGCGGGATGGACTGCCAATGTGCTGGAACAACTGGCGGACAACCGTCTGATCCGCCCGCAAAGCAGCTACACCGGCCCCGTGGGCTTGAAGGTGGTTCCCATTGAACAGCGGAAGTGACCGACGCGCCCTCCTTGAACTTTAACCTCGATATTATCTAGATGAATCTGCACGAATTTCAGGCGAAACAATTGCTGGCCCAATACGGCGTGCCCGTGCCGGCGGGCGAAGTTTGCGAGACGCCCGAAGGCGCCAAAAAAATCGCGGCCGACATGTTCGCCAAAGGCGAAACGCTGGTGGTGGTCAAATCGCAAATCCACGCGGGCGGACGCGGCAAAGGCACATTTAAAAGCGGCTTTCAGGGCGGCGTGAAGCTTTGCAAAACTGCCGATGATGTGTTTGACAAAGCCAAGGCGATGCTGGGCAATGTCCTGGTCACGAAACAAACGGGGCCGGAAGGGCGTTTGGTCAAACGCCTGCTCGTGGCCGCCGCCCCGCATATTAAGAAGGAACTTTATTGCGCCGTTCTGCTGGATCGCTCCGTGTCCAAACCGATTATCATGGTCTCGACCGAAGGCGGCATGGACATCGAGGAAGTGGCCGAAAAGCATCCGGAAAAAATCATCAAGGAAGTCATCGATCCCGCCACGGGATTGATGCCGTTCCAAGGCCGCAAACTGGCCGTCGCGCTGGGCTTGAAGGGCGATTTGATCGCCGCGGGCGCGAAGGTTTTTGCCGGCTTGTATAAAACGTGGTGGGAAACGGATGCCAGCATGCTGGAGATTAATCCTCTCTGCATTATCGCCGGCAAGGAAGGCAAGGACTCACTCGTCGCGGTGGACGCCAAGATGAGCCTTGATGACAATGCGCTCTATCGCCATCCCAACATTCAAGCCATGCGCGATCTTGGTGAAGAGGCGCCGCTGGAAATTGAGGCCAGCAAACATAGCCTGAATTATATCAAGCTGGACGGCAGCATCGCCTGCCTCGTCAACGGCGCCGGTTTGGCCATGGCCACCATGGACATCATCCAGCATTTCGGCGGCATGCCCGCGAATTTCCTGGACGTGGGAGGCGGCGCGAGCAAAGACCAGGTGACGGCGGCCTTTCGCATTATTCTCAGCGACCCGAACGTGAAGGGCATTCTCGTCAACATTTTTGGCGGCATCATGCAATGCGACATCATTGCCTCCGGCATTGTGGCCGCCGCGCAGGAAACGAAATTGGCGCTGCCGCTGGTGGTTCGGCTGGAGGGCAACAACGTTCAATTGGGCAAAAAAATCCTGAAAGATTCGGGCCTGCCGATCATTAGCGGCGACTCCATGGCCGACGCCGCCCGCCGCGTCGTGCAAGCCGTGAAGGCGGCATAGAAATTTATGATCGACGCCAAAACCCTCGCGCAAATCAATGGGCAATACGATTGCCCGTCGGAGGCCGGACCTGCGTGGCGGGAAGCGATGGCTCTAGGCTTGGATATGTCGCTCGTCGAATACAACTTATCTTTAACCCCATGGGAACGCCTGCTGCGAAACGATCAGGCCGCTGCTTTTATCCGCGCGGCGCAAAACGCCGAACGCAGTCAATATGGATCAACTGACTGAAATATTGCAGCGACTCCATGATGGAAATGTTGAATTTTGTCTCATTGGCGGCCTCGCGGCGGTGCACTACGGGTCCACATTTGTCACGGTGGACATTGATGTCTGTGCGCGCTTCACGCGGGAAAACCTAAAACGTCTTGAAGCGACAATTGCCAATTTGCATCCGTTCCACCGTATGACGCGCGATCGACGCCCTTTGGAATTGACCGACGAACTTATGGCATCGCTAAAGAATTTATATCTCGGCACCGATCTCGGTGTTCTTGATTGCTTGAGCAAGGTCGCTGGCATTGGCGGATTTGAAGAGGTTATGTCTCGAAGCGTTCTGCGATGCTTTCCTTTCGGACAATGTTATGTTCTAAAGATCGAAGCCTTGATCGACACAAAAATGGCTATTGGAAGCGCAAAGGATAAATTGGTGGCATCTCAACTTAAAGCCATTCAAGAACGCCACCTGCACCAAAAACTTTGATTTATGATCAAGGAAATTGCTTTCACGGGAAGTCCGGTCACCGACATGAAACGGGCGCGGGAATTCTATGAAGGAATGCTCGGTCTGAAAATGACGATGGAATCCGCGGGCGGCATGTGGGTGGAGTACGATCTGGGCGGGGCCACGTTCGGCCTGGGCTGTTACGGCGATGTCTGGAAGCCGCAAACCGACGGCACGATGGTGGCCTTTGAAGTGGATGACGTGGACGCGGAGTTGGCGCGGTTGAAAGCCAAAGGCGTCCCCGTAAAAATGGAGCCCACCTCCTCGCCCGTGTGCCGTTTTGCGATTGTCAGCGATCCCGACGGCAACAAAGTCATGCTGCATAAGCGGAACGCCAAATAACCGAATTTTTTGAACCAACATGTCCATTATTGTTAAACCTGACACCAAAGTCCTCGTGCAAGGCATCACCGGCAGCTTCGGCGCGCGGCACACCCAGCTTTCCCTCGATTACGGCACCAGCGTCGTCGCGGGCGTGACGCCCGGCAAAGGCGGCCAGACGTTTGAACACGGCGGGAAAAAAATCCCTATTTTTGACACGGTGCGCGACGCGGCCGCGGCGACTGGAGCCACCGTCTCGGCTGTTTTTGTGCCGCCGCCGTTTGCGGGCGACGCCATCCTCGAAGCCACGGACGCCGGCCTGGCTTTGGTCGTATGCATCACCGAAGGCATCCCTGTCAACGACATGATCAAGGTGAAGCAAGCCATGCGCGACTCGGCGACCCGTTTGATTGGGCCGAATTGCCCGGGCATCGTGACGCCCGGCGAAGGGAAGGATTCCCACGGCGGCTGCCGCATTGGAATTTCGCCCGGCTACATTCACAAGAAAGGCAACATCGGCGTCGTGTCCCGCAGCGGCACCTTGACCTACGAAGCGGTCTGGCAATTGACCTGCCGCGGCGTCGGCCAATCGACGTGTGTGGGCATTGGCGGCGACCCGGTCAATGGCACGACCCATCTCGACATCATCAAAATGTTCAACGATGACCCGGAAACTCACGGCATCATCATGATCGGTGAAATCGGCGGCACTGCGGAGGAAGAGGCGGCGGAATGGATCAAGGCGAAGTGCAAAAAGCCGGTGGCGGGATTTATCGCCGGCGCGACCGCCCCTCCGGGACGCCGCATGGGCCATGCAGGCGCCATCGTCAGCGGCGGCAAAGGCGCCGCGGCGGATAAAATCGCGGCATTCCGCGCCGCCCGCATCGGCGTGGCCGAAACGCCGTCGGATATGGCGGACACGCTTCTGAAAATGATGCGTTGAGCGCGGCGCCATCCGATGAGCTTGGTCGATTTAATCCTCAATCTCGTCGGTCTGTTATTATGGTTTAGCTGGCGCGGCGTCACCGTCCCGGCGCCGGCCACGGGCATGACGCTCGCTTCCACGCTGCGGCCCGCCGGGCCGCCGCCGCGACGCTGGATCTACCTCGCCAGTTTGCTTGCGTTATTGGCGGTCAGAGGAGTCCTTTACTGGCAATTGGGGCCGCCGGTCGATTGGGTTCCGAAACTTCCGCTCGGCCCAACCACGCTTTCCTTCTCCAGCAATTTTCCGGAGCGCATTTTTCTGTTCTCCGGCCTGAGCTTCGCCGTGACGCTCGGCATATTTTATATCTGGCTGCTGCTCCTTTCCTGGCCCGCCGCGCGCGCGGGCGATAGCGACGCCGGACAACGCCTCATTCGAGCGCATCTCGGCGCGGTGGGACGCTGGCCGAACGGCATCAAAATCCTCCTGCCGCTTATCATTGTGGCCGGAGCGTGGTGCGCCTTGCATCCCCTGCTCAGCCGCCTCGGCATGGCTCCGCCCGCCAGTTCGCCGCTCCGGCTGGCCGGCCAAGGGGCGGTCATTGGGCTGGCCGTCTATTTGACCCTCAAATTTCTTCTGCTCGCACTGTTTTCGCTGCATTTGGTGACCAGCTACGTTTATTTGGGCGAATTCTCCGTGTGGAAAGTGGTCAACACCACCACCCGGGAATTGCTGCGCCCGGCGCAATGGCTGCCGTTGCGGGCGGGCAAGATCGATTTCGCCCCGGTCGCCGCCATTGTCGTGGTGTTTGTCGGCGCGGAATTTTGCCAGCGCGGCCTCACGCATCTTTACGAAAAACTTCTTTAGGCTGGCGCTGCTTGCCAAGTGGATGGTGGAGGTTAAATTTAGGGCATAGGACATGGACATCAGGCGGTTTATCATCGCGGTGTGGATGCTGGCGGGCGGGGCGCGCTTGCTCGCGCAGGACTCAATTCTGTTTGGGCCGCCGGCGGCGTGGGTCACGCCTCTTTCCCTGGAGCGCAACGCCGCGCAGGCCGACGCGGCGCCCGGCGAATCCGCGCGCTGGTTAATCAAAGACCGCCAGATCAATGCGCGGCTAAATCAAACTTACGGCCATGAAGTTCGGCAAATCCTCACCAGCGGCGGCGTCCAGAATTTCTCGCAAATTTCCATCGCGTTCGATCCGACGTGCGAATCACTGACATTTCACTGGATCAAAATCCACCGGGGCAACGAGGTCCTGGACCGTTATGAGCGCGCCAAAATTCACGTCATCCAGCGGGAATCCGAGTTGGAGGATTTCCTCTTCAACGGCCTGCAAACCGCCGTGCTGGCGTTGGACGATGTGCGCCGCGGCGATATTATTGACTACGCCTACACCATCACCGGCAATAATCCGGCGTTCCTCGGCCACTCCTTTGGCCAGGTGGCGGTGCAAATGGATGAGCCGGTCGCCCGACTGCGCGCGCGCGTCATTTGGCCGATGGAGCGGCCCTTGTACTTGAAGAATTACCTCACCAGCGTCCGCCCTATCACCACGCGCCATCCCGATAGCCTGGAAGTCGTGTGGGATTTCAAAAACGTGCCGGCCCTGCAAGTCGAAGATTCCACACCCATCTGGTTTCGACCCTATCCGGCGGTGGAATTGAGCGAGTTTCACCAATGGTCGGAGGTCAATCAATGGGCGTTGAGCTTGTTCACCAACAGCACGCCGCTCTCCCCCGAGCTGATAAGTCAAATAAACGTCTGGCGCAAACTTCGCGACCCGGCCGCGCAAACCCTGGCCGCGCTCCAGTTCGTGCAAGACGAAATCCGCTACCTTGGCGTGGAGACCGGCCCCAACGCCTACACGCCCACCGCCCCGGCCACCGTGTTCCAGCGACGTTATGGCGATTGCAAGGATAAGGCCTTTCTGCTCGTCAACATTCTGCGCGCGCTGGGCATCCCGGCCTTTCCCGCGCTGGTCAATACGGACGACCGGCAAACCATCGCCGACCGCCAGCCCGCTACGACGCTGTTCGACCACGTCATTGCGGAAGTGATGGTAAGCGGCCAAGCCTACTGGCTCGACGCCACGGCCACTTATCAACGCGGCCCTTTAGCGGAACGCTACCATCCCGATTACGGTTTTGCGCTGGTGGTGCGGCCCGGCGCTGTGGCGCTAACTCCTATCCCGCCCAGCGGCGGCCAGCCTAAAACCACCGTCACCGATTATTTCCAGATGGGCCGTCCGCCCGATTCCAGCGCCTTGAAAGTTGTCACCGTGGCCGAGGGCGCCGACGCCGTGCGCTTGCGCCGGAAATACGCGACCAACCCGCGTGAACAAATTGAAGCCGATGAACTGAACTACCTTGCCAAGCTCTACCCGCAAATTACCCGCACCGCGCCGTCCGTGTTCACGGATGATGAAAGCGGCAACCGGGTGGAAGTGGACGAATTCTATAACATTAACGGCGATTGGAGCCGTCCACCACCAGATAACGTATGGTGGACCTTCCACATTTCTTCGCACAACGTCGATGCTGCCATGCGGCTGCCGGGTGGCGCGGCTCGCACCATGCCTCTCGGTGTGGCTTATCCCAGCCATCAATTTTATCGTGCTGAGGTGCGGATCCCAGTCGCGCAAGACATTGCCGCGGACGATCAAACCATTCGCCATCGCGCCTTTTATTTTCACCGGTCAGTGAACGTGGCCAATCAAGTTGTTTATCTGGCTTACGAGTACCATGCTCTATCCGATGTGGTCCCGCCGGTGGAGGTGGCCGATTATTCGCGGCAACTGGAGCAGGCTTCGGGCTTGCTCGATTTCACCATTGCGTCCTATCCTCCACTGCAATGAAATTGATTGTCTCCAGCATGGTTCTGGCTGCCTGCATCGCGCAGAGCCAGGCCCAGGATCTTGTTCCTCTTAAAATCAAACTGCCTGCCCCCGCCTTCATCGGCACGCCTTCCGATCTGCCGGTCGGAACGACCGTCGAAAAGCCGACCGGCAAACCGCGCCCGCCCTTGATGGTCCCGCCCAACGTGGTGAACCTCGCGCTCGGCAAAACGGTGACCAGCAGCAGCACGAATGTTCTCGCCGCCGACTTGAAAAAAATCACCGATGGCGACAAGGAATCCCGCGAATCCAGCGTCGTGCTGCTCCGCAAAGGCGCGCACTGGGTGCAAATCGACCTCGGCGCGCCGGCCGAACTGTTCGCCATCGTTATCTGGCACAATCATGACGCGCCTAAAGTCTATCACGGCGTTGTGGTGGAAGTATCCGATGATCCGGAATTCAAATCGAACGTCCAAGTCGTCTTCAACAACGACCACGCCAACATGGACGGCTTGGGTGTGGGAACCAATCGCGAATACTTCGAAACCAACGAAGGCAAACTAATCGAAACCCACAACGTCAAAGGCCGCTACGTCCGCGCCTACTCCGACGGCAGCACCGAGAGCAAACTGAACGAGTATCTCGAAATCGAAGTATACGGACGTCCGGCGTCCTAGAGTCAAATGCTTCTCTGAGCAGACGCTCGAAGAGCGCGAGCTGGCATTTTGGCTGGGCAATTATCGAATATAGCGGCGATGATCGCCAGGAGCGCAAACTTATATGCTTGCGTTTAATGCCTTGCCGGAATTTCCTGCGGAATGCTGTGATCGGGGCCGCCAATTGAACATTTAGGATATTCTCCAACTGGCGTCAGTATGTAGGTTCCACCGCGCGGACATATTGGGATTCCATTCGTCCAATGCATATTGATTGCATAAATCTCAAGGAATGGCTTAAGGTCATTCCATGTCGGGATGGCCTCTGTGGGTTTTCCATTGCTACTTGCCCAATTTTGTTATGCATTATGAAGTAACAATAAATTATACTCGCAGGTGGCAATGCGCCCGCTGGCAGGGTGTGAAATGCGAATAATGATGAGAATACACAAAAGCACCGTGACTGTCGCAAAAACGAATGCTCTTGAAGATTTCACTCCCGGCAGGTCCATTTCCCACTTTGCGGAATCACCGGGCGGCTACAGCAATCTGCGAGAAGCGCCATGTTGGATCATAGGATGCGCCTCAAGCGGCGCATCCCATGAAGTTACTTAAGCCATCTTCCACGGGTCGCGATAGGGACGCGAGAGGAGCTTGGAGGCTTCTTCATCACCGAGGATGGTTTCGGATTTTGCATCCCAGCGGATTTTGCGGCCGGTCAGCATGGAGATGAGGCTCAAATGGCCGGGCACAGCGGAGTGGTGGCCGACTTGCACAGGGCAAATCGTCGGCTTGCGCGACTTCACGCACTCCAGGAAGTTGCCGGCGTGATTGTCCGACTTGTAGAGTTTGATCTTGGCGAGTTCGTCCGGCACGCTGCGCCAGTCCTTCCATTCCGGATTTGAGGAATCAAATTTGTTGTCACGATCGATGTGGACCCAGCCGTCAGTCCCGATCCATTTGGTGCCGCCCTTGATGTCATCGTGGCCGCCCGCGATAATCATCTTGATGTCCTGCGGGTATTTCAGCTCGATGCGATACTTCGTGCAGGTGTTCCAGATGGCGTTCGCCGCGGGGAATTCGCCGTGCCCTTCAATTTCCGACGGCCCTTCCAAATCGAAACCCAAACCCCAATGCGCGATGTCGCAATGGTGCCCGATCCAATCCAATAACTGACCGCCGCCAGTATTGTAATTCCAGCGCCAATTCATGTGGACGCGCGAACGAATGTACGGCTCCTTGCGGGCAGGCCCGATCCAAGTCTCGAAATCCAATTCAGGCGGCGGGTCTGACACTGCCGCATTCCAATCCGGCGTGCCCGGCGTGACGGTCGCGAGATAACTCGTGTCGTGGGTGGGCTTGCCCATTTTTTCCAGCGTGGCGCCAGCGGTGTGGGCAAAATCGAAATGACCGGAAGGCAACCCGACATGAACTTCCGTGACTTTGCCGATCAGCCCGTTGCGCACGATTTCCGCCGCCTTGCGAAAGAACCATTGCGAGCGCTGCCAGGAGCCCATCTGCCAAATGCGGTTGTTCTGCTCCACCGCGCGCACGATGCCTTGCTGCTCCGCGATGGTGCGGGCCAGCGGCTTTTCGCCATAGACGTCTTTTTTATTTTTCAGCGCCTCGACGGCAATAAGCTCATGCCAGTTATCCGGCACGGCGATCATGACCGCGTCGATGTCCGTGCGGGCCATCATCTCGCGATAATCGTGGTAGGCCTTGCAATCCTGGTTGCCGTTATGATCGTTGATGGCCTTCAATGACGCCGCCAAGTGGTTCTTGTCAATGTTACAGGAAGCGACGACCTGGCAGGTGTCAAAGCCCATCAGCGAGGCCGTATTGCCGGGGGCCTGCATGCCCCAGCCAACGACGCCCATGACAATGCGGTTGGACGGCGCGGCATTGCCGCCGCGGCCCAGGGCGCGGGCGGGGATAAAAGTGGGAACGGCGACAGCGGCGCCGGCGATCGCCAGAAAACGGCGACGGTTCAGCCCGGGTTTCTTGCTCGTGGTCTTCATAGGCTCCGACGATGCACGAGCGGGGCGAACGTGGCTAGCGAAAAAAATTGCCAATCATGCGTGTTCCCGGAAGGTTGACAGGCAGGCATGGAATCGATTGTGCACGAGGACGAACACCTGCTGGTTGTCAACAAACCGGCGGGATGGAACACGCACTCCCCCGGCCCTTTTGCCAACGAGGGCTTGTACGAATGGCTCAAGAACCGGGAGCCGCGCTGGAGCCGCCTGGCCATCATTCATCGACTTGACAAGGAAACCTCCGGCGTGATGCTCTTTGGCAAGGCGCCGGAGGCCAATCGCTCCCTGTCCCACCAGTTCGAAGACCGGCGCGTGCGCAAGAAATACCTATTCTTGACGGATCGGCCCTCCGCCCGCTCCTCCTTTGACGCCGTGTCAGATTTGATCCGCGTGAACGAGCGCTATAAAAGCGGCCCCGGCGGACAGCGCGCGGAGACGCATTTCCGCCTCCTGTCCACCGAGGGCGGAAGATTCCTCTGGGAAGCCGAGCCGCGCACGGGCCGCACGCATCAAATCCGCGTGCACGCCAGCGAACACGGCATCCCCATTGTGGGGGATGTGATGTACGGAGGCTCGCCTGCCGCGCGCATCCACCTGCACGCCGCCGAGCTGGCGCTGCGGCATCCCGTGACGGGCCAGCCCGTTGTATTCAGATCGGCGCCGAATTTTGCCGAGCCCATGTTCCGGCAACTGCGCGCCGCGCCGATCGATCCGGCTTTGACCAACGCCTATCGCCTCGTGCATGGCGCCGCGGACGGCTGGCCCGGTCTTTATGTTGACAAATGGCATGACTACCTCCTGGCCGAATCGGAGCGTCCGTTGGCCTCGTCGTCCTTGGCTTTCCTCAGGGGTTTGCCGGCCAAAGGAATTTATCACAAACTGCGTTCCCGCCAGCCTGTCAAACAACCGGCCCAACTGATCGCGGGGGAGCCGGCGCCGGAAAACTTTCTGGCGCGGGAAAATGGGCTGCAATTCCAGGCGCGCTTCGCCGAGAGCGGCTCGGCGGGGCTGTTCCTCGATCAACGGGACAATCGCCGTCGATTATTGACAGGCTATGTCGCCGGCGGGTTCGAATTGCGCGAGCCCCGCGCCGTCCTGAACACCTTTGCCTACACCTGCGCCTTCTCCGTGGCGGCCGCGGCGCGCGGCGCCAAGGTGACGAGCGTGGATCTATCCCGCCGCTACCTGGAATGGGGCCGCGAAAACTTCGCTGCCAACCAGATGGCGCCTGACCAGCATGAATTTTTGACCGGGGACGCGTTCCGCTGGCTGGCGCGGCTCACGCGTCAGCAGCGTCAGTTTGACATCGTGATTCTTGATCCGCCGACATTTTCGCGCTCCAAGGAAAACGGTGTCTTTAGTGTAGAAAAGGATTATGGCCGGCTCTTAGCCGCGGCTCTTCCCTTGGTGCAACCCGGGGGCGTTTTGTTGGCCTCCACTAATGCCGCCACTTATCCGCCCAAAGAATTTCTTCTAAGTGTAGAGCAATCCCTTACACAATGCCGCCGCCGCGCCGCGCGCCAACATTACATACCGCAGCCCCCCGACTTCCCCATTCATCATCTTGAGCCGGCCTATCTAAAGACGGTTTGGGTTGAATTAGCCAACTAGGTCTAACTTAAACCTAGCGAATTTAAGTTATCCCTGCTTGACATGCTGACTAAAGGTGACACAAGTTATGCGGATATGATTAACATTCAGAATTTGGATTCCTCGCAATTGCGCAAAGTAATCGCGATCAAGGAACGCATCGAAGAACTGGAAGCGCAACTGACGGAGTTGATCGGCTCACCTGCAGCCGCGCCTGCCAAAGTTAAAACCGGACGTCGCACGATGTCGGCCGCCGCCAAGGCGCGCATCGCCGCGGCGCAACGCGCCCGCTGGGCCAAGGTCCATGCCGCCGCCGGGAAAACAGGGTCGCCTGCCGCGGCCGCGCCGGGCAAGCGCCGTAAACTCAATCCCGCCGCGCGCGCCAAACTGGCCGCCATCGCCAAGGCGCGTTGGGCCAAGGTTAAGGCGTCAGGAAAAACGAAGCTCTAAAAGGATAGTTTGGGGAGGGACGGCGATTCGCGCGCCGTCCCGGTCCAAAAGCTAGGCCGCCAGGAAACAAAGGGACGACAGGGCAATGGCGGCTCCAGCCCAACGCACCGCGCGTTGGCTCTTCATCGCGAAACCCAATCCCAGCCCGGCGGCGTGCAGAAGCACGGTGGCCGCCAGGAAACCAAGGCTGAACGTCCACGCTCCAGTTGCGCCCGGCATTTCACGCCCATGCGCGTAACCGTGGAACATGGCGAAAAAACCGACCACCATCATGGCAAGGCTGGGATGGAAACGCGCCATCGTAGCGATCAAACCACCGAGCACCAGGACTGAAGCGACAATCCCGAGTTCCGCGCCGGGAAGGTAGGCCCCAGCCATGCCCAAGGCGCCGCCCAATGCCATGACGCCAACGAATGTCAGCGGAATCAGCCAAACCGCGCGCCCTCGTTGCTGCGCCGCCCACAAACCCACGGCAATCATGGCCAGCAAGTGGTCCAAGCCCGTCAACGGATGCGTAAAGCCATCGTGAAAGGCGTGCGGCGATCCAGGCACGACATGCGCGGAGGCGACGGCGGGGAAAAGAAAAAGCGCGGCGGACACCGCGCACAAAGTCAAACCAAGTTTTTTCATAGTGGCGCTGGCAATTGTTCTTTTGACTCGGCCACCATACCAAAGCCGTTTCTCAAGTCAACCGCGTCGCGTCCCCCGTTTTTCCCCGAACTTCAATCATCATCGTCGTCATGGTCCTTCGGCCCGGCGAAAATAAATGCCGCGTGCACGGGCGCCGGCATCGTCGCGGCGTCGCCGCGCACGGCATGCCAGATGGCGCGGTTTAGAGCGAAATCGTCCACGGCATCCTCGCGGCTGAAATCCATTTTCGCGGATTCCCGGCTGGCTTTGCCCGCTTTCGGGTTGCGCTGCTGCAAATCCACGCCGGCGGGAGCCGCTTGGTAAGCGGCCAGGTTCGGCTGGCCCGCAAACGCGTTAAACATCGGCATGGCCGCGGCGTCAAACTGCGTCATCGGCTTTAGCCCCAGGATCAGTTCCATCGTGTGCAAAACGCTGCTGGTGGAATACATCGTGGAATCAACCACGCCCCGCCGCGCGTACGGGCTGGCGACCAACAAGACGCTGCGATGCGCGTCAATATGATCGGGCCCGTTTTGCGCGTCGTCTTCCAACACAAAGATCGCCGTGTGCGCCCAAAATTTGGAATGACTGACCGCCTCCACCAATCGGCCCAGAGCCAGATCGTTGTCGCCCACCAACGCCGCCGGGCTCAAGGCCCCCGCCGCGCCGCCGGCGGTGTGATCGTTGGGCAGGCGCACAATTTGCAGCCGAGGCATATCGCCTTCCGCCTCGAACCGCCCCAATTCGGCGATAAAACGGTCCGCCCGCTTCGCATCGGGATAATTGACATCGAAGCCGTGAAACAGCGGATCAATATGGCCGCGCAATCCGGCGACTTTCGTAAAGTTCGTGCCGTTTTTCAACCCGCTCACAAACTCGCCATAGCTTCGATAGCTAATGCCTGCCTCGCGCGCCCGGTCCCATAAGTAGCCATTGGCGGGATAGGCCGCCGGGAAATTGCCTTCCGCCGGATACGGATATTTTTTGGCCTGATTATGCCCGTAGCTCACCGGCCAGTTTTTTTCGACAAAATCTGTCGCCATGGCGCCGGTGGACCATTCGTGCCCCGCCGCGCTGACCTCCGCATCGACATAAAAGTTGTCAAAAAGAACAAATTCCCGGGCCAGCTTGTGGTGATTCGGCGTCCCGCTTTCCGGGAACAGGCAGATTTTGGCGTCGCCGTTGCCTTGGGGCAGGTCGCCAAACACCTGGTCGTAGGTTCGATTCTCCTTGATGATATAGATGCAATATTTGATCGGGCTTTCATGCCCTGTCGTAGGCGGAATCGGATTGTCTGCCGCCGCAGGCGCCGGCGCGGCGCCGTGGCGCGGAATATTCTCGTAGGCCTGCGCCGTGTAGGTTTCCAGCGCCTTTTTCCAGTCTTTGCCTCGCGGCAAGTCAATAATGCTTAATGTTCCCGGCACCAAATCAGCAATATACTGGCGCCCGCCCTCGCCGCGTTTGCCGGGTTGCGGCCCCTCCGGATTCGCGCGCGGCGCAATGCCTTTGCCATTGGCCACCAAGAGATGCCGGCCATCCGGCGTGACGCGCACGGAGGTGGGATACTTGCCCACCGGAATAAAGCCGAGGGCGCGGCTATGGCCCGGCGTCGCAATATCAAACACCGCCACATCGTTGTTTCCGGCATTGGCGACAAATAATTTGGTCGTGTCCGGGGAAATCGCCAGGCTATTGGGAGTGGAGCCAGGTCCTTCCGGGGGCGTTCCCAGCAGGTTCGTAATGCCCGCGGCGGAATTGGGTGAAAGCGAGGCGTCGAGTGTTTCCACGGTTTGGCCGTACACGGTGTCAATCACGGTGACGGTGTTGCGATTGCCGTTGGCCACATATAAATAATGACCCGACTTGCTCAAGGCCATTTCGTTGGGATGCTCCTCGGTCGGCCAGTTCGCGGTGACGGTTTTGGAATCAAGGTCGATCACCGCCACGCACGCGCGCGCCCACAAGCTCACGTACAAACGGTTGCGCGCCTCGTCGAGGACGCAGCCGTACGGAAAGGGCGCGTCCGGCGCCGTCGGATCAAGCGAGGCCGCGAGGCGTTTGGTCACGGATGCCACATCAAAACTAACTTCGCCGGACTGGGAAAAATTGGGGGCCAGATTGCTTTCGCCGACGCCAAAAGTGAAATCCGCCCGGTTGGTATGGGCCAGCAAATCGATCTCGGAAACGCGCTGGCCCCAAAGATTGGCCGTATAAAGCCGATCTTCCTTGGCGGACACCGCCAACCCGCACGGCACCCCGCGCTGCGCCGGTTCATGCACGCGAACGGCATGGTCGTCCGCCACGGCGCCGTCGAGAAAATTGAAGATATGCACCACCTCATCCCCCGCCCCGCTGCAATACAAATGGCGTCCGTCATGCGAGAAGGCCAAGCCGTAAAACGTCTCATGCACCTGGGTGCGGGAGGCAATCACCGCGTCCTTGATGTTCACCACGATGATTTCGTGTTTGCCGTAGCCGCTGTGCAAAACCGCCGCGTATTTTCCGCGCGGATGCACGGCCACGTTCACGGGAAAATTCCCCAACTCCACCTGCTTCCCCGCCGGCCGCAAGAGCCATTGGTTCGGCAGCAAAACCGAGCCGTCCGGTCGCACGCCGGGAAGATCGCTGGCGTTCAAATTTATCGACGCCCAGCACGAGACAGCGGCGGCCACGCAGAGAAAGCTTCGCTTCATAGCCACTATTAGTCACCGACCCGCCGCGTCGGCGCAAGTGACAATGCGGCGCTTTCTCCGCCTATTCCATATGATGCGCCGGGTTATTCGGCGGGCACGACCCCGGCGTCGATCAACTTGCGCAGCTTGGGCCGGATAATGAAGGAGCAATACGGGTTCTTGTCCTTGTTGAGATTGTAATAATTCTGGTGGTAATCCTCGGCGGGGTAGAACGCCGTCAGCGGAACAATTTGGGTGACAATGGGCTTGCTGTGCTGGAGCGCCGCCGACGCCTTGGCTTTTTCCGCGACAACTTTCTGCGCGGCGTCAGAATAGAGAATGATCGAGCGATACTGCGCCCCAACGTCGTTGCCTTGGCGGTTCAGTGTTGTCGGGTCGTGCTCCTCAAAAAAGACGTCGAGCAACTTTTCGTAGGAAATTATCGCTGGATCAAACTTCACCTGGATCACTTCCGCGTGCCCGGTCGTTTCCGTGCACACCTGGTCATAGGTGGGATTGACCGTCGTGCCGCCGGCATAGCCCGAAACCACCGATTTCACGCCGGGAATCCGTTGAAAAACGGCTTCCCCGCACCAAAAACAGCCGCCCCCAAACGTGGCAGTTTCGATCTTGGGAGCCGGTTTGGAAACGTCAGGAGCTGCGTTCATAAGCAAAGGAAAAGTCAGAAGCGCCGAAAGGGAAAGCAAAGATTTGAGGACTTGCATAGTGGTCAGTCGGTCTCAGGCGGAGGAACCTTACGGGAATAGTCGTCCTCCGTGAAAATAGGGTCGGAAATGACGTGCTCCTCGTTCAACCATTTGCCCAAATCGATGGTCTTGCAGCGATGCGAGCAAAACGGCCCAAACGGGCCGGCAAACCACTCCCCTTCCTTCTGGCAGGTGGGGCACTTGACGATGTGTTTCTGCGGCACGAAGATAATTTACCACGAATTTTGAACTTTAAAACCATTCCGTGTTGGTCTATGACTTTTGGTTAACTTGAAAGCGCTCTTTAGGATTTTACGCAGCTTATCGCCCACGCGATAGTATGGCAGGCATGCACGCATGGATTGGGCAAGCGGATTGGCTTCTCGGCGCGGTCGTCGTCTTGGCGGCGTATTTCATTGGCTGTTTTTCCACCGGATATTACCTGGTTCGCGCCCGCACGGGCGAAGACATCCGCGCGCTTGGCACGGGTAGTTGCGGCGCCCGCAATGTCAGCCGCGTCCTAGGCTCGAGCGGGTTTGCCTACACTTTGGCGGGCGATCTCGCCAAGGGCGGCGTGGCGGTTTGGCTGGCGCAAACGCTGACCCCAGACAGCCGCGTGGCGCTGCTGGCCCTGGTTGCGGCGGTGGCCGGCCACGTCTGGCCCATCCAACTGGCGTTCCAAGGCGGCAAAGGCATTGCCACCTCGCTCGCCGGGCTGCTGCTCTACGATTGCTGGATGACGCTCATTTACCTGACCCTTTTTGGCGCGTTGTTTTCTTTGACTCGCCGCTCGGTTGCGAGCAGTCTCGGAGCTTATGCCCTTCTGCCATTGGCCAGTTTCCTGGCAAAGCAAGATGCTGCGCATGTCTGCGGGATCACGGTCCTGGCCGTCTTTATTTTCATCGCTCACCATCAAAATATTGTTGCCGGAGCGCGCTCGGCTCTGTCCCGCCGAGGCCTCGCGGAAGTAAATTATGAATGAACGCAGTCTCCAGTTCAAAGTCGCCAGCGAAGATTGGGAATTTGAACAGATTCATCAGTTGAATTACCGCACCTTTGTGGAAGAAATTCCGCAGCACGAACCCTCCGCCACGCCGCGCCTGGTGGATCGTTTCCACAAGGAAAACACCTACCTGATCTGTCTCTGCGACAACCAGGTGGTGGGCATGATCGCCATGCGCGACCGCCGCCCTTTCTCCCTGGACCAGAAGCTGCCCAATCTCGATGCGTGCCTGCCGCCGGGACGCCGCCCCTGCGAAATCCGGCTGCTCTCAGTGCAGCGCGAGTTCCGCAACACCCAGGTGTTCCGCGGCCTGACGGCGCTGGTTTGGCAATACGGCACTGACCGCGGTTTCGATCTGGCCGTGATTTCAGGCACCACCCGCCAGCAAAAGCTTTATCGCCACCTTGGTTTCGTGCCCTTCGGGCCGCTGGTCGGCAAGGGCGAGGCCATGTTCCAGCCGATGTATTTGACGCTCGAAACGTTCGAGAAAAACGCCGAGGAATTCTTTCGCATTCCCCTGCGCTCGGCGGGACCGGCCAGCTTTCTGCCCGGCCCCGTGCGCATTCATCGCCGCGTGCGCCGCGCCTTTGAACGCCCGCCGGAATCCCATCGCTCTGATCGTTTCATGGCGGAGTTCCAAAAAATCCGGCAACGCCTTTGTCACTTGGTCGGCGCGCGGCACGTCGAAATCCTGCTCGGCTCCGGCACGCTCGGCAACGACACGGTGGCGGCGCAACTCACGCTGCTCAAGCAGCCCGGGTTGATTATTTCCAACGGCGAATTCGGCGAGCGCCTGATCGATCATGCGCAGCGCTTCGGCCTTTCGTTTGACTCGCTCAAGTTTTCCTGGGGCGAACCGTTCGATTTGAACGCCATCAAGCAATTCATGGCGCGCACGCCCGCCCTCGGCTGGATCTGGTGCGTGCATACGGAAACGTCCACCGGCATGCTTAATCCTCTACCCGTGCTGCAGGCGCTGTGCGTCAAAGCCAAGGTCAAACTCTGCGCCGATTGCATCAGCTCCATCGGCACGACGCCGGTGAATCTCGACCAGATTTACCTCGCCACCTGCGCCAGCGGCAAAGGCCTGGCTTCTTATCCGGGCCTGGCCATGGTTTTCTATAATCACACGCTGGCCTCTTCCAAACGTCTGCCGCGCTATCTGGATCTCGGATGGTATGCCGAGCATCAAGGCATCGCTTTCACGCAATCTTCCAACCTGCTCCATGCGCTTGACGCCGCCGTGCAACGCGAGGATTGGCCCAAGAAATACGCCGATTTGCTGGAGGTCACCACGCGGCTCCGCGCCAAGTTGCGCCAGGCGGGTTTCAATCTCATCACGGCGGACGCGGACGTCACGCCAGGGGTGGCCACCATCGACTTGGGTGCGACGCACAATTCCGCGGAAATCGGGCCGTTGCTCTGTCAGGCGGGATTTTTGGTCAGCTACAACAGCAATTATTTGCGCCAGCGGAACTGGATTCAAATTTGCCTGATGGGTGAGTTCGTGGAGGAACAATTGGGGGCGCTCATCGAACGTTTGCGCGAACTCTGCGAACTCGGAACGTCGGAACGCAGCTTGGTTAAAAAGAGCGCCGCTGGACAAAAAACAACAGCGTCCCTGCCGGCTCATTGAGGCGCCGCCGTTAATTTTTTGGCCGTTACCGCGTCTTTCGCGTAAACTTCATGCGAACTGTCCATTGTGGCATCGGGGGTGCTGAGGAGCTTCTGCGCCTCTCAAGGGGCTGACCTAACTATGAAGAAGATCGATGCCATCATTAAGCCATTCAAGCTGGAAGAAGTGAAGGACGCCCTCGCCGAAGTTGGCATTGAAGGCATGACCGTGAGCGAAGTTAAGGGTTTTGGCCGCCAAAAAGGCCACACCGAAATCTATCGCGGCAGCGAATACACCGTGGATTTCCTGCCCAAGATCCGCATCGAAATCATCCTCGGTGATGAGCAGGTGGACGCGGCGATTGAGGCCATCGTCGGCGCGGCTAAAACCGGCAAAATCGGCGACGGCAAAGTTTTCGTCTCCAATATCGAAGAAGCCATTCGCATTCGCACCGCCGAAAAAGGCGAGGCGGCCGTTTAACCAACCCCGTCCCGTTCCTGGAGGAACCGAGAAGGCGGCGCGGAACCATCCGCGCCGCCTTTTTTTAACCGTGCATTGACCGCACGAAATCAACTATAACGTGCCCCGTGTCGCCGGGAAAAGTTGACCACATCAACGCCAGCACGCGCTATTGCGCGGTGCTCGGTCATCCCATCGCCCATTCCGCCTCTCCCGCCATGCAAAACGCTGGTTTGGGCATGCTTGGCTTGAATTGGCGCTATCTGGCGGCGGATGTTCCCCCGGCCGGCCTGAAAGCCGCCATTCAAGGCGCCCAGGCCTTAGGCTTCATCGGCCTTAATTTGACAGTGCCGCACAAACTTCGCGCCCTGCGCATCGTGGATGTGGTTGATCCCGACGCCCGGAAGTGGGGCGCCATCAACACCATCGTTTTTGAAACGCGCGACCCGGCGGGCCGGTGGGTTTCCGTGGGATCCTGCCCACCCGCGCCTGGGGCAGCGGTGCGCAGCCACGGCTACAACACCGATGCCGATGCAATTATCCAGGCGTTGCAGGAGGGCTTCGGCTGGCGATCCTTGCGCGGCGCCACCGTCTTGCTGCTCGGAGCCGGCGGAGCGGCCCAAGCCGCCGCCCTGCGTTTGGCGCAGGAAGGCATCAAGGAGCTTTGGCTCGTGAACCGCACCGCCGCGCGCCGGCGAACGTTGCAAAGAATGGTCGCGCGACAATATCCGCGTTGTGTGTTCGGCATGGGCTACCCCGATAAGACGGTGGACTTGGTGATCAATGCCACCTCACTCGGCTTGAAACGCGGCGATCCTGTGGCCATCCATCTTCCGTGGCTCAAGGCGCACCGTCCGCCCCGGGTGTTCGACATGATTTATCGCCCGCGCGAAACACCCCTCCTCCGCCATGCCGCCAAGCTCGGCTGTCAAACAGTCAACGGGATGGGCATGCTGCTTTATCAAGGCGCTAGGGCGCTGGAATTATGGACGGGCCGGCCCGCGCCGGTGGCGGCAATGCGCCGGGCATTGGAAGCGCACCTCTATGTTTGACCGCGCCACCTACGCCCAGATGCCGTTTGCCTTTTGGACTACGATCTTTTTCGTGTTCGGCTGCATCGTGGGCAGCTTCCTGAATGTGTGCATTCATCGCATGCCGCGCGGCGAAAGCATCATCCGCCCGCCTTCGCATTGTCCGCGGTGCAATTATTCGATTCCCTGGTTCCTAAACGTCCCGCTCGTCACATGGCTTTGGCTGCGGGGGCGATGCGCCCAATGCGGCGAACCCATCTCCCCGCGCTATTTCATGGTGGAATTATTGACCGGGATTGTTTTTGCCTCCTGCTGGATCGTGGCGGGGAAAATGTCAGCTCTCGTGGCGCTGGCGTATTGCCTTTTTTTCGGCGGCTTGATCGCGGCCACCTTCATTGATTTGGAGCATCTGATCATTCCCGACGAAATTACCATCGGCGGCATGGTCGCGGGTTTTGTCTGCTCCATGCTGTCGCCCGGCTCGCATTGGGATGTCATGCGGCGCCATTTTATGTCCCAGCCTTTGCCGGCCATGCGGGATAGCCTGCTCGGCATGGGCATTGGCGCCGGGGTGGTATATGCCATCGTGCGTCTCGGCAAGCTCCTCTTCGGACGCTACAAGATCAATTTGCCTCCGGGCTCCAAGATTTATTTTGGCGAATCCTCCGTGACGTTGCCGGAGGAGGAACTTCCGTACGAGGAAGTATTTTACCGCCGCAGCGACACCATCGTGTTCCGCGCGTCCCGCCTGGAACTGGTGGATCGCTGCTATTGCGATGTGCAAGTGCGCCTGCAGCCGCATCGCCTGCAAATCGGCTCGGAATCCATGGAGCCGGACAAGGCGCCATTCATGGAAGCCGTCACGGGCGAAATGATCATGCCGCGCGAAGCGATGGGCCTGGGTGATGTAAAATTCATGGGGGCCATCGGCGCTTTTCTGGGATGGCCTGCCACGATTTTTTCGCTCGCTCTCAGCGCCATCATTGGGCTGGCCGTTACGCTCCTCTTGGTGCTCGCCGGCAAACGGCATTGGTCGGGCCGCCTCCCGTACGGCCCTTACATTGCGCTTGCGGCGGGAATCTGGGTTTTCGGCGGCTACAAGTGGTTCATGCGGCTGTTGGAGTAATATGAATTTCGCCGCTTCCTTTCGGACTGCTGCGCCCATGCTCGCCCTGGCGCCCATGCAGGATGTCACTGACCTGGCGTTCTGGCGGGTGATGACGCGTTACGGCGGCGCGGATGTTTATTGGACGGAATATTTTCGCGTGCATGCCGTCTCCCACCTGGAGCGCTGGATTCTTGATTCCATCACGCAAAATCCCACCGGCCGCCCCGTCGTGGCGCAAATGATTGGCAACGACATTCCAGCGCTGGTGCGCAGCGCGCAGGAACTGCAGCAATACCCGATTTGCGCCATTGATCTTAATCTCGGCTGCCCCGCCCCCGTGGTGTACCGCAAATGCGCCGGCGGCGGCCTGCTGCGCGAGCCCAAAAAAATCGACGCCATCCTCGGCGCCCTCCGTGACGCGGTGAAAATTCCCTTTACGGTCAAAACCAGAGTGGGCTTCGATTCACCCGCGGTTTACGAGGAGTTGCTGGCCTTGTTCGCCAAGCACAACATTGACCTCCTGACCGTGCATGGCCGCACCGTCACACAAATGTATCGCCCCGGCGTGCGCTACGATTTGATCGCCCAGGCCGCCCGGCAATTGCCCTGCCCGGTGCTCGCCAATGGCAACGTCTGGGGCGCCGATCAGGCTCTCGATCTGCTCAACGAAACCGGCGCGGCGGGGCTGATGATTGGACGCGGCGCGATCCGCAATCCCTGGCTGTTCGAGCAAATCCGCCAACGCCGCCGCGGCGAAACAATCACCCACCCGACGGGCCGGGAGGTTTTGCACTATGTGCAAACCCTGTGGGACGCGGAAATCACGTCGGACGTTCCGGAGTCCTCGCAGGTGCAGCGCATGAAAAAGTTTATGAATTTCATCGGCGAAGGCATGGAGCCGGCGGAACCTTTTCTGCACGATATTCGCCGCGTCTCCACGCGCGCCGATTTCTTCCGCATCTGCGCCGAATTCATGGACCATAGCCGTCCCATGACACTGGAACCGCAAGCCAAGCCCGCGGTTTTGGCGGAGGTTTAGCGCTATTCGCCCTGCCAATTCACGCCGGGGTTGTTGATGGAATAGGTCATCTCGCCCGGGTTAAAGGTCTTATAGTTTTTGATGTGCCAATCCGCGAACAGGATATTCACGCGATTATTGTGAATCTTGGACGGGAACCGCAGCGCGGGCGGATTGAGCGAATCACTCGGAGAAAAACAGACGTCGAAATCATTGTCGTTTAGGTCCGCATTCCCGGGGTCGCTGGGATAAATGCAATCACCCGAGAGAATGTAAAATGACGGGGTCGATATGCGCTGCAAGCCGACACTCGTGGGCGGCAACGTGGCGGTGGTGAGATCCCAATTCAAAAAGGAAAAGCCGCGCGAACCCATGAAATAACTATAGCCGGATTGATTGAATTGCTGGTTCAACGCGGGGCATCGATAGACGTTCGTGTTCTTCCCGATGTAATCCTGCAGCGTGAACATCCAGCCTGGGGAATTGCTCCAATACCCCTGCCCCTTGGCCGTCACATTGGCGTACGAGGTGGCGAGACGGTCATTGTTTTCATCGCCATACATTTGCATCGCCAGGCCGATGTTCCGCAAATTGTTGACACAATAAATGGTGACGCCCTTTTCCTTCGCCTTCCCCAGAGCCGGAAGCAGCATGCTCGCCAGGATGGAGATGATGGCGATGACCACCAATAGCTCAATCAAGGTGAACCCTCCTTTAATCGTTTTCACAGGATTGCCTCGGATGCTCCCATAACTTACGCCGCCTGCGCCACTTTCGCCAATGCTAAGTGGCCGCGCGCTCATTTTTGAGCCATGGCTTTGGCGGATACCTTGGCGATGGTGTCCTTCAGCACATCGCGCTGCTCCTTCGTGAGCTTGGCCCCAAAGGCCACCGACTGCAATGGCGGCAAGGCCGCCGCATAATGATTCGCCGCCACGGCCGTCAAACCCGTTTCCAGCTTGGCCTTTTGATCGTCGGGCAATCCTTGCAAAGCCGCCCGCACCTTATCGGGATGAATCTCGGAATCGGAACAGCCAGCCAGCAGCGTCACGGCGCAAACAAGCGCGGAAGCCAGTTTTATATTCATGTGTGCCTTGTAAGCAGAACATAGTCCGCTTCGGGAAAAGATGGAAGGCCAATTCAGGTTGAACTTTGCCCGCGTCTTGCGACGGTTGAAAAATGAATGACATCGCCCGTCCCGCCGCGGCCCCCGACGTTTCGCGCCGTCAGTTTGTCAAATGGGCCGCCGCCACCGGCGTTATGGCCACCGTCGCCCCCGGCATCTGGGCGCAGGAGCGCCAGGGCGACATGATTTACCGCTCCCTGGGCCGCACGGGCGAGCGGGTGTCGGCCATCGGCCTCGGCGGCTTTCACATCGGCTTGGTCCACGAGGAAAAGGAAAGCATTCAAATCATGCGCACGGCCATCGACCGCGGCATCACGTTTTTCGATAATTCCTGGGACTACAACGAAGGCAAAAGCGAGATCCGCATGGGCAAAGCGCTGCGTGACGGCTACCGCGAGAAAGTTTTTCTGATGACCAAATTTGACGGCCGCACTGAAGCCGCCGCCACCGACCAAATCAACGAAAGCCTCAAGCGCCTTCAAACCGACCACCTGGACCTCATTCAATTTCACGAGAATATTCGCCTCGAGGATCCGGACCGTTTCTTCGCGCCCGCCGGCGCCATGGAAGCCGTGCTGGCCGCCAAGAAAGCGGGCAAAGTCCGCTATATCGGCTTCACCGGGCACAAAGATCCATCCGTGCATTTGCGCATGCTCGAAATGGCTGCGACGCGCAATTTTCATTTTGACACGATCCAGATGCCCATCAATGTCATGGACGCGCACTTTCGCAGCTTCACGCATCAAGTCGCGCCGGTCGCCGTGGAGCAAGGCATTGGCGTCCTCGGCATGAAACCCATGGGCAGCGGCGTGATTCTTTCCAGCAAGGTCGTCACGCCCACGGAATGCCTGCATTTTGCCTTAAGCCAGCCCACGTCCGTCGTGATTACGGGCATCGACAAAATGGAAATCCTCGACCAGGCCTTCGCCGCCGCCAAATCCTTTCAACCGCTCAGCGAATCCCAGATGGCCGCATTGCTCGCGAAGACCAAGGATGCCGCCAGCGATGGCCGTTACGAATTATTCAAAACCACGACGGTTTTTGACAGCACGGCGCATCATCCCGAATGGCTGGGGTGAGGAATTTTTTTGGGCTTCCAATTTTTTCGACAGCGCCTAAGCTGCGAAAAAAAAGGGCCCATGAAATTTCTCCTAAAAATAATTGTCATCCTGGCGGCGCTCGCCCTCCTCGTGGTTCTGGGCATGAATAACAAGGAGCCGATTTCGCTGTCCATCCAGCCGCTGACCTCCACCACCACGCGTCTGCCGGCGGCCTATATGTATTACGGGTTCTTTGGGATTGGGTTCATCGTCGGCGCCATTCTCATGTCGGGCGGCGGCAAAAAAGGCGGGAGCGCGCCCAGCAAAGCCTCCAAGTAGATCTTATTTCCGGGCGAGCGGTTTTTCGACGGCGCGCTTGTAGGCCACAATGCCGTCCACGATGGCCCGGGCCATTTTCCGGCGGAGGACGGGATCGTAAATCTTGCTGGCATCGCCGGGGCTGCTCATGAACCCGCCTTCCACCAAAATGGCCGGCATTCGCGCCTCCCGCAGAACTTCAAAGCGCGAGCGCTTGACCCCGCGGTCCTCGAACGCCAGGTGTCGCAGGATGTTTTTTTGCACCTCGTAGGCCAGCAAAACGCTGCGGTCATTCTGCTCATTTCCCACATAGGGCGGATCGCTGGAGCGTCCGCCCCCCTCGTTGCTGGAGCTCAACCCGGGCGGCGTCAGGCAATAAGCCTCGATGCCGCGAATCGGCCCGGAGGCGGAGTTGTAATGGAGGCTCACGAACAGGTCGGCGCCGCGCTGCCGGGCAAATGCCGGGCGGTCCGGCAATTCGATAAATTTGTCGTCCGTGTGTGTCAAGAGAACATCAAATCCTTCGCCCCGCAGCAGCTCCGCCACGTCCGCAGCCAGCAGCAGCGTGTATTTTTTTTCGAAATGCGAGCCGCTGATTTCGCCCTTGTCCTTGCCGCCGTGCCCAGGGTCCAGGCAGATGGTGTGCACCGCCGCATCGGAGGCGCGTGGAAACAAAACCGGCTGCAACGTGGAGCGCAAATCCGCCAGCGAGATCATGGCCACGCCGCCCCGGTTGACCACCGGCAGGGAGAGCCAGAGGGTGGTTCCGCCGATTTCCGCCTTGCGCGAATCAATCGTCAATAATAGCGTTTGCCCGGCGTTCGTGAGAGTGATGACCTCGGATTTGCGCGGCCATTTCATTTCAAAATCAAAGCTGTCCGCCCACTCGCCCAGGCGCACATAATCGCTCCCGGAAATGGATACTTTTTCCAGACTTTGCAGGGAAACAGCCGGCGCCGTCCACGCCAGCAAGGAAAACCACACCGCCAGAACTGCTTGGACAACTCTCATGAAAAGGCAAAATGTGCCGCGACGCGGCTGTCAATTCAAGCTTGGAATGGTAAAGTAAGACTATGACCTGGCGGGGAACCTTTGAGGCCTTCATGGATCGGTCGCGCCGCTACGCGCGGCGGAATTGGCAGCGCGCGCTGCGCATCCGCGAACGCCTTTCCTTGAGCGAAGAGGCTTTGCACCTCCTCATGGCCGGGGTCGTGGGCCTCATGGGCGGCGTCATCAATGTTCTCTTTTATCTCTCCATCGAAAAAGTCCAATTCCTTCTCGTCGGCCACCATTACCCGGGGCAAAACATCGTGCAAATCGCCCACGACATGAGCTGGCCCTTGCGCCTGATCATGCCCGCCATCGGTGGATTGCTCGCCGCCTCCGTGCTTTTTTGGGGATTGCGCCTGGCCGGCAAACAGCGCTCGACCAATCTTCTGGAAGTCGTGGTGGCCGGCGATGGCCGCCTCCCATTGCGCAGCGGCGTCGTCCGCGCCGTTTCCTCGCTGATGAGCATCGGCACCGGCGCCTCCATCGGACGCGAAGGTGGCATCACCCAACTCTCCGCGACGGCCGCCTCAAAATGGGGCCAACTGGTGCATTGGCAGCCTTATCGCCTGCGCCTGCTCGTGGCGTGCGGAGCGGCCGCCGGCATGGCCGCCGCCTACAACGCCCCCATCACCGGCGCGATTTTCGCCGCGCACATCGTGCTGGGAAATTTTTCCATGGCGATGTTCGCCCCCCTGCTCTGCTCCTCGGTTGTCGCCTCCATGCTGTCCCGCAGTTTTTTCGGCCTGGAGCGCTGGTATGACGTGCCGAACTTCGACTTTACAAGCATCGTGCAGCTGCCCTGGTTCGTGATTCTCGGTTTTTTCGCGGGCGTCCTGGGCGCGGGGTTCCTCAAGGCGTTAAGCCATAGCAATGAACTCTTCAAACGCATTCCCGCGCTGCATGTGCGCATGGGATTGGCCGGATTAGCAGTCGGGGGCATCGCCTGCTTTTACCCGGAGGTCTGGGGGAACGGCTACGTCGAAACCAGCGCCATGCTTCAGCATCCCATCGAATTCTGGAGTCTCCTGGGCATATTTGGCTTCAAGCTGATCGCCACGGTCATCACGGTGGGCTCGGGTGCGGTGGGCGGCGTCATCACTCCCACGCTTTTTCTCGGCGCGGCGCTCGGCAGTTTGATCGGTGAAGCCCTGCAGCACGGCGGCCTGGCCCCGGCGCATTTGCCGATCGGCATCTTTGCGCTCGTCGGCATGGGAAGCGTTTTTGCCGCCACCACGCGTTCGCCGCTTTTGGCGATCGTCATGATTTTGGAGATTTCCCTGAACTATTCGATCATGCCCGCTCTCATGCTGGGCTGCGCGGTGTCCACGCTTGTTTCCCGCCGGCTTCATCCGAATTCTGTTTACACGGAGTCTCTGAAGCTACGCAGCCTGGAAGTGGAAAGCTACCGGTTGGGCGCGGCCACGGAACAGACCATTGGCGACTTGATGCGCGCCCCCGTCCAACCGGTGCGCGAAAATACGCCGTTCCCCGAAATTGCCGACCGCTTCCTGGCCAATTCCAATAATTTCCTGCCCGTCGTGGACGCGCAGCAACGTTTGCTCGGCATGGTGGCGCTGCTGGACTTGAAAGAATACCTTGGCGCCGGAGACGAACTGACCGCCATCATCGCCTACGACGTCATGCGCCCGGCGCCGCCTTGCCTCCGGCCTGGGCAAAAACTGCTGGACGCCTTGCCCACCCTCCTCGCCAGCGAGATGCGCAATGTTCCGGTTGTCAATACTTTCGAGGAAAATCGCCTCATTGGCTCAGTCCCGCGCGCCGAAGCCCTGGCCGCCCTTTCCGAAGCCATCGCCTCCAGCGTGGGCACCACCACATCGACGGAGGCTATTCCAAAAGAAAAGCCAGACCACCCGCCGCCAGCGCCAGCGCCCAAATCAGCGCCACCGCCTTAGTCTTGGTCAAACCCCGCCGCACCAGGCGATGCGACAAATGATTGGTGTCCCCCACGTAAAACGGCTGCCCTTTCCGCCACCGCAAACATACCACCCAGACCATGTCCCCCAGCGGCACGGCCAGGACCAGCAGCGGCGTCAAGACTGAAAATCGGTTCGGATGCCGTGAGGTGTAGAAGTGCGGCAGGATCGCGAGGATCGCTAGCAGGTACCCGGTCAAGTGGCTGCCCGCGTCGCCCAAAAACGCGCTCGCCCTTGGATAATTGAACGGCAAAAAACCCGCCAGCGCGCCCGCAATCAACCAGGCCGTCGAGCCCACGAGGTATTGGCCGCGCTGGGCCGCGATCGCCCCGAATGCCGCCGCCGCAATCGCCCCCAACCCCGCGCACAAGCCGTTCATGTTGTCCATGAAGTTAAAGGCGTTGATCACCGTAAGAATCCACAGCGCCGTCAACGCATAGCTGAAGAAAATATTGTGGACAAACAGCGTCAACCGCACGCCGAACGCCGCCACCAGCAGCGCGCAAGCCAGTTGCGCCGAGAATTTCGCCGCGGGCCGCATTTCCACCTGGTCGTCCCGCAGCCCAATCCCCAGCATGCCGAGCGCGCCCAGCACAATGCCGCTCAGTTGCCAGCCGCGCTTGCTCAAGCCGTATTGGAAAAGCCCAAACTCCCCCGTGTCAATAAAATGCCCCGCCACGCGTGTCAGAAAATCCCGCGCCCCGGGGTGCGCCAGGGCCAGCAGGGCGCCCGCCAGCAACGGCATCACCAACCCGGTGAAGGCCGCCAGGCCGCCCGCCAGGGGCGTGGGCTCGGTGTGAATTTTGCGATGGCCCGGATCATCCACCAACCCGTGATTCCGGCACCAGCGCCGCCACCCCGGCACACTCGCCGCGCTCGCCGTCGCCGCCGCCGCGAAGGCGGCCAGATAAACATTACCGGGAAAAACCATGCGCGTCCGCCAGTTTCATGTAGAGATTGTAAATGTTCGCCACCATCGCTTCGACAGAGAAATTTTCGCGCACATAACGCCGGCCCTGCTCGCCGAGCCGCGCTCGCAGCGCCGGGTCGCCCGCCAGCAGCAATAATTTGTCCCGCCATTGCCCGGGGGTGGTCAGAAATCCCGTTTCGCCCGTGATGCAAATTTCCGACGCCCCGTCAAAGTCATACGCGATCACCGGCTTGCCCGCCGCCAAGGATTGCGACAACGCGCGCGCCAGGCCCTCGCGACGCGAGAGATGAACGAGAATATCCGTGACGCCGAGATAACGCGGAATCTCCGCCGGCGGGACCAATCCTGTAAAAATAAAATTCCGTGTCAAACCCATGGCCCGCGTCCGCGCTTCGAGTCGCTCCCGCCACGGCCCGTCGCCAATCAACAAGAATTTCAACTCGGGACGCCGTTCCACCAATTCCGGCGCCGCGTCGAGCAAATCGTCGTGCCCCTTGAGTTTGAACAACCGCGCGATCATGGACACCACGATGTCAGAGGGCCCGATGCCCAGTTTTTGCCGCAGCGCCAGGTCATTTCGCGCCGCCAAAAATGGCTCCAGCGGAAAGCCGCTGAAGATCCGGGTGTATTGGTCGGGACGCCCAATCCCAGCGGCGAGATATTGCCGCGTCATGGCATGGGCCACCGAGATAAAATGCGTCGTCACCCGGCCCGCCATGCGCTCCGCCGCCGTAAAAATCGCATTCGCCGCCGCGCCTTGAAACGCGCCAAAGGAAGGCCCGTGGATGGTGTGCACAATGACTGGCACGCCGGCGCGCCGCGCCGCGAGCCGTCCGAGGATGCCGGCTTTGCCGCTATGCGTATGGACCATGGCGGGGCGGGTCGCGCGAAAAATCCCGGTCAATTCGCGCCACGCCTGGACATCCCGCCACGGATGCACCGGGCGCACCAGGGAGGGGAGATGGCGCAAGGTTCCCGGATGACTGTCAAACAAACTCTCCAGCGACCCTTCGGCGCCTTCCGAGGGGCCGGAAATCAAATCCGTCTCCAAACCGGGGCGTCCCTGCATTCCCAGGACGGTGGCGATGGTGTTTTCCTGGGCCCCGCCGACGATCAGGCGGGTGATGACATGCGTGACGCGCATTCCAATGCCAGCATGTCAGTGGCCTTCGATTTTATCCAATTCCTTTTTCGCCACGCGATGCTGCTCCGAATCCGCCGGCGTCGCCTTGAGGTAGAGGCCCAAATATTTTTTCTGGTTGGCGACATTTTGCTCGGACTTGGCGATGTCCGCCTCCACGCCGTAAGCCATGAAGGCCCTTTCCGGGTCCACCTTGCGCATGGCCTCGGCGTCATCCTGGGCGGCGGCAAATTTCTTTTGGCGCATCAGCACCAGGGCGCGGTTCAAGAGCGCGTTTTCATTGTCCGGGTCCAACTCAATCACGCGCGTCAAGGTCTGCACGGCGGCGGCGTCGTTCTCCGAATTGACTTCGATGTCCGCCTTGATCATCAGCACGTCGGCCAGAGGAAAACGCGTCGCCGCCGATTTATCCTCGGAAACGAGTTGAATGAATTTCTCCGACCATTGCAGCGCCTTATGGAGGCGCGCCGCCCCGTCATCCCGCCGGCCTTGCGCCAGCGCGGCCAAACCAGTGCGCCGGTAAAATTCCATCACATTGGCCAGCCGCACCGGGTTTTTCGGCGAAGCCGCCTGCCCCTGCAACAGGGAACGTTCCGCTTCGCCGAAATTGGTGCGCGAGAGATAGGCCACCGCTTCGACCCAGAAAAGTTCATCCGGGACCATGTTGGTTTGGGCGCGCACTTGCCGGGTCAATTCGAGCGCGCGATCCGCCTGTCCGGTGTCCACCAGGGTTTTCGCCACCGCCATTTTCGCTGGAATATCGTTGGGCAAAAGCTGCAGGCGCCGCTCAAACAATCCCGCAGCCTGCCGCAGATTCCCGCCTTGCGCCAACGTCTGCCCAAAAATCATGTCCACATCGGGCTCATCGGGGGGACCGTTATATTTGATGATCGCGGGCACGCTCCGATAAAGGCTGATGGCGCGCGCCAATGTGTCGCTTTGTCCGAGCGGCCGGCTGTCGCCATGCTGCAGGCGCTCGTTGTATTCCATATTGTATTCGGCCATCAAATTGTTCGTATTGACCTTGTAGGCCTCGGCAAAAGCCGCGTGCGCTTCCGGCAATTTGTTGGCGCGCTGCAATTCCACGCCCCAGAAATCCAACGCCACGGAATAGTCCACGCTGACGCGGCCCACGTCCCAATCCGAGTCGGAATAATGCGAGAGCGAAGCCAGCGTCGTTTGCGCGGTTTTTTTCCAGTATTCCTGGTTGTCGGCAATTTCCGCCGCGCTGGGCAGCGGGGCGAGCGACGACCGGCCGGTATACGACTTCAATTCATAAACGAGGCGGTGCGGCCGCAAATAGAATTGCTCAAAGTAATAACCAAAGCTCGGGTGCAAATAATAAATCGCGTAGTCCCGGCCCAGTTGAAAAACGAAGTCCACCATGTTGGTTTGCGGGAGCACTTCGGGAAACTTATCGATCGGCGCCATCTTCTTCTTCAGCTCCGGGTATTTGTCCACGAGGTGCGCGTAATATTCGCGGTAGGGCATCGCCCCCGTTTCCAGGAGTATGTGCGGGTTGGTTTTGCCGGCCCGCGCATAACCGGCCTCCAGCAGTTGCAGCCGGATCGGATCGTCGCTCATCACGACGGTCGTTTGCGCGGGCAGCGCCGCGATGGTTTCCTCGGTGAAGTGGCTGAGAATGCCGTTGTTGCTGGAACGAATGCGATCCCAGTTCGAACCGAGCAACAGCGCCGGCGCCCCGACCGTCAGGATAACCAAATAGGCCAGAACGGTTTTCTTGACCGCGGGAGATTCTTTGAATTTGGCCCGCTGCAACGAGCGTTTGCCAAACACGATCAGGATGTAGCCGGAATAATAACCCACCGCCAGCGCGGCGAGATAATAAAACGTCAGGAAGGGCACCGGCGCATCATGCACATGGGGATTGGTGCTGAAGCGCCAATCAAAAAACATCAGCAGGCAGACGGGCAGAAACAGGACGTTCATCGCCATGAAGGTCAAACGCGTCACCGCGTTGCCGACGGCGCTCAATTCGCCTTCGATTTCCGGCCATTTGAAACCCGCGCACAAGAGTGGCGCGATGGTCGATAAGCTCGCCACCAGCGGAATCCATCCCGGCACGATGCGCAGCAGGAAACTCTCCTGCTTGAGCTCCTGCCACAGGCTCAGCCCGAAGTTCTGCGACGCGAGGCTGGCGCGCAGGGGAATCAGCAGATATAGCAGCAACCCGAGCAGCCCGAATCCGATCATCCGCAACATGAACCGGACGTTGAAGAAGCTCAGCCCTTTGATCCAAATCAGCGCGATCAAAAAGAACGGGAAAAATCCCACCAGCGCAAAATTGTTCGTCGTGCCAAGCCCATACACCAGGGCCATCCCGGCCAGCCATTTTTCATTTTGCGAGATGCGAAACCGCAACAGGCAATAAATGATGAAGGCAAACACCAGCACGTCCAACATTTCGTTGCTGGCCGTCACCGCATTTTCCCAAAACACCCCCTGCAATCCCAGCATGACCACCGCGAAAACCTGCGGCACAAACGCCCATTTGCCGGAAAACAGCGAAAATTCTCCCGGCTCTCTTTGCCGCTGTTCCCGCGTCCGGTCGTGCGGAAGCAAGCGCACGGATTGAGCCAGGAGCATCAGGGTGAGCGACGCGCAAACCGCCGAAAACAAATTCAAGGCGCAAGGCTGCCAGGTGACGGGCAAGACCCGGAACGGCAACGTTGTCACATACCAGAGCGGCGCAAAATAGGAGGGGCGCCACTCCGTGGGAATCGGGTGCCAGTCCCAGCCCGTCACGGAAGCGATCCAAGGCAGGCCGCGCAGGGTGACCCAATGGTTGAGGGCCAGGCCGTAAATAATCAACGCGGCGGCCGCGACGATCCACGGATTCACCGTCATCGACTTTGCCGCCGAGGGACTGGTCTGCTGTTCGTCTGTCATGGGTCAATCAGTTTGAAACGAGCCTTTGGCTGTGATCAAGCTTGCTTTCTGATGGAAGGGCGGCTCCCCGGCGGCGGACATCCGCCACACATTCCACGTGTTGGGTTTGCGGAAACATGTCCAAGGGGACGATCTTCGTTACTTCAAAGACACCGCCCGCGCACAAAACGTTCAAGTCTCGCGCCAGCGTAGCCGGATGACAGGAGACGTACAGAATCTGCGCCGGACCGAGCCGCCGAAGCAACTCCAAAGTCTCCGGCTCGCACCCTTTCCGCGGCGGATCGAGCGCCAGGCAAGTCGCGCCGGCGTCCATTTGCGCCAAGGTCCGCGGCATCAGCTCCTCCGCGGCGCCCGCGATGAATTCGCCGTTGGCGCGCTGGCGGTTGAGGGCGTTTTGCCGCGCCGCCTTGATCGCCGCCGCGTCTATCTCGATCCCCACAAATCGCTCCACCAAATCCGCCAATTCCAAACTGAAGAACCCCACCCCGCAATAGGCGTCGAGCAAAAACCGGCAGCCGCCATCCTGCAAGCGGGCCCGCACGGTTTCCACCAATTTGGGCAGCAAAAAGAAATTGTTCTGGAAAAACGAATCACGCGGCACCACCCAATTCTCGGCCGCCACGCGCAACGTCACTTTCAGGCCGCCTTTGGGCGGCGGATTGCGGCGGACTTCGCCGATCTGCTCATTCAGAGCGGGCTCGGCAATCACGCATTCCTCGATGTCCACCACCAGCCGGTTGTCCGTCCGGATATAACCAATATTCAAGCCTTGTTTGAATTTGTCCCATTGGCTCCGAATCATGATGCGATTGCGGTAACCGTACGGCGACGGGCATGGGATGACCGGATCGACCAGCGCGCGATTCAATCCGCCAATCCGCTCGAACAAATCACAAATCTGCTTGTGCTTGATCTCGAGTTGCGCCGCGTATTCCAAATGCTGGTACTGGCAGCCGCCGCATTCCCCATAATAACGGCACAAGGGCGTGACCCGGCGCGGGGACGTTTGCAGAATCTGGGAAACTTTGCCGCGCGCGAACCGCCGTTTGACTTCCACCAACTCCACCTCCACCACTTCGCCCAGGGCCACAAACGGCACAAACACCACAAAATCCGCCGTCCGCCCCACCCCTTCGCCGCCAAAAGCAATGTCCTCGATCGTGACCGTGACTTTCTGGCCGGGCGTAAAGGTTGCGCTATGCTCTGACATCCGCCGATTTTTGAACAGGATTGCGCGGATGAACAGTTATTTCCTCGCCGCGCCGCCCGCGTTTCTATATTCGACAATCGCGCGCAACTCGTTATCTTGACCCTCCATGACCTCGAAAAATTCCATGCCGGCCGTGCTGGTCTGTCTCGTGCTGGCATTGGGAACCCTCTTTCTTTACGCGCCGGCATTTCACTTCGATTTCGCCCCATATGTTGATCCGGTGTACGTCACCGCCAATCCGCATGTGAGCCATGGCCTGTCGGGCAGTGAATTGGGCTGGTATTTCCAGGCCGGCTACGCGGGAAACTGGCATCCGCTGACTTGGATTTCCCATGCGCTGGATTGCCAGGTCTTCGGGTTGAAACCAAGCGGCCCTCATGTCGTCAATGTTCTTCTCCACATCGTCAATTCCCTCCTCGTGTTCTTTGTCCTGCGCCAGATCACGGGAGCTTTTTGGCGCGCCGCCGCAGTGGCCGCGCTTTTCGCCTGGCACCCGCTCCAGGTCGAAACGGTGGCGTGGATCTCCGAACGCAAGGACCTGCTCGCGGCGCTGTTCTTCCTTTTGACCCTGTTGGCCTACGCGCGTTATGTGCGAGGCGCAAAAATAGGCTACGCCCTCGCGCTCGCCTGTTTCGCCCTGGGCCTCATGTCCAAGCCCGTTCTAGTCACGCTTCCCTGCATCCTGCTGCTGCTTGATTTCTGGCCGCTCGGGCGCGCTCAAACCCCGGAAAATAAATTCGATCCGCGCCGGCTGGCGCCATTGCTCATCGAGAAAATTCCTTTTTTCGCGCTGTCGGCGGCTTCATGCGTCATCACCATCATGGCGGAGGAGGCCAACCCCATTTCCACCATAACCTACCATTTGCATGGGCGCATCGTGAACGCCGAAATGTCCTATTGGCGCTATTTGCAGCATGCTTTTTGGCCCTCCGATCTAGGCGCGGTTTATCCGACGGTGTATCGCGCGCCCTTGGCGACGGCTGCCTGCATCGGACTCATTTTGGCCGGACTCACCGTGATCGCGGTCGCCCAATTCCGGAAACGGCCGTATTGGACCGTGGGCTGGCTCTGGTTTGCCGGCATGCTCGTTCCTGTCACGAATATCGTTCATGGCGGCGCGCAGAACGGCGTCGATCATGCGATGTATTTGCCGGTTCTGGGATTATTTGTGCTCGTCTGCTGGGAAGCCAGCGATCTCGCCAGTCACTGGCCCAAGCCGCAAGCCGTGCTGGGCGGCGTCGGCGCGCTCGTGTTGATCGGCTGCCTGACGGCTTCGAGTCAACAATTGCCAATCTGGCGCAACGAGGCGACATTAGTTGCCCGCATTCCCCAACCCAACTCCAATTTCGCCGGCCATATTACTTATGCGGCTTATCTGCTGCGCGTCGGCCAGCTTCCTGAAGCCGAAGCCGAATGCCAGAAAGGCATCGCCATCGCTCCGAACAACGCCGGTTTCATCGGGCTTCTGGCGGAAATTCAACGCAAGGCCGGGCGCCTCGATGACGCCGCCAAGAACCTGCGCGCCGCCCTCGACGTCAATCCCGAACTCCCCGCAGCGCACATGCTCCTCGGCCAAATTTTGCTGCAACAGAATCAGCCGGCCGCCGCCCTCGGCCAATTCGACTTGCTGCTGCAATTCACACCCAAGGATCCCGAAGCCCACTGGTGGCGTGGCAACGCCTTGTCGGCCAACCAGGATCCCGTCGGCGCAATCAATGAATTTTCCGAAGCCTTAAAGCTCGATCCGAAATTTGCCGCCGCCATGAATGATCTGGCATGGATTCTGGCCACGGACACCCGCTCCAAAATCCACGACCCTGCCAATGCCATCCGGCTGGCGGAGCGCGCTTGTGAGATTTCCCGCAACACCCAACCGCGCATGCTCGGCACACTCGCCGCCTCGTACGCCGCCGGCGGGCGTTTCGACGACGCGGTCGCAGCGGCCCAAAAAGCCCACGACGTCGCCGCCGCGCAGGGCGACAAGGCGCTGGCCAATCAAAATCTTCAGCTCCAGCAGCTTTACCGCGAACACCAGCCGTACCGCGAATAATCCCGGCGATTTTTGGCTTCAGCCCGGCGCGCGGAGCCTTTATCGTTGGGCGCATGCTTCAGTTCCAGATCATTTTCAATCCGATCAGCGCGGCTGAACTGGCCAAGATGCCGCGCGAGCTGCAACTCCATATTCTCGGCGAATTTCGCGGCCTGCCCCAGGAAGCGATCAAAAGCGATTTCCAACATTTCGGCAAACTGGAGCGCCACAACAAAATCCTCCATCGCTTCCGCCTTGGGGATTACCGTGTCTATTTTGAGCGCCACGAACTCGGCATCGTCGTCCACCGCATCCTCAGCCGCAACACGCTCAAGGATTTCCTTTTCCGCTCGAGCCTGCCCACGGGCGAGGATGAAGTGCTCCAGGAAAACCCCAAGTTCTGGGAAATGATCGAAGCCGCCGGCATGAAAGGAAAAGGCTGAGATGTCCACGGTGCGCGAGCTTCGCGTCAATGGCCGGCCGTCCGTCGTGGCCGCCGACGCCGAACGCAGTTTGTTGAGCGTGCTGCGCGATGATCTCGACTTGACAGGGACGAAGTTCGGCTGCGGCGAAGGCCAATGCGGCGCCTGCACCGTCCTGCTGGATGGAGTCCCCACCCGCTCCTGCGTCACAACCGTGGGCAGCGTCGGCCAGCGCGAAATCGCCACCATCGAAAGCCTCGCCGCCGATGGCGCCTTGCATCCGTTGCAGGAAGCCTTCCTCAAATGCGACGCCATGCAATGCGCCTATTGCGCATCCGGGATGATCATGTCCGCCTGCGCCCTTCTCCGCAAAAATCGCCATCCTTCCGAAGGCGAAATCATCCGCCACATGAACGGCAACATCTGCCGGTGCGGAACGTACGGCCGCATCATCGCCGCCATTCAGGAAGCGGCCCAAACCGCGTCCCCGGAAAAATTATGAATGACACTGCGGCCATGGTGGACCGGCGCGGTTTCTTCCAGACGCTCGGCGCGGGGTTGCTCGTTCTTTACCTCGCGCCCGCCGCGCTCGCCCAGGAATCGGGCGGCGGACGGCGGCGCGGCGGCTCCGCTCCTTCGGACGTTAACGCCTGGTTGCATGTCGCCGCGGATGGTTCCATCACGGTTTACACAGGCAAAGTTGAAGTCGGCCAGAATATTCGCACGTCCCTGACGCAAGCCGTCGCCGAGGAATTGCGCGTGCCCGCCGCCGCCATCAGCATGGTCATGGCCGACACGCAGCTCACGCCGTACGACATGGGAACCTTCGGCAGCCAAACGACGCCGCAAATGGCAGCGCGCCTGCATCGCGCCGCCGCCGCCGCCCGGATAGCGCTGCTTGATCTCGCCGCCGCCCATTTCCAGGTTGAGGCCGCGACGCTCACGGTCGCCGACGGCAAAATTTCCAAATCTTCCACAGACTCCATTTCGTTTGGTGAACTTTCCGGCGGCCAAAAACTTGTCAAGACGATGGACGATTCCACGCCCATCACGCCGGCGGCCGCCTGGAAAATCGCCGGCTCCTCCCTGCCCAAGGTCAACGGGCGCGATCTCGTCACCGGCCGCCACCGCTACAGCCCGGACCTTAAACTCCCCGGGATGTTGCATGGCCGCGTGCTTCGCCCGCCCGCCTACCAGGCGGCGCTTGTTTCCGCGGACACCAGTCCCGCCGCCGCTCTGCCGGGTGTCAAAGTTGTGCAGGACCGCGACTTTGTCGGGGTGGCCGCGCCCGACGCCCTCACCGCGTCCCATGCCCTTGATGCCATTCGCGCGCAATGGACGACCAAGCCGCAGCCCTCCAGCGCCGATTTATTTGACTACATAAAAAAGAACGCCGACCCCGCCCCCGGCCGCGGCGGCCACAGCCAGGGCTCAATCGCCGACGGCCTCGCCGCCGCCGCCCACAAATTCCAGCAAACCTACACGATCGCCTACATCGCCCATGTGCCCTTGGAGCCGCGCGCCGCCGTGGCGCAATGGCAGGATGGCAAACTTTGCGTGTGGACAGGCACCCAGCGCCCGTTCGGCGTCCGCGATGACTTGGCGCAAGCCCTTGGCCTTTCTCCCGACAAAGTGCGCGTCATTGTCCCCGACACCGGCTCCGGCTACGGCGGCAAACACACCGGCGAAGCGGCGCTGGAAGCCGCCCGCCTCGCGCGAGCCGCCGGCCAGCCGGTCAAGGTCGTCTGGACACGTCAAGACGAATTCACCTGGGCCTATTTCCGCCCGGCGGGCGTGATCGAAATTTCCAGCGGCGTTCGCGCCGACGGCGTCATCACCGCCTGGGAATTTCACAATTACCTGTCCGGCCCATCCGGGCTGGGCGCTCCCTACGATATTGTCAATCAAACGTGCGCGTTTCACGCCGCCGCCTCGCCGCTCAAAACCGGCTCGTATCGCGGCCTCGCCGCCACCGCCAATCATTTCGCGCGCGAATCGCACATGGACGAACTGGCCCACGCCGTGGCCATGGATCCACTGGCTTTTCGCCTCAAAAATCTCAGCCATCAGCGTTTGCGCGCCGTTCTGGAAGCGGCCGCGCGCGCTTTTTCGTGGGGCCAAAAACCCATTCCGGGCCACGGCTTCGGCCTCGCTTGCGGCACGGAAAAAGGCTCATATGTCGCCACCTGCGCGGAAGTCGCCGCGGATGTCGCCAGCGGCAGCATCAAAGTCCTGCGCGCTGTCACCGCTTTTGACTGCGGCGCCGTGGTCAATCCGAACCATCTGAAAAACCAGCTCGAAGGCTCCATCGTCATGGGCCTCGGCGGCGCTCTTTTTGAAGCCATTGAATTTGCGGACGGCAAAATTGGCAATCCGCGCCTTTCCGAATATCGCGTGCCGCGTTTTGCCGACGCGCCGAAAATTGAAATTGTTCTCGTGGATCGTCCGGACCTGCCTTCGGCGGGCGCGGGCGAAACCGGCATCGTCGCCATCGCGCCGGCCATCGGCAACGCCATCTTCCACGCCACCGGCCAGCGCCTGCGTGCCATGCCGATGGCGCCCGACGGCTTGAAAGCGTGAAAATCGGCCTCCTTCTCTTGGCCGCCGGCGAATCCTCCCGCCTCGGCCAGCCCAAGCAACTCCTCCCCTTTCGCGGCCGCCCGCTTCTCGGCCACCTCGTTGAAACTGCCACTGCGTCCCAATGTTTCGCGAGCATCGTCGTCGTTCTCGGCGCGTTTGCCACGCGCATCCGCGCCGAACTCGGGTCGCTCTCCGCCACAATCGTGGTCAACCGCGATTGGAAAAAAGGCATGGGCTCATCGTTGCAACGGGGCCTCAAGGAAATCGACGATCACGATGCCGCCGCCATCATGTTGTGCGACCAACCTTTCGTCTCGGCTGCCCTGCTCCGCCGCCTCGTCGCCGCCCATCGCGGCGGCATTACCGCTTGCGCGTATCGCGACACACTGGGCCCGCCCGCCCTATTTGACGCCTCGTTTTTTCCCGAACTCCGCGCCCTGCCGCCGGACGCCGGCGCAAAAACGGTTCTCGTCCGCCACGCCTCCACCGTGCGCCGCGTCCCGTTTCCACGCGGCGCCCGGGACATTGACACGCCGGACGACTGGAAAAAAATCGCGATTGCTTCCCGCCGTTGCCATTGACACCCCCGCGATTTGGAAAACAATACCCCCATGTCAGGCGAACTCACCTTGCGCGAAAAAATTGGCCAAATGCTGCTCGTTGGTTTCCGCGGCTACACCGTCCAGGAATCCGATCCCATTGTGCGCGACATCGTGGAACGCCACATCGGCGGCATTATTTTATTTGACCAGGAAATGGCCGACACCTCGATCAAGGGCCGCAACATTCAATCACCCGCGCAAGTCGCCGCCCTCACCGCCTCCCTGCAAGCCCACGCCAAAAATCCGCTGCTCATCGCCACCGATCAGGAGGGAGGGCGGGTCAATCGTCTCAAAGCCGCGTACGGATTTCCCGAAACCATTTCCCACGAGGAACTCGGCTCCCGCCCGTCCGAGGAAACGTACGCCGAGGCGGCGAAAATTGCGCGCGCCCTCAAGAGCGTCGGCCTCAATTTCAATCTCGCGCCGGTGGTTGATCTCGATCTCGCGCCGGACAATCCCATCATCAAGGGCAAAAAACGCAGCTTCGGCGCCGACCCGTTCAAGGTCGCGCAATACGCCAGCCAGTTTGTCGCCGCGCATCGCGCCGAGGAAGTCCTCACCTGCCTCAAACATTTCCCCGGTCACGGCAGCGCGCGCGGCGACACCCATCTCGGGTTGGTGAATGTCACGGATTCCTGGGACAAATCCGAGCTGCTCCCTTTCAAGCTCCTGATTGCCGATGGCTGGTGCGACGCGATCATGACCGCCCACGTCTTCAACGCGCATCTGGATCCCGAGCGTCCCGCCACGCTTTCCCGCGCGGTCGTCCAAGGCCTCCTGTCGGGCCAACTCGGTTTCGACGGCGTCGTCCTCAGCGACGACCTCGAGATGAAAGCCATCTCCTCGCAATACGGCTTGCCCCAGGCCATCGAATTCGCCCTTGAAGCCGGCATCGACGTCCTCTGCTTCGGCAACAACATGAATTTCGATCCCGAAATCGGGCGCAAGGCCAGCGACATAATTTACCAATTGGTTGACTCCGGCAAGATTGCCCTGTCCCGCATCGACGACTCCTGCGCCCGCGTGCAGCGCCTCAAGCAAAAGTTCAAGCTTCGTTGAGATGGAACCAACGCGCCGCAACCCGTGGCTTTGGGTGCCGAGCCTCTATTTCTCGCAAGGCGTTCCCTACGTGATCGTGATGACCATGTCCGTCATCATGTATAAACGTCTCGGCGTCTCCAACACCGACATTGCGCTCTACACGAGCTGGCTTTACCTCCCGTGGGTCCTCAAGCCGCTCTGGAGCCCTTTTGTTGACATCAGGCGCACCAAACGTTTTTGGGTGGTGGCCATGCAGTTTGTCATTTCCGGCGCGCTCGCCTGCGTCGCTCTCGCGATTCCGGGCACCGCATTTTTCAAGGCCTCGCTCCTCGTGTTTTGGGTCATGGCCTTCGCCTCCTCCACCCATGACATCGCCGCGGACGGTTTTTACATGTTGAGCATGTCCAAGCATGAGCAAGTCCTCTGGGTCGGCCTGCGCAGCACGTTTTACCGCACCGCCATGATTGTCGGCAGCGGCCTGCTGGTCGTCCTCGCGGGAACACTGGAAAGCAAAAACGGCCTGGCTCCCGCCCGTGTTCTTGTCACGGCCGGCGCCGCTCCGGCTGCGCCGGCTTCCACCGCGGCGTCACAAATTATCGTTCAGCCGCCGGCGCTCGCCATCCCATTCGCCAGCAACGGAACTTTCTTCGTGACACTTGCCCAGCCGCCGTCCCAGGGCCGGACAATCGTCGTGCATCTCGACCGGGAAAAAAGCGGCCTCGAATACCTTGGGCTCGCCAAGGGCGACAAAGGTTTCCGCCTCACCAGCGGCGACCGTCTCGTGTTCAATGACACCAATTGGAACCATCCTGCGCCCGTCGTCATTCAACTCGATTCCAATCTCAAGCAAGCCGCGTCCGTCGTGTTTGTGGCCAGTTCCGGCAATGTCCCGCTTGCCTGGTCCATCACGCTGGCCACCGTCGCCGGACTATTTTTTCTGTTTAGCTTGTGGCATGCGCTCGTGCTCCCGCGCCCGCCAGCGGACGGCCCCGTCGTCACGGGCCGCAGCCTCACGGCGGATTTCTTTGGCGCGCTCGGCTCCTTTTTTCAAAAGCCGGGCATCGGCCTGGCCCTGGCGTTTATTCTTCTTTACCGCTTTGACGAAGCCCAGCTCACCAAGGTCATTTCCCCTTTTCTTCTCGACAGCCGCGCCAAGGGCGGGCTCGCGCTCACCACCACGCAAGTCGGCCTGGCCTATGGGACGTTCGGCATCGCGGCCCTCACCTGCGGCGGTCTGCTGGGAGGTTTTCTCGCCGCGAAATTTGGCCTGAAGAAAATGCTTCCGATCATGGTTTGCTCCATGTATCTGCCCAAGCTCGCGTTTGTTTTCCTGGGCTTTGACCAGCCCGAAAATTTTCTCGTGGTGTGCGCCACGGTCGCGGTGGAGCAATTCGGCTACGGCTTTGGCTTCACGGCTTTTATGCTTTACATGCTCTACTTCGCCGACGGCCCGCACCGCACGGCGCACTACGCCATCTGCACCGGCTTCATGGCCCTCGGCATGATGATTCCCGGCATGTGGAGCGGCTGGCTGGCCGACCATCTCGGCTACAAACATTTCTTCCTCTGGGTCATCTGCGCCGCGCTCCCCGGTTTTCTGCTCGCCCTCCAACTTAAAATCGATCCGCACTTCGGCAAAAAAACTTCCTAGGCCGATTCTTGCGCAAATCCTTCTTTTCCCGGAAATTTTGCCTTGCGCTCTTTTCGTGCTCGGTCAGTATTTTGCTTCAGTACAACAAATTCCGATTGGTCGGAACCTATTTTTGCTTTATGTCGCGGATCTATAATAACGTCGTCGAAACTGTTGGGCGGACTCCTCTCGTGCGCCTCAATCGCGTCACCGCCGGGGTGGACGCCACAGTCCTGCTGAAGTGCGAATTCTTCAATCCTCTGGGCAGTGTCAAAGACCGCATCGGCATGGCCATGATCGAGGACGCGGAAAAGCGCGGCATTCTGAAAAGCGACACCGTCATCGTCGAGCCGACCAGCGGCAACACCGGCATCGCGCTGGCTTTCGTCGCCGCGGCCAAGGGTTACAAGCTCATTCTCACCATGCCGGATACGATGTCCCTGGAGCGGCGGACGCTCCTGGCCATGCTCGGCGCAAAGTTGGTGTTGACGCCTGGGCCCGAGGGCATGAAAGGCGCCATCGCCCGCGCCGAACAAATCGCGCACGAGACGCCCAACTCCTGGATTCCCCAGCAATTTGACAATCCCGCCAATCCGGAAATCCACCGCAAAACCACCGCCGAGGAAATCTGGGCGGACACGGATGGCAAGGTGGACATTTTAATTTCGGCCGTCGGCACGGGCGGCACCATCACCGGCTGCGTGGAAGTCATCAAAGCCCGCAAGCCCTCCTTCCAGGCCATCGCCGCGGAGCCGAAGGATTCTCCTGTCATTTCGCAGGCCCTTGCCGGCCAGCCGCTCAAGCCCGGACCGCACAAAATCCAGGGCACCGGCGCCGGGTTCATCCCGAAAAATTTGCATTTGAAGGACAGCAAGGGCAATCCGCAGATCGTCGAATGCGTGCAGGTCAGCAACGATGATTCCTTCGCCATGGCGCGCCGTCTCGCCAAGGAAGAAGGTCTGCTGGTCGGCATTTCCACCGGGGCCAATGTGGTGGCCGCGCTCGAAGTGGCGCGCCGTCCGGAGAACAAGGGAAAAATGATTGTCACGATCGCCTGCTCCACCGGCGAACGCTATTTGAGCACGGCGTTGGCCGCCGAGGCGCGCGCGGAAGTCGGCGGTTGAGCGGCGGAAAAAAGTAGTTGCAATTTTCAAGTTTGGCCTAAATATTAGCTACGTTGAAGGTCTGACCGAGGTGCGCGCGAGTTTACGCCTATTGAGACGCAACGGTCCTCCAAAATTCTGAGTTCCTAAAGAATTGATTATTCGGGGTTATATCGACCAAGACCTTCTCACGTTTTGGAAAACACACTATCACTATGAGTAACGCGCCTGGCGCTACGTCCAACGACCGGCCACCCGCCGACAAAGGGGCCGGTTTTCTTGAAATTTCCGAGAAGGGCTTTGGCTTTCTCCGCACCAAGGAAAACAACTATCATCCCAAGCCCAGCGATATTTTTGTCACCCCTGACACGATCAAGCGCAATTTCCTCCGCGAAGGCTGTCACGTTTACGGTGAAACGCAGCCGCCGCACCGCGGCAACAGCCCCCAGTTGCGCACCGTCGAAAAAGTCAACGATCAGCCCTTCGACGCCTACACCAAGAACGTCCGTTTCGAGAACCTCACCACCATCGATCCCATCGAGAAAATCAATCTCGAGACCGCGCCCGATCTCCTCGAAACCCGCATCATCGATCTCGTCACTCCCATCGGCAAAGGCACCCGCGGCTTGATCGTCGCCCCGCCGCGCACCGGCAAGACCACCATTCTCAAACAGATCGCCAACGCCGTCACCGCCAACCATCCGGAAGTTTATACGATGGTTCTTTTGATTGACGAACGTCCCGAGGAAGTCACGGACTTCCAACGTTCCGTCAAGGCCGAGGTGGTCGCCTCCTCCAACGATCAGGACCTCGAAACCCACGTGCGCCTGTCGCGCTTCACCATCGAGCGCTGCCGCCGCATGGTCGAAAGCGGGCGCGATGTTTTTGTTTTGCTTGACTCCATCACCCGCGTCGCCCGCGCCTACAACAGCGTGCATGGCGGCAGCGGACGCACCATGACGGGCGGCGTGGATGCGCGCGCCCTCGAAATTCCGCGCAAGATGTTCGCCTCCGCGCGCAAGATCGAGGAAGGCGGCTCTCTCACCATCATCGCCACGGCGCTGGTGGACACCGGGTCGCGCATGGACGAGTTGATTTTCCAGGAATTCAAGGGCACCGGCAACATGGAGCTCATTCTTGAGCGCAAGCTCGCCGAACGCCGCTTGTTCCCCGCCCTCGACATTCCCAAGAGCGGCACCCGCAAGGAGGAAAAGCTTTTCCCGGCCAAGAACATCGAGTCCATCCGCAAACTTCGCCGCATGATGGTGGACCTCAATCCGGTCGAAGCCATGGAGACGCTCAGCGCCGCCTTGAAAAAGCACAAGACCAACGACGAATTGCTCGCCAAGATTGGCGTGTGATCCTCGGCCCCGCTGCGTGATGAAACGCCGCCCCCGCCCGGTTCGCGAGACGCTGCAAAGCCGTCCGCCCATGGAGCGGATGCTGCGCATCCACCAGGCCATTCTCGCGGGAAAGTTTCCCAATTGCACCCGGCTCGCCCGCGAGATGGAGGTCAGCTCCAAATCCATCGGGCGCGACATCGAATTCATGCGCGACCGGCTCAAAATGCCGATCGCCTACGACGAGGCTCGCTGGGGCTATTATTATACCGAGGAAGTCGCCAACTTCCCGACCATGCAAATCACCGAGGGCGAAATGTTCGCCCTGCTCGTGGCCGAAAAAGCCCTGCAACAATATCGCGGCACCACCTTCGAGGCGCCGCTCATCAGCGCTTTCAAAAAAATGGCCGCGTCGCTGCCAGACACCATCTCGCTCAACATGGCGGATTGGGGCAACACCATTTCCTTTCGCACCCGCGCCGAGCCCATTCTCGACCTGAAGGTTTTTGATTTGCTGTCGCGGGCGGCCGCGCAACGTCAACAATTGAAATTAACCTACCGCAAGCCCGGTCGGCGCGACACGGAAATCCGCATCGTCGATCCATGCCACCTCGCCAACATCAACGGCGAATGGTTTCTTTTTGCGTGGTGCCATTTGCGCAAGGACATCCGCACTTTTGCGCCCGCCCGCATTCAGGCGGTGGAGTTGACCGGCGAGACTTTCGCGCGCCCGCAAAAATTCTCCCTGGAAAAAAGGCTGCGTGACAGTTTCGGCGTTCAATCCGGCCACGAGAAAATCGAAGTGGTCATTCGCTTCAACGAATTGGTCAGCGATTACATTCGTGAAAAGAAATGGAATGATTCCCAGCGTTTGCAGGAGCTGCCCGACGGCGGCGTGGAATTGTCCATGACGCTTTCCGGTCTCGCAGAAGTGGAGCGCTGGGTCTTGAGCTGGGCGGGAAACGCCCGCGTCGTGCGGCCGCCCGAGCTCGCCGCGCGTGTCAAACAAGCCGCCGAAGCCATCCTCAAGGCTTGACCGCCGGACCATCGTAAACGCACCGCGCCGTGCAGGTTTCCGCCACGACCACCTCCGTCAGGAGCGGCAGACGCGGCCGCAATTGCTCCCAAATCCAGACGGCAATATTTTCGCTCGTCGGATTTTCCAGGCCCGGGATTTCGTTCAGATAATTGTGGTCCAACTTTTCCCAGATGGGGCGGAAGGCCTCGCTCATATCCGCATAATCCATCACCCAGCCCAGCCGCGGATCGCACTCGCCGCGCACCGCGATTTCCGCCTTGAAACTATGGCCGTGCAAACGCCGGCATTTGTGCCCGGACGGCAGGTGCGGCAGCAGATGCGCCGCTTCAAATTGAAATGTCTTGCGCAGTTCCATCACTTATTTTTCCCAATCACACCATGTCAACAAATCTCCCAGCGCCGGCCGGCCGTCATGCCGCCAGGCCAGCGGCGGATTTTGCATTTCGCCGAGCGGACAAATCCGCCGCGCCCCCCAGCGCGCCAGGCGCTGCGCCAGTTCCGCCGTCTCCAGGGCGCCGCAGGCCAGTCCCACCGTCGAGACCCGATCGCGGACCAATTCCGCGCCTTGCAGCGCCGTTTCCAAATTCGGAGCCGCCTTAACGTAAACGAAACGGTTCAGGCAGGAAACCTGGAAACGCGGCTCGTGCTCGAGAATCACCGTCCAGGCCGTGGATTCCGGGCTGGCCCACATTTTAGTCTCCAGCGAATGCGCGGCGCGCACTTCGTAAAACGCCCGCCGTTGCGCGATGGCCGCCGCCTCGCGCGGGGGCAAGACGCCGCGCGGATGCGTCTGCTCCATCGCCGCCAAAGCTTCGGCCAGCGCGGACGCAAAACCTTCCGCATCCGCCGCCCCGCCAGTTTCCACATAGATATCATGCGGCGACAGGCAGCCTTGCTGGTCCCATGCCGCCACGGCCCGCGCCGCCTCTTTCGCCACATCCTGCGGCCGCCGCTCCAACGCTTCCCGGGTCACATAGCCAAAACTCACGCGCGTTCCATAGCCCACGAACCGCGCCTGCGCAGGCGCTCGTCGCCGCACCGAGGCCAGCGTTTCGTCGCTGCCCGTCACCACCACGCAATCGCTTTCCGCAAATAGCGCCGCCTCCAGATGTTCCGCGCCGCCTTTCCAGGTGGCGACTTCCACGCAGGCGCCCAGCTTGGCTTCCGCCTCATAAAGCGAATGCGCGAACAACCGCGGCAGCAGCGTTTGCCCCGAGGCGCATTTGACGAATTGCGCGGAGCGCGCCAGCAGCCCCAAAACCATTTGCGCCAGCGTGGCGCTGGGAATATTTCCTGGCGCAATGTGCGCGAGCAATCTCGGCCCCTGCGCCCACGCCATGCGACGGTCCGACATGTCATCCGGCGACGCCTGAAATTCATCCAGCCGATAAACCTGCCCCAGTTCCTGCCGCAGCAGCGCCTCCAGATTTTCCACCGTCAATTGGCGGAAAAATAAATCCAGGCCGTGCGCCAAGGCCGCCTCGGAAAAACCGGTCGCCGCCGGCCCCGCCTCCAGCGCCATTTGGCGAAACGGCGAATCCGCCGCCAGCCATTCGCGGCCCACCTTGTCAAGTATCCGGATAATGTGCTTGGTGGGACGCGCCTCCAAATAGTGCGCGCGATTGCGTTTCAGCGTCTGGCACGCCTCCGTGATCAGCCCCGCCGTCAATTCGGCTTCCGGGGGCAAATCCGCCATAAAATAGTTGGGCAAATCCATGTCAGATTGTCATCAGCGAGCACCCGCGCGGCTCCGCCGCCGTCGCGCGCCCCATCAGCTCGAAACCTTCGCCGCGCCGCACCGCCACATCACTCGTTTGCACGGCCAGGACCGACCGCACATTCGCCAAATCCAAAACCCGCACCATCCCCGCCTCGCCCTCCGCCACCAGCCGCCCCGTTTCCGGCGAGATCAGCTGCGCCCGGGCCCAGGGTGGAAAATGAAACACGCCGCCACTCCCGCCCACGGTTCGATCATACGCCTGCGAGCTTAATTCGCTCATGCCGTACTCAGATATAATATGCGACTCCGCCAGCCGCAGCCGCCGGCGCATCAATTCGTGCAGCTCAACTTTGGACATTTCACGCGAGCGCCCCTTATACCCGCCCGTTTCCAGCGCGCGCGAACCGGGCGGCAGCGGCAGCCGCCCCACCTTGTCCAGCAAGTGCACAAATCCATACGCCGTCCCCATGATCGCGACCGGCCCGGCGCTCTCGCGCGCGGCGCGCTCCACCTGCGCCGCATCCACTTCCCACGCGCCATCCGCCCCGACCAACCCCGCCGTGGCGACCGTCCGCCACGGAAACGTCTCCGCAATCGTGTCAAACATATACGCCAACGATGAATGAGGCGCCGCCGCCCGCCCCGGCGTCAGGAGGATCAGTGTCAAAGCCGCGCTATCCGGGAGGAAGTGGCGGCCAAACCATCCCAGCAACGACACTTCATAAATCCGCAACGATGCCGCGGCATGAAAATGGCGGCTGCGATTCTCGGCCGTCGTTCCGCTGGAATAGAACACCGTCGCGCGCTCCGCCGCCGGCAAACTCGTCACTTCAAATTCCTTGAAAGCCTCTGTCGGCAGCGCGGGAATTTCCTTCCAGTCCTTCACGCTGCCCGGCGTCGCGCCGCGGCGGCGGCAAAGACTTTGGTAAACCGGCACATGCTCAAACTGGAGCGTGAACAACTCGAGCGCCAGGCGATTAAACGCGGTTTCATCCGCGCTGGCTTGCGCCATGAATGCTTTCAACCGCTCGCCATATCCCGTAAATGCGCGTTCGGCCTCCATCAATTTTTCTCCGCTGGACGAGCCGCTTTCTCGATTTTCATGCTCGTTTGATTCTGGCACAACCACCGGCCTGGATGCCATCCCGGAATAAATTCACCCTTTGACTTCCCGTCCACTTTAAGCCACTTTCCCGAATCTGAGTCCGAAACGGGACTGTTTTCATGGGTAAAGCATTAATCATTGCGGAAAAACCGTCGGTCGCCTCGGATATTGCCAAGGCCCTCGGCGGCTTTGAACGCTTTGGCGAATATTTCGAAAGCGATCGCTTTGTCCTTTCGTCGGCCGTGGGGCATTTGCTCGAATTGATCGTGCCCGATGGCGTGGAGGTCAAACGCGGCAAATGGAGTTTCGCCAATCTCCCGGTTATTCCCCAGCATTTTGATCTGCGCCCCATTGAGAAAACCGAAGACCGCCTCAAAGTCCTGCTCAAGTTGATCAAACGCAAGGATGTCGATCGCCTCATCAATGCGTGCGACGCCGGGCGCGAAGGCGAATTGATTTTCCGCCACATCACCCAGCACGCAAAGGCCAAACAGCCCATCCAGCGCCTGTGGCTTCAATCCATGACGCCCGCGTCCATTCGCGAAGGATTTTCCGCCCTGCGCGACGACGCCACGATGCTGCCGCTGGCCGACGCCGCCGTCTGCCGTTCGGAGGCGGATTGGCTGGTGGGCATCAATGGCACGCGCGCCATGACGGCGTTCAATTCCAAGACCGGCGGGTTTCATTTGACAACCGTTGGGCGCGTCCAGACGCCCACCCTTGCCATTGTGGTGGAGCGCGAGGAGAAGATTAAGAAATTTGTGCCGCGCGATTACTGCGAGCTGCACGGCACGTTCGCAGCGCAGGCGGGCGAATATCCCGGGCGCTGGTTCGATGAGCAATTTGCCCGCGAGAAAAAAGACGCCGATCCCGATTTGAAGCCCGAACGCATCTGGGACCGGGCCAAGGCCGAGGCGATCCGCGCCAAATGCCTGGGCCAGCCGGGCATTGTCACCGAGGAAACCAAGCCTTCCACCCAGCTTTCGCCCCTGCTCTACGACTTGACGAGCCTGCAGCGCGAAGCCAACGGGCGCTTCGGCTTTTCCGCCAAGAATACCCTCGGGCTCGCCCAGGCTTTATACGAGCGCCACAAGGTCCTCACCTATCCTCGAACCGATTCCCGCGCGCTGCCGGAAGATTATATTGACACCGTGCGCGCCACGCTGGAAATGCTGAAAGGCTCCGGCTACAGCGCGTTTGCCGGCGAGATTCTCCAGCGCCAATGGGTGCGCCCCAACAAGCGCATCTTCAATAACGAAAAAATTTCCGACCACTTTGCCATCGTTCCCACGACCATCGCGCCCAAAAGCCTGAGCGAACCCGAGCAAAAGCTTTACGATCTGGTCACCAAACGGTTTCTCGCCATTTTTTATCCCGCGGCGGAGTTTCTCGTTTCCACTCGCATCACGCGCGTCAAGGAAGAGCCTTTCAAATCAGAAGGCAAAGTCATGGTCAACGCCGGGTGGATGACCGTCTATGGGCGCGAGGCGCAGGGTGACGATCAAACCCCCGCCCTTGTGCCGGTGCAGGCGAACGAGTCGGTGCGCACCACGAACATCGAATTGCACGCCACCCAGACCAAACCGCCGCCGCGCTACACGGAAGCGACGCTTTTGTCCGCCATGGAAGGCGCCGGCAAACTGCTGGAAGATGAGGAGCTGCGCGAAGCCATGAGTCAAAAAGGCCTCGGCACGCCCGCCACGCGCGCCTCCATTATCGAAGGCCTGCTCTTCGAGAAATATCTTTTGCGCAACGCGCGCGAGCTGCAACCGACGCCCAAGGCGTTTTCCTTGATCACCCTTTTGCGCGGCCTGGAAATCCCGGAATTATCTTCGCCCGAATTAACCGGCGACTGGGAATATCAACTAAAACAGATGGAGCGCGGCCTGCTCGCCCGCCCCGCTTTCATGCGCCAGATCGAGGAGATGACGCGCCACATCGTCGCCAAGGCCAAGGGCCATGAAAGCGACACCGTCCCGGGCGATTACGGCGAACTCAAAGTCCCCTGCCCCAAATGCGGCGGGCCGATGAAGGAGAATTACAAAAAATTCCAATGCCAGAATTGCGATTTCGCCCTCTGGAAAATTGTCGCCGGGCGTCAATTCGAAATTCCTGAGATCGAAGAACTCATCACCAAACGCGTCATCGGCCCCTTGCAAGGTTTCCGCAGCAAAATGGGCCGTCCGTTTGCCGCCCTCATCAAGTTGACTCCCGAGCTGAAGCCGGAATTTGATTTTGGCCAGCAAAATGAAAACGGCGATGGCGCCGCGGAAAATGTCGATTTCACCGGCCAGGAGCCGTTGGGCAAATGCCCCAATTGCGGCTCGCCCGTTTATGAGAGCGGGATGAATTATATTTGCGAAAAGGCGGCGCGCCGCGGCGATTGCAAATTCCGCACCGGCAAAATCATCCTCCAGCGGAACATCGAGCCCGATCAAATCCGCAAGCTCCTGGCCACCGGCAAGACCGATTTAATTGACAAATTTATCTCCAAGAAAGGACGGCCCTTCAAGGCGTTCCTCGTCGTCACCCCGGAGAAAAAAGTCGGCTTCGAGTTTGAGCCGAAAGGGCCGCGCAAGTCACCCGGCGCAAAAAAAGAGCCTGCCGCCAAAATCGATCTCAGCCAGGCCCCAGCAGTCGCCAAATGCCCGATCTGCGGCGGCAAAGTCCTGGAAACCCCAGAGATTTACGTCTGCGAAAACTCGCAAGCCGCCAAGAAGCCCTGCAAGTTTAAAGTCGGAAAACTCGTCGCGCAACAACCGGTTGACCACGTTCAACTGAACAAGCTCATCGCCGACGGACGCACGGATTTGCTCACCAAATTCATTTCCAAAGCCGGCCAGCCTTTCTCCGCCTTCCTCGTGCTGGACGACTCCAACAAAGTCAATTTCGAGTTCCCGCCGCGGGATTAACCCTCGCCTTCATATTCCGGGACAGAATGGCATAACGATTGCTCATTCCTCCCTAAAATCACTTTTAGCCTTTAGCCTTTGGCCCTCACCATTTAATATAGTGCGTCATGTTGTGGCTTGTGCTCCAACAACTAAAATCGGGCGATCCCGCCAAACGACGGCAGGCGGCAGAGCGGCTCGCCGCCGAGCCGGATATTCGCGCGTTGGATGGGTTGGCCAAAGCCTCCCAAGATAGCGATCTTCAGGTAAAAATCGCCGCCCTCACCGCCTTGGCGGCCCACGAGGATGAGCGCGTCACCGAACTCCTGCTCCGCGCGATGCGGGATCATCAGGCGGAGGTTCGCCAAACCGCCATTTCACGCCTCAAAGACGCCGCTTCAGAACGCGTCCAATCGGCGCTCGCCGGGGCCTTGCGCGATTCCGATGCCGGCGTCCGCAGCCGGGCCGCCCGCGCGCTCGAGTCCTGCCCCTGGCGGCCGACGGAGCGCGAAGATGAAGTCTGGCTGGCCATCGCCCGCGGCAAGCTGACCCACGCCGCCTCGTTCGGCTCCATTGCCATCAAACCCTTGGAGACCGTTTATCAAAACGGGCCGTATAATTTACAAGTGGGCGCCATCGAGGCGCTCGGCTCCATTCCCGACGATCGGGTGCTCAAGCTTTTGCTGCGCGCGCTCAAATCCGCGGATCACACAGTATGTTTCGCCGCCATCACCGCCCTCATGAACGCCGGCGGGCCCGGGATGGAAACTGAGCTGGCGCCGCTCTTAAAACATAAGGACGCGCGCATTCGCGTGGCCGCGGTCGAAGCCCTCGCCAAACTCGATCCGCAGCGGCAGGGCGAGCCTTTGCGCGCGTTGTTGCGCGACCCTTCCTGGGATGTGCGTTGCGCCGTGGCGTCCGCCCTCTCGAAGATCAACGACCCGCCCACCGTGGACGCGTTGATCGCAGCGCTGCAGGATTCCAACGGCGATGTGCGCGCCGCCATCGCCAGCGCGCTGGGACGCCTGCGCGACGCCCGCGCCATTGGCCCGCTCGTTCTCGCGCTCAAGGATTCCGACACCAACGTCCGCAAAATGGCTGCAGGCGCCCTCGCCTTGATCGACCCGGAATGGGCTGATACCGAAGCCGCGCGCCATGTCGCCGCCCAACTTCGCACCGCCCTCAATTCGCCCGACTGGTTTGTGCGCCGCGCCGCCGCCCTCGCGCTGGAGCAAATGGGCGAGAACAAAGGAAAAAACAGCCAGGAACTCAACGAGGTCGCCACTCCCGCGCGCCGGCGCCAATTGGCGGTCATCAGCGTTTTTGAGGAATTGTTGCGCGACGCGGATTCCGATTTGCGGCTCGCTGCCGCTCTGTCGTTGGGCAAACTCGGCGAGGCTCGCACCCGTTCCGCGTTGATGACGGCATTGACCGACACCGACGAAGCGGTGCGCCGCGTCGCCACCGAAGCTTTGGAGCATTTGCACGCCGAATGACCGCCCCACCGCCAACACGCGCCGCGCCCACCCGCCGCATTCTGCTGGTGGACGACAACGCTGATTTCACGGATGCCGTCAAAGCCTATCTCCTCATGCAGCGCCAGCCGGCGTGGATCGTGCACACCGCGGGCAATTATGCGGAAGCGCTGGACTGCCTCAAGGTCAATGCCGTCGATCTCGTGGTCACGGACATCAAAATGCCGGTGATGGACGGGTTGCAATTGTTGACACTCCTCAAGCGCACCCGGCCCTCTTTGCCGGTTGTCGTCCTCACCAGCCTCGTCACCGCCGAGAACCGCAGTTACGCCTTGCAAAACGGCGCCGCGCTTATCCTCGACAAAATGGAGGTCGCCAGCAATTTCGAAGTGATTTACGCCGCGCTCGAAGCCACGGCCGAGGCGCCCGCCGCGGGCTTCAAAGGGATGCTGCGCGAAGTCGGCCTCACTGATTTGATCCAGATGGAATGCCTCAGCCGCAAATCCTCCACGCTTCAGATCAAGGGCCCCAATGCCACCGGAAAAATTTTCATCAGCGACGGCTCCATCATTCACGCCGAATTCGAGGCGTTGGTGGGCGAAAAGGCCCTGGCCAAATTGCTCGGCTTGAAAGGCGGCGAATTTCAGCTCGGCCCCTTTGCCGCGCCGCTGCGCCAGACCATTGACGGGAATTGGGAATCGCTCCTCATGGAAGCCGCCCAATCCTGCGACGAGGAAAGCGAGCAGGAGCCCGCCGCCCCGCCCCTCGAAGCTCCCGCGATTTCCAGCGCCGGCCGCCGCATCGAGGAAATTGTGGTGTGCGCCTCGGCCAACGACGTCTTGTATCAGTGGAACGCCCCGCAGGCCGAACGGCGCGGACGTTTGCTTGACTGGTTATGGATTCAGTCCTCCACCCTCGGCAAGATGTTCCCGGGGCTTGGCCAGATGGACCGCTTTGAGATCACCGAACCGCAAAGCCGCGTCGTCTGCCTGTTGCAGGCCGAGCGCAAGGTTTTCGTGCGCGTGTCGATGCCCCCGCCGCAAGCCTGAGCTATGGCGGAAAATCCTTTTCAACCCTGGTTGGACAAAACGGCGAATTACTCCGGCATCCTGGCGTGCGGCATCCGGCAGCCCAATCAAACCACCTACGTCCGCAGCTATCACGAAACTTTTTCCGAGCCGCGCCTGACGGAATTGATGCAAAAGCTGACCGAAACCGCGTTCAATCTCCGGCAAAGCCAGCTGGGCGGCTCTCGCTTGCGCTGGGCTTTCGAGCATGGCCGCATTCATACCGCCCGCCGCACGGACGGCGCCCTCGCCATGCTCGCGGTCAATAACGACCCTTCCACCGGTCCCGTGGTGGAGGAGATTCTCGGCGAATTTCTCGCGTTCGTCCGTCCCGCTCCCGAGGGGCCGCCGATTGCGCCGCCCTCCTCGCCTTAATGACAGATCAATCCTTCGCATCCGCCGCGCGCCACAAATAGCGCGCCGCCATGGTGCGATGCGGCGCCCAGCGCAGGCCGTGTTCGGCCAGATGCTCCGGCTCCGGCAACTTGCGCTTGCCGTAGGCAATTTGAAAACCCCGCCGCACGCCCAAGTCTCCGGTCGGCAGCACATCCGGCCGGCCCAGGTTGAACATCAAAAGCATTTCCACCGTCCAGCGCCCGATGCCCTTGATCTCTGTCAAGCGTGCAATAAGCTGCTCGTCCGTCATCGCGTCGCATTCCTCCAGGCTGGGGATGAGCCCCGCCTCGCAGTGTTGCGCCAGTTCGATGATATACGTCGCTTTCGGCCGCGACAGCCCCGCGCTCCGCAGGCGCTCGAGCGATGCCTTTGCCACCAACTGCGGCGCGGGATAATCGCCGCCCTCAAATAGCGCTTCAAATCTTCCGAGGATTGTGCCGGCCGCCTTGCCGCTTAATTGCTGATAAATAATCGACCGCGACAACGCCTGGAAAAGCGGATGCCGGCGCGCGCGAAAACGGATGGGCCCCACTTTTTCGATCAAACCAAACATAATGGGATCGCCGCGCAAATGCGTGATGGCCCGTTTGCTCATGGCGGGAATTTAGCGCCAGACGGGCGGATCGTCGCCCCCCAAATTTGGCCCGTTGCGCTGTCCCATAAAAAATGAGCGGCAGATTGGGCTTGGTCATCGGCGCGTTTCCTGCTACACGGACGGAGTGCGATAGTCTAATGGCCGACGAACCTAAGATGCGGAAAGAAGACCGTGCCCAACAGCGCGCGCGGGAGCTTTTTTCCGGCCTGAAGGGAACTTCTTACCGGACCACGGATAGAATGTTTGCCTGGTTGATCGCCTTTGAATGGCTGGCGGCCATGGCGGCGGCCTCCCTCATCTCCCCCGAAGTCTGGCCCACCATGCGCCCCATGCGGCTGCTGTGGACCGCCTCGACCCTGGCGGGCATGCTGTATCTCGTCCCGATTTATCTTTCGCTCCAATATCCCGGCAAGCCCGCCACACGTTACATCATTGCCATCGGCCAGATGTTGACGCCGGCCCTTTTCATTCATTTGACCGGCGGCGGCTTCGAAACGCACTTTTTCATTTTCGGCGCGCTCGCCTCCCTCGCCTCCTATCGGGATGTCCGCGTGCTGGTGGTTTCCACCTTGGTGGTCGCCGCCGATCATTATATTGAGGATTGGGTGCAGGTGGTTTTTGGCGCCGGGACGACGGGCCCTTGGACTTGGCTGGGCTTCACCGGCTGGGTGCTTTTCGAGGACACCATTCTGGCCCTTTGGATTTGGGAAAGTTTGCGGCTCATGAAAGGCATGGCCCAACACCAGGCCGAACAGCAGTTGCTCCACGAAGCCATCGAAAAGGAAGTCGCCGACCATCTCGAATCGGTCAAGCAGGAGAACATCAAGTACAAGCAAATCCAATCATCCCTCCAAAAAAGCGAAGCCAAATTCCGCTCGCTCAGCGATTCCTCCCCCACCGGCGTTTTCCAAACCGACGCCATGGGGCGCTGGATTTATTGCAATTCACAATGGCTGCAAATTTCCGGCACCACCCTCGAAGACAGCCTGAACGACGGCTGGCTGGAGATCATTCACGCCGAGGACAAAACCGCGTTCATCGAAGGCCTCACCGCCGCCATGGCGGAAAAAAAGGATTTCTCCCACGAATTTCGCCTGACGCTGCCCGAGGGCGAAATCCGCTGGGTTTCCTGCCGCGCCCTGCCCATTCATTATGAATCAGCGGACGGCGGCGAGATCGCCGGCTACGTCGGCACCATGACCGACATCAGTCAATACAAAAAAGTCGAGGCCGAGCTCCGCACCGCCAAGGCCGACGCCGAAGGCGCCGTCAAGGCCAAGGGCGAATTCCTCGCCAAGATGAGCCACGAGATTCGCACGCCCATGAATGGCGTCATCGGCATGACCAACCTGCTCATGGACACCGCCCTGTCCAACCAGCAGCGCGAGTACGCCGAAACCATCCGGCGCAGCGCGGAATCGCTCCTCCTCCTGATCAATGACGTCCTGGATTTCTCCAAGGTCGAGGCCCGCCGCCTGATCTTTGAGAACATCGATTTCAATTTGCAGGAAACCATCGAAGGCTCGCTCGAATTGCTCGCAGAAACCGCCCAGGCCAAAAACATCGAACTCGCCGGTTTCGTCCTGGCGGACGTCCCCACGCAATTGCGCGGCGATCCCGGCCGCCTGCGCCAGGTCTTCGTCAACCTCGTCAGCAACGCGGTCAAATTCACCGAATACGGCGAAGTCGTGGTGTCCGTCGCCAATCTCGCCGAGACCGAGACCCATGTTGATCTGCGCTTTGAAGTGCGCGACACCGGCATCGGCATTCCTTCTGATGTGCAGCCGCGGCTGTTCCAGGTTTTCAGCCAGGCCGACAGCTCCACCACCCGCAAATACGGCGGCACCGGCCTCGGCTTGGCCATTTCCAAGCAGCTCGTCGAAATGATGGGCGGGCAGATTGGCTTCACCAGCTCCAACGGCCAGGGCTCGACGTTCTGGTTCACCGCTCGCTTCGAAAAGCAGCCGCTCCGCGCCCGCGCCGGCGGACCCGCCAAGGATTTGACCAACCTCCACGTCCTGATCGTGGATGACAACGAAACCAATCGCCGCATCATGGAAGACCAGATGCAGGCCTGGGGCATCCGCTCCAATTGCGCCGCCGGCGCCCAGGAAGCGCTGGAGAAACTCCAGGATGGCGCCCGCTCCAAGAATGCTTTTGACGTCGTTTTGCTTGACATGCATATGCCCGGCATGAACGGCATCAGCCTCGCCGAGGTCATTAAGGCCGACTCCTCCATCTCTGCGGCCCGTCTTGTCATGCTCACCTCCCTGGGGAAAATGATGGACGACGACCAGCTCGCCAAGCTTGGGATCGACGCCTGTCTCGTCAAGCCGGTCAAGCAAGGCCGCCTCTACGAATGTTTGACTGGAACCCCCATGCAGTCCGCCGCGGCCGCCATCAAAGCCGCCGCCGTGGCTCCCACGATTCCGCCCGAAAAAGTTCGCGTCCTGCTTGCCGAGGACAATGTCATCAACCAGAAGGTCGCCACCGCGCAATTGCGCAAAATGGGCTACGCCCCCGACGTCGCCTCCAATGGCGTGGAAGCTTTTGAACTGGCGAAAAAAACGAATTACGACGTCATTCTCATGGATTGCCAGATGCCGCAAATGGACGGCTACGAAGCCACCGGCCAGATTCGGCTCCACGAAAAAGCCGCCGGCCTGAAACCCGTTTACATTATTGCCATGACGGCCAACGCCATGCAGGGCGACCGCGAAAAATGTATCGCGGCGCAGATGAACGATTATCTTTCCAAGCCGGTCAAGGACTCCGATCTCCGCGCCACCCTCGAACGCGCGCTCGTCATTCAAACCGAGGCGGATGGCAAGGACGTGGTCCTGCCCGCCGAGCCTGAGCCCGATGTCGTCATCCCTCAAACTGTGGACGAGGAAGGACTCGTGGACGTCGAGCGCCTGGAAGCCGCCGCCAACGAAGATCCCAAAATGATGGAAGAATTGGTGGAGCTGTATTTTGCCCAGGCCCGCGATTTGATGAATGGCCTGCGGGCGGCGATCAATTCGGGCTCGGCCAAAGACGTTGATCATTTTGCCCACAAACTCGTCGGCGCCAGTCTCGCCTGCGGCATGTCCGGCATGGTGCTGCCTTTGCGCGAGCTGGAGCGCCGCGGCAAGGAAGGCAATCTCCAGGATGCCGACGCTTTCTTCGACCAAGCCAGCCGGCACCTCGAAATGACCCGCAGCAAGGTCGGCAACTACGTCCGCGAATACCAAAATCATTGACATGACTGACTCGCTTCCATCCGACGGCCCGCCCTTGATCGACTTCGACCAATTGCACGCCGCCACCGATGGCGATGCCGAAGTCATGCGCGAATTGGTCGCCCTTTATTTTCAGCAGGCGGACGAAATCATGGCCGGCCTCCGCGCGGCCGTGCAGAAACGCGACGTGGCGGAAGTTAACCATCTGGCGCACAAGCTCGCCGGCTCCAGCCTGGCCTGCGGCATGTCCGCCGCCGCCCCGCCCTTGCGCGTCCTCGAGCACAACGCCCGCGAAGGCCGCGTGGACGGCGCCGAGGAGCCGCTCGCCCTCGCCGCCCGCCAGATCGAATTGATGCGCGCCCAGATCGAAACCGTTCTGGTCAATTATAAAAAATAACGGCCCTTTTAGATGAAAAAAATTCTTATTGTCGAAGACGACCTGCTCATTCGCGGCATTTACCGCCGCAAATTTGAGCTTTCCGGCTACCAGGTCGAAGTCGCCGAGGACGGCCAAACCGCGCTTAAGCTCCTGGAATCCTTTCAGCCCGACGTCCTCCAACTCGACATTCAGATGCCCGGGATGAGCGGCGTCGAAGTCATCCGCGAAGTCCGCGCCCGCCCCGCTTTCCGCGGCACGCCCATCATCGTCCTGTCCAGTTTATACCGGCCTGATCTCGCCAAGGAAGCCTGGGCCGCCGGCGCCACCAAGTGCGTTTCCAAGGCGGATTGCACTCCCAATCTCGCCGTCGATCTCGTCGAGCAGGCGCTGAGCGGCGAGACGCGTGTTTTCACGCCGGCTCATAAGCCCAATTCCCCGGAAAAAATTCCCATGCCGCGCCTGGTCGAGGACACCGGCGGCACGGCTTTCATGACGCGGCCCACCACGACGCGCAGTCCATCCCTGCCGACGCTTCCGAAATTTGCGCAGGCCGAAATGGGCCAGGCGGGAGGCGGCTCTTCCTCCGCGCCCACGCGTCCCGCTCCCGGCGGCCCCAAAACCACAACGCCTAATTTCGCCAATCCCGGCGGAGGTGGAGGCGGCGGCAGTGTTTCCTTGCCGGGCCTGACGAATGATCCCATTCCCGGCATTCAGGAAGGCGAACCCGCCATTCCGCGCGGCTCATCCCAAACCATTTTCATCACCAAGATGATGGCCAGCCGCAAAGAAGCCGCGCAAAAAGCCGAAGCGGCTGCGCCCGCGCCTCCCGCTCCCACCGCGCCAGCTCCCGCCGAAGCCGAGGAAGAATCTGCTGCGGAAACTGCCGCGGCGCCCGCGGCCGCCAGCTCCGAGTTCCGCATGGAAATCCGCCAGGAATTCCTCAAGCGCGCTCCCCAGATTCAAGCCGATGTCCGCGAACGCGTCGGCGCCTTGATCCGCAGCAAAAGTCCCGGCGAACAGCTCAATCTCCTCAACGATCTCGGCGGCTCCATTTCCTCGCTCTCCAGCCTCGCGGGCGTCACCGGCTTCAGCCGCGTCTCCCATCTTTCGGGCGCCATGGACGCTCTCATCAAGGACATCCAGAAAAAGCCCAGTCAAATGACCAGCTCGGTCCTGCGCACCATCGCCCACGCCGCTGACTGCTTGAACATGCTGTTTCGCGAGCTCAATCACGCGCCGCAGGACATTCCTCAATCCGCCCTGATTCTGGCCGTGGATGACGAGCCTATTTCCCGCCGCACGATTTCCGTCGCGCTCGGCAAAGCCAACCTGCGCTGCGTCGCCTTGGAGGATTCAAAGATCGCCCTCACCATTGTCAAAGAAAACCCGTTCGACCTCATTTTTCTCGACGCCGAAATGCCCGGGCTCAACGGGTTCGAACTCTGCGCGGAAATTCGCAAGCTCCCCAGCAACAAAACCACGCCGGTTATTTTTGTGACCAGCCTGACGAAGTTTGAAGTGCGCGCCCAATCCACGCTGGCGGGAGGCACCGACCTCATTGCCAAACCCTTCCTCATGATGGAATTGGCGGTCAAGACCTTGACCTATCTCCTCAAACCCAAACCGCTCGCCCAAACCGAGGCCGTCCCTGGCTGATCGGCTACGCCGCCGGCTTGTAGCCGAACAATTTGCGCTCCCGAATCATTGTCGCAACCTCGGGCGGCACCGACGCGTCCCACGTCGGATCGCCCGACCGCAAACGCTGCAAAATGTCCCGCGAAAAAATCGGCAGCGTCTTTTCGTCGTAATCCCGCAGCGCCTCGATGAACCGGTTTTCCACGAGGTACGCGTGCAAGTGCCTTAAATTCGGCGCCACCCGCAGATTGCCCGAAGTGATCAACGCGCCGGATTTCGCCTCCAATAGCGGATACACGTAGAGCTTCAAATCGTTTTTAAACATGCGCCCGAACGATTCGAGAATGCCGCCCGCCAGGTCCGTGTAATATTTCTCGTCGAACAACTCTTTCAGTGTCGGCACGCCCATCGCGATGCCAATCATCTTCTTGGTGTAGCGAAAGAAATACGCCGCCAACCGGTGGTACTCGCCGAAATTTGAAATCAGCACCGTCTTGCCCAACGCGCCGAGGATATCGACGCGATCCAGAAAATCGTGGTGATCGATCTTGTCGCCGTCGGTCAGATTCTTCAGCGTCATCTCCATCAACGTCAGCACTTCCTCGCCCTGCACATTCGGCTCCTGCACAAACATCGCCTGCGCGCAGCGCAACATGTCGAGCGTCACTTTTGTCACCGGCCGAAAACTGCCGCGCTCCACCAAAATGCATTTCTTGTAAAACGCATCCGCCGGCTGGATGACTTGGCCGTTCGCCGTGAACAACGCCGCATTCGTCAATCCGCTTTGCACCAATTGCAGCGCCATCAGCCGATTGTCCAAGTCCTTGAAGGCCGGCCCGGAGAATTGCACCATGTCCACTTCGATGCGGTCTGCGCCGACATTTTCCACCAGCGCGCGCAACAGGGCCGACGGATCGTGATTCAAATAGAGCGCGCTGTGCACGAAGTTCACGCCGAGAATTCCCAGCGCCTCCTGCTCCGTCACATTCTCTTTATCCCACAGACGCACATGAATGATGATCTGCGAGGCCTCCTGTCCGGGCTCAACCTGGAACCGTATGCCCAGCCAGCCATGCGCATCGTCCTGCCGGGAATAACTCCGCGCCACCACTGTGTCCGCAAACACAAAAAAACGCGTCGTCGCTCCCCGCTTTTCCGCCAGGCGCTCGAGCAGAAGTTTGTATTCGTGCTCCAGCATGGTTTCCAAACGCTGCCGGCTCACGTAACGGTCGGACTTTCCGTAAATCGCGTCGCTCACTGTCATGTCGTACGCAGAGATCGATTTCGCAATCGTTCCCGCCGCGCCGCCCACTCGGAAAAACCAGCGCGCGACCTCCTGCCCGGCCCCGATTTCGGCGAACGTCCCGTATTTGCTGGGATCCAGGTTGACCTGCAGGGCCTTTTGATGCGTGCTCAGAATTTCTGGAGTCATGGCGTCGGAAACATGGCGGAATTAAAAGCGTGCAACGAACACGCCGCAAACTACGTCTCCACCGGGCGGCGGTAAAGCGCTTTCTCAGACGCGGCCGCCGCCTTCTCCCGCGCGCGATGAGCCACCGCCATGCGCCGCCAACTATCGATCTTCGCCGTCAAGGCCAGCAGGATCAGCCACTCCATCATGTTGCGCGGCTGCGTCAAGACTCGCTCCAGGAGGCTTTGCGCGTAATTGCTCACGCACCCCACCGCAATCCCAATGCTCACCGCCCCCAAAATATGGTACCGGAAATAAAACGCCGCCCGCACATTCAGCCACAAAAAAAACGCGATGAATAATAGATACGACACAAACCCCTGGTACCCTGTCTCCGCCAGCAACAGAAAATAATGGCTCTCCACGATGCCCTTGTGCTTGTCCACCCCGCTGAATTCCCCCATCCGCTTGAAATAATTGTCCACGACATCGCCGTAATGATACGGCGGATTGATCGCCACCGCGTAATTGTTCCAGCCCAACCCAAGCGGATGATCTTTCAGCATCGCGCGCGACGCCTCGTTCAGCAGCGTCCGCGTCATGGCGCTGTCCGCGTTGTAGGTCGCGTTGAAACGGTCTTGAATGGTTCGATACGCCACCGCCACACCGAGCACTGCCACGCCCAGCAGCGCCGAAACCACCACGAGTCTTCGCGTTGTAATCTTATCCGCCAGGCTGAACACCATCACCATGGCCGCCCCGCCGCCCAGCGCCACCAAGCCCCCGCGCGACAAAGTGCATTCCGCGATCCAACAACACGCCAGAAATCCCACCAGATATAACGTGGACCGCTTTTGCTTCGGCCCGACCGCCACCCCCAAAAAAACCAGCCCGATCAAATTCGCATACATGGCCAGCGCGTTCTGATGCTCGAATGTGCCGGCAATTTGGTAGAGATGATTGATGTATTTCAGTTTCAGGACCGCGATCAATTCCCACAGCATCGTCACCACAAAACTCGTCAATAATAAATGCAAGTCTTCGATTGTGCGTAGGAAATTGTAGGCGGCCACAAAAATGAAAATCACCTCCACCGCCTTCCACGCCGCCATCCACACGTACAACGGAACCAGCGCGCTGAAAATCGACAGCAGGCTCATTCCCACGTAGAGCCAATACAAACCCAGTCCCGGCGGGACCCATCGGAATTTCTTCGGCGCTTCCAGGAACATTCCCAGCAGCAGCGCCTCCGCCAGGATGACGTCAAAATAAAAATGAAAGCCGCGCGCCGTCCCCCGATAGTCCGGCATATCATGCAAGGTCAGGCCCCACTCCGCCGCGCCAAACAACCCCGAGATGGTCATGAAGCACATCAGCCCAAAGGCGATGCGCTGCAATTTGCGCCGCCCCTTCATGATAAATCCCGCCAGCGGCGCTCCCACCATAAAGCAGGCCAGCAGCATCGCGGCTTTTATGAACTCTGTTGCGTCCACCGCCGCCATTCTGCCCGGCGCCCTCTCGAAATCATATCAGGCGCCCCGCCGAGGCGAACGTAGGTTTGCGCTTTACGCTGCGCCGGGCATCATAGGAAGAAATGCAAGCCGCCGTTTTACATGGCCGCGAAGATGTTCGCGTCGAGGAAATCCCGCCCGCGCCGCTCCGCGCCGGCGAGGTGCGCGTGGCCATCGGCGCCGCGCTCACCTGCGGCACGGATCTCAAGGTCTATAAGCGCGGCAGTCATGCCCGCATGATCGTTCCGCCGGCGGTTTTCGGCCATGAATTTGCCGGAACCATCTCGGAAATTGCCCCCGGCGTAGCAGGCTGGGAAGTGGGCGATCGCGTCGTCGCCGCCAACTCCGCGCCGTGCGGCGAATGCTTTCATTGCCGGCATCACCAGGAAAATCTCTGCGACGACCTCCTCTTCCTCAATGGAGCCTACGCCGAGTCGATCGTCGTGCCGGCGCGCATTGTCAAAAAGAATCTCCTCCGCCTCCAACCCGGCACGGCCTTCCCGCACGCCGCCCTCACCGAACCGCTCGCGTGTGTGGTGCAGGGCTGGGCCGACCTGAAGGCGGAGCCGGGGCAGCGGGCGCTCATCATTGGCAGCGGGCCGATCGGCTTGATGTTTGTGACTCTCGCGCGCCATGATCAGTGCCATATTGCCCTTGCCGGTCGCGGCCCGCGCCTCGCCTTGGGCCAAAGCTTGGGCGCATCCGATATTATTGAAATTTCGCCGGACGCTTCACTCCATGCGGCGGTCACGACTGCGAACGTCGGGCCCTTCGATCTCGTGATCGAAGCGGTCGGCAAGCCGGAAACCTGGGAAGCCGCCGTGCGGCTCGTGCGCAAGGGAGGCAAAGTCAATTTTTTCGGCGGCTGCCCCGCCGGCGCCACGGTCACGCTTGACACCGGCCTCATCCACTATTCCAATCTGACTCTCCTTGCCAGTTTCCATCACACTCCCCGCGCCATTCGCCGAGCCTTGGAGTTGATCGAAACTCGCGTCATCAATCCCGATCTTTTTGTGGATGGAGCCGCGCCGTTGCGCGAGCTCCCGTCCCTGTTCCGCGCCATGGCGCAAGGCAATCGCGCTGTCAAAACCCTCATTCAAGTCGGCGCGTAGGCGTTTTATTTCAGCCAGCCTCGGCTTAGATAATCCGCCAACCCCAGCACGAACAAAATCCCCAGCCAATAAATCCCGCCCGCCGCGAACAGCCAGGTCAACCGCGAACTGACCCGCAAGTGCATGAAATACCACATCACCACCATCATCTGCGCGGCCGCGATCACCATCGCCACCGGCAGATAAAACGCCCCCAGTCGCGCGTGCGCCAGCCCGAGCGTCAGGAAAAACCCCGCCATCAGCGCGCCCCACGCCCCCACGTAAGTCAATGCCTTCATGTGTGCCTGTCAATTAGATAGAGCAGCGGATAAAGGAAGATCCAAATCACATCCACAAATCCCCAATACAGCCCCGTCAATTCCGTCGCTGCGCCCTCCGCCCCGATCCATCGTCCGCGCCGCACCTTTAACCACACCGCCGCCAGCAACCCCAGCCCGATCAGCAGATGGACCGCGTGCAATCCCGTCATCGTCCAATACAGCCAGAAATAAATTTGCGCCGGCGGCTGGTTCGCCAACGCAAAATGCGCCCCCGGCACGAGATGTTTGTGGATGTCATCCGCATACTCTACGCCTTTCACCGCGAGGAAAGCCGCGCCCAGCAGCATCGTTAACGCGACCCAGCGGCTCGCCGCCGGCGCGCGGCTGCGCTGCGCCGCGTTCACCCCCAGCGCCATTGTCAGGCCGCTTGTCAATAACAACGCCGCGTTGATCGAGCCGCACCATAGATTCGTCAGCTTCCCCGCCGCCGCGAATCCCAGCGGATACACCAAATGATACACCGCAAACCCCATGAACAATCCGCCGAAGAATAAAAATTCCGTCGCCAAAAAAAGCCACAGGCCCAGGCGCGAGGCATCATGCTGCTGCTCCAGCGAATCAAATTGCTCTTTTAAAATCCCTTCGCTCATCAGTCCGTCAACGGTGGATAATGGTAGGCCGGCTCCGAAACCACCGGCGTCTCCGCAAAATTATGTTTGGGCGGCGGCGACGTCGTTTTCCATTCCAGCCCCGTTGCTCCCCACGGATTTGGCGTCGCCACTTTGCCGTGCCGCCAGGACCAGAACAGGTAAACCGCGGGCAAAAGGTAGCCGATCGCGAGGATGGAAGCCCCCGCCGTGGAAAGCACATTATAGACCTGGAATTCCGGCGGATACGCGTGGTACCGCCGCGGCATTCCGAGATACCCCAAAATATATTGCGGAAAAAAAGTGAGGTTGAAGCCCACGAACAAAATCACCGCCGCGAGCTGGCCCAACTTCTCGGGATACATTCGTCCGGTGATCTTCGGCCACCAAAAATGCAGCCCCGCCATGAACGTCGTCACCATCCCTCCCACCATGATGTAATGGAAATGCGCGATCACAAAATACGTGTCGTGCAGATGCACATCCACCGCCAGCGAGGCCAGGAAAATGCCCGTCAATCCTCCCACCGAAAAGAGGGCCATAAATCCAATGATGTACAGCATTGGCGTCTCGAAGGAGATCGAGCCCCGATACAGCGTCGCCGTCCAATTGAACACCTTGATCGCCGAGGGCACCGCCACCAAAAAGCTCAACAGCGAAAAAACCGTCCCGGCATAAGCCGACATGCTGCTGACAAACATATGGTGACCCCACACCAGGAATCCCAACACCGCGATGGCCACGCTCGAAAAAGCTACAAACGCGTACCCGAAAATCGCCTTGCGCGAAAAGCAGGTGATGATTTCGCTCGTCACCCCCATCCCCGGCAAAATCATGATGTACACCGCCGGATGCGAGTAGAACCAAAACAAATGCTGAAACAGCACCGGGTCGCCGCCCAGCGCCGGGTTGAAAATGCCGATTCCCCACACCCGCTCAATCGCCATCAAAGTCAGCGTCATCGCCAGCACCGGCGTCGCCAAAACCAAAATCAGGCTCGTCGAATAAATCGACCACAGAAACAACGGCAAGCGAAACCACGTCAATCCCGGCGCCCGCAGCTTGTGGATCGACACGATGAAATTCAGCCCGGTTAAAATGGAGCTAAATCCCGCGATAAAAATTCCTGCCGCCATCGTCAGCACATGGGTGTTCGAATAGGTCGTGCTATACGGCGTGTAAAATGTCCAACCCGTGTCCACTCCTCCCACCACAATCGCATACAGCGCCAGGATTCCGCCGATGATAAACAGATACCAGCTCAGCAAATTCAACTTCGGAAACGCCAGATCTTTCGCCCCCAGCATGAGCGGCACGATGAAATTCCCCAGCACGCTGGGAATCGAAGGAATCAGAAAAAACCACACCATCAGCACGCCATGCATCGTGAACATCTTGTTGTAATCCGCTGACAACAACAAATCACCCTGCGGCGTCAGCAATTCCAGCCGCATCATCGCCGCCGCGAACGCCGCCAGGACAAAGAAAATCAAGATGGATCCCAGATACAACAGCCCGATTCGCTTATGATCGGTCGTCAGCAACCAGCTCTTCAAATCATGCCCGGCCTCGAGATAATTGCCCTCGTCGTTCACGGCTGGCCTCCTTCGACTTTCACGTTCGCCAGGCTTTTGATGTAGGCCAACAGCGCGAACAATTCATCCTCCGTGACCCGCCCCTGAAAGCTCGGCATGAGCGGCGCATATCCCCCCGGCACGCGCGCCGCCGGCATCAAAATGCAGTCCCGCAAATACGCGTCATCCGCCACCGCCACCTCGCCATTCTGCAGCGGCACCGGCTTCCCGTACACGCCTTCCAACCGCGGCGCCCGCACCACCGTGCTTCCCATGTGGCAGCCGCTGCAGCCCAACTCCCGAAACAGCCGCGCGCCGCGTTCGGCCTGCGTCGAGCCCGGCGATTTCTCTGTCAACCATCGCTGATACGCCGCCGGCTCCATCGCCACCACTTCCCCCACCATTTGCGCATGGGACGTGCCGCAATATTGTGAGCAAAAAATATGATATATCCCCGGCTTGGTCGCCTCGAACCACTCCGAGGTGTAACGCCCCGGCACCACATCCTGTTTGATGCGAAACGCCGGGATGAAAAAGCTGTGAATGACGTCTTGCGAGGCCAGCGTCAATTTCACCGCCTGCCCCACCGGCACATGCAATTCGTTGATCTCCGCGTTCCCCTCCCCGTGCTCCACTTTCCACATCCATTGCTTTCCCACCACGTCAATTTCCATCGCGTGCAACGGCGGCCGCTCCTCCTTGAAATACACCTCCGACGCCCACGCGTAGAGTCCCATCATGAGAATCATGGGAATTACCGTCCACGTCACTTCCATCGCCATGGTCGGCAGCTTCGGCATCTTCCGATTCACCCGATTCGTGCGGCGATATTTCACCAAAAAATAAAGCATCGGCCCAAAAATGATGAGCAGGACGACTGCGCTCAGTGCGATCAACGCGAAAAAGATCGCGTCGGATTGCGGCGCGATCGTTGAGGCGCTTTCGGGAAAGAATTTCACCGCGTCTCCTTTCGCCGTTGCGCCTGCCAAATAACGCCCGCCAGACCCGCCAGCGTCGCCACCCCGCCAATCCGCACCCCGTCCATGATCGCCGCGCCATATTTCCCGCGAATGGGATTGTAATGAAAACAGAGATACACGAATTGCTGCACCGGGCTTTTGGTTTCATGCCTGGCCGCCGCCCGCAACGCCGCGTCCAAATCGCGCGAGACAAAATTAATCCCAAAAAAATACGTCGAGACTTTTCCTTCCGGCGTCAAGATGATTAACCCGCTGGGATGCGCGTATTGCTGGCTCGCCGGATCGTAGGCGAAGCGGAATCCCGTCTCCTCCGCCAGCTTGTCAACCGAACTCTTTGGCCCCGTCAGAAAATGCCAGTCGGCGGCCGCGCCGCGCCGCGCGTAAAGCTTCATGTACGTGGCTTTTTTCGCCGCCGCGAGCGCCGGCGTTTCCGTCGGATCGACGCTCACAAACACCACCGACGCCGGCGCCGATCCCGGTTTCAAATCCTGCAGGCTCGCCACCAGCCCATTCAATTCCAGCGTGCACAACATCGGGCAACGGTAATAACCCAGCGCGAGGATCGTAGGTTTCCCTCCCAATTCCGCCCCGAGCGTCACGGTTTTTCCCGTCTCATCCACGAACGGCAGGCTCAAGGTCGTCTGCGCGCCGGTTTTTTGGTCGAACTGAATGTCGCGCAACTGTTGATCGTTCAACGCCACCGCCAGCAACATGCACAGGAGGCCTTTCATTTCGTCTTCCTCCGTTGCGCCAGCAATTCCATCGCCCGCTCGATGGGGATGCGAATGATATGGTTGGTGCGGTCAATCCAGCCGTACGAATTCAACTCCGCATCTTCCGCAGCCCGCAATTCCGCGAGGCCGGCTCCGGGCGTCACTTCCAACCGCGGTTCCGGCATCGCCTTCGCCGGCTGGCTTTGCGGCGCCAGGAGCGTCGGCGCCGTCAAGCCGCGATAGCGATCTTTCGCCATCACGCGATATTGTCCCCAGATGCACAACAGCAGAACCGGAATCGCCGCCGCCAGTCCGACCGCGATGATCGCCGTTCGCCCTTCCCGCACGCCGTCAGCTTGATGCATGCGCCGCCTCCAATCGGGGATCATTCCGCGGCGGAAACGGATGCCGCCGATAACTCGCGGAAAAAATGCCAAACCAAATCCCGCCAAGGCCCGCCCACGCCGCCGCATCCTGCCATCCCACATGAAACCCGTGCGGATAAAACGTGGGCGCCACGCACCAATGAATGTCAGCAATTCCCGTCACGAACACCATGCCCGCAATCACCGCCAATCGCCCCATCCGCCGTTTGATCGGACGAAACAAAAGCGCGTAAAACGGCACAAAGAAACGAAACACCGCCAGCGCAATCACCGCCCATTTCCATCCGCCGGCAATCCGATGCAAATACCAGCCAATCTCCGCCGGCAGGTTGCCCGAGTAAATAATAAGAAGCTGCCCAAACGAGACGTAGGTCCAAAACAGCACGAACGCCAGCAGCAGGTTGCCCAATTGGCTCAGATGTTTCTCGGTCACATCATCCCGCCGCTCCCACGCCGCCGCCAGAATCACAAATGCCAGCGCTTCCAGAATCTGCCCAATGCACACGATGATTGGGAACATCGTCGAATACCATTTCGCCTCCACCGACATCATCCAGTCCACGTACGCCAGCGTTGCTGTCAATACGTAAATCACCACGCCCACGCCGCTCAAACGCCGCAATTTGCGCGTGGGCGTTAAATCGCGCGTGGCATCCTGCTCCTTCGACCAGCGCCGCAAACAGACGCCCATCCAAACCCAACATGCCAATATTACGATGGACCGAATCGCGAACCCCCAGGCATTCGCGTAGCCCGTGCGCTTTTGCAGGACCGCATCCACCGCCACCTCCGCCGGGCGCGCCCACGGATACAGCTCGCGCAAGCCGAACAAAATCGGAATAAACAAAAGCGCCATCACCGGCAGCGCCGCGATGCCCGCTTCCAGGTAACGGCGCGTCACTTCGCCCCAGCGGCCCGAGGTCAAATGATGGATCATCGTCACCAATAGACATCCCAGCGTCAGCCCCAGCCAAAACAGCCAGCCAAACAAATACGACACGAAAAACGCCTGTCGGTTCCACACCGCCGCCAGCGCGCACAATAACGCCCCAACTGTCGCGACCGCCCACGCCGCGCGTTGTCCCCTTCGCAATTCCGCTTCAAAGGTCGCATTCATCTTGACGCCAATCTTGCCCGCTCGTCCGGCGGCGCGTCCTCCGGTTGCGCGTGGCGGCTGAGTTGCAGCGCGCGGATGTAGGCTGCAATCGCCCAGCGGTCCGCCGGCTCCACGCGCTGCGCATACGAATACATCACGCCGTAACCCTGCGTGATCACATCGAAAAAATGCCCGACCGGCGCCGACCGCAACCGATCCTGGTGAAATGTCGGCGGCGCCGGGAAACCGCGGCGCGCCACCATGCCGTTGCCCTCGCCCGTCCGCCCATGGCAGGGCGCGCAATTGATTTCAAAACGCTCCCGCCCGCGCCGCAGCAATTCCATCGTCACCGGCATCGGCAGCGCCGCAAGCAGGTTCGTGCCCGATTTTCCGGTAAAATACTTTGTGTCCGCCTGCAAATGGCCGCGCGCAATGGTGTGTTCCGGCAACGGCCGCGCGGCGCCGCCATCCGCGAAGAAATCGCTCGCTTTGAGCGGATTGGATTTCGGCTGCACGAACATGTCGCGCCGGCATCCCGCAGCGAACACCATGCCCGCCAGCAGCAAAATGAAACCCTTCATTGCCACACCTCCCCCACGTGCAGCGGATGCAATTCCGTCAAGAATGCCTTGGTCCCATCCAGGTTGAATTTCGGGTCCGCCGCCTCGATGCACAAAAAAAATCGGTCTTGCGACGCCCGCTCAAAGTTCGGGCCGCCGAATATCGGATGATGCAGCCGCGGCAGCCGGTTGAGCGCGATCATGGAAATCACCGCCGCCAGGGCCGCCCCCAGGATTGTCAGCTCGAACGTCACCGGAATGAACGACGGCCAGCTCATGTAGGGCCGTCCGCCCACATTCAGCGGGTAATCGAAATCCATCGCATACCACTCCATGAAAAAGCCCCCGAGCCCTCCCGCCATCCCGCCGAGCAACGTGATCAGCGGGACCAACGTCCGCCCCAAGCCCAGCGCCTCCGGCAGTTCCTCGATGGGAAACGGCGTGTAAGCCTCCACATTTTTATAACCCGCCGCATGGGCGCGCCGCGCCGCCGCCACGATTTCCTCTTTCCCGGAAAATTCCGCGCTCAAGCCATAAATGGAACTCGCCTCGCTCACAGTTTTTCGAACTCCTTTTCCGCCACCAACTCGCGCACCTCCGTCATGGAGATCATGGGCAAAAAGCGCACAAACAGGAACAGCAGCGTCAAGAATAAGCCCATGCTCCCGAAGAACGTCATCCAATCCCAGCGCGTCGGATAATACATGCGCCAGCTCGCCGGCACAAAATCCCGGTGCAGGCTCGTGATCACGATCACAAAACGCTCCAGCCACATGCCGACGTTCACCGACAACGCCACCAGCCACAGCGCCAGCAAGTTGGTGCGCACGCCGCGGAACCAGAGCAATTGCGGGATGGCAATGTTTGTCAATACCAGAATCCAGAAGAGCCAGCCATACGGCCCGAACGCGCGATTGAACATCATGTAACGGTCAAACACCTCCCCGCTGTACCACGCCATGTACGCCTCGATAAAATAGCCGTACGCCACCATCAGCCCCGTCACGAGCATGATGTTCGCCATGTTGTTCATGTAGCGCATCGGGATGATCTTCTCCAGGTGGTAAAGTTTGCGCAGCGGAATGATGATATTCAGCACCATCGCAAACCCGGAATAGATCGCGCCCGCCACGAAATACGGCGGAAAAATCGTCGAATGCCATCCCGGCAGCATCGTCACAGAAAAATCAAAGCTCACCACGCTGTGCACCGACAGAACCAGCGGCGTCGCCAGCCCCGCCAGCAACAAATACGCGTCCTGATGCCGTTGCCAATGACGCGCCGAGCCCCGCCACCCCAGCGCCAGCGCTCCATAAATGAACTTCTGCCGCCGCCCGGGCGCGCGATCGCGCAACGTCGCCAAATCCGGGATCAGCCCGATGTACCAAAATATCAGCGACACCGTAAAATACGTGCTCACCGCAAACACGTCCCACACCAATGGACTGCGAAATTGCGGCCACAATCCCATCGTGT
>DASZMX010000047.1:0-4762 GCA_035551475.1 Verrucomicrobiia bacterium
GGAGAAATCGAGAAACACTTTGCCGAGCGGGTTTTCCGGAGTGAGGGTTCGAAAAACATCTCCGCAGGCGCAATGGAAAAAATGCGGAATCGCCCCCAAAATTTTGCCCTGGGTGCCCTTGCCTGAGCCGGGCGCGCCGAACAATAGAATCGTTTGATATTTGCCGGAGGCGGGGGTGGAGGATGGCGCACAATTCATGGTGACGGCGCCAACCTTGGCACAATTGATGACTTTTGAGCAACAAAAATCTAATTTTAACCGCGCAAAAGTTTCAACCAAACGCTTCGACTCAGGCAATCAGCTTGTGGATGACATTTCCCGCCACGTCTGTCAGCCGGTAATCGCGACCTTGCACCCGGTAGGTCAGCTTTTCGTGGTTTAACCCGAGCAGATGCAGGATTGTGGCGTGCAAGTCATGTATATGACACGGATCTTCGACCGCATTGAAGCCCAATTCGTCGGTGGCCCCGACCGTGCAGCCGGCCTTGACCCCGCCGCCGGCCAGCCACATCGGAAAAGCGTGGATGTGATGGTCACGGCCCACGGAGGCGCTTTTGTCAATCTGCGCCATCGGAGTGCGGCCGAATTCCCCGCCCCAGACCACCAGTGTTTCATCCAGCAACCCGCGTTTTTTAAGATCGGTCACCAGCGCCGCGGACGCGCGATCGACCGATTCACACATCCCCGGCAGCCCGGTTTCCAGATGCGAATGGTGGTCCCAATCTCCATGAAATAATTGCACAAACCGCACGCCGCTTTCAACCAACCGCCGCGCGTGCAGGCAATTCCGGGCGAAGGACGGCTGATGCGGATCGGCGCCATAGAGCTTGAGGGTTTCTGGCGATTCACTGGTCAAATCCAGCAATTCCGGCGCGCTCGTCTGCATGCGGAACGCCAATTCGTAGGCGGAAATCCGCGCCGTAATTTCAGGATCACCCGTCGCGGCGAAATGCAGCGAGTTCATTTTATTGATGGCATCGATCGTCCGATGCTGGCGGTCGCGGCTGAATCCGGGGGGATCAGAAAGATTAAGAATCGGTTCGCCGGTGGATCGGAAGGGAACGCCCTGGTAGGCCGCCGGCAGAAAGCCCGCGCTGTAATTGCCGCTTTTGGAACGAGGCGTCCCGCCCGATTGCAGGACGACAAATCCGGGCAGGTTCAGGGATTCGCTCCCCAACCCGTACGTGACCCATGAGCCCATGCTGGGCCGGCCCGCCTGGCGCCAGCCGGTATTCATCTGCAATTCCGCAAAAAAATGATTGGTGTCATCGGCGCGCACCGTCTTGACGAAGGCGATGTCGTCCACGATGGCCGCGGTATGAGGCATCAATTCCGAGACATAGGCCCCGCAATCGCCATGACGGTTAAATTTCCAGCGCGACCCCAGCAGCTTCGGTTGCTTTTCGGTGATTTGCGCAAATTTAATCCCCTTGACCAATGATTCCGGCACCGGTTCGCCCTGCCGTTGGTTCAACGCGGGCTTATAGTCAAACATATCCAAGTGGCTTGGCCCTCCCACCATGAAGAGAAAAATCACGCTCTTGGCCTTGGGCGCGAAGTGCGGCAGCTTCGGCAACATCGGATTGATCACGGCGCCGGGAGACGACACGACGCCGCCGAGCGCGGCATCGGCCCGCATGAGGGAGGCCAGCGCAATGGCGCCCAGGCTCAAGCCGCATTTGCCGAGGAACTGGCGCCTCGTTTTCAAGGAATAGATGTCTTGATGGCTCATGGAATTATTCTCTGGTTAGGAATTCATCTAAGTTTAAAACCGTCCGCGCCACCACCACCCAGGCGGCGTAGCGGGCAGGCTCCGTTCCCGCGGGACATTCCCGTCCGGCGATTTTCCGGGCATCGTCCAGTCTCGCGGCAAAATCCGCGCGCTGCTCCGCGAGCAAATCCAGCAGGAGCGATTGTTCCGGCTTGGTGGGCTGCCGTCCGAGGCAGATTTGCACCATTTCCCGCACCTGTTTTTTCGGGGCGGGCTCTTCGTCTTTGAGGACTCGCGTGGCCAAGGCATGCGCGCATTCGTTAAAAACGGGATCGTTCAGCAGCGTCAAGGCCTGCACGGGCGTGTCCGAGCGATTGCGCCGCGTGCAGGTGGTCAAGGCGTCCGGCGCATCGAACAGGGTCGGGTAGGGATGAGGGGTCAAGCGCCAGAACCAGGTGTAAAGACTGCGACGATGCTGGTCTTCGCCCGTGCTGGGAATCCACTCCGCTTTGGTGGCGCGAAACTCCAGGATTCCGGGAGGTTGGTACGGAAAAACACTCGCGCCCCCAATCTTGGGTGACAACAGATCTCCGACATACAGGGATTCATCCCGAATGATCTCGGCGTCCAGGCGGAGCCGGCGCTGGCGCGAGAGAAATCGGTCCTGCGGATCCTCCGGCTCGGCATCCGGCCGGGCCGCGGACGATTGGCGGTACGTCGCCGAACAGACGATCAATCGTTGCATGGCTTTCAAATCCCACCCGTTGTTGCGAAATTCGGATGCGAGCCAGTCTAATAACTCAGGGTGACTCGGCGGCGGCGTCTTCACGCCAAAATCATTTTCCGTTTCCACGAGCCCCGTTCCAAAATACCTCATCCAAACCCGGTTCATCTCCACGCGGGCGAGCAGAGGGTTTTCCGGCGCCACCAGCCATCTCGCCAAATCGAGGCGGTTGAGGGCATTGGTTTTTGTCATCGGCGGCAGAAACGCCGGCGCCCCGGGAGTGACGGCATCGCCTTCGTTGTCCGCCACGCCGCGCAGAAAAATGTGCGTCTCGTGCGGCGACGCTGTCAGCACGGGAACGATGGGCAGCCCGGCGATTTGCCCCCGCAATTCTCCGACCGACGCGGCCAAATCAACCTGCTTTTTATCTTGCGCCAGGCGTGCGGAGAGGATGGCCTCTTTTTCTTCGTCGCTCCGGCTGCTGGCGGTTTTCTTCAGGCTGGACTGCACGGTGAAAGGCAGCTTGGCCAGCTCCGCGGCGTTCAAATTTGTTTCCCAGGCCGGCAACCCGTTGGACAGCGCCGTCTCGACGGCGGCCAATTGCTTTTCCAAGCCGGCGAGTTTTTCATCCATCCCGCGGCGTTTCTCCTTCTCCTCGGCCGTTTGAACATTGAGGTTGGTGGTGTCCGCCTGGTTGAAAAAGGCGTACAACTCATAATATTCGCGATTGGTGAGCGGATCGGTTTTATGATTGTGACACTGGGCGCAGCCCACGGTCAGCCCGAGGAAAACCGTTCCGGTGGTGTTGACGCGGTCTATGATTGACTCCCAACGCTGCAAGGGGTCGAACATGTTATTGGCGTGAAACCCCGTGGCGATGCGTTGCGCGTCCGTCGCGTTGGGCAACAGGTCGCCTGCCAATTGGTCCACCACAAATTGGTCGTAGGGAAGATTTTGATTGAAGGCATTGATCACCCAATCCCGATAACGCCAGGCGCTGCGCGGATAATCCGACTCGTAACCGGCGCTGTCCGCAAAGCGCGCCAAATCCAGCCAATGCCGGCCCCACCGTTCGCCGTAATGCGGCGAGGCCAGGTAAGAATCGACCAGCCGTTCATACGCCGCGGAACTTTTGTCGTTGAGAAACGCCGTGACTTCGGCGGGAGTCGGCGGAAGCCCCAGCAAATCGAGCTTTAAGCGGCGGATTAATTGCGGACGCCCGGCTTCAGGGGAGGGAGCAAGCCGCTTGGCCTCCAGTTTGGAAAGAATGAAGGCATCAATGGGATTGCGCACCCAGCGCGCTTTTTTAACTTTCGGAACCGGTGGGTGGCTGATCGGTTGAAAGGCCCAGTGCGGCGGACGCTTTTCGATGTTGCCATCACCCGCCGCTCCTTGATCTATCCAGGCGCGCAAAAGGTGAATCTGCTCCGCCGTCAACCGGTCTCCCTGCGGCGGCATAATCTCGTCGGGGTCGAGCCCCGAAACATATTTAATGAGCCGGCTGTCGCTGCTTTTCCCCGCCACAAACGCCGGACCGGAATCCCCGCCAGCCAGCGCTTCCGCGTAATGCGTCAGCGAGAGGCCGCCCTTGCGTTTCACCGGGTTGTGGCAGCGGGAACAGGATTTTTCGAAAACCGGCGCGACATCCCGCGTAAAATCGACCGGCGAACCGGCGCCGGACGGGTCGCGCTGCGCCGCCTCGGCGCCAAGGCACGCCGCGCCGCGCGCCGCCACCATGAAACTGGCGGCGGCAACCCAAAATAAATGTAATGGACGGCGCTTCATTTGACTCGCCCCGCCGGAGATGGTCCTCCGGCGCTGGGCGCTCCTCCACCGGCTTGGATTTAAGACAGACCGGTCTGGATTGGATGATATTCAAATTTAGCTAATTTTTGTTTTTAAACAATCAAAATAACTATTTGATTAGCAAAATTTGCTTGCCAATTGTCAGAAAAAGCCTAAAGTCGCGTGAGTTAACCCATGAGTCCGCGAACATCATTGTCATGAAGACCTCTGCCACTTTATCACCCTGCCGCCCCTTGGCCGCGCTGTGCCGCCGAGCCAAGTCAGCCTTCACTTTAATTGAACTTCTGGTCGTCATCGCGATCATCGCCATTCTTGCTGGGATGCTGCTCCCGGCCTTGGCCAAGGCGAAATCCAAGGCCCAAGCCATCTCCTGCCTCTCGGGCGGCAAACAGATCGCCCTGGCCATGATGATGTACGTGGCGGACAACGGCGAACGGTGGCCGGACGCCCGGATGTATTACGGCACCAACGGCATCATGCCCGGAACCCAGGATGCTTCTCGCTTCGCCTGCTATGAAGTG
>DASZMX010000048.1:0-37398 GCA_035551475.1 Verrucomicrobiia bacterium
CCTCAACGACTTTTAAGCCGCCACGAAGAGCTTATACAATCCGTAAAGAATCAAGGCTTCCACGACGACAAAGATGCCAAACGAGGTTGGGGGCAACACTTGTCGGTCTATAAAATCAAACACAGCACGCATACCAACCGCTATTTTAGCAAGCCGCGTGCCATCCCTCCTCTTCTCCTATCTTGCCCTTCCCTCCGCCAGTTTTGTCGTCGTAATTTAGGACAGTGTCCCGTTCTCCTGCCTAACGCGGGACACTTAGATTCTCTTCCGTATTACGGCGGCGAGCCCGCAGGAACGCCAGCGCCGCCACGCCCGCGCAACCCCACGCAAAACAGTCGCCGTGCCGGTTGTAGAACGTTGGAACGCGGCGGTCTCCCTGCAGCGGAAGCGTCGCCGACATGACGCCCGCGCCATAAATTTTGTCTGGCGTCTGCAACACTTCGCGCAGCCGTCCTTTGCCATCGATCCAGCAGGTGACGCCGTTGTTGCTGCAACGCACGAGCGGCAAATTATTCTCCACCGCGCGAAAAACGGCGCCGGCGGTTTGCTGCCATTGCGCGGCGCCTTTTCCAAACCAGCCGTCATTGGTCAGGTTGATCAGGAAATCCGTGTCCGCCGCGACATGGGCGCGCGCTTCGCCGGGAAAGACATCTTCAAAACAAATCAGCACGGAGGTTTTGGCGCGCGGTGCGCTGGTCTCAAATTGCACCGCGTCCCGCCCAGGCGTGAAGCCGCTGCCGATAGGCGCCAGGAATTTCAAAAAAGGCAGCCAGCGCAGCAGCGGCACATATTCGCCGAACATGACCAGGCGGCGTTTGTGATAAATGCCTTGCACTCGGCCCGTCGCGTCCAGCAGCAGGCTGCTGTTGTACACCGCTTCTTTGCCATCAGGTGTGGTTCCCGTTGAATCCACGCAGAAAACCATGGAGGCTTTGTGCTGCGACAGGAGGCGCCCGAGCGCCGCTTGGTTTTCAGGCGTCATATCGGGGGCGCCCGATTCGGGCCAGATCAGCATGTCCGGTTCGGCCGCGAGCGCCTGCCGCGAAAGCGCCATTACTTGCTCAAATCGCGCAGCGTCGCCATTCGGATCCCAGATCAAGGTCTGCGGAAAACTGGGCTGCACCAGCGCCACTTTCAATTCCCTCGCCGCTGGCGCGATGGTCGCCGTCTGCGTCGCGCCCCACGCCCCAATGATGACCACGGCAATCAACGGCAATCCGGCCGTCGTCCAAATGGATTGCCGCGTTCGCGCCAAAACCAGGAGCCCCAGCGAAACCGATAACCACACCATCAAAAATGAGACGCCATAAATCCCCGTGAACGACGCGATTTGAATCACGGGCAGCATTCGGAATTGCGAGGCGCCCAGAAAATTCCATGGGAAACCCGACAGAAACCAGCCCCGCCAAACTTCCAATCCCACCCAGGCCGCCGCGCAAGACAGCGCCCAAAGCGTTCGCCCCATCCCTGGAAAAATCTTCCAACAAAACCAACCCCACACCGCCACATACAATCCGCAATACGCGCTCAACGCCAGCCAGCCCAATCCCGGCGCCAGGGGCACGCCGTAAAACGTGTAGGGAATTGCCAGCAACCAGCACAACGAAATCGCAAAGTGCGTCAACCCGCCGCAAAAGGCGAAGCGAAACGCGAGTTTCCCCCCCGCCCCATAGCCGCTGAATAAAATAATTCCCGGCCCAATCCATCCCAGCCCCGCCACGCCAAAATTTGGGTACGCCAGGCTCAAAATAATCCCGCCCAACGCAGCCAGAAAATAGCGACTAATTGGTTTCAATGAATTCCAGTTTGTGCAAATTAGTCCCGTGACGCCAGAAAATGAATCCGTCCCGCCCAGCTCGCTCGGCTATCGCATGCCGGCCGAATGGGAGCCTCATGCCGCCACCTGGTTCACCTGGCCGCGCCCGGATGGCATCAGCTTCCCGGACAAGTACGACACCGTCCCGCCCGTCTATGCCGAGCTCATCCGCCATCTCGCCGCGGTCGAGGAAGTCCATATCAATGTCTGGGACGCGGACATGGAGGCGACCGTGCGCGAGCTTTTGCGCCGCGAAAACACCCCGCTGTCCCGGGTTCACTTCCATCATTTTCCCGCCTACGAACCGTGGTGCCGCGATCACGGCCCCATTTTTTTAACCCGCGAACATAACGGCGCGCACGAACGCGCCATTGTGGATTGGAACTACAATGCGTGGGGCGGAAAATATCCGCCGTTCGATCTCGATGACGCCGTCCCGCAGCGCGTCGCGCAATGGCGCGGCCTGCCGCTCTTTTCCCCGGGCATCGTCATGGAAGGCGGCTCCATCGAGGTCAATGGTTGCGGCTCGCTGCTCACGACGACGGCGTGCCTGCTCAACCCCAATCGCAATCCCCATCTCAATCAAGCGCAGATCGAGAAATTTCTCTGCGATTACCTGGGTGTCAAACAAATCCTTTGGCTCGGCGAAGGCATCGTGGGCGACGACACCGATGGCCATATCGATGACCTGACCCGCTTCGTCAATCCCACCACGCTGGCCACAGTGGTGGAGCAAGATCCGGCCGATGAAAATTACGCGATTCTGCAAGAGAACCTAAAAATGCTGCGACAGATGCGCAACCCGGAAGGCGTTCCCTTTCGCATCGTCGAGCTGCCCATGCCCGGCGCCATCGAGCACGAGGGTCAGCGGCTGCCCGCCAGCTACGCGAATTTCTACATCGCCAATAAAATCGTCCTCGTCCCGACCTATCGCGATCCCCACGACGCCGCGGCTTTAGCGCTGTTGCAGCGCGAATTCCCGGACCGCCGCGTCATCGGCGTGGATTCCACGGAATTGATTTGGGGCCTCGGCTCGTTCCATTGCATCACGCAACAAGAGCCGCAGTAAGCTCAGAGCCGGATCGAGGCCGAATGGCCGTGGCCATCCAAGCCTTCCATTTCGGCGAACGTCTTCACCGCTTTGAGCGCTTTTTTCAACGCGGGCTTTTTATATTCGACAATGCTGGTGCGGCGTTGAAATTGGTCCACGGTCAAACCGGGGAACGAGGCGCCCGCGCCGCCCGTTGGCAGCGTGTGGCTCGGGCCGGCGACATAATCACCGAGCACCGTCGGCGAATCATTACCGAGAAAAATGGCGCCGGCGGTCGTGATCTTTTCCGCCAGGGCGCGCGGTTGGCGTGTCATGATCTCCAAATGCTCCGGCGCGAGGCGATTGGTGAGTTTGATCGCCTCCGACATGTTCGGCGCATGAATCAGCCAGGTGTTGGCGTCCAAAACCTTTTGCACAAAACCGTGGCGGCCTAATTTTGCCGCCTGGCGTTCCACCTCTTTTTCCACCGCGCGCAACAACTTCAGCGACGGCGTGACCAGCCAAACCCGCTCATGCCCCGAGCCGTGTTCCGCCTGCGCCAGCAAATCGGCGGCGGCGTAGGCGGCATTGGCCGAGTCGTCGGCCAGGACCAGCAATTCGCTGGGCCCCGGCAGCAAATCCATCGCCGCATAACCGAACAACAATCGTTTGGCTGCGACCACATACGCGTTGCCCGGCCCAAAAATTTTCTGCACCCGTCCGATGGTCTTTGTCCCAAAAACCATCGCCGCAATTGCTTGCGCGCCACCCACCCGGTAAATCTCCGTGGCGCCCGCGTGCCGCGCGGCATACAACACCGCCGGATTGACCTGCCCAGCCTTGTCGCACGGCGTGCACACCACAATTTCCCGGCAACCGGCCACTCGCGCCAAAGGGATGGTCATCAAGGCCGTCGATACCAGCGGCGCCGCCCCGCCGGGAATATAAACCCCCACGCGCTGGAACGGATCAAATTTCTCCCCCACCGTGGCGCCGTGACTGTTGCGCATTTGCCAATTCTTACGCAACGACCGCCGCGCGTAGGCCTCCACATTGCGCTGCGTCTCGCGCACCGCCGCGCGCAGGGCTTCGCCGGCCTGCAACGACGCGGTCACCAATTCCGCCTGGCTCACGGCCAGTTGATCGACCGTCAGTTTGGCGCCGCCAAAACGTTCGGTAAATTCGAGCAAAGCGGCGTCGCCGCGCGTCCGCACCGCGTCGATAATGCTTTGCGTTTGTTTCTCAATGCCGGGATCGAACAAGCTCGAAAGCGCGCACACCCGCTCCATCCCCGCCTCAAACCCGCGTTCCTTAAAGGAAAGCACATTCATGCGCCGAGCCTAATCCACGGCCGGACAAATAGCCATCCTAGCCCAAGCCCAATATCCTTTTGACCCTGCCCCTTTCTTCCCGTACCGTCTCAGCCGTTACATTACGATCAGATGATCAACTTTATCATCAGGAAATTTGTCGGCTCCAGAAACGAGCGCGAGGCGCGCAAGTTGCGCCCGCTCGTGGCGTCGATCAATCAATTGGAAACCGGGCTGCAAGGGCAAACGGAAGAGACGCTGCGCCAAAAAACCGCCGCCTGGAAAGCCGAACTCTCCCAAATCGAGGACCTTGCCCAGCTGGCCGTCCGCTTGGACGAAATTCTACCCGAAGCGTATGCCGTCGTGAAAAATGCCTGCCGCCGCCTTTGCGGACAGGACATCCTCGTGCGCGGCCATCCCATTCGCTGGGAAATGATCCCTTTCGACGTGCAATTGGTCGGCGGCATCGCGCTGCATCGGGGCAAAATCGCGGAAATGGCCACGGGCGAAGGCAAAACACTGGTGGCGACCTTGCCGGTGTTTCTCAACGCCTTGACCGGGCGCGGCGTGCATGTCGTGACGGTCAATGATTACCTCGCCGCGCGCGACTCCGAATGGATGGGCGCCGTGTACAAATTTCTCGGGCTCACCGTCGGCGTTATTTTGCGCGACCAGAATCCCTCCGATCGCCGGGCGCAATATGCCTGCGACATCACGTACGGCACCAACGCGGAGTTTGGTTTTGATTATCTGCGCGACAACGGCATGGCCACGCGCAGCGAAGACCAGGTGCAGCGCGGGCATTACTTCGCCATTGTGGACGAAGTGGACTCCATCCTGATCGACGAAGCCCGCACGCCCTTGATCATCAGCGGCCCGGCGGTGGTCAATCAGGACAATCAATACGACCGTTTCAAGCCGATCGTCGAATCGTTGGTGCAGGCCCAGCAAAAGTTGTGCGCCCGTTTCGTCAATGAAGCGCAGGATTTGCTCAAAAAACTGCGCCCGGAAGACGGCTCCAACCCCAGCGACCCCGCCGAATTGGAGCATCAAATCGGCCTCCTGCTGTATCGCGTCAAATCCGGCAATCCGCGTTCGCCGGAATTGGCCAAGCTTCTCGAGGCCCCGGAGAACATTCGGCTGATGAACAAGGCCGAGCTGGAACTGCACGCCGATTCCTCCAAGAAAACGCTCTACGCCGAGAAGGAAGAGCTGTTTTACGCCATGGACGAGAAAAGCCATGACGCCGATTTAACGGAGAAAGGCCGCAATCTTTTGCGCCCCGAAGATCCGGACGCCTTCGTGCTGCCTGATCTCACGGTCAAATTCCATGACATTGATTTCGGGCCGGAAAAAGACCCCCGCATCCGCCTGGAGCTCAAAACCAAGGCGCAGGCGGAATTCGAAAACAAGGCCCTGCAAATTCACACCATCTCGCAGTTGCTCAAGGCCTACAGCCTCTACCAACTGGACGTCAATTACGTCATCGAGAACGGCAAAGTCGTCATCGTGGACGAGCACACCGGACGTCCCATGTATGGCCGCCGCTGGAGCGACGGTTTGCACCAGGCGGTGGAAGCCAAGGAAGGGGTCGAGATCGAGCGGGAAACCCAGACGCTCGCCACGATCACCATTCAAAATTATTTTCGACTTTACAAAAAGCTGGCTGGCATGACCGGCACCGCCGAAACTGAGGCGGGCGAGTTCTTCGACATTTACAACCTGGGCGTGCTCGTCATCCCGACGAACCGGCCTGTGGCGCGCAAGGACGCCAATGATTCCGTTTACAAGACCAAGCGCGAAAAATTCAACGCCGTCCTCAAGGAAATCACGACCGTCCACAATCAGGGCCGACCGATTCTCGTCGGCACCGTCTCCGTGGAAACCAGCGAGCAGATGTCGCGCTTCCTGAAAAAGGCGGGCATCGTGCACGCCGTCCTCAACGCCAAGTATCACCAGCAGGAAGCGGAGATCGTTTCCCGCGCGGGCCAGCGTGGCGCGGTGACCATCGCCACCAACATGGCGGGCCGCGGCACGGACATTAAACTCGGCGAAGGCGTCGCCGCTCTCGGCGGCCTGCACGTGATCGGCACGGAACGCCATGAAGCCCGGCGCATTGACCGCCAGCTGCGCGGACGTTGCGCGCGCCAGGGCGATCCCGGCTCGTCGCATTTTTTCATTTCGTTGGAAGACGACTTGATGCGCTTGTTTGGCTCCGATCGCATTGTCAAAGCCATGGAAAAGCTCGGCCTGGAAGAAGGCCAGGAGCTGGAGCATTTCATGCTCAACAAATCCATTGAGCAGGCGCAGAAGCGCGTCGAACAGCACAATTTCCAAATCCGCAAACGCACGCTCGAATACGACGACGTGATGAACAAGCAGCGCGAAGTCATTTATGGCTTCCGCGATGAGGTAATTAAATCCACTGACGTGCGCGACCGCCTCATGGACATTATGGAGGAGGTCGTCATCCAGAAAGTCCAGGAATTGACGCCCGACTCCGGCGATCCGCACGATTGGAGCGGACGTCCTCTGGCCGACTGGATCAACCTGAATTTCCCGTTGCGCGTGCCTGAGGAGGAAATCATCAAGGCGGCGGAAGCCAGCGACGAATCGCCTGAGCCAGGCTCGGCCTTCGGCGGGTTGAGCGCCGCGCAATTCGGCGTGTGCCAATTCATCTGCCAAGCTGTGCGAGACGCCTACGATCTCAAGGTCAGCTTCGAGGAGCCGCAGGCGCTGAAGTCCGTGGAGCGTTGGACCATTCTCAACGCCGTGGATCGCCTCTGGCAGGAGCATCTCTACGGCATGGACAGCCTGCGCAGCAGCATCGGCCTCCGCGCCTATGGGCAGCGCGATCCGCTGATCGAATATAAAGCGGAAGCGTTCAAGATATTTGAGGAATTGATGGTCAACATCAAAACCGAGATATGCCACAACATCTTCCGCAGCGCGTCCAGCATGGTGGCGTTTGACAAGTTCCTGCGCAACATCCCGCAAAAAACCGTCCATCAAACGGTGGAAAGTTTCGGCGGCGGCGCCGTGGCGCCAGACGCGCCGGCGGCCCAGCCCGACGCCAAAAATCCGAGCGACATGGTCACGGAAGCAACCACGCACATCTCCAAGGCCAAACCCAAACGCGCCGGCCCGAAAGTCGGACGAAATGACCCCTGCCCTTGCGGGAGCGGCAAGAAATATAAACAGTGCTGCGGCAAAAACGGCTGACGGCCCGGGTCAACCCGGCCGGCCGTTGCCGAGCGCGGACAAGCCTTTGAGCAGGTCGAGCGCCCGGGCGAGCGCCGGATCAGCCAGCAGCGGCGGCGTGGGCGCGGGAGGAAGAGAGTTGGGGACATCCTCGCCGGGATTCAGCCCGGCCCGTTGTTCGCGCACCAATTCCGCCTCGTTGAAACGGCGGCCCGGATGTTTGACTGCGGCGGTCGCATTGGTGTCGGCGTGCAGATCCTTGTAGGGATCGGCCACATGCCCCTGGTCATCGGCCAGGGTGGAATCGACCGGAATATCGGGCGTCAACGGCTCGGCCAGACTGGGCCCGCCCGCCAGCCGGATTTCCGCCGTCGCCACGCGCAATTTCTGGCCATTGGCCAGCGTGAATTCCTTGAAAACGCTCGCCTGCCCCGCCGTCTTGCCGCCAATGGTCAATGCGCGGTCCGTGGCGCGCAACACCGCCGCCAACGCTTCCGCCGCGCCCGCCGTCCTGCCATTCACCAGCAACGCCACGGGCACGGAGATGGCCTCATCTTTTTTGGTGGAATTGGCCGAGCCTCCCGGCCATTCCAACAGCGGTTCACCCACCGTCAAAAAACAATCCGCTGCGGCGCCGGCGGCGGCATAATCCTGCCCGTCGGCAAACCGCAAATCCAAAACCACGCCTTTGATTTTGTCTTTGTTCGTTTCTGTCAACGCTTGCCAGGCCTGGCGCAATTCCGCGGACAAATCGCCCGCGACTTTCCCGATGCGGAAATACACAAACGAATTTTCGTAAACCGTGCTGCGCGCCAGCGGCTTTTCCGCGTTGTTCGTGGCGGTGTCCGGGGCTTCTCCCAGGCTCAGGCGCCCGGCAAATTCCGTGAGCAACCCCTTGACCGCGGCGGCATCCAATTGCGCTTTGGTCACGCCCACCAGATTGGAGGCGGCGAGGCTGTAGATTTCCCGAAAATCCGCCGGCGCGCCGCTGGCGGTGACAGTCAATAAAACACCAAGAATGGAATGTCGCAGCTTCACAGTTGTATCAATTATTTTTGGGCAGCGCCTTGGCCGCAATATCGCGCCGAACCTGCGCGCCGTCGAACTGAATCTTTGCCACCGCCTCATAAGCTGTTCGCCGCGCCGCCGCCACGTCCGCGCCCCACGCCGTCACGCCCAGCACCCGTCCGCCATGCGTGACGAAGGCATCGCCCGCGCGCGCGGTGCCCGCGTGAAATACTTTCACGTTCGGCAAGCCCCCGGCTTCCGTGAGGCCATGGATCACGCGCCCTTTGCTCACCAATCCGGGATACCCTTCCGACGCCATGACCACGCAGACCGAGGCTTCCGTCCGCCATTGCAGCGGGAAATTTTGCAAGCGCCCATCGAGGCTCGCTTCCAGCAAATCCACCAAATCGTTTTCCAATCGTGTCAAATAAACTTGCGCCTCGGGGTCGCCAAACCGCGCGTTGAACTCCAGCGCTTTCGGCCCCGCCTCCGTCAGCATCACGCCCGGATAAAGCAGCCCGCAAAAATCGATGCCCTCGGCGCGGCAGCCCGCCAGCCACGGATCCAGAATGGCTTGGGACGCTGCCGCCAGCCCCGCTTCGCTCAAAAACGGCGTGGGCGAATAAGTCCCCATGCCGCCAGTGTTGGGGCCGGTGTCATTTTCACCCAACCGCTTGTGATCCTGCGCGGTGGGAAACAACCGAGCCACGCCGCCCCCGCACAAGGCATGCAAAGAAATCTCCATGCCCGAGAGCAACTCCTGGATGACGATTTGCCGGCTGGCGGCGCCGAACTTCTGGCCCACCAGCATTTCGTCCACCGCCAGATACGCCTCCGTCAAATGGCGGCACACCACCACGCCTTTGCCGAGCGCCAGCCCATCGGCTTTCACGGCGCATTCACCATTCAGGCTGGCTGCAAAATCACGCGCAGCCTTGGCGTCGGAAAAAATTCCCGAACGCGCCGTGGGCACGCCGTATTTCTCCATGAAATTCTGCGCGAAAACCTTGGAGCTTTCAAATTGGGCCGCGCGCTGGGACGGCCCCCAAATGCGCCGCCCGTGCTTTTGGAAAAGATCCACCACCCCGAGCGCGAGCGCGTTGTCCGGGCCCACCACGGTCAAATCGATCTTCTTATCCTCGGCCAGCGCCAGCAAACCCGGGAGATCATCCGCGTTGACTCCCGCACATTGCGCGGCGCCGCGCCCGTGGCGTAATGGCTCCTCGGCCATGCCGGCATTGCCGGGGGCGCAATAGAGGTTCGTGACCCGCGGCGATTGCGCGAGCTTCCATACCAGCGCGTGTTCACGACCGCCGGAACCGATGACGAGCACATTCATCCGCGCCATTGAAACAAGAAGACTGCGTCATATCCAGTAAATCGTCCCTGTCAAAAAAAACCGCAGGAGGCCCGAGCATTTCGTCTCGACGGCCTCCTGCGTCACCCCAAAACCTGAGCAAATCCTTGCTCAGCCCCCCTTTTCCTCCTTGGCGCTGCTGTGTTGCAAACGTCCTTTAATGCTCACAATTTAGCGCCGGTGCGGGCAACGCGGTAGAGGCGGTTTTACTGAATGCGGGGCCTTTTTAATCCGGGGTTTGATCCCCGGTTTTCCCCCGAAGCGGGACAAGGCGGCGCCCCATCTCCTCGATCCGGCCCGCCGTCCGGCTGATGAGGTCAAAACTGATGGCTTCCACCTCGTCGGCGTCCTCCACGAAGCTGGCAAGATACTCCGCCGAATGCGTGCGCAGGCCGAGCCGGCGACACACAATATGCGCCACCGCCTCCGCTTCAATTTCCGTGACCGCTTGCGAAAGATTCATGCGGCAAGGCCAGCAATCGTCCTGATCGGGCCCCACATGGCCCAGAAACACATGCGCCAATTCGTGGCACAACGCGGCGTAGGCGGCCTTGTCGTCCAAGTCGGCGCGCAACGCAATGCGGATTTTGCAGTGCGCATCCCGCCCGCGCGCCGTGGCGAAGCCGCCCTGAAGTTTCCCCATGGACTTGCGCTCCACCACGATTTTTTCCCGCGCGGCATTTTGCAAAGTCCGATCCAAGATGGCGGGATCGAAGCGGCCTTTCGCCTGCGAGAAGACTTCAAATTTATGCGGCAACGGCGGCCCGGAAGTGTCCTCGATGTCATACACTAGCAACACCGGCGTGCGCGGCGCCAGGATAATCATCCCCCGCGCCTCATCCTTCACCGCGCGCCCGAAGGCTTTACGCCAATGCCGCGCTGTCGCAAAGTACGTGGCCATTGGATTCTGCAAATAAACCAGCAGGTTGTTATAAGGCGAATAGTCCCGAAACCGTGCGATAAATTCGACCGCCTCGGCAAATTTACGGGACTGCCGAAAGCGCCGGCTGCGGGTAAAAAGCTCATCCAGCGAAGACTGATGCTCGGCGTTGGGATTCAGGCCCTCCGCCAGGGCCTCGCGCACACTGGCCGCGTTCAGGGTATGCGCGAGGTATTTCCGCGAAGCGGGCGGCAGATCTTTGCAGGCCCGCAATTCATCCAGCGCCCCCAACAGCGCATGCCGCGCCGGCCATCCCGCCTCCTCCTCCAACCGCTGCACCAGTTCCGCCGCCGAACCTTGCCGCCGCCCAATCCAGTCAATTAAAATTTTACGGCTGGCCTGAACCGTCGCGCCGGTTAATTCGCGCCTCATCACCCGCGCATTGTGCCGCCCGCCATTTTTTCATCAATCCCGAATGCGAGGAAGAATACCTCAGCGTGAACACAACCCCAGTTTTCTTGATTTCCTGAGTTCCCGATTCCTTTCCGCTTTATTCATCAATCCCAAACCCGAGGGAGTGGGTGTGATAATCGGGGCGGAAGAGCCAGAGTTGGAAGTAATCCTGTGGGGCATGTTCGGCGGGCTCCAAGGAGGCTTGCGGCAAGGCCTTGACGGGCCGGGGCGCCATTAAGCGGCGGGGTTCGATGGCGCGGGCCAAAACCCCCAGCGCCTTTCTGGCGTTTCCTGTTTGATTTCGCGAGGTCATGACAAGTCTCCCAAAATGATTATGGCCGACGTCTCGGAGGGTTATTTATACGTCGCGCCATCAGGCAAAATTGTCAAAAGGAAGTTATCCCCAAGTTATTCACCGACGGTTTTATCGGGGAAAGGGCATAGGGTGCGGATCGGGCAAATGGGGCATTTCGGGACGCGCGCCACGCAGATGCGGCGTCCGTGAAATTGCATCAAGTGACAGAACTTAATCTGGTCCTTTTCGGCCACGATGGGGGACAGTTCGGCTTCGATTTTATCGGGGTCGGTTTGTTCCGTCAGGCCCAATCGGCCTGAGACGCGGGCCACATGACGATCCACGCCAATCCCAGGAACGCCGAAGGCATTTCCCAGCAAAACATTGGCGGTTTTGCGGCCGACACCGGGAAGTTCGAGCAGGGCTTCCAAAGTTTTCGGCACGGCGCCGCCGTATTTTTCTGTCAGCATGCGGCAAGCGCCTTGGATGCGTTGGGCTTTCTGGCGTCCGCCGAAGACGCCGCGCAATTCCTCCTGCAACGTGGCAAGCGGGACGGCCGCCCAATCCGCCGCCGTCCGATATTTGTGAAACAGCGGGGGCGTAATCTTATTGACCATGTCGTCGCGAAACTGCGCGGCGAGGATCAAATCCACCAATAATTCGAGCGGATTGGAAAAATCCAGCGCCAGCTTTGCGTCGGGGTGGGCGCGGCGCAACACGGTGATAATTCGCGCCACGCGGGCCCGGCGTTTGATGACAGTTTCCATGTGCAGCGAGAACCGCGCCCTCCCGGTTTCGCTCTCCACAAAACCAGCGCTTAATCTCTCAATCCGGGCCGCGCCGTTACACGAATGCGGGGGCCAACTCGAGTTTTTGGCCGGGAGCGACGGTCAAATCCACGCCGGCGGCCCAAACCTTGTCATTGATCAAGACTTTGAATGTGACAGGATCCTTGACCTTCTGGGACCAGCGCCATGTTTTGCCATCGATGCAGGCGAGCGGCACGCCTCGTTCCCACGTCAGGCCGGCTCCCTGCCCTCGGAGGAACAGGGTGTTGCCAAAGCCAACGTCGAGTTTGACGTCGATGACGGTTTCGGGGGTTTCAGGAGTTTTAACGGTTGATTTCGCAGCGGCTTTCGCCGGGCTTTTTTTAATTTTCATAGTTCAACGAAGTAAAGAAGGGCGGTAAAGCCCATCCGAGCGGGCGTCGGCGCGTTCTGCGAGGCCGCTGCCCGCTACAGGAGCGAGCGTGAAGCGTTTGACCATCGAAGTCAAGAAGGGAAACAGGCCGGCCGCCCTAAACGACTCCGCGTCAATGCAGCAAGGCCCAAAACCGCAAACCGCGCGTGCTGACTTGGAGCTGGCTGAACCCGAACTGCGTCATAATGGCCTCATAGATCGCCATGCCGGTGATGATGACGTCGGCGCGGTTGGCGGGAAGCCCCACAATTTTTTGGCGGGTGGCCAGCGGCATGGCCCATTGGGTTTCCAGTTGCTCGCGGACTCGCTCCAAGGAAACGGAGGTGGCTTCGATTTTTTCGCGATTATAATCCGTCATGCGCGCCTCCATGCGGACCAGGAGGGTGGCCGTGCCGCCCGTGCCAATCAGCCGCGTGCGTCCCTGGCGCGAGAGCAACGCCGGATTGAGAAGCGGCGCCACTTGCTGGCTGAGAAAATCGCGCAACGAAGCGCGGCAATGCTCCAAGGCGGCGCGGCCCGGCGGATCGCTCAAACGCAGCTTTTCCAGCAAACGCACGGTGCCCAGGCTGTAACTGTTGCGAAATTGCGGCACCGCATTCTCGCCCACGATGAATTCCGTGCTGCCGCCGCCGACATCCACGATCAACGCCGGGCATTCCGCCAGCCGGGGATCGCTGGTGACGCCGCGAAAGGCCCAGTCCGCTTCGCGGGCGCCGGAAAGGATTTCTATCAGGAGATGCGAGGCGTCGAAAACGGCGTTGATAAGCTGGCCCACGTTTTTGGCGTCACGGGCGGCGCTGGTGGCGATGACGCGCGGCGGAGTGGAGCCGAGGCTGACGGCTTTGGCTGCGAAAACTTTGACGAATTCGGCCGTGTTGCGCACTGCGTCGGGCTGCAATTCGTGGGTTTCGTAAAAGCCGGCGCCGAGGCGGGTCTGGCCGCTCTCTTCCAAAACCGGGGAGACAGCGGCGCCCTCGACATCCGCCACGAGGAGCTTGACGGAATTCGTGCCTATATCAATGACGGCGCGGCGTGGCATTTCTCGCCAATCTATGAAGCCGGACGGCGCGCCGCCCGGCTTTATTTCGTCAACTTCCGGGCCAGCACCGCCGCCCCAATAATCCCCGCATCGTCGCCTTCCTTGCTGGCGATAATTTCGATGCCCTTGCTGGTGCCTGCCATGCAATAGTCTTCAGCCGTTTCCACGATGATGGCCATCATTTCATCGCCCAGCGCGTCGATGACGCCGCCGCCGAGCGCGACCACCTGGGGATTGAAAATATTGATCAGGTTGGCCACGGCGATGCCGGTGTATTCGGCGGCCTCCTCGACAATGGTCTCGACGGTTTTGTCGCCCTTGCGGATGGCCTTGCGCAGATCGCCGCTGCGCAAATCCTTCAAATCCGGGCCGAGCATTTCTGTCAAAACTGTTTTTTGGCCGTCCTTCACGGCGGCGTTGATTTTGCGAAAGATCGCCGAGCGGCTGGCCAGCGCCTCGAAACAGCCCCGGTTGCCGCAGCCGCATTTCGGGCCGCCCACCTCAATGACCATGTGGCCGATTTCCCCGGCCGTGCCGTTGAAGCCGGAATAAAGTTCGCCGTCCAAAATAATGCCGCCGCCAATGCCGGTGCCGATGAACACACCGATCATGTGCTTGGGCTTGGAGCCCAATTCGTTGACAAAGACGCCGAGGGCCGCGACGTTGCAATCGTTTTCCACGAAGACGGGCAGGTCCAATTGCTTCTCGAGGATTTTTTTCAGCGGCACGTCCTGCCATTGCAGGTTGGGCGCAAACAACACGCGGCCGGTGGGAAAATCGACCGCGCCCGGCGCGCCGAGGCCAATGCCCTTGATCTGTTTTTTATCGAGGTCGCACTCATCGATCACGTCGCGCACGCAACGGGCGATGCGTTCGATCACCTGCTCGGCGCCGCGCTCGGACTTCGTGCTGATTTTGTTGCGTCCGAGACAGGTGAGCTGATGGTCGAAGATCCCGGCGAGAATTTTGGTTCCTCCGAGGTCCACGCCGATGACATATTCTGTTTTGGCGGATGATTCGGCCATGGGATCATTTTCCTTCCAACACGCTTTGAATGCGCTGCCTGAGTTCGCGGGTGATGGCATCGACGGAACGGCGGCCGTCCACGATGGTGAAGTCGTAGCACGCCTGCAATTCCTTGAAGCGTTCGGCCACGAGATTCTGATAACGCAGAAAACTGTCAAACATATCGCGCGACAGGCCGAGGTCCATGCCGCTTTCCCAGTAATCGAGGGATTGCTTCTTGGCAAACGTGCGCTCCACCAGCGCCTCGGAGGGAACATTGAGATAAAAAACCGCGTCCGGCACCAAGGCGATGCCGTAAAGGTTGCGCACCCAGTTCGGGTCCATGCCCCGCACCATGTCGCGCACCATGAGCGTGTAAATATAACGGTCAGCCAGCACCATCAAGCCCGCGCGCAGGCCGGGCAGAATGATGTTCTCCAATTGATCGGCAAAGTCCGTCGCGTAAAAAAGGCTCAACGTGGTGTGGCTGAGAATGTTTCCATCCTGCGCCTGCTCCAATTCCTCGCTGACGAGCGTCGAGCGTTTGAGGCCGACTTGCACGGTGGCGTGCCCGCATTCTTCCAGCCAGGAAACAATGCGCGCGATTTGTGTCGAGCGGCCGGAGCCATCGGCCCCTTCGACGACGATCAATTTGCCCGCGAGCTTGGAAAGATCGACGCCCGGGAGGCCCTGGCCGTAAAAACGGCGCGGCTTCGATTTGGGCGCAATGGGACGGGAGCGTTTGAGGGCCGTTTTGATCTTGGGTTTCATCGCAGGCTCTCCACTCCTTGCCCGGCGAAATCGTTCAACTTCACCTTGGCCGCCACCAGGTCGCGCACGACGGATTGCTGGACTTCAATCGGCTGATTGGCGTCGATTTCGAGAAAATGAAACTCGGCGCTCATGGCCAGATATTGCTCCAGCAGGCGCCCTTGAAACATCCGAAAACTTTCATACGGATCGGTGGAAAGGCGGAGATCCATGCCGGCTTCAAAATATTTCAATTGCGGGCGCCCGTCGAGAATGCGCTGCAGGGAAGTTTCCAGGGTGGCCTTGAAGAAAAAAACCAGGTCGGGCAGCGCCGCGAAATTATAAATGCCGCGCACCCATTTCTGCGGGCAGCCGCGGACCGTGTCGCGCGCGAACGCGGTGAAAATATAACGGTCGCACAAGACGAGGTAGCCGGCGCGCAGCAGCGGGGCCAGCTGGCGCTCATAACGGTCCGCGAAATCCGTGGCGTGAATCAGGCTGAAGGTGGTGGGCGAAAGCAGTTCGCGTTTTTTACCTTTGCTCGTGGCGTTCTTGACCAGGGGCGAGGAATTCCATTCGCTGAAAAAAACTTTCAAGCCCAGTGATTCGAGCCACCGCTTCAACAAATAAATCTGCGTGGATTTTCCGGAGCCATCCAGCCCCTCCACCGCGATCAAGCGACCGGGAAAACCCAACTCCGCGAACGTCTTCATGCCTGCTCCTATTTAGACGCATGGCAGGCAATTTGAAATAAAAATGATCACGTTTGTTGCCGAGAGGCAATCCGGCCTGCCCAAGAATTTGCGTTTGACACGCTTACAAGCAAGGGCGGATTTTGTAACGGGCGTCCACGCGGCGGCGGCCTAAGATCGGGCGGTGGGACAGCGCGCGGCTTGAATTTAGGCGGCGAAGGGGAACGGTGAACGCGAAGAATGAAAACGAGTCTAAAGAAGGAGCGAATATGAAATTTGCGCAGGCGGCCAAGCGAATCTTTTTGTTTGTGATGGTGAATGTGCTGGTGATTTTCACCATCGCCATCATTTGCCAGATTTTCCACGTGCCGCAACGCCTGGGGACGTCGCGTTATGGCGGGTTGATGGTTTTTTGCCTGGTCGTCGGCATGGGCGGCTCGGTGATTTCCCTGCTGTTATCGCGGCAGATGGCCAAGTGGATGCAAGGTGTAAGGGTTATCGATCCAAATACGACTGATTCTGAGGAACAGTTTTTGGTTGAGACAGTTTATCGGCTGGCCCGGACCGCCGGCCTGACGGATATGCCCGAGGTCGGCGTTTATAACTCGCCGGAAATGAACGCGTTCGCCACCGGACCGAGCCGGTCGCGGGCGCTGGTGGCGGTATCGTCGGGTTTGCTGGGGCGAATGCGCTCGGATGATTTGGAAGGCGTGCTGGCGCATGAACTGGCCCATGTGGCCAATGGCGACATGGTCACGATGACTCTGATTCAAGGCATTGTGAATGCGATTGCCATGTTCCTGGCCTGGGCGCTGGCCATCGCGCTCTCGCAAGGGTCGTCGCGGGACGATGATGAGCGTGGCGGCAATTATTTTTTGCAATGGATGTTGGCCGATGTGTTTCGGGCGGTGTTTATGTTACTGGGGATGATCGTCGTGATGTGGTTTTCACGCTGGCGCGAGTTCCGGGCCGATGCGGGCGGGGCGCGTTATGCGGGACGGGGGCGGATGATCGGAGCGTTGCGGGCCTTGGAAGCGGCGCACGACGAAGGGGCCGACCTGGCCGGACCGCAGCAGCCGGCGTTTCAGGCCTTGAAGATTTCGGGAAAGACGGGCGGGTTCATGGCCTTGTTTGCCAGCCATCCGCCGTTGGAGGAGCGCATCCGGCGCCTGGAAGCCGGCGTATAATATACGGTGGCGTCCGCGGCCCTAAAGGGCTTGTAATTTTGAATAGAATGCGCTGTAATGCGTCGAACTTAAAGGTGGCCAAATACGTTGTCGTGTCAATCGAAGGATCAGCTTTTTTGGTACGGGCAAATCGGGGATTGCGGAATTGTCGAGAACGCCAAGCATCCCTAACAATGACAAGCACAGAACTGATGCCATGAAGACCATAAAACAAGCGGGGAAGCGTTCCAGCTCCACCTCGCCGGCCGCGCGCCGCCCGGCGCCCGCCCTCCGCAAAAACGAGCCCCTGCAAATCGCGCCCCCGGAGATCCCGGGCGTGCCGCGCGATCAGGACGCGCCTGTGCCCTTGTCGGACAAGGACCGTCCCGCTTACGATGGCGACACCGCCATTAAACTTTATCTGCGCGAGATCGGCCAGGTCAAATTGTTGACACCGGACGAGGAGATCACCCTCGCGGGGCGCATCAAGAAGGGCGATAAAAAGGCGCGCGAACAAATGATCAAGGCCAACCTGCGCCTGGTCGTGAAGATCGCGCACGATTACGAGAATTTCGGCCTGCCCTTGCTGGACTTGATCAATGAGGGCAACATTGGGCTGATGAAGGCCGTGGAGCGCTTCGACCCGTCCAAGGGCGGAAAACTTTCGACCTACGGCTCGTGGTGGATCAAGCAGTCCATCAAACGGGCCCTCGCCAACCAATCCAAGACGATCCGGCTGCCGGTTCATTTGGTGGACAAGATTTCCAAAATGCGGAAGACGGCCCTGAAGCTCCAGGAGGTTTTTGGGCGCGAGCCGACGGATGAGGAATTGGCGGAGGAAATGGGCATGTCCGTCTCGCGCGTGGCGCAGATGCGCACCGCCGCGATCCGGCCGGCCTCGTTGGACGCGCCGATTGGCGATGATGAATCCAACAATTTCGCCGATGTCGTGCAGGACGACAACGCGGAGACGCCTTACGAGCAGTTGGAGGACAAGACCGTCACCCGCATGTTGCGGGACATGGTCACCACGCTCGACCCGCGCGAATCCACGATTCTCCAGTATCGCTTTGGCCTGGATGGCGGCAGCGAAAAAACGCTGGAGGAAGTCGGCGAGAAATTCGGGGTCACCCGCGAACGTGTCCGGCAGATTCAGAACATTGCCCTCACCAAGCTGCGCAAAATGATCGAGAAACTTGAAGCTGTTAAAGCTTAAAGTCCCTGATTATCGTGGGCGGCGATGACTAATGAAACCGTGACGCTGGCGGAGTTGTCCGCGGCGATTCGCAACGTGCCCGACTTTCCCAAGGCGGGCATTCAGTTCAAAGATATTACGCCCATGCTGGCCGACGCGCGGCTCTATGCCGGCTGCGTCGAACATCTGGTCGGCAGTTTCCGTCCAGGCGACGTGGATGCGGTGGTGGGCATCGATGCGCGCGGCTTTATCTTCGCCTCGGCGGCCGCTTACAAGCTCAAGTGCGGTTTTGTGCCGGTGCGCAAAAAAGGCAAACTTCCTTTTACCACCTACGAGGAAAGTTATGATTTGGAATACGGCTCCAGCACGGTGGCGATTCACACCGACGCCGTGGCGCCGGGCAGCCGGGTGCTGCTGGTGGATGACCTTCTCGCCACGGGCGGGACGTCCGGGGCGGCGGCGAATCTGCTGAAACGCCTGGGCGCCCGGATTCTGGAGGTGAGCTTCCTCATTGAATTGAAATTTCTGAACGGCCGCGAGAAACTCAAAGATTTTCCCGTGCGCTCCCTGGTGACCTATTGACCGTGACCGATCGCGCCGGAACAACATGGCTTCAAATCCTTTAATTGACATTCGCAACGGACGCATTGCCAAGGCGGCGTCCCTCCGCAGCCTCGGCCTGAATCCGTATCCGTCCCGCAGCGGGCGGACGCATTATACCAAAACCATCCTCGACGACTTCGCGACGCTGGAAGGGCAGAATGCCACGGTGGCGGGCCGGCTTTTGTCCTGGCGCAAACAAGGCGCGCTGGCTTTTGCGCATTTGCAGGATCAGACGGGCAAATTGCAATTGTTCATGCGCCGCAACCTAGTCAAGCCCACCAGCGCCGACGACGGCAGCCTCGGTTACGCCGAGGCCAATTTACTGGACATCGGCGACATTGTGGAGGCGACGGGCAAGATCATCCGCACCGAGCGCGGCGAGATTTCCATTCTCGTGGAAGGCCTGAAAGTACTCTCCAAGGCGGTGCGTCCGCTGCCGGACCAATGGTCGGGTTTAAAGGATCGCGAGCAGGTTTTGCGCAAGCGTTACTTGGACACCATTCTGGAGCCGGGGTCTTTTGAGCGTTATGCGGCGTCGTGTAAAATCGTCGCAGCGATCCGCGGCTTTTTGCAGGCGCGCGGGTTCCTGGAATTTCAAACGCCGGTGATTCAGCCCCAGTACGGCGGCGGCACCGCCAAGCCGTTCAAGACGCACGTCAACGCCCTCGGTTGCGAAATGTATCTGGCCATTTCCCACGAGCTGTATTTGAAGCGCCTGATCGTCGGCGGCTACGACAAGGTATTCACCATCGGCCGCTACTTTCGCAACGAAGGCATCGACCGCAGCCATCATCCGGAGTTCTCGATGGTGGAGACGATGGCCGCGTACGAGAATTACGAATACAACATGAACCTCGTGGAGGACATGTTCCGCCACATTGCCACGACGGTTTTTGGCAAAACGGAATTTTCCGTGCGCGGGCACACAATTGATTTCGGGAAACCCTGGCGGCGCATTTCGATGATTGACGCGGTGAAGGAAAAAACCGGCGCCGATTTTCGCGAATTTAAAACCCCCGCCGAGGCCAATGCCAAACTGGAAGCGCTCGGCATTCACGAGCCCCAGCCCACCGTGGGCGAAGCCCTGGTGAAGGCCTTTGAAGCGACGGTGGAAAAGGACTTGCTGCAGCCCACGCTGGTGTTCGGGCATCCCATCGAGATTTCGCCGCTGGCCAAGCCGATGGCGGAGGACCCGCGGTTCGTGGAGCGGTTTGAAATTTTCATCGCCGGCATGGAATGCGGCGACAACTGGTCCGAGCAAAACGATCCGGTTCATCTGCTTGAGACGTGGCGCAAATCTTACCGCGCCGAGGAGCGGGACGCCGGGAAGTTCCATACCTTGGATTTCGATTTTATCGAGGCGCTGGAATACGGCATGCCGCCCACCACCGGCATCGGGCCCGGCATCGAACGCATGGTGATGATTTTCACCGGGCAGGAAAACATCGATGACGTGATTTTCTTCCCCATCATGCGGCCGTCCATCTCGCCCTTGAACGCTTCGATTTATGGCGTGCAGGAAACCAACGTGGCGCCGGTCGAAGACCTGGCGCTTTCGTGGGAGGACTTTGAAAGCCTGTGCGCGGCGGGTTTAATGAAGCCGCACGCGAAAAACCTGGTGGTGAAGCCGCACACGCGCCGGTGGTCGCCGGAACGGGTGACCTGCCATGTGGAAATTGAGGGTTTTCTCGCCCATAGCGTCCTGCGCCTGACGTTCACCTGCAAGCCGGACGATCGGATGAAAGTTTCGGAATTTCTTAAACGGACATTCCCGCAGTGCGACGTCACGATCGCGCCGGCCACCGCGCAGAAATGATGAACGCGCACCCTTTGGCGGGTGTCAAATCGTCTGTGCAGCGCAGCGTTCGCTTATGATTTTGCGGCAAGGCCATCACCTCGCGTATTGCACAAATATTCATCGCGGCGAAACGTGGGCCGAAACGATGGCCGCCCTGGAAAACTTCACCCTGGCGGTGCGGGCCCGCGTCTGCCCCGCCGCGGCTTTTGGCATCGGCCTGTGGTTGAGCGACCGGGCTTCGCGCGAGTTGATTTCCGAGCCGGACGGCGTTGCGCAATTTCGCCGCTGGCTCGAGGCGCATCAATGCTATGTTTTCACCCTGAACGGTTTTCCCTTCGGCCGTTTTCATGGCGAGCGGGTGAAGGAAAGCGTCTATTTGCCGGACTGGACGACGGAGGAGCGTGTCATATATACAAATCGTTTGCTGGATATTCTCGCCCAGCTCCTGCCCGCCGGCGTGGAAGGCACGGTCAGCACGCTCCCCGGCGCCTTCAAGGAATTTGTCCAGGTGCCTTCGCAGGCGCGCGCCCTGCGCGCGAATTTGTTCCGTTGCGTCGAGCATGCGGCGCGTCTTTCGGAGCGGAACGGGCCGGCCTTGCATCTCGCCCTGGAGCCGGAGCCGCTTTGCCTGTTGGAAAACGTGGACGAAACGATCGCTTTTTTTGGGCAGATGCGCGTCGAGCATAAAAACGATCCGCGGTTGGAAAAACATTTGGGCATCAATTATGACACCTGCCACATGGCGGTCGAATATGAGGAGCCCGCGTCCGCCTTGCGGCGCTTGCGTGAGCATGGCATCAGCATCAAGAAACTTCATTTAAGCTCGGCGCTGCAAGCCGCGCCCACCGCCAAGGCGCGCGCCGCGCTGTGGGCGTTTGCGGAGGACACTTATCTGCACCAGGTCATTGCGCGCAGCGGCATAGGGCCCTTGACGCGTTACAAGGACTTGACGGACGCGCTCGACGCCGCCGCCGGCACGACCGCGCTGGCGGAGGAGTGGCGCGTGCATTTCCATATTCCCTTGCATTGTCCAGCCAGTGATTGGTTTACGCCCACTACGGATCATTTGCTGGCGGTTTTGGACGCGCTCGCGGCTGACCCCGGGATGTGCCGGCATTTGGAAATGGAAACCTACACGTGGGAGGCGCTGCCGCCGGAATTAAAGAGCCGCCACGTGGTGGATCAGCTGGCTGGCGAATACGAATGGACCTTGGCGCGCTTGCAAGCCCGAGGTCTGGCGTAAGGGAAATGGTGACAGCGGGCGAACGATACGATACAGCAACGGAGTGAATGCCGCCCCTCATCTGGCTGTCGTCAAGCCGCCCCCCAAATGGCGGACGCTGCTGATTTTAGGCCGCATCTCCAATCTTCCCACGGTATGGTCAAATGTGCTGGCTGGCTGGTGGTTGGGCGGCGGGGGACGTCGCGGCGGGCTGTTGGTGGCGCTGGCGGCCACGACTTTTCTTTACATTGGCGGCATGTTTTTAAATGACGCCTTCGACGCGGATTTCGACCGGCGCCACCGCGCGTTGCGTCCGATTCCGAGCGGAGCCATTGCGGAAAAAGAAGTGTGGCGCTGGGGCGCGTTCTGGCTGGCCTTGGGAGCCGCCGCGTTGCTGGGGCTGGGGCTCAAATCGGCCGTTCTCGCGTTGGCGCTGATCGGGTTCATTGTGCTTTACGATGCGACGCACAAATCAATTTCTTTTGGCCCGCTGCTGATGGGCATCTGCCGGCTTCTGTTGTATTTGATCGCGGCGGCGGCTGGCGGCGGGGCCTTGACGGGGCGTGTGATCTGGCCGGCCGCGGCCCTCGCCTTGTATGTCGCAGGATTAAGCTGGCTGGCGCGGACGGAGAGCGGGACCGCGCGGCCTCCAATTTGGCCGGTGGCGCTGCTCGCCGCGCCGTTCGCTTTGGCCGCACTGGTGAGCGCGCCGAAAGTGTGGCCATCGACGGCTTGGTTCGCCCTCGCCACGGCGCTGTGGATAGGGTGGGCTCTCGCCCAGACTTTCGGGCGCGCCTATCCTCGTGTTGGACTGACGATTGCGCGGTTGCTGGCCGGGATGGCGCTGGTGGATATGCTGGCGGCAGGTCAGGCCGACCGGGGTTGGCTGTGGGGGTTTCCCGCGTTTTTTTTACTGGCGCTTTTTCTCCAAAGATTCATTCCGGCCACTTGACAGATTTGGGAAATTGGTTGACAGTGGCCTATTGAGCTACCCGCTCCCCGACAACTTGTAAAATAATTGACGCCACCCCCTCGCGCATCGATGAAAATAGAATATAATATATAGAGGGGAGAGAGAATTGAATGAAAAAGAAAACTTGGAGCAGAAAGAAAATATCTGACCAGTATACCGGCATGGTGAAGGCGGACGGATCGCCTATGTCCCGGCAACAGGTCCACATGCTGCGTAAAAAAGCGCGCGGCATTTGTTTGACATGCGGCCAGCCGGCCATTGGCGTGTATTGCCTCAAGCACACGGTCGCCGCCCGTGAGCGGATGCGCCAAAAGCTGAAATACCGCCGTCGTTTGAAACAGTCGCCCAGCTATTTGCTGGAAAAGGAAGTGCGCACCAAGGGCAAGGCCCGGCGTCCAGGTCGCGCCACGGGGCCAGTCAATGGCCGTCTGAACGCTCGTTCACATCGGACAACGTCGCGTTCCAAAGCAGTCTCCCGGAATTAAGCCGCGGCGATTTTTAAAACAGTTTTGAAGGGTTCGGCGGCGCTCTGCAGCGTCGCCGAATCTTTTTAGGGCGCCCTTACGGCTTCGGTTCGCGCGCCGGCGGCAATTTAGGCGGGACGATGGAAACGAAAATCTCCCGCGCCGCAAAGAACGGGATGCGCATCCAATTCCAAATGTGCGGATCTTCGCGCACGATCGTCCGGATGGTTTTCCAGATCAATTTGGGGCTGCGCGCGCGCAGCCCGGCCAAACCGTTCAAGAGGCAGCGGCAAGAGCAGAAGTAAAGGCTGTCCCGCACCAGGCTGGGCCATTCGTCTTTGAACAGTTCTCGGGTCGCGGGGTTGTCGAGGCAGCGGCGGGTGATGTAATAAAACGCATCAATATGGAGGCCGGTTTGGTGGATGCTGGCGGTGTGGCAGGCCGCCGTGTAACGCCACGAGCTCAAAACTTCGTCTGAATACCAGCAATCATAATGCGGGGCGATCCGCATGCACATGTCCAGGTCGCCCGCAAAATCCGCTTTCGCATCGAAGGGGCCGGCCTCGCGCAAGGCGTCTCCGAGAAACATCATGCCGCTGGGCACGCAACATGGATAATCGCGGGTGAGATAATCGCGCAGGATTTGTTTTCGGCCAATAAACCCGTCGCCCACCTGATAGCGGTAACGATACTCCATGCGTCGAAAGACGTAGAAGATCGGATAGATGCGCCGGTCATCTTCGTCGATTAAATCCATCGGCGCCATGGCCATCGCCGCCGTGGGATTCTTTTCCAAGCCATACACCATCAGCTCCAGGCACCGAGGCTTGAGCAAATCATCATCCATGAGGAACTTGATATATTTGCCCCGGGAAAGCTCCACGGCACGATTGGAGCTGCGCACGGCCCCGATGTTTCCGTCATTGGTGAAATAGCGCACGCGCGGGTCGGTGTATTTCGCCATCATCTGGGCGGAGGCGTCGTTCGTGCTGTTGTCCGTGATGATGATTTCAAAGCTCGCGTAGGTTTGAGCCAGGCAGGATTCCACGGCGCGGCGCAGGTATTCCGGACGGTTGTAAGTCGGGATTAAAATGGAAACCAAGGGTGTGTTCACAGTCACAACTCAGGAGTTTTTTGGCGCACTGCCATCAGCCAGGCCCCGCCCAAAATCGCCAGGGCTGCGGCCGTTCCGAGAACCATCGCATGCAGCAGTTTATCAGGATTGGTGCCCGCGCCCAGCAGGAACAGCCAGTAGGCGACGCCCAATCCGCCGTAGGTCAGGGCGATTTTATACCAGCGGCTGGCCAGGCTCCAGGTGCCAATGGCCTGGATCAATCCCGCCAGCGCCAAGGCCAGCGCATAGCGTGGAACCATGGCCGAGGATTCAATGGAATATTTCCCCAAAAGTTTCAGCAGCGGATCCCGCAGCACGAACAAAAACGCCGCCCCGGAGGCGAGGCCCACGGCATACAGACCCAGCAAGATTTTCTGATCCTTGGCGGATTGGTCATTCTTGCGCCCTGAACGCGAGGTGAAAAAGACATTCAAGAGCGGCCCCACGGTCGCCGGGATGGCGCGCGCGAAGACGCCCGCGGCGGAATACTCGTTGAGTTTCGTGCCCGAGAAATAAAGCTGGGAAATTAAACCATCGCCCGACAAAAAGAAAAAAGTCCCCACGACAAACCCACCCGCCACGATCAGGAATTCAAAAAACTCCCGGTTCCAAGGCGAGGTCTTGGCGGCGTCCCGCCGAAAAATGTCCTTCCACCAGTACAGCAGCGCCAAATTGGCGAGCAGGGAAAAGGTGGTTGCCGAAACCGCGACGCTGGCCTTGGGGTAGGCGCCGGTCGCCAGCCAGCCAAAAAGCAGCCGCATCAGCACCGCGACAAAATTGATGAGCGCCAGCCGTTTGAACCAGGACATGCCCTGGCACAAAGCGATGGCAAAGGCCGACCACAATCCCACCAGGACGCACAAAATGGCGGCGAACATCTCAGCGCCTGTGTAGCCAAAAAACCGGCCGAACGGGTTGGCCAGCGTCACTGCCAGGACCGATCCGGCAATGGTGACCTTGAACAAAAAACTCTGGCAGCCCGCGAGCAGCCCCTGCAAACGCGCGTCGTCGTTATGGCTGCGGAAATGCGCCACGTAATGAATCACCGCCGTGCTGGCCATTTGCATGGGCAAGCCGAAGAAGAGAATGGAGCTGAGCAGGGTCGTGGCGCGACCGAACTCCGGGCCTTGCATGCGATGGCCGATGATGGTCTGAAAAGCCAGGTTGCCCAGCCCGCCCGCAAAGGCGATGATGGACCAAAATATGCCGCTGCGCCAAAGACTCATCAGGCGCGATCCGGTTGGGGCGGGGTGACCGGCGTCTTCCGGTTCGTGTAAAACACATAGCCGCTGACCGCCAAACCAGTGAGCAGCGCCACAATCGTCACATACAAATACCGGAGATACGCCGCATAATGGAATTCGATCGTATGCTGGCCGGGCGTCACGAAGACGCCGCGCATGATGTAATTGCAGCGCAAAATCGCTTCCGGCTTGCCGTCCACCGTCACCGTCCATTTTCCCACCCGATCGTCTGGCAGCAGGTAACGGTCGTTGAACAGCAGCACGGCTGGCGTTTTGGCTGCGGCCTGCATTTTGATGTCGGTGGAACGGTAATCGGTGATGCTGACCGTGCCGGGATCCGCGGTGGTGGGCGCCGGAGCGGTGGCAGGCACGGGTGTATCCTGGGAAACCACCACCGCGCGGTCCACCGGGAACTGCGGCGAGGCTACGGTGTCAAGGGCGCGATCATTGTCCAGCGTCACCCAATTGGCGTAGAGCTTCACTCGTGGCAATGCGTTATCATATTGCACGAGCGCAAAAGTATTGGTGGAAACGGTGGGCCGGTCGGTGGGTTGATCCACGGGCCAGAGCATCAAGTCGCCGGCGTCCTCGCACTGGGTCGCCGTCGGCTTGAGCACCATGTGGTATTGGCCAATCGCGTGAAATGAGTGAGCGACCGGATCCCCAATTTCATTCAAGGTGGGAACCAGCGCGGCGTCGCACAACATATAACGAGTGTTAGTGAGCTGCCAGAGACGCGCGCCGCCCGCGAGGTTGCCGCCGCCAGCGCCGAAACGTCCCAGATAGCGCGCGTCCATTTCCGGCAGGCGCGGCGCCTGGTCGATTTCCAGGTTTTGAATATTGTTATAAGGGAAATCGTTCTCCATCCACCAATGACACACGCCGCCCAGGTTTGCGTCGCTGGAAAGATCATAGCCGCCCGTGGGCGAAGTGCGTCCCGCAAACCGATGATCGTACGGTTTGTCCTTCAACAGATCAACGAGCAGGTTTTTGCTGTACTTTTGCCCGACATCGAAATACCTGATCCAAGGCAGGTCCGCGCGGCCCAAGTCAACAATGAGAATAGCCGCCAGGAAGCCCCACCCAACGAGCGTGCCGCCGCGCGACCACGCTCCAGTCCACAGCAGAATGGCCGCCAGCACGGACACCGCCAAAAAGCACCAACCCGCCAACGCCGCCGTGATGGAGAACTTGGCCACCTGTGGCGCCAGGTCGGCGTTGATTCCATTGTTCTGAAGATACGTCACGAGTTTTAATTCCGAGCCTTTGTAAGAAATGAACGCCCAACCCGCCAGCGCCACCAACGCGATCGTGCCAAAGAACCAGCCTTTTTCGAAGGCATCCGCGTTTTTCCACCATTGGCTCCAGCGTTGCGAAAAGTTGCGCGCCTGGCCGACCACGCCCGCCGTGTAACGCCGATGCAACGCCTCCAGCCCGTATCCCGCCAGAATGATAAGCAGAATATCAAACGGATGCATGAACTTCATCGGGTTGCGGATATTCGAGAATCCCGGCATGCGATACCAAATGGCGCCATAAAGAAACGAATGACGCCCCCAGGCGCTGAGGAGAGAAACCGCCGCCGCTGCGCCGAAGAACCACACCATTTTACGCTCCAACACCGAAAGCAGTGACTTTTCGCCACGAAACGAATTTGCCAAACCGAGCAAGGCCAGCAACCCCACCGCCACGCCGGCGTATTCGCCGGAACCGGTGTGCCGCAATTGCACCCCGCCGCGATTCTTAAGCAGGGAGAGGACATAATCCCTTTGCGCCATGTCGTCGGATTCCATGATGGTCTCCACCTGCGGCCCAAACTTGCGCCCCGCCGCCCCGCGCACTTTAGGGTCAGAGCTTTCCAGCTGATCAATGATGGGACTCTCCCCCTGCAAGCCCCAATACGCGCTCGATTTGTCCTGGTCCGTTATATACTCCTGCATCCGATAACCGAATAAACCGGAAACGAATACACCTAGTGTTTCAATCGGCGGCGTGCTCCATTGGGTGTTGAATTGCCATTTTTCCTCGGATGAGCCTTTAGGTCCCGCCACTCCCACGATTTGGGTGCCGTACAAACCCCAAATGGTGCTGGCGGCAAATAGCACGGAAAACAAAATCATCATGGCTTCCGCTGTGATAATCTTCGCCACGGCCTTTCCCTTATTCCCTTCGCTCACCCAAAAATAAAATATCGCGAAGACACCCACAAAAATGCTGAGAATTGCTCCGACATCGAAACCTTCCATCACGCACATGCCGACCGCCAAACCCGCCAACACCCCTCGAGCCCAGACCTGCTTAATATGCGGCGAAATAATCGAGGCCATGGCGAGGGCCATCGTCGCTCCTGCCAAACACCATGTGCCCAGTCCCCAACAAGCAACCGAGAAAAAATGCATGTTCAACCCTGCCGCCAGCCCGCCCAGCACGCATACAGGGGCGCCGAATTTCAATTGGCGAAAGAGCAGCCAAAAACTTAGGCCCAGCGTCAGCATCGAGACGGGAGTAAAAATCTTCAAGAAAACTTCCGGTGAAACGGCCCAATTCAGGAGAGTGTCCAGGTTAGGCGAAGCCCCGGGCCATTCGCCGCCAAGATAGTTCTCACAACTCCAATGCCCAAAGAAAACGCCGGGCAGACGCGCGGAATCGCATTTCAGGAAGCCGAGTGGCCCGTCATTCGACCAAAATATATAATTATGCTTGAACCCGTCGTGGCAGAGCACGGCCAGGGCTCCGCCCAAAAGCAGCAGCAGGATGAGGAAGCGCCCGCTGGTTTGTTTCGTTGGCTGGCTTTCAGTCATAATGGATTTACGCGCCGATAGGATACGTGGAAATGCCTTCACGCCAACTCAATTTTCGGCTTTCGCTCGCCATCTGCCCCCGAGCATTGACCCTCATCATTTTCCAGCGCATTCTTTCTTCACTTCGGCGGCGCGTCCGCGCATTCTGATCCCATGAGTGATGCATTTCGCACGGAGAGCGATTCCATGGGTCCCATGCAAGTTCCCGCCACCGCCTATTACGGCGCGCAAACGGCCCGGGCGGTCGAGAATTTCCCCATTAGCGGCCTGCGTTTTCCGCGTTCCCTGATCCGCGCTTTGTGTCTGATCAAAAAACACGCCGCCTTGACCAACCAGGACTTGGGCGGCCTGAAACCTGATTTGGCCAAAGCGATCACCCAAGCCGCGCAGGAAGCGGCCGAGGGAAAATGGGACAGCGAATTTGTGCTTGACATATTCCAGACTGGCTCCGGCACATCCACCAACATGAATGCCAATGAGGTCATCGCCAATCGCGCCATCGAACTGCTCGGCGGCAAACGCGGCGAAAAACTCGTTCATCCCAACGACCACGTCAACCGTGGCCAGTCCAGCAACGACGCCATCCCCACCGCCATTCACTTCGCCGCCCTCGAAGGCATCGAACGCAAGCTCATACCCGCTCTCACTGAACTGCAAGCCTCCCTCGAAAAGAAAGCCGCGGAATTTCACGACGTCCTTAAAATCGGCCGCACCCATTTGCAGGACGCGACACCTATCCGCCTTGGCCAGGAATTTGGCGGATACGCCAGCCAGGTGAAGCACGGCATCGACCGCTTGCGCAGCGTGGAAACGCGTTTGGGCGAACTCGCGCTGGGCGGCACGGCAGTGGGCACCGGCATCAATACCCACCCGGAGTTTGCACGCCGCACCATCGAACGTCTGGCCAAGGAAACCGGACTGCCGCTGCGTGAAGCTTCCAATCATTTTGAAGCCCAGGGCGGGCGCGATGCGTTGGTCGAGACCGCCGCCATTCTCAAGACGGTTGCGGTCAGTCTCATTAAAATTGCCAACGACATCCGATTCCTAGGTTCGGGGCCGCGTCTGGGTCTGGGCGAATTGCGGCTCCCTTCCACCCAGCCCGGCTCCTCGATCATGCCGGGCAAAGTCAACCCGGTCATGTGCGAGATGCTCCTGCAAGTCTGCGCCCAGGTCATCGGCGCCGATGCGGCCGTCACTTTTAGCGGCAGCTTTGGCAATTTCGAGTTGAATGTCATGATGCCCGTGATGGCGCACAATCTTTTGCAAGCCATTGAATTGATGAGCAAAGGCTGCGAAGTCTTTGCGCGCCGCTGCGTCAATGGCCTCGAAGCGGATCGCGAGAAATGCAAAGCGAATCTCGAATTGAGCTTGTCCAATTGCACGATTCTGGCCCCGGTCATCGGTTACGACAAAGCCGCCAAAATCGCCAAGGTGGCCTTTGAAACCAATCGCACCGTCCGCCAAGTGGCTCTCGAAACGTCCGGGCTCGACAAGTCCAGGCTCGACGAATTGCTCGACCCAGCCAAACAAACCGAGCCGGGCTGAGCCCAGGACGGGAAATTTTTAACAGGAGATAACAGCGGAAGCAGAGAGGCTATCCAATCTGAAAATCCTACCCCTGCTTCATCCAGTTTAAAATCAGGGGAGAAATACCTGAACGCCGTCGAAGGTCGTCAATGCTGCGGTCGTCCGAACAAGCCGAGCTAGGGAGGAAAAATCTTTACAAGGAGGAAGCAGAGAAATCTTCATTTCCTGTCACGTCTCATTCCTCCAGCTAGAGAACGCGCCCCCCAGTTTCCCGAGCTTTTATATCGCCAATGGCGCCTCAATCCCGGTAATACCGTTGCATCGGTGAAAACGCCCTTCTCCCAGCGCCCGGCGATGCTTTTCCTGTGGCTCGCGTTTTTTTTCGCCGCGGCCACGGGCGGGGCGGCGCCGATGGGGCCGTTTTACGTGGATGCATGGAAAACGGGACCCGGCCTTCTGCCGCAAAGCTCCGTGATCGCCATGACCCAAACGCACGACGGCTATTTGTGGTTGGGCACCGTGAATGGGTTGGTGCGTTTTGATGGATCGCATTTCGCCGTGTTCGACGAAAGCGCCACCCCGCGGCTCGGCAGCAGCGCGATTGTGCGCCTGTTTGAAGATCGGGAGCACAATCTTTGGATTGGCACCGACAACGCCGGCGTATTGCTCGTCAAAAATGGCAAGGTCAACAGCCTGAATATCGGACGGCGCCTGGCGGCGATTTGCCAGGATTCCATGGGCGCGATCTGGATGCTCACGGAAAGCGAATTGGGGCGTTATTGGCAAGGCGAGGTCAATGTCTGGAACCTCAACGCGCCCGGACGCTGCATGGCGGCCGAAGCCAATGGCCGCGTCTGGGTGGGCACCGACCGTGGCATTTCTGGCATCGACCCGGCGGCCGTTAAAGGCCATGAGTTGGGCAGCATGGTGACGCGCCCGGCGCAGGGAAATTATTTTCTGGCGAGCAAAGACGGCGGGATTTGGGAACTCAGCGTGGATTTGCAGGATGGCCGCACCCACATCCAAAAGTGGCGCAGCGACCATGTGGAAAAGGATCTCGGCTCCTACCCTTGGAGCGCGCCGACCGAATTCATCAAGGCCGCCTGCGAGGACCTTTCCGGCAATCTCATCGTCGGGCTGCGCGACCAGGGAATTTTTTGGTTTGACAGCAACGGGCAATTCACCCATCTCGGCGACACCAATGGCCTTTCCATCAACTCCGTGCTCTCGCTGCAAATGGATCCGGATGGCAATTTGTGGGCCGGCCTCGACGGCACCAGCCGCGATGGCGGCCCGCTGAATTGCGTGCGGCGGCCGGCGCTGCATTCGATTCCCGAATCCGCCGGGCAGGTGATCGAATCGGCGGCGGTGGACGCCGCGGGCGCGTTGTGGTTCAGCTCGCATTCGTTGAATTTGAGCGTGGCGCGGGTGAGCGCGGGGGGCCTGAGCAATTATTTTTCGAGCTTCGGCCGGGATTCCGTGGGGAACACCAGCGCCCTTTTAATTGACAGCCATCAGGCCGTGTGGGCGGGCACGTTTGGGCGCGGCTTGCTGCGGTTGGAAGGCAATTTGTTCCGCCCGGCGCCCGGCTCGGACCAGATCAATCTCAACCCCTGGATTTATGCCCTGCACGAAGACCGGCGCGGCACGCTCTGGGTGGGAACGCAAAACGGCCTCGCGTCGTGGGACGGCAAAATCTGGAGGAATTACACCACCGCCGACGGCCTGACCGCCAATGTCATTCGCGCCATCGCCGATGATCGCCAGGGCAACATCTGGATTGGCGCCGAGCGCGGCGGGTTGAACCGGCTCAAGGACGGCCATTTCACCGCGTTCCAGCGCACCAACGGTTTTCCCACCGACAACGTTTCCTCCTTGTGGGTCGATGACGAGGATGTCCTCTGGGTGGGCGCCGCCGGCAACGGCCTTATCCGAATGCAGGATGGAAAATGGACGCATTACACGCGGCGCGATGGTTTGATCACCGACATCGTCGATTATATTATTGACGACAAGCAGGGCTTTCTTTGGATGGGCACCGATTGGGGCCTGATGCGCATTCCCAAAAAAGCCTTCGAGAACAACGCCGCCGAAACCATCAATTCCATCCCCTGCCGCCTTTTCGATCAGCGCGACGGCCTGCCGAACATCGATTGCACCGTGCGCTCGCAACCCGCCCCATTTCGCGCCCCGAACGGCACGCTTTTTCTGCCCACCATCGGCGGCATTGTGTCAGTCGATCCTTCCACCCTGCGCGTCCGCACCAACGCGCCGCCGGTCGTCATCCAATCGGTTTCCATCAACACCATCAACCAGAACACCAATGATCTGCCGACCGTTCCCCTCGCCGCCGTAACCGTGCCCGTGGGCAAAGAACAATTGGAAATCGAATATGCCAGCCTGCAAATCGGCGCAGCGGATCGGGCGCAATTTCGTTACATCCTGGAAAATCACGACAGCCAATGGACGGAGGCGCACGCCAGCCGGATCGTGCGCTACAGCGGCCTGCCGCCGGGGCATTATCGTTTCCGCGTCATTGCTTCCAGCGAGGACGGTTTTTGGGATGCGACCCAGCCCGGCGCCGCGCTCGAAATCGAGGTGTTGCCGCCGTTCTGGCAGACGTTGTGGTTCCGCATCGTGGCGGTCGCGTGCCTGATTGGCCTGGTGGGCGGAATTGTGTTCTACGTCTCCACCCAGCGCCTGCAACGCCAGGTCGCCAACCTCCGCCAGCAACAAGCCTTGGAAAACGAGCGCGCCCGCATCGCGCGCGACATCCACGACCAGGTCGGCGCCAGCCTCACGCAAATTTCGCTTCTCGGCGAAATGGTGGAATCCGACAAGGACGAACCCGCCGAAGTCGAGGCCCACGGCCGCCAATTGACCCAGACCGCCCGCGAAACCGCCCATGCCCTCGACGAAATCGTCTGGACCGTCAATCCCCGCAACGACACGCTGGAGGGCCTTGTCAATTACATCTGTAAACATGCCCAGGATTATCTTGGCGTGGCCGGGGTGCGTTATCGCCTCGACATCCCCACCAGCCTGCCGCCCGCGCTCATCGCACCGGAGGCGCGCCACAATGTTTTTCTGGCCGCCAAGGAAGCCATCACCAATGTCGTGCGTCACGCCCGCGCCACCGAGGCGTCCGTTCGCCTGACGCTGGAGCCCGCGCGCTTCATCCTGGAAATCGAGGACAACGGACGCGGCCTGGCCGACCTCGATCCGAAGACCACCAGAAATGGATTGCGCAACATGCGCAAGCGCATGGAGGATATTGGCGGGGCGTTTGACCTTGTGCCCGGGCCGTCCGGACACGGCGCCTTGGTGCGTTTGACCGTTCCGCTCCATTATTGATTATGCCGATCACCGTCGCCATCGTCGAAGACAACGAGCAACTGCGCGGCACCCTCGCGCGCATGCTCAACAAAGCCGAAGGTTTCCGCTGCATCAGCCAGCACGCCAGCGCCGAGGCCGCCCTCGAAGCCTTGCCCAAGGAGAAGCCCGACGTCGTTCTCATGGACATCAATCTCGGCGGCATGAATGGCGTCGAATGCGTGCAGCGCCTCAAGCAAGCCGCCCCGGAAATCATGGCCGTCATGCTCACGGCCTATGAAGACACCGAAAATATCTTCGCCGCCCTCGCCGCCGGCGCCGCCGGCTACCTACTCAAGCGCGCCCCCCGCGTCGAAATCCTGGATGCCATCCGCGAAGTGCAGCGCGGCGGCTCACCTATGACTACTCACATCGCGCGCAAAGTAGTCCAATCCTTTCAAAAACCCGTCGCCGCCCCCAACGCCGAACCTACCCCCGAGCTATCCGCCCGCGAGCAGGAAGTCCTCGACCATCTTAGCCACGGTTTTCTCTACAAGGAGATCGCCGAGAAAATGGGCATCAGCTACGAAACCGTCCACACCTACATCCGCCGCATCTACGAAAAACTCCAAGTCCGCACCCGCACCGAAGCCGTCGCCAAATTCCTCCGCAAATAGCCCCGCCGCCTTTCCACCAAGCATCGGATTTGCCTGGGCCGCCCGCTTCCGCCGCGTGGCCCGCAATTATGAACGACTGGCCACCACCCTCGCGTATCACTGCCCGACCTTTTTCACTCTTACGCTCAATCCTCTCTTCCGCCAAGGTTGATAGAGCCTCTAAGGTAAGCGCAAATCGTAAATTTCATACGGGGGCCCTCGATGATTCCTAGGCGGTGACGGGGTCACAAAAACTGAGTTGCTCGAAAGCCCAAGCATTTGGAAATAGTTCGTTGGAAGCCTGAAATGAACTCCATCACTATAGTTAAAATAAACTACGTTGCTGGAAATTCCCGAAACATCAACTTTGCACCAGCCTTCTCGCACTTTCCACTCGAACATATAATAGGGCTCAAGGGACGGCGTTCCGTCGTTTAGCTGCCATGGCTTTTGCTCTCTTATACACGGCTCATTGGAAAGCAGGTTTCCTATGGGTATGTTAAACGAGTGAACCGCTGATTCGGCGATATCCTGCGCCGCTTTCATTGTCAAACCGTTGGTTTCATGCAACCAGTTCTGAGTCAATTGAATCGCCTTGCCCATATTGAATCCCGGCTCAGACTGAACGCCTGAATAATCCGGCCAACAGAAAAGCCTATCTGCGAAGATAAACCCCCCATCGAATGTTCCAAGGAATCTCCCCCGGGCTTCATTAAAGGCGTATCGTCCAGCGAAAACCATACGGGCATGTGCTCCGTCGATGGAGGGCTCATTCCAAAACTCGGTTACTTTGTTGCTCTCAATGAGACTTGTTTCCAAACCCCATGTCTTCGCGGCAAATTGCGCCTTCGAAAAAAGCGCTTGAAATTCGAACCGCGAAAACTGTGGCGTGTTCGTCTGGATTACTCCCATGTAAACCACCACCATGTTTGTGAGCAGGTTCGTGATTAACATATGCTTTTATTGTCCGACTCCATTAAAATAAAGAACCTGAGTTCCATAGATTATGATGTCTGGGAAGAGCGGGGCCAACGGCCCAAGGGGGCGAACTGGCCATTTCATAACAATCGCGTTTTTATCGATAGGATGCGAGGAGTCAAGTTTATTACAATGTCGGTTTGGTTGTAGTCCACTATAATACGTTGGTTAGCCGACGCCGAAGCCGTCGCCAAATTTCTCCGCAAATAGCCCGCCGCCTTTTTATCAAGCATTGGATCGGCAGACTGCATAACTATTAGTTTGACAAATCTCGTTGTGACTAATCTCTTGACGGAGCTGACGTGACCGCGTTTTTTCGGGCCGGGAGAGGTGTTAGTCTGGGGCCGACGAAAGGACCCAGAATGAAAGGCAAACGGTATACGACAGAAGAGAAGATACGGCTGTTGCGCGAGGCCGATCGCGGGGAGAAGTGCATCCAGGCCCTGTGCCAGGAGGCGAACATTTCGGAGGTGAGTTTTCACCGCTGGAAAAAGCAATTTGGCCAGATGTAGGTCAATGAGGCCAAGCGGATGAAGGAGTTGGAGCGGGAGAACAGTGAGCACAAGAAGATGCTGACGGAGTCCCTGCTCAAGAACCGGGTGCTGGAGGCGGTATGCGAAAAAAAGCTCTGAGCCCGGCGCACCGCCGGGTGTTGGCGCAAGAGGCCGTGGCCGCGGGGCTTTGTTCCCGACGGGCGGCCTGCCGCTTTTTGCGCCTGGCTCGTTCGACCTATGGCTACCGCGGGCGGGCGCCGCAGCCGCAACAGGAACGGCTTGGGCAACGGCTGATGGAGCTGTCGGCTAAATATCCACGCTATGGCCCCCGGCGGATGGCCGTGTTGCTGCGGCGGGAAGGCTGGATTGTGGGCAAGCGGCAGATTCAAAGGCTGCGCCGCCAGGCCGGGCTGCGGGTGCCGCCGACCCGATGGAAGGTTCCACGCCGGGGAGTTTCCACCGGATGGCCGACGCGGGCGACCCATCGCAATCACGTTTGGACTTGGGATTTCATCGCCGATGCGACGGTGCGTGGCGGAGCCCTGCCCATCCTGACCATCCTGGACGAGCACACCCGCGAGTGTCATGTGCTCTGGGCCGACCGGGCCTTGAAGGCAGCCGACGTGCTAAACTGGCTGCAAAAGGCCATCGCTGAGCATGGCGCGCCCGAGTATCTGCGCAGCGACAATGGCCCGGAGTTTATTGCCAAGCTGGTGCAGCATTGGCTGGCGGGGCAACCAGATCCAGACCCCTACATCAAGCCCGGCAGCCCCTGGCAAAACGGCTTTGTGGAAAGCTTCCACGGTCGCTTCCGCGATGAATGCCTGAACCGCGAGCAACTCTGGACCTTGACCGAGGCCCGGGTGGTGGTGGGAGACTACCGCCAGGAATACAATCAATTCAGGCCGCACAGCCGGATTGGCTATGAAACCCCAGCCAGCTTTGCGGCGCGAACCTGTCCATCCCCGTCTCCGGTCGGGATGGACAAACCACCCAGAACACCACAACATGAATCAAGCCGCCAGACTAACACTCCAGTGGCCCAGAAAAGCGGGCCTAGTCACTCCAGCTGGGTACGACGAATTTCTTGAGACACCATTCGGCTCTCGGTGGTCCGGGCTGTTGAAGATCGTGCGCACAACTTTGGCGTCCGCAGGCGCTGCCCCGAGCAATGGCTTGCAAAGGGAACAAGGATCATCACGTCGACGCAGCTCGGCTTTAATCCGACGTTGGTCTGCCGATAAAGATGCTCCCCGGCGACAGGTCACGCTCTATAGTCCTCCAAGCTCCCTCATTCTCGGTTGGCCGGCAACCTGCCAAGCACGTCGCCAAGCCATTCAGGCACAGGTCTAAAACGCGTCATTATGGTAGCTTCGTGACCTTATAACTGAACACCAAAGACGAAGCAGTGTTTCCGGACGAGTCCACCGACACAGCGGTAAGCTTGTATGTAGCCTTGGTTTTTGGCACCCATGCAACGATGGGATTAGTTGGGTCGTAACTAGACGCCAAAAAGACGCCATTTACGTAAAAATCCGTTCGTGTGATCGTTGCTGCTGAGTCGGACGCAGTCGCCTCAATAAGAAATGCCGGCTTATAGTTATAAGATGCTGCCGTTTCCACGTAGTATATAGCCACCGATGGCCCATTGCCGGGTGGTGACCACCCCAAACCATTCCAATACGCGAGATTTGTGACGCCAGCCCCGCTCGCACTCGTGAAGTTCCCGCCTACCCAGACGCCGCTAAATGTTCCGTGACATGCGCTGTAATCCATATCAACAGCATATACAGTGCCATTTACTCCATTTCCATT
>DASZMX010000049.1:0-14444 GCA_035551475.1 Verrucomicrobiia bacterium
CAGCAGCGCGTGAAAACGCTCATTGGTCATCGTCGTGCCGCTGAGGAAATTGAAATAATCGAGGTTCAACCGAAACGATCCGTCCTCCTTTATGTCAATCAAATGGTCGAGAATTGCCTGCTGATATTTTGGCTCCCCGTAAGGCGCCAAGCCCATCAGTTTATATTCGCCCGAATTGATTCGAAACCCGGCGTAATCCGTAAACGCTGAATAAAGCAGACCGAGGGAATGCGGGAAGCGCAATTCGCGCAGCATTTCAATTCCCGCCTCGCTTCCCCGCGCCACCGTCGTGGTCGCCCATTCTCCCACGCCATCAATGGTGAGGATGGCCGCCTCCGGGTAAGGCGATGGGTAAAACGCGCTGGCCGCATGCGCTTCGTGATGCGCAGTAAAGAGAATGGGGCAATCTGCGCGCAAGCCCGGCAGCTCCTGGCGGATGGTTTTCCGCAGATCGAGCTTTTCCCCCAGCCAGCTGGATAGCGTCGCCGGAAATGTCCGCCAACCGCCGGGCGCCACGGCAAGGTATGTTTCCAGGAGCCGCGTAAATTTCAGCGCCGGCTTGTCATAGAATACCACCGCATCCAAATCCCTCTGCGCCAGGCCGGCGTGACGCAGGCAAAAGGCGGCGGCGCGCTGCGGGAAATCGGGGTCGTTTTTGCGCCGGGTGAATCGTTCCTCTTGCGCAGCGGCGGTGATGACGCCGTCGCGCACCAGCGCCGCAGCCGCGTCATGATAAAAGGCGGAAATCCCGAGAACATTTCGGGGCGCGGCCATCGCTCACATGAACGGATAGAGCGCCCAGGCAATGCCGGAACTGGCGGCGAACACCAATGCCACGCCCAGCACGAGCAGCACGACGATAAGCGGAACCAGCCACCACTTCTTTTCCTGGCGGCAAAACTTCAAGAATTCCTTGAACAACGACCACATGGTTCGCCGCCATATATATAGGCGGCCCCCGATTCTTTGAAGCTTAAACTTGCCGCGCGGCCCCGCCGCCTTAGAGGGCGGCGGCGACGAGATCGCCGATTTGCGAGGTGGTGTGACCCATCTTGCCGGCGGCCAGGCTCTTGACTTTCTCGCGCGTGACTTTGATCACCGCATTCTCGATGGCGTTGGCGGCTTCGTGTTCGCCCAGGAAATCGAGCATCATTTGGCCCGCGCAAATGGCGGCCAGCGGGTTGATCACGCCTTGCCCGGTGTATTTGGGGGCGCTGCCGCCAATGGGTTCGAACATGCTCGCGCCTTGCGGATTGATGTTGCCGCCCGCCGCGATGCCCATGCCGCCCTGCACCATGGCGCCCAAGTCCGTGATGATGTCGCCAAACATGTTGTCGGTCACAATGACATCAAACCATTCCGGATTCTTGACAAACCACATGGTGGTGGCGTCCACGTGCGCATAATCGCGTTTGACGTTGGGAAAATCTTTTTTGCCGATCTCGTGAAAGGCGCGATCCCAGAGATCAAAGGCATAAGTCAGGACGTTGGTCTTGCCGGACAGCGTGAGTTGCGACGTCTTGCCGGCGGCGGTGTCCTCGGATTTGAGGCCGCGCCACGGTTTGCCCGCGCGACGTTTTTGCGCCAGTTCAAAGGAGAACCGCAGGCACCGCTCCACGCCGCGCCGGGTGTTGACGCTTTCCTGGATGGCGATTTCGTTCGGCGTGCCTTTGAACACGAACCCGCCGGAGCCGGTGTAAAGCCCTTCATTGTTCTCGCGCACGACGACAAAATCGATGTCCTCGGGCTTCTTGTCTTTCAACGGGCAGAAACGCTCGTCGTAGAGTTTGACGGGGCGCAAATTGATGTATTGCTCCAATTCAAATCGCAGGCGGAGCAGAATCCCTTTTTCGAGAATGCCGGGTTTGACATCGGGATGGCCGATGGCGCCGAGCAGGATGGCGGGAAATTTGCGCAACTCTTCCACCGTGCTGTCAGGGAGAGCTTCCTTGGTGCGCAGGTAGCGTTCGCCGCCCAGGTCATAGGGGGTGTAGTTGAGTTTGAGGCCGAATTTCGGCGCCGCCGCATCCAAAACTTTTACGGCTTCACGCACCACTTCCGGACCTGTGCCGTCGCCGCCAATCACTGCGATATTGTAACTTTTCATCGTAATAAAAAAACCGCCGCAAAAGGCGGGATGCGCATGCTAGTGAAACCCTCGCGGTGCGCAAAGCAAAAATCGGGCGCGGCAGGGCGTTATTCCTTCATGGCCGCCGGATCGATTCCGACGGAGCGGCACCAATCCTCATAGGCCGCAGGCGCGATTTCCGAGGGCTTGATTTCGCTGCGTCCGCCCCAAAAAACATTCGTATAACTGACTGGGATGCCGGCTTCGGCGAGGTGCTGGTCAATGGCGGCTTTGTGGGCGAGCACCACCGGCTTTTCGGTGCCGTGCGCGACGCCCATGACGTTGACGTTATGAAATTCGGGCCCGCCTTCGCGCCAGTAGGCATGGGTCATGATGAAGTGGCGCCCGACTTCGCGGCCCGCTTCGATCTCGCGTCCCGCCGGCACGGCCCAATGAAACAGGGCGTTGAACCGCGTGACGCGCTCGCCGTCTTTCAAGGGCTTGACGTGCTCCAGAAAGGTCGAGAAGCGTCCGATAATTTTGCGCCGGTTCAAGTCCTCCGCGATTTTCAGGAATTCCTCCAGCGGAACGCCGGCTTCCGCGGCGCGCGCCGCCCAAATGTCGGGCACGATTTCCGCCGGGGCGAATTCCCGCTTGAGCGCCGTGAGAATGCGCCATTCCGCTGCTGTCAAATTTACGATAGCCACGTCGGTGACTTCCGCCGGGCCGTCGGCCCGGGCGCCGGGCTCCATGCCGCGCCGGCGGATATGACCGACGCCCAGGGCGAACAGGCGCTTGGCGGGCATCAGCCGAAAATGTTCGGCGCCCGTTTGGCGCGCGAGGAATTCGCAGTGCTTCTGCATCGAAAAGCCCTGCGGCACTTTCAGCGTGGTCCAGAGGCGGTAATTGGACCCCGCCGTGGCGGCGTCCGTGGAGCGCAGCACAACGTGGCCGGAGAAGGGGTCGCGCTGAAACAAATAATCAAAGGCGGCCTCTAATTTGTCCAGAGGCACCTGCCAGGCGACAAGCGAGCCTTGCGCGAGGTTCGTGGCGAGCAAGGTTTGGCGAACGCGGCGAATCGTGCCCGCTTCCAGCATGGCGCGGATGCGCTCAATCACGGTCGGCAGTTCCACGCCGCTTTGGCGGGAAATTTCACCCAGTGGATCGCGCTGAAAGCCCTGAATTTTGTCTTCCGAGACCGCCAGGATGCGGGCATTGATCGGGTCGCTAATTTCAAAAGGCGCAGCGGAGGAAATCATGAGATTGCTTGTAACGCCGTCACGCACCGAATGCAAATGGTGGGATGGGCGGGATTGGCGCCGACGTCTGTTTCCCAATGCCAGCAGCGTTCGCATTTCTGCCCGCTGGCGGGCGCAATTTCCACCGCGAGGCTGCGGCTTTCGTTGGCCGCGGCCGTCAATTGCGAAACATTTAAAAGCTCCCGCAACGATTCCAATTCGGCGTCGGAGCCGGGCAGCGCGGCGGCTGGGCCGGCAAGGTTGACGCGCGCTTCGAGAGCCTTGCCAATCGTTTTGGCCTGACGCGCTTTTTCCAAGTGCGGCAGCACGGCTTCGCGAATTTCAAACAGGCGTTTCCAGGCCAGATCTTCGGGCGCGGCCAGGGAAAATGGCGCGGGCTGCCAGTCGGCCAGATGGACGGAGGCGGCGCCGTTCCCCGGAATGAACTCCCAGGCTTCGTCGGCCGTGAACGAAAGAATCGGCGCCAGCATGGCGCACAAACCTCGGGCCATGCGCCAAAGGGCCGTCTGCGTGGAACGGCGGCGGGCGGAATTTGCGGCGTCCGTGTAGAGACGATCTTTGACCACGTCGTGGTAAACCGCGGACAGCTCCACCGCCGCGAACTGGCTGATGCGCTGATAAACGACGTGGAACTCGTAACGGTCGTAGGCGTCGCGCACGTCGGCTTCGAGCCGGGCAAATTGCGCCAGGACCCAACTGTCAAGACTGTTTAAATTCGCATCCGCCACCGTGTGGCGGGCAGGATCGAAGTCGAACAGGTTGGAAAGCTGGTAACGCAGCGCATTGCGCAGGTGGCGATAGGTTTCGCCGACCTTGTTGATGCGCTCATCGCTGACAATAATATCGTTGCGATAATCCTGGGAGGCGACCCAGAGCCGGACGACGTCCGCGCCGTATTTGGCCACATAGGCTTCGGCCGTCTGCGGCTTTTCGTAGCCGGCCTGCTTGCTCTTGGAAATTTTTTCGCGGTCGGCATCGACCATGAAGCCGTGGGTCAAAACCGTCTGGTAAGGCGCCGCGCCATTGGCGGCCAGCGAAAGGAGCAGCGAAGATTGGAACCAGCCGCGATGCTGATCGCTGCCTTCCAAATAGACATCGGCCTGCCACGCCGCGGCGCCGGCCTTGCCAGCATGCTGCAATTCCGCGCGGCGCATGAGAACGGCGCGTGACGACGAGCCGGAATCAATCCAGACATCCAGCGTGTCGTTGGATTTGGCGCTCGGCGCGGCTCCGGTGAAACCGGCAGGTTTGACCTGCTCCCAAAGCTCCGCGGCGGATTGCTCAAACCAGATGTTGGAGCCGTGTTTTTCCACCAGGGCCGCGACGTTTCGCACAATCTGGGCGTCCAGGACGGCGACGCCCGAGGCGTCGTAAAAAGCAGGAATCGGCACGCCCCACGAGCGTTGTCGCGAAATGCACCAATCCGGACGGCTTTCCACCGCGCTCTTGATTCGGTTGACAGCCCACTCGGGCACCCAGCGCACGCGGTCGATTTCCTGCGCCGCCGCCTGGCGAAAACTGCCGCCGCCTGCCATCGGTTTATCAATTTGGATGAACCACTGATCCATCGCGCGGAAGATGATGGCCGTCTTGCTGCGCCAGCAATAAGGATAGCTGTGATGATAATTCTCCTCGTGCAAGAGCGCGTGGCGGGCGCGCAATTCATGCAGGACCGCGACGTTGGCGTCGCTCTTGCCGTGCTTTTCAAGAATCGATTGGCCGGTCATTTCCTTCGGCATCTGTTGCTCAATCGGCAGATCATCCGTCCAGGCCAGCGCGCCGTCGTCATTGACCGGCGAGTAGATCGGCAATCCATTTTGGCGGCCGAGATTGTAGTCGTCCAGACCGTGTCCAGGCGCGATATGGACAAAACCGGTGCCGGTGCTGCTTTCGACGAAGTTGTCGCCCGCCAGCAGTTTTCCTGTGCGCTGGCAGAAGGGGTGTTGATATTCCAACGCGGCAAGTTCCGCGCCTGGGGCCGTGCGTTCAATCTGGAAATCCTGCCAGCGGCATTTCTCGGCGACGGTGGAAACGAGGGTCGATAAAACCCAATAGCGCTCCCCCTGCGCCTGCACGAGCGCGTAGGTGAGCGTCGAATTATAAGCGACAGCGAGATTCGCCGGCAGCGTCCAAGGCGTCGTCGTCCAGATGACGATGAATGTCTGCGATTGGCCGAGCACGGGAAATTTGACGTACACACTCTGGCTGGTGTGATCGTGATATTCGACCTCCGCCTCGGCCAGGGCCGTGCGGGCGGGAATGCTCCAATAGACTGGCTTCTTGCCGCGATAGACAAAGCCTTTTTCCACCAGGTCGGCGAACAGGCGCAATTCGTCCGCTTCGTATTCCTTGTTGAGCGTGAGGTAGGGATTTTCCCAATCGCCGAGGCCGCCCAGGCGTTTGAATTGCGCGCGCTGAAGATCGATGTACTTGCGGGCATAGGCGTCGCACGCCTGCCGGATGGCGGCGGGAGCGGCGCCGGTCTGCCCGGCTTTGCGCATGTCCTGCGTGACCTTGTATTCAATCGGCAGGCCGTGCGTGTCCCAACCGGGAACGTAGGGCGCATTTTTGCCGCGCAAATTCTGATGCTTGACAATGATGTCCTTGAGAATTTTGTTCAGGGCGGTGCCGATGTGCACATCGCCATTGGCAAATGGCGGGCCGTCGTGCAGCACGAATTTTTCCGCCCCGGCGCGCCGGGCCTGGATTTTTTGGTAAAGCTGGTTTTTCTCCCATTGCGCCAGACGCAAAGGTTCGCGCGTCACCAGGTCGGCCTTCATGGCAAAACCGGTTTGCGGAAGATTCAGGGTGTTCTTGTAATCCATTAGCAGGGGAAAACTCCGGGAAAACCGGCGCGGAATCAAGCCGCTTGCAGGTTTTTCCGCGGGTCGGTGGCGCTAATGATAACGCTGACCGATTTTTGATTGAAGCCTTTGAAGCCGCCTTTGCGTTGCAAGTTCTCCAAATGACTGCCGAGGGCGCCTTCGCTGGAAAATTTCTCCGCCTGCTCCGGCGTAAGCAACCCGGCGCGCGTCAAATGGTCGAGGCGCCCGGCCTGCACCGGCCAGCGTTCGCCTTCGCTGAAGGCCTGGCGCAGAAATTGGAAATCCGAAAACGGCTTCATCATGCGCACGCCTTGTTTGGCGAGTTGATCGCGCAAGGCGTCAAAATCGAATCGCGCCTCCAAATGATGCATGCCGGCCTCGAGAAAACTTTCGCCATGCAAACCGACCCACAGACCGACCGTGCCAAGTTTGGCTGCGGGCGCCAGGCGCACAGTGGAAAAATCGACTTTCGTTTCATCCGGCTGCAAATCCACGTCGGAGAAAACGACAATGCCGACGTTGGGCTGCTCCATGATTTGCGCGCCCCAGCCAGCCTCGGCCCCGGTATAATAGCGTTCGCGCTTATGGAAGCCCAGCCGCATGAAAAATTCGACCACATCCACGAAATGTTCGCGGGAACAACGGAAGGTGTGATGATCGTGATTGCCCCAACCCAGCCCGAGTTGGTCCTGGCGCCGTTTTTGAATTTGCGCCGCCTGGTTGCGGCTTTCCCAGTAACGCCTTTCCTCTTCGAAGAAAAATTGGCAGGCCAAATCCTGCCCAACCAGTTTGAGAACCTGGCTCAGCGTCTCGCTCGCGGCGGCGAAGCCTTCGCTATCCGTGCCGCAGCGGCGGCGGCGGATGCGCCATAATTCGCGCGCTTCCATGATGCTGCGGAGATCGGCAAAATGCAGCGGCGCGGCAATGAACCCGCGATAACCATTCCGCTCGATGGCTTCGAGACGTGTGCCATTCTCACAATTTACCAGCACGCGGCGCAGACGCGAGCAGGGAGCGCCTTCAATTTGGCCGAGCAACGAATGAGCGGCCACAAAATCAGCCACGCTTTCGGGGCGAAGAACGATGCGCAGGTCGGCGCCGGGCTTGGCAATCATCACGCGCGGCAACGTGGCGCGGGGATGCACCAGGACGCATTCGCCTTGCGGAGTCTCGACTTTGTCCGGCTCAAACCCCAATTCGCGCAGCTTGGCGACGTCCTGATCCGGCAATGTCAGGTAATCGATCCATTCGAAAAAGTCCGTGCCAGTCTCCTCGCGCATCCGGAGGGAAAGCTGCTGGGCGAAACGGTTGCGGCCGAGGAAACTATCCACCGCGAGGCGCAGAAATTCTTCAGCGGCAAAAGCAAGCGGCCAATCGAAACTCGCGGCATCGGCGGCTTTGCTCTCATTCAGGCTCATATCAGACATGCCGACTCTAATCCTAGTTGACACTCCGCGCGGAGGCAATTGGAAAAGCTGGGAAAGTGGATGCCCGGCGGCAAACTCAGGCCGGGCGCCGGCGATAAGGGAAGACCGCCGCGCCCAAGCCCAACGCTCCAAGCGTCAGCGCCAGGCCATGCGCGCTGGTCATGGCGGGGGTGCCGCTGGCGAAGAAAAAGTAACCAGCGTCAATCAGCGTGTGCAGCGCGACAAGCAGCGCGAGGCTGGCCCCGCGAAAACGCAAGCTGGCAAAAACGACGCCCGTGCCAAAAATGGCCGGCCACGCCTCCACCGACTGCGCTTGAAAATGGTAAATCGCGAACAGAAACGAGCTTAGCAAGACAGCCTGCCGCGCCGGCCCCAGCGCCACGAGCAGCGGCCCGCGAAATGCATATTCCTCAAAGAGTCCCACCACCGCGCTCGTCGCCACCCCGATGCAGATCATGTCCGTGGAAAAACCGTCGCCCACACCGCCGCTAAAATAAAACCACCATAACGCAACCACCACGAGTCCAAGAGCCACGACCTTGAAATCGCCCGCCCTCCAGAAATCTAGTCGAGGGCGGCGCCAACCTCCGTGGATGCAGAAGATGGCCAGGAACGCAGCCAACCTCGGCACGGACATCCAAGTGTCGCGCACGAACCATGATTCCACGGAGTCGATGGGATCAACCTGATATACATGGCTGCGCACCAGCATGTACCCGATCAGTGTGAGAACCGTCGCCGTGGCCCGAAAAGATGAGGACAGGGTCCGCAAGCGTGGTGCGCTAATGCAGCGCGGCCGAGACAAATTCCACGTTGGCAAAAATCTCGGAGAGCGGGACTGATGCTTCGATGGACGGAAGATGGAGCGAATTTTCTTTTCCCGAGATTTCGCGCAACAGCCATTCGCCATTCGGCTGGCGGATGAATTGTTCAATCTGGGGCCGGTTTTGACTGACGAGCACGTATTCGCGGAGCGATGGAATCCGGCGATACATTTCGGATTTCTTGCCGGGATCATACCCCTCCCGCGACTCCGAAAGGACTTCGATCAGGATGGTTGGAGTGAGCAAGGTATCCTGGCGCTCGTCTTCAAAGCGTTGCTCATCGCACGCCACCGAAACATCTGGATAAGTGTAGAGCCCGGCCATTTCCACCTTCACCCTCAGATCGGCATCGTAAACGACGCATCGGCTTTTTTTAAGCTGATTGCCCAGCTCGCGGATGAGGTTGGATTTGATCACACTGTGCCAGCGCGAGCCGCCTGCCATCGCGAACGTCTGACCATCATAATATTCGCTGCGAACCTCGGCCGCGCGCTCCAGGCGAAGATATTCGGCTTGACTCAATCGATCAATGGACGAGACGGCAGCCATGAAAACAGCTTACCGACCAACCCCGCCCGCGCAAGGCGAAACGAGAAATGGACCCCCTCGGGGTGGTAGAGATAAGCCTATTTGGCATTACCGATTCTTTGTTATAGGTATGACAATCTATCGGTCATTCTATTCATATGACAAGATGGCCAAAATTGGTGGATGGCGATGAAGCTGGCGGGGAGGGAAGGGGCCGAATGGCGGCTAATTGCGCTCGAATTGGCGGGTGAGGATCCGGTCGGCGGTGGCGGGGGAGAATTCGCCGGGGATGTTGTGGCCGGAGCTGAGAAAGCGGATGGGATAATCGGAACCGAGGGCGAGGTTCCAGATTTTGCCCCAGCGGGTTTCTTCGTCGAGATGCGTCAGGACGATGTCTTCGATGGGGAGGATGGAAAAAGCGCGGATTTGGGCGAGTAAAATGGAGGTGTCGTAGGCGGCGTTCAGGACGAGATGCAGCCGGGCGCCGGGATGCTGCGCGAGTTGGCGCGCGAAGTCCTTGACGGCGGATGGATGACGCCAATCGACGCCGGGAAAATCCACGAACGCGATGTCTTCGGTGATGGCTTCGGCGCCGGATTGCCAGGCGCGCTCGTTGGGGACATTGAGGATCTCACAATAGACGGACAAGGCTTCCGCGGTGTTGGCCGTTGTGCCGTCGAGGCGCCAGACGCGAGCCATGCGGCCGTCGACGAGCGCGGTTTGCGTGAGCCATTTGCAAAGGCAGGTGGTTTTGCCGGAGCCGGGAGGGCCCACGAGCACGTGCAAGGAGCGTTCACTCAGCGGGCGGGGCTGGCGCCAGCGTTCCTGCAAAAGGTTGCGCACGCGGGCCAGCTCCGCGCCCAGACTGGGGGGAGGGGTGGCGCCGTGGACGGCCTGCAAAGCGTCAAGAATAGTTTGAACGTGCACGGGCAGCACGCCGGTTTTTTGCAGCAGCGAGGCCACGCGCCAGGCGGAGCCGTCGGCGGCGACTTGCTGCTTGATTTGCGCCAGTTCCTCACGAAATTCGGCCAAGGCGTCGGACGGCGGGGGCGTCGCCGGAGCCGGTGTGGGGCGATAGGCGAGGACTTCGATCATCGGCTTTTGCCAGAGGCGCGAAAGCCCGGCGGGCGGCAGCGGACGGACGTTGACGACCACGGCATCCGAGCCGAGGCGAGCGCGAATCTGGGCGACGGCTTCCTCTGCGGAAGAAGCGACAAAGGGGATGGGTTGAATGTCGGGGTTCATCACTCAAGCGAAGGGATTATGCCCGCGTTCTGGATTTCCACGCGCGAGGGGATTTCCGCGTAGGACAAAACTGTGAGCTCGGCAAAGGTGGATTCAAAAAACCGGCGAAAACCAAGGCGAATCTGCGGGGCGCACATCACGACGGGCGGCAGCCCGGAACTGAGCAATTGCTGGCTGCGCTGCGAAAGGGTCTCGATCAGGTGCCGGGCGAGGCGCGGCTCCAGCGTCAAACTAATTTCGCCGGGCGTCTGGCGCACGCCTTGGGCAATCTGCTGCTCCAGGCGGGGGTCGAGGGTGATGGCTTGCAGGGAGCCTTTTTCGGATTGAAACGGCTTCACGATTTGCGGGCCGAGGGCGCGCCGCGCGTGCTCGGATAATTCGTCCGGGTTTTTGGTGACGCTGGCGTAGTCGCTCACTTTTTCCAGGATGCTCGCGAGGTTGCGGATGGAAATGCCTTCGGCCAAAAGATTCTGCAAAATGCGCTGCACCTGTCCGACGTTGAGCTGCGCGGGGATCAACTCGGAAACGACCGTGGAATGGGTCTGCTTCAAGTTGTCGAGCAAGGTTTGAACGTCCTGGCGGCTGAGAATTTCGTGGCAGTTGCGCTTGACAGTTTCCGAGAGATGCGTGACGAGCACGGAAGCGGCGTCCACCACGGTGTAACCGTTGGCCTCAGCGTTTTTGCGCTCGGACTCCAGGATCCAGGTGGCGGGGAGCTTGAACACCGGCTCGACGGTCGGCATGCCCTTGAGGACGACCTTGCTGTTGGCGGCGTTCATAGCCAGCCAATGGCCGGGCATCAATTCGCCTTGCACGATGGGATTGCCCTTGAGCAGGAAGCGATATTGATTGGCTTCCAATTGCAAATTATCGCGCAAGCGGATGGGAGGAATGATCAATCCCATTTCCTGGGCAAACGTTTTGCGCACGCCCGTCACGCGCTCGAGGAGGTCGCCGCCCTTGCGGTTGTCCGCCAGATTGACCAGGCCATAACCGAGCTCGATCTGCAAAGCGTCAAGACTAAGCAGCGACTCCAGCTTGTCCGGCGTGGCTCCGGCGGCAGAAGGCGCCCCGTTCGCGCCTGGTTTTCCGCCCGCGGCGGCTGCTTCGGCGGCTTCCTTGACGCCGGGTTGATAAAGATGCTCCTGGCCTTTCAAGTTAAAGGCGAGAAAACCGGTGATCGACGCGAGAAAGAAAAACGGGGCCATGGGCAGGCCCGGCACCATGCCGAACACCACGAGCATGGCAGTGAGAATCCACATCATGCGCGGATATGACAGCAATTGGCGCGTCAACTCGCTGCCCAGTTCCTCCTTGGTGGCGGCGCGTGTGACCAAAATGCCCGCCGCGGTGGAAGTGATGAGGGCAGGAATCTGGGAGACCAAACCGTCGCCAATGGAGAGCAGCGTGTAGCGTTGCAGCGCTTCTTCGATCGGCATGTGTTTCTGCAAAATGCCAATGGCAAAACCTCCGAGGACGTTGATGAGCGTGATGAGGATGGCGGCAATGGCGTCGCCGCGCACAAATTTGCTGGCTCCGTCCATCGCGCCATAAAAGTCGGCTTCCTGTTCGACCTTGCGGCGACGGGTGCGGGCTTCCGTTTCGTTGATCATGCCCGCGTTGAGTTCGGCGTCGATGGCCATTTGTTTGCCGGGCATGGCGTCCAAGGTAAAACGCGCGGCGACTTCCGCGATGCGCCCGGCGCCCTTGGTGATGACGATGAAATTGATCAACACTAGGATGAGGAAAATCACCAGGCCGACCACGTAATTGCCTTGCACGACGAAATTGCCAAACGTCTCGATGATATGGCCCGCAAAACCGTCCAGCAGAATGAGGCGGGTCGAGGCGATGTTGAGCGAAAGCCGGAAAAGCGTGATGAACAGCAGCAGGGTGGGAAAGCCGGTGAATTCGGCGGGCGACTTGACATAAAGGATCGCCAGCAGCGTCAGCAGGGAGAGGGCGATGCTGAGGGCGAGAAAGCCATCGAGCAAGAACGGACGGATCGGCAGGATCATCAGGAGGATGGTCCCGAAAAGCCCGGCGATAAGGAAAATATCGCCGTTCTTAAACAGCTTGCTCAGATTCGCTTTATTGGACGGCGCGGATGCCATTATGCGTTTTGTTCACGGTAGTAGCGGTAGGCGTTGACCCGGTACACCCAGGCCAGCACTTCCGCCACTGCCGCATATAGCTGAGCAGGAATCTCGCCACCCACCTTGCCATATTTAAACATGAGGCGAGCCAGGGGCTTATTTTCGATGATCGGCACCTGGTGTTCCTTGGCGATTTCGCGAATGCGCAGGGCATTAAGGCGCGTGCCTTTAGCCACAATCCGCGGCGCTTTCATTGTCTTGCGGTCGTAACGAAGCGCAATGGCGATGTGGGTCGGGTTTGTCACAATGACATCAGCCTTAGGCACTTCCGCCAGCATTTTGCGCTTGGTCGTCGCTTGGCGGCGGCGGCGCTGGCGGGATTTGACCTGGGGATTGCCTTCGGTGTTTTTGGATTCTTCCTTGACCTCTTCCTTGGTCATCATCAAGTCCTGCGAAGTCTTCCAAAATTTGTAGGCGTAATCCAAGGCCGCGATCACCACCAGAGAAACCGTGACCTGGGAAAGGATTTTAATGGAAGAATCTGCCATGAATCCGGCAATCCTTGCCACGTCCACTGAGGTGTAAAAAATGGGGTCCGCCAGGATCTTTTTGATGACGCTGAAAGAAAGGGAGACGATGACCGAAAGTTTGACGATGCCGAGGCCGGTGCCGACGGAGGCGTTGGTGGAAAAAATGCGTTTGAAGCCTTCCAGCGGATTGAGCCGTTCCCAATGGATGCCGAGAGCTTCGGGGGTGACGCGGAATTTGGTTTGCATGCCGCCCGCGAGCAATCCGCCCAGGGTGGCGGCGAGCAGCACGGGCCCGGCGCAACGGCCAATCACCAGCGCGGCGTTGGCGCCGAAACCTTGCATAACGTCAAGCGACAGCGGGGTGTCATGCAGATGGCTGAGCGAACTGGCCATGGTGGACGCGAGCGTTTTCCAAATGGCGGGGCCGGAAAAGGAGAGGGCGGTCAGGGCGGCGCCCAGGACAAAAACGGTTTGGATTTCGGGGCTGCGCGCGATCTGCCCCTTGCTAAAAGCTTCCTCGAGCTTTTTCTGTGTGGGCAACTCTGTCTTTTCGCCCGTTTGCTCGCTCATGCGCCCGCCCTCAGGATTTGCGCCACATGGAGCATATCTTCAGGCAGGCGGCGAAGGTAATTAATTATGTGCTGCGAGGTCAGTTGGAGGCACAGCCCGAAAACGCTCAATCCCACGAGGGGGCGCAGCGCCAGGCTCTCGGAGAAAACATTCATTTGCGGCACCGCGCGTCCGAGCGCGGCGAACACCAGCATGATGATGAACGAGACGGCCATGAGCGGCGCCGCCAATTGCAACGCGATGACAAACATGCCGCTGGTGCGCGAAACCATGTCCGTCATGAGCAGCTTGGAAAAATGGGCGCCGCCAATGGGCAGATACACGTAGGTTTTTTGGAACGCGATCAGCATCCAATGATGCATGTCCAGCGCGAGCCAGAGCATGGCCGCCAAATAATAAAGAATGCCGCTCGTGGCGGTGCTGGCCTGGTCCATCATGGGCAGAAGCCCCGCGGGCATCGAAAGCCCGATTTCAATGCCGATGATCGCGCCGGCAATTTCCAGCGTGTAAAAAATCATTTTGCTCGCGAAGCCAAAGACAAGGCCAATCGCGACTTCACCGGCCATTTGCCCAATGACGCCCAGCGTATCCGGAGCGAGCGGGGGTGGATCAGGCAGCGTGGCGCTGACGAGGGCGGAGAGCAGGGCGCCGAGCGCGAGGCGGAGTTGGACGGGGAAATTGGTCGCGGAAAAAATCGGGAAAATGGAGAGCATGGCGCTGGCCCGGAGAAAGACCATCAGCCAATTGGTGAGTTCGGTCATGGCCTTATTGCGCCATTTGCGGCATTTTCGTGATCATGGCCGTCGCGTATTCCATCAGCGTGCGCAGGATCCAGGGTGTCAAGAGAACGAGCAGCGAGACGATCGCCAGGACTTTGGGCACGAAGGTGAGCGTCTGTTCCTGGATGGATGTAACCGATTGAAAAAGACTGATCGCCAAGCCAATGGTCATGGCGGTGAGCAGAATGGGCGTCGCCAGCGTCACCGCCTGGGACATCAACAATTTCAATAAATCGGTGGCGACTTCGGGATTCATATCAAGTGGCGAAACTTTGGATGATGGAGCTGACGAT
>DASZMX010000050.1:0-39532 GCA_035551475.1 Verrucomicrobiia bacterium
TGCTTGACAGCTACGCGCTTCTCGCCTTTTTACGAGACGAACCCGGCGCCGACGCGATGCAAGTCCTGCTCGAAAAGGCCAGCCGCCGGGATGTTCCTTTGCTTATGACCGAAGTGAACTACGCCGAAGTTAAATACATCACCCTGCGCCGCGGCGGCCCGGAGGCCTGGTCGGAAGTCGAAGCGTCCCTCAACACCCTCCCCATCATCTTTGTTCCCACCAGCCTTTCCTTGGCCGCCGCCGCCGCCGATTTCAAGGCCCACCACCGCCTCAGCCTCGCCGACGCCTTTGCCGCCGCTCTCGCCCAGGAAAAAAAAGCCGAGCTGGTCACCGGAGATCCGGAATTCAAAGCATTGGAAGAGAAGATCAAAATCAATTGGCTCTAACTTATGAATTGGCATTCTCGTCCGCTTCGGTGACTTTGGGAGGGTGCACAGCAATCGTGGCCTCCATCCCGCATTCTTGGAGCTAGTCCTTAACTCTGAAAGATTGATTCGCGATGATAGGCTAAACACTCGGCGTCGGGTTCGGCTAACTTTTCCGGGAGTCTGATTGGACGACCCTCGAAAGGCGAAAAGCTTTGTTCCAGCAAGGGTTGTGGGAAAAAGCGTCGCAATTTCTGGCTCAAAATCACGTTCAATCGTTCGTCCAGTGAGATTAACCCGGCGTCAAACGCCGCATCGTGCAAGGCAGATAGACATAGGCCATTCCGTGGATTTGTTCGTTCGTCGGCGAAGCCGGCCCACGGTTTTATATGGCTTGCCACCAGCAAGCGCGGCACATTTATTCCGCTAATGCAGCAGCGAATATCGTAGGCATTGAGCACGGCTTGCCGGAAAAATTGTTGGCCGCGCCTTGCCTTGACTGTCCTTTCCATTTCGGTTGGGCCGATGGGCGCCACCAATCGCACCCGGTCCCGAGCAAGAAAATCGACCTCTGTTGCGTCGTCATTTGTGAACAGATCGTGCGTGAGTTGCTCGGTCTCTTCACGAAGCCCCGGAGCGCGCGTTTGGAATTCAGTCCATATTGCTCGGTCTTGGGCGGACGCTCCTTCCAATCCTTTGATGCCTCGCGCCCTTTGCACGGGATCTAGCGAGGCAAAGTTGCAAAGTTTCATCCCGAGACTGCTCGGTGTGCGCCCCAGCCGGTTTGCGACTTCCTGCACGATCGGGTTTTTACTATGAAAGCTTCCGAACGGCAGTTTGCAATAGACATTCAGCGCGATCAGCAAATGCTCGCGGGTCCATTTTACCGTGGGCGCCCTAGCCATGCCCAAAGGATGACGAAGATAAGTGTCAAAAAGAAGCGGAAAAGACTTGTAACCTTGTTATCGCCTGGCCAGGTGTATCCGTCGATTATGAAATTGGCCGCCGCGTCCGAAAATTTTTCTCCTGACCCCGCCGCCATTTTCGCGGCCGCCTTCTCTCTGTGGACAGCCAGTTGGGAGCGAGCCTCCCGGGAGCGCGCCGACCTCAGCCGGTCTTACCATGGCGTAGATCAATTCATGCGCGAAATCATGCGGATTGCCACTCAATTTGAAACATGGGCGTGTCGCCATCTCAACTTCGAGAACCTCGGCGAATCGTGGCCTTACCTTCTCCAAAGTGAATTTGGCGCGGCTTGCCTCGACGGGATGGCCTTTCACGCCTTCGCCGCTATCGATGAGTCCCATTTTCTTCGTGTCGCACTCAGGTTAAATTTACCCCTTCGACATGACTGAATCCGAGGCGTGCCGCGTCCCGGAAAAATCAATTCTAAGCATCGTTGTTTTCCGATCCGTCGAGGAATTTGAACTTTGTAATTTGGCTGGCTTCGTTTTACTCTAAGGACGCGCATGACGGAGATCGATTCCATTCGGCAGGCTTTGACCGTCGCGGCGAATCGGCAGCGCTGGCAACGGGCGCTGACGGGGCTTTGCCGGGGCTTGTTTGTGGGGGCGGCGCTGTCGGTCCTGGCGCTGGCGACTTATAAGATCACGCCGATTCCGTTTGAAATTGTCCTGGGCGCAGCGGCGGTGGGCGCGGTGGTGACGGCGGCGCTTTTTTTTCATGGCTGGCTGCAAAAACCCACGCTGGCCCAAACAGCGCGCTGGGTGGATTCCAAACAGCGCTTGCAGGAACGCCTCAGCACGGCTTGGGAGTTGTCCAACTTGCCCGCCTCTGCTCCGGTGGGTGATTCCTGGCGGGCGTTGCTCCTCGCGGATGCAGCGCGCTTTGCGCAGAGCTTCGATCCGCGCAAATTGATCCCGTTGCATCTGCCGGGCATCAGCCGCTGGGCGCTCCTCGCGCTCGCGTTGTGCGCGGGTTTGGGGTTCGTGCCGGAGCATCGCACCAAAACATTTCGCGAAAGCCAGGCCGACGCGCAAATCATCAAAGATGCCGGCCAGCAAATCGCCGCGTTGACGCGCCATTCCCTGGAGCAGCGTCCGCCCGCCTTGGAGCAAACCAAGCAGGCCCTCCAAGCCGCCGAGGAAGCGGGCGTTCGACTTGACCAGCAATCCTTCACGCGCAATGAAGCCCTGAAAGATCTCGCCAACGTGTCCGACAAACTCAAACAGCAGCTCAAAGACATCGGCGACAAAAATCCCGGCATCAAGTCCATCGAAAAAGCCGCCCGCGAAACCGCCTCCGGCTCTAGCGCCAACGACGCTTTGCAAAAACAAATGGACGCCCTGCAAAAATCCCTCGGCAAAGCCGCCGAGAATCAGGCCGCTTTGGAAAAGCTGGGCAACGCGCTGCAGAAGGCGCAAAAAGGCATGGACGCCATGCCCAAGGGCGATTCCGCCGAGGCCAAGGCTGCGCGCGAAAAAATGGCCCAAACCCTTTCCGACATCGCCAAGCAGGGCCGGCAACTCGGCCAACCCATGCCCGACCTCGAAAAAGCCATCGCTGAATTGCAAGCCAATCAAACCGAGAATTTTCAACGCGACCTCGGCGAGGCTACCAAAGACATGGAGAAAATGCAGGACATGGCCAAGACCCTGCAACAGCTTCAGGAGCAATCCCAGAACCAGGGCAAAGATCTTCCTGAGCAGCTCAAATACGGCCAGGCCGACGCCGCGCATCAATCGCTCCAGAAGATGATGGACCAGCTGCACTCGGGGAAAATGAGTTCCGAGGAAATGTCCAAAATGCTGGACGAAGTTTCCCGCTCCATTTCGCCCGCCACTCCCTACGCCGATGCCGGAAAGTTCCTCAAGGAAGCCAGCGACCAATTAAAGAAAGGCGACAAAGCCGGCGCTTCCCAATCCCTGGCCAAGGCCGGTGATGAACTGAAGAAAGTCATGGACCAGATGGACGACGCCAAATCTCTCGCCGCCTCCGTGGACGCCCTGAACCGCGCCGAGGAAGCCATCGCCACCCGCCGCAATTTCGGCCAATGCAAAGGCCCGGGCGGCAAAGGGGTCGGGACCTGGACGGATGACAATTCGCAGCTTTACCCGCAGCAAAGCGCGCTGTGGGACAACACCGGCGTCAACCGTCCCGATCAGCAATCGCGCGGCCAGACCGATCGCGGCGAAGCGCAATTATCGGACAGCCTGGCGCCGACCCGGTTGCACGGCCAGATTTCCGCCGGCGGCCCCATGCCCAGCATCAGCCTCAAGGGCGTCAGCATCAAAGGCCAGAGCGGAGTTGGTTATCAGGAAGCCGTCACGGGCGCCGAGTCCGACGCCCAAAATGCGCTGAACCAGGATCAGGTTCCGCGCGCCTACCAAGGCGCCGTGCGCGATTATTTTGACGACCTGAAAAAGTAAAAGCCAAAGGCGAAAATCAGCGCCAGCAACAGCGCCACTCCCGCCCAGCGCCATTTCATCCCGTAAGGCAGCGCCCGTTTCGCGCCAAATTCCCGCTCCTTGAATTCCTCGTAGTCAAATGAATCGTCCGGGAGATCAAGGCCGCTGGCGTAGGCGTCATCCGACCAGCCGGTGTTTTCGTCCGCCCCGCAGCCCGGGCAGGCCGCCGCGCCGCGCGGCACGTCCGCGCCGCAATTGGGGCAGGATTCGGGCGTCATCAATGGGGGCGCGAATGGGACAATTCCCCCACAATGCCGCGCCCACCGCTGTTGCCCGACGCCAGCAGCGCCGGATCAATGCCCCACCGCGTTGCCAGCAGGGCCACTTTCTCGCAATTCGCCGCCAGCGCTTCCCGCACCAGGAAAGCGTTCACCTCCGAGCCGTATTCGAAGCACGCCAGGTCCAGTTCGCGTTCCCCCGCCGTCACGGCGCCCTGATTCCATACCGTTTCTCCGGCCCAGGCGTAGCCCCGGTAAACCTTCCCTTTTTCCAGCAGCGCCCACGCATGATAATTGAGCGCCCGGCTGGAGCTGAAGAATTGCACCTGGCCCAATTTCCGGCTGACGTCCGTTAAAAATCGATAGCAATGATCCGCGTCTTCCGCCGGGTCGGGCAGCCCTGAGCCCACCACCAGAATCCAGCCGTTGATCGGCGGTGAGATGAAAAGCTTGTCCTCCTGCGCCTCCGCCAGCCCTTCCTCGAGGGAACACGAAGTGGGATGATGCAGCCCCAGCGCCGCCAGCGCCGCGCCTTGATTGTTCGTCTTGACCGTCAGCCAGCGCCCCGGCGGATCAAACAACATCGGGCGATAGGCCCCGGCGAACGCCGGCTCCGCCGGCTGTTTACTGTCAAGTGAATTCCCTAGCGATTGGTTCCGCTGCCACGCGCAAAAGAGGAAGAAAACCCCCGTCCCGAGGACGATGCCGAAAGGAATCAGCATCAGCAACCAGGCAATTTCTCTGAGGCTTGCGGGACTCATTGCACCGCTAATCTACGCCTCGTTTCCCGGCATTCAATGGGGAATTTTCTCGCCCCGGCGTAGTGCCCGCCCCGTCCTCAAAACAACATCGCCTCGTGCGTCCACATCCAATGAATATCGGTGTAGGGCGGAGTGTCCTGCCCCCCTGAAGCAGGGCCATAGGTCACGGGCCGAATAATTCCTCGCATCATCCCGGCGATGACTTCAGACGGATCGACCCAACGATGAATTTCGGCGTGCCCATCCGCAAACGACACTCCGGCGCCGCCATTATGATAGCATGCCGGCAAACTGTTAAAGGTTCCTGCCGTCGTCGCCGTCCACGTCAAAGGCAAATCGCCGCCATCAAAGTAACTCGCGGAAGTGTCCGGCGATTCATCGATAAAGAGAAAGTATCCGCTCGGTTTTGGCGTCGCGCCCACGGTGAGAAATTGGCGATATGCCCCGTTGAATTGATTTTTTCCGAGATACGTGTCGTCCGAACCGGAGTTCGTGCCTCCATTTCCGCAGGTGAAACATCCGGAATAATGGCCGAAAAACCCATTCATCGCGTAGCTCCGAACCCGCGCCCCGAATCCCGCCGATCGTTGCTGCAGATTCAGATAATTGTCCTCCGGACAACGGAAAACGGTCGTATTTCCACCTAAATACGCATTGAGCAGGGCGCGTTGGAGGAGCGCCGTATTGGTATTGTCAGAAGATACCGTCCAATCGAGAACATTGACCGCCCAGGTACGGTAGGTATGAGCATTGACTTCGGCCATGGTCGGGCTGTTTCCATAATTATTGCAGCACCGATCATTAAAATCCCCGGCATACATCAGCCAGGCCGCCGTGAGTTGGCGCGTATTCGCGAGACATTGCGCGTTTTGATTCGCTTCCTTCGCGCGGTGCGCTGCCGCTTTCACCATCAACATCGCCAGCAACGCCACCACCCCCAAAATGACGGGCAATTCCACCAAACTAAAACCGTTCCTGCGCGCGTAGGACATGGCTGTTTTCATAATTTTTGAAGACGCAATATTGTGTGCTTTTCGGCGCGATATTCCAACCCTGAATACGCCCGGCGGCATCCATGCGAAAGAGGGAAGCGAGCCGTTCGATTTCGACACCAGAAATTTATGCTGCCACGTTTAGCGCCTGACACCGTCGGCAAAGAATCCTATTTCCAAATCTCGCGGAATGGTCTTCACAATATTTAACCACGCGGAGTTCGACGGATGCCCCGCACCCTGCGCAGCCTTGAAGTTTTTTCTGTAAATTTTGGGCTTTGGGCGCGAATTTTTGACATTCGCGGCAGAGCGATTTTCCGGCGAATCGCTCCTTATTTATTCCACAGAAAAATGCCTCCTTCGGCGTCAGCCCACCCTGGCAATTCTCGCAGAGATGTGCGGCCGATTTCGGTTTAGCCGCGGGCGGCGTGGGGATCGGCGAGCTGCGAACCCTCGGCGTCATTGCGCCCGCGGGCGCATGCCAGGCTGCCAATTTCGAGCCGAAATTTCGCAGCGTTTCCGGAGCTACCACTTTCAAAAGCGTCAAAGGCGATCCCTCCACTTTGCTGATCTGTTCGGTCAACTTGTCCATGCGATAAACACGAGCGTTCTTGGGAAACCGCCCGACAATGGAGCAGGTTGGAGCGACGAGTATTACGTTGTAAAATGTCACCGGCAAAGCGACGCCCAATCTTTTTGGCGCCAGGCCGCAGTTTTCAATTAGCTGCCTCAGGACCGTGATATGCCGCTCATTTTGCTCAATCGGACAAGGAATGCCTTCCCAATGATTCGCAACCAACCGTTCCCAACCGCCATTCGCGTGCCGAACCTTTGTGCCATAATTCTTGCTCTCGACCACGTAGGCCTCAAGACACCTGCTCAAAATTAAATGATCGATCTGTGCGACCCGGTCTTTCCATTCGATACGCAAATCATGAACAACGACCCAATTCGAGGACTCCTTTAGGTAAAAGTCTATGTGATACGCCGCCTCTTTCTCGCCGCGAATCCCGGACTGCACGCACGCAAGCTGTTTTTCTACGTTCCGACGATCGTGATCTGTCGCAGCGTTGTCTGCCGCCAGTTTCAGGCGCCGGACTGTTTCTTCAGATGAATCTTTACTCTTTAGAATCATAGTTGCCGCGGCAATCTCGCCTAGATGGGGCGCCTCGTTGCTGGGTTGTGCGACTTCGATGCAAACACGGCAACGGGCGCTCGCCCGGCTTTAGAGTCGGAAGAATTGCCTGACAACTTGAGGATCGAAACGGCGACCATCAAGAAACCTTGTTTACTTCAGGTCAACTCATGGCTCGCTGATGGGTGCGATCACGCGACCTGCCAAGGTATGGTTGGACGTTTAATCGCCACGGTCACCCTCAAAACGGCGTCCCTTCGTGAGACCACATCCAATGAATGTCCGTGTAGGGAGAGGTGTCTGGTATCGAAGTGGGTGTTCCATATGTCACGGGGCGAATGATTCCCGCCGCCCCGGACTGAATTGGGCCGGTGCCGAGAACCGTCTTATCCACCCAGCGGTGGATTTCCGCGTGGCCATCGGCGAAGGAAACTCCAGCCCCGCCGTTGTGATAGCTCGCCGGCAAGGAGGCAAATGTTCCCGGAGTCGTGGCTGTCCAAGTCGTCGGCGCGTTGCCGCTGTCAAAGTAGGGAGAAGTGTTGAAATCCGGGGCCTCGTCGATGAAAAGGAAAAATTGTTGAGGTTTCGGCGCTGCGCCCACCGTCAGGAATTGCCGATATGGCATGTTGAATTCATTTCCTCCCAAATACGTGTTGTCTGTTCCGGTATTGGTGTTTCCCCCGGCGCAGGTTAGACATCCGGAATAATGTCCGAAATGCCCGTTCATGGTGTAGCTGCGGACGCGCGCTTGGAATTTCGCCGCTTGTTGCTGGGGGGCCAGGTAGTTGTCCTCCGGACAACGGAAAGCCGCGGCACTGCCGCCTACGTATGCGTTGAGCGACCCATGCTGAAGCAGTGTCACATTTGTATTGTCCGATGACGTTGACCAATTAACCAGATTCAATCCCCACGTTTGGTAGGTGTGCGCGCTGACTTCCCACGAGATGGGGTTGATCCCATAATTATTGCAACAGCGGTCATTATAATCCCCGGCATACATGAGCCAGGCGGCGGTGAGCTGGCGCGTGTTGGCGAGACATTGCGCGTTTTGATTCGCGTCCTTTGCGCGATGGGCGGCGGCTTTCACCATCAAGATCGCCAGTAACGCCACCACTCCCAAAATGACGGGCAATTCGACTAAGCTAAAACCGTTCTTTCGCCCGCATGACGTGGCCGTTTTCATAAATTCTGGAGACGCCGCAGTGTGCGCTTTTCGGCGCGATATTCCAACCCTAAAAGCAGCGTAGGACGGTTGACGGCCGATATTAGCGCCCGGCGGCATCCAGCGCGGCCAAGACAATCGATGGAGTCAATATCGGCGGTAGAACTTCTGGCGGTTTGGTGGCGTCTTTGGGATAAACCAAGACGAGGGGAACACCGGGGCGGTCGTATTTTTGCAGAGTGCGCGCGATGGCGGGGTCTTCATGCGTGTAATCGGCTTCGAACGCGACGGCGTTGATTTCTTTCAGTTTTTCGCGGGTGGGCGCAATTTCGATGCTGCTCGCTTTGTTCACCTTGCAATTCAAGCAACTTTTCGCCGTAAAATCCACGAGGGCGGGATGTCCCGCGCGGCGCGCTTGTTCCACCGCTTCGTCGCTCCACGCCTGCCATGCGATCCCAGGTTTCGCCTGGCCGATGGGGCGGCGCCATTGCAGCGGGCCTTCTAAAATGCCGAAATATCCCAGCAGAAGCAGGGCGACTCCAATTCCACCGGCCAAACCGCGTCGCGCCGCGCCGCGCTGCACGAATTCTCCCCAAATCCACGCCGCCAGCGCCACGATCACCAAAAACAGCCCCAACCACAGCACATCATCCGGCTCGCGCGCGGCCACCCACGCCAGCCAGACGGCGGTCGCCATCATGGGAAATCCCATTGCCACTTTGAACCGCACCATCCACGCGCCCGGCTTGGGCAAAAACCGGAGCGACCGCGGTTGCAGGCAAATGATGACGAACGGCAGCGCCAGGCCCAATCCCGCCGCCAAAAAAACCTCTACTATCACCACCGGCGGCTGGGTGAACGCAAACGCCAGCGCGGGCGCCAAAAACGGCGCGGTGCAAGGCGTCGCCAGCGCCGTGGCCAGGGCTCCGTTGAAAAATGCGCCGCCTAATCCCTGGCGCGACGCCAAGCCGGTCGCGGCGCCCAAGGCGCGCCCGCTCAATGTCACCTCGAACACACCAAATAAATTCAGCGCCACGAGCGTGATTAATACCGTCACAATCACTTGAAACTGCGGGTTGCGAATCGCATCGCCCCAATTGGCCACGCCGCCCGCCTTCTGCACTCCCACGGCCAGGAGCGCGAGAATTAAAAACGAGACCAGCACCCCGAGCCCATAGACGAAGCCGAGCTGGCGCACGCGTCCCGGATGCTCCTGCGATTGATTGACGAAGCCGAGAATTTTCAACGCGATCACCGGCAGCACGCACGGCATCACGTTCAGAATCAAACCTCCCAGCAACGCGAAGCCCAACATCGCCCAAAGCGAGCGCGGCGGTTCCGCTGGCTTGGCTACGACGCCGCCGGGCGCGTCCACGCTCATGTCGGCTTCCATGGCAAACGCCGTTGCCGTTTCCGCGCGTCCGACCCACATTCCCGCCACCCGCGCGGGCCACGCTGTTCCGTCGGACTTTTTCACGGCTTTGCGCAGTTGCACGCGGTCTGGGGTTCCCGGCAAAATTTCGGTGAGGCCTTGCACGTCGAAATCTGCATTGGCAAAGGGATAAAAATCCGCGGGCGGCGCATTGGTGCGCCATTCCAAAATCAGGCGGCGGATTTCGCCTTTCGCCGGGCCGTCCCAGCGCGCCGCCGCAGGCGCGGCTGCGTTGCCCGGCAGCCGGGCCTGCCATTGCGCGATCAAATCCGCGTCCGATGATTTCTGTTCTTGACTGCCGATGGTGAGCGTCGCGGAAACATCATCCTTGGCCATCACGCAAATGTCCGCGCACTCCTGCCAGTGCGCCGTGCCCGAAATTTCCAACTTGCCCGGCGCCAGGCCGGCCTCCAGCCGCAAGGGAACGAGCAGCACGACCGTGTTGGAATAAATATAAGTGACAAGCGTGGTTTCGTCCGAAATCTTTTCCACCATTTTGTGGGGAATGGGCCATTGCACGTCGCCGGCGGTCACGCCCTTGGGCAGATGCCAATCGATGGTGGTGGGCGAGCCTGCGTCCCCGCCATTGCGCCAGTAGGTGTGCCAGCCGGGCGGCATTTTCATTTCGAGCCCCGCCCAGACGGTGGCTCCCGCCGGCGCCGTTTGGTCGGACAGCACGAGCCGGGTCTGCGTCTTGTTGAAAGCCAGAACCGGGAGCGCCGCGAGGAACGCCGCCACCGTAAACCACCGAATCATACCCTGAAATTACCCCTTGCCGACTCGCTGGCTAGTTTAAAAAATCATTTGACAATTGGCCTAGTGTGTGTGAGGAATGCCATTACAACTTTGAGAGGTAATCCCTTACATGAAGAAAATCGCTACTGCCCTGCTTATTTTTGCTGCATCGCTCCAGCTTCCCGCCTTAACCATTCTTACCGGCCCGACCTTTACCCCTGCCAATAATGCCCCGCTCGCTGGGACGTTATCGTTAACGAGTGATCGTGTAACGCGCGTGCAGGTGTCGGTGACCAATGATAATGGATCGTGGCAGCGCGATTTTTACGATTACGGCACCAATCATTCCCTTACGCTGCTCGGCTTCAAACCGAATCAGACCAATAACATTACCGTGAGGGTTTTTGACCGAACCCGCCACGCCTACACGTCGCCCACCAATTTGCAATTTATCACGGCGCCGCTGCCCGCAGCCATGCCGAAAATGATTCTGGTCACGAATAATCCGGAGTTGATGGAGCCGGGTTATACGCTGTTTCGCGTGGCGAACAACACGACCGGCGCCGCGTATGTGACGATGGTGGACAACGCCGGCCAGATTGTCTGGTACAGCGTCCTCCCGACGCCGTCCGACGTGCGCCAGCTTTCCAATGGCGATCTCTTTTTCCCCGATACCTCGGAAGCTGGCTTCACGGAAGCGAACATGCTGGGAGCAACCGTCCGCACTTGGACAGCCCCGGCGGGTTACCTCGTTGATTCCCACGAGGACTTGCAAACCGATCACGGCACCATTCTGTATATAAACTACACCAAGCGTGTCATTACGAATTTCCCCACCGCCATCCGCTCGAATGCGCCCCTGGCCAGCGTGAATGCCAATGTCAATCGCGTGGTGGAAATGTCCATCACGAATTCCACGCTGCTCAATTCCTGGTCTCTGATCGACTTGCTTGATCCGCAACGGGTCGATTATCTCACCTACCGCGTCGCCTTTTACGGCACCGACCCTGAGCATGCCAATGCCGTGATCGAGGATCATCGCGATAATTCGCTGATCGTCTCGCTGCGCAATCAGGATGCGGTCATTAAAATTTCCCGCGCCACCGGACAATTGAAATGGATTTTGGGCCCGCCGGAAAACTGGGGCCCGCAATGGCAGCAGTATTTGCTCACGCCCGTCGGTTCCCCCTTCGCGTGGCAGTACGGCCAGCACGCGCCCATGCTGACGCCGCAAGGAACATTGCTCATGTATGACGACGGCAATTGCCGCGCCGAACCGTTTGATCCCGCGTTGCCGGACAACGAGAATTACAGCCGCGGCGTGGAGTACAGCATTGACGAGACGAACATGCAGGTTTCCCAGGTCTGGGAATATACGGGCGGCAATGAAGATCGCCTCTATGTGGATGAAGTGGGCAATGCCACCTGGCTGCCGCAACGCAACAACGTTCTCCTGACGTTCGGCCACGTAACTTATGAGAATGGCCTCAGCGTCAGCTCGGCCACCACCAACGCCTCGATGGTCCGCATCAAGGAAGTCACGCATGACGCCGATCCGTCCGTGGTGTTTGACTTGGAAATATTTGATCCGACCAACCACAGCCCCACCTATGCGGGCAACCTGGTGTATCGCAGCTATCGCGTGCCCGATCTCTACACGCATCCCGCCACGCCGGTCACCGATCTGACGTTTAACGTGATTGGCGGCAAGCTGGTTTTGCGTTTCACCGCCGATCCGGCGCGCTCCTATTCCATTGAATCATCGGATGATCTCAACACCTGGACGCCGGCCGGCGTTCCCACTCCTGACGACGACATTGGAGATTACTCCTACCTTCCCGGCGCGAACGGTTCGCCTCCGGCCCAATTTTACCGCGTGATCACGCAATAAGCCGCCTCAGAGGACAGCCTCCAGTCGCGGCGGTCCCGCGCTGGAGCGCACGATCAATTCGGCCGGGAGGCGCCGCGACTCCGGTTGTTCGCCACGGATGACCTTCTGCATCATTTCGATGGCGGCGACTCCCAACCGCCATTTCGGCTGGCGCACCGTCGTGAGCGGGACGCGATAATGTTCCGCGGTCAAAACATTCCCGAAACCCGCGATTGAAACATCACCGGGAATTTGCAGCCCTTGTTTCAGCAAAACGTTGGCTGCGCCGATCGCGACGAGGTCGCTCGCCGCTTGAATGGCGGTCATCTTGGTGGATTCGTTGAGCATCTGCAGCGCGGCGGTTTCGCCTTCCTCGATCATGCCGCCCGCGTTGAAAATCAAACCGTCGTCCAGTTCCAGCCCGGCCTCGCGTAAACCGCGGCGATAGCCTTCCAAACGCTCCTGCGCCCAGGGCGCGGGCGTGATGCCGCACAGGAAGGCGATGCGCTTGTGGCCGAGCGAAATCAGGTGGCGCGTCACTTCCAGGCTGCCGGAAATATCATCGCTCTCCACGTTGCAAAACCCGGCGCAAAACGGCGCGCGATGGCCCAGGATCACGGTGGGCGTGCGGCGCCGCAGCAGCTCTTGATAGATGGCGGCCTGTGGCGCCATGCGGTACACGGGAAAAATAAACATTCCATCCACGCGGCGCGACAGGAACCGCCGAATGCAGGTTTCTTCGCGATCCACCATTCCCAGGCTGTGCGAAATGACCAGGTCGTAGCCCAAATCATGCGCGCATTCCACGATGGCGGCGACGGTGCGGCTGTAAATCGGATTAGCCACCGTGGGAAGGATCAAGCCGAGCAGGCGCGTGGTGCGGTTGCGCAAACCTTGCGCCACCGAGTTGGGCTCGTAGCCCATTTGTTGCGCGAGGGCGCGGATGCGCGCCTTGGTTTGGGGCGCCACGTCAGTGGCGCCGCGCAGCGCCTTGGAAACGGTCATGACCGACACCCCGGCATGGGCGGCAATATCTTTGAGACGTGCGGCAGGCATGGTTACACGGCGGATCCGCTCCAGCGCAATTTGCGGCGCACCGCGTCGAAAAACGAGCCCGAAGCCAGCGTCAATAATTTCACTTGGCGCCGGCTCCGAAATATTTTTATGGAATCGCCGCCTTTAAAACCGGCCGCCACCCGCCCATCGGCGGAGACGATGGTTTCCATTTCTTGACTGAGCAATTTCACCTGCACCACCGAGCGCTGGCTGACAATCACCGAACGGTTCGACAACGCGTGCGCGCAAATCGGCGTGATCGCAAAAACATCCGCCGTGGGGCTGATGATCGGGCCGCCGGCGGAAAGCGAATAGGCCGTCGAGCCGCTGGGCGAACACACGACCAAACCGTCGCCGCGATAGCGCGTCAAATTCTCGCCATCCACCGTCACGTCCAATTCGATCAGGCGCGACACTGCGCCGTGGCTGATGACAATGTCGTTGAACGCGTGCATGCGGATGGGGCGGGCCGCGCACACTCCGGTGGCCTCCATCAACGGGCGGGATTCCACCGTGTAATCGCCCTTCCACAAGGCCTGCAAGGAGCTGTCGATCTCCTTGGCGGGAATGGCGGTTAAAAATCCCAGTGTGCCGATGTTGATGCCGATCATCGGCGTTTCCTGTCCGTCCAGGTCGCGCACTACGCGCAGCATGGTGCCGTCGCCGCCGAACACGAGGAGGACATCCGCGGCTTGGGCCACGGCGCCGGTGTCCGGGAAGGTTTCGCATTTCAAGCCCGCCAGGCGCGCGGTGGCTTCGTCCGCGCAGACCGCGCGGCCCGCGCGCTGAATCAGGCGCGCCGCCCGCTGCGCCACGACCGAAGCTCTCGCGGCTTTGTCGAGATTGGCGATCAGGCCGACGGTCTTGATTTGCTTACGAATGTTTTTCAAGCAGCGCCAGAAACTCTTTGTTGCCCGCCGGGCCCAGCAGCGGCGATTCGGTTTGGCCCGTCCAATGCAGGGCGGTGTGCGCGGCGGCCCATTGCCGCAATTCGTCAAGCACACGGCGATGAATTTCGGGGTCGGTGATGACGCCGGCCCCCTTGTCTGCCTCCGCCTTCCCCGCCTCAAATTGTGGTTTGACCAAGGCGAGGATCTTACCGGAATCCCCCAGCAATTCAATGGCCGCCGGCAGAATTTTTTGCAGGGAAATAAATGAGCAATCCGCCACCACCAAATCCGCGCCCGCGAACGGCGCCGGAAAATCCGCCCGCCGCAGCGTCCGCGCGTTGGTTTTTTCCATCACCACCACGCGCGGGTCCTGGCGCAATTTCCACGCCAGTTGCCCGCGCCCCACATCCACGGCATAGACACGCGCCGCGCCGCGCTGCAACAGGCAATCGGTGAAGCCGCCCGTGGAGGCGCCCAGGTCCACCGCGGTCAAACCCGCCACGTCAATACGAAAAAAGTCCAGGCCATGCTCCAGCTTGTGCCCGCCCCGGCTGACATATTTCTCCGCGGCGGTGAGGCTGATGGTGTCGGTGGGCTTGACGGCGTCGCTCGCCTTGCGCGCGGGTTGGCCGTTGATGAGCGCCTGTCCCGCCAGGATCGCCCGTTGCGCCTTTTCCCGGCTTTCGCAGCATCCGCGTTCCACCAAGGCGATGTCCAGTCGCACGGTTTACCGTTTGTGCAGCACGCGCACCTGGGCGTCGCGATAGGCGGACAGGAAGAGGTCGTTCTCCGCCTTGGTTTTTTGGATGACTTGGGAAAGCATCGTCAGGTCCGCGTAATTGATCACGCTATGCACGCTTTGCGCGTAGGCTTGCAGCGAATTCAACGTCTCGTAATTTTCGCCAATCAAACAAATCATGGCGTGCCGCCGGAATTGCATCGACATGTTTTGCAGCAAACGCAGGCTGGGATTGTCAAAGGTGGAGCTGCCCGCAAACGTTTCCTCGAGCAACACCACCTGGTAATTGACCATGTAAAAGCGGCTCTCGAATTGTTCGTGCGTATGGACGGCGTGGATTTTGTAACCCATTTCCGTGAGGTCCGCCTTGGCCATCGTCAGGACATCGACGTTGCTCACCGCCACGATGGCCGGATGATCGTCCTGGCCTATAAAATCAAAATCGTCCATGGCTATTTCAATTTCAGCGATCCCGGGAACGACGGCCCCGCCGAGCGGGATTGATCCAGCTTCATGCGCAGTTCTGTGGACGCAATCTGTTCGCCGCGCGCCTTCTTGATCTTGTCGATGCCGCGGGTGACCACGCCCTTCTTGCTCGAGTACAGCGCGGCCGATTCCTCGGTGATGACGCCAGCCTCGTACGCTTCCAGGCAGGCCTGGTCGAATGTGCGCCAGCCGAAGGTGTGGCTCGACTCAATGATTTCGTAAAAACTTTTCCCTTCGCTTTCGCCCTGCGCAATCGTCTCCTTGGTGCGCAAGTTCGAGCCCATGATTTCCAGGAGCGCGTAACGCCCGCCGCCCACTTTGGGCACCAACCGCTGGCTGATGACCCAGCGCAGCGTGTCGGCCAGGCGCAGGCGGATTTGCTCCTGCTCCTCCGTCTCGAACATGCCCAAAATACGATTGACAGTCTGGCCGGCGTCGATCGTGTGCAGCGTGCTCATCACCAGATGCCCCGTTTCCGCCGCGCTCAAGCCGATTTCCACGGTCTCGCGATCGCGCATTTCGCCCACCAGCACCACCTTGGGCGCCTGCCGCAAGGCGGCGCGCAAACCCGTGGCGAACGTGCTGAAATCATTGCCCATCTCGCGTTGGTTGAACGTGGCCTTCTTGTGCGGATGCACGAATTCGACCGGGTCCTCCAGCGTGATGATGTGGATCGACTTGGTCATGTTGATTTCGTTCAACAAAGCCGCGAGCGTCGTCGATTTGCCGGACCCAGTCGCGCCCGTGACCAGGACCAGCCCGGTTTTTTCCTTGGCCACATTGAGAAACGTCTCGGGCAACTTCAATTGCGCCAGCGTCGGAATCTCGGTGTTCAGTTTGCGCATCACGACCGAATAACGGCCGCGCTGGCTGAAAATATTCACGCGAAACCGCGCCAAATCGCCGAGGCTGTAGGCGCCGTCGCACGAGCCGGTGCGGATGAGATCCTCGGTCAGGCGCGGGTTCCCGTTGACGAGGTTTAACGCCAGCATTTCAGTCTGGTACGGCGTCAAATTATCGATGGGCGGGTTGATGTGGACGGGCACCAATTCGCCGCTTTGCTCGATTTGCAGGGGGCGATCGACCGTGAAATTGAGGTCGGAAACCTGGTCGCGCCGCAGGATCACCGTGTCGGACGACCGGTCAAACCCGAGCATCGTGCTTAAGATATGATCCAATTCCGCGCGTCGCATAACATCATGTCGGATTTACCCGACAGCGAGTTAAACCGAAACGCTGCCGCGTTCCAAGCGCGAAATGATCGCCCGGCGGACGTTATTCGTACTGGTTGGCGGCGGGAGCCTGCACCTGGTTTTCGGGCGGCTTTGGGTTCACCGGATGCGTGCCGCGCAGGGTGTAAATGTAGCTGGCCACCGCATGAATTTCCTTGGGCTTCAGGACGCCGCGCCAAGTGAGCATGCCCTTGGCCGGGACGCCGTTCACGATTGTGCGGAGATTGTCCACGAAGTTGGAGCCGTGAATCCAATAATCGTCGCACAAATTCGGCCCCACCAACCCGCCGGCGTCGGCGCGATGGCACGGGGCGCAATAATGCAGAAAAATGTCATGGCCCTGTCCCACCACGGCGGGATCTTTCGAAGGCGCCAGCGTCGGCAGGGAATCTTCAAACGTCTTCAACGCCGCCGCTTTGATGGCGTCGCCCTGCTTGCTTTCCGCCAAGTACAATTTCGCGGGCAAATCGCCGAGATGGAAGACATGATAATAGAGCATGTAACCGACGGCAAAAACGATGCAGAGGTTAAACAGCCACACCCACCAGCGCGGCAGGTTGTTGTCGAGTTCTCGAATCCCGTCCGCCTCATGCGGCAGGAGCAGGGGATCGTTCCACGGATCGGGGGTGTTGTTCATAGGTTGTCGGGTGAAGGTTGGGGGGCGCGCTCGTCTTCCAGCGGCAGGGTTTCCATCTTGGCCAGAAAGGGCCGGCGCAAAAAGGCCGTCCAACACATCGAGGCTGTGAAGACCACGACAAACAGGCAGATGGAAACGACGCCGAATACCGCGACGCCGCCGAGTTTATTGATGAGTTCCATAAAACATTGCGTTAATTGTTGACGGCGACTTTGGCGGCGGGCGGCGCCGCTTTGATGTCCGTGCCGAGCCGTTGCAGATAGGCGATCACCGCGATGATCTCGCGATCGGGCGCGGCTTTGATTTGTCCGTTCTTCAGGTTGCCGACGATTTTCGCCGCCTGCTGGTTGAGTTCCGCCAGGGCGTTCGTTTCGTAGCCGTCGGGATACGGCACGCCAACGGTGCGCAGCGCCTTGATGCGCGCGGCCAGCGGCGCGGTGTCCAATTCCTGCGTCAACAACCACGGGTAACGCGGCATGATGGAGCCGGGCGACGTCGCGCGCGGATCGTCCAGATGGTTGTAATGCCAGGCGTCTGGATATTTCCCGCCAATCCGATGCAAATCCGGCCCGGTGCGTTTGGAGCCCCAGAGAAACGGATGGTCATAGACAAATTCGCCGGCCTTGGAATATTCCCCGTAACGCTCGGTCTCGGAGCGGAAGGGGCGAATCATCTGCGAATGGCAGCCCACGCAGCCTTCGCGGATGTAGATGTCGCGCCCCAGCAACTCCAGGGCGCTGTAAGGTTTGACGCTCGGAATGGTGGGGACATTTTCCTTCACCACGATCATCGGAATGATTTCAATCATGCCGCCAATCAGCACCGCCACCAGCGACAAGGCAGTGAACAAGACGGGCTTGGATTCCAGCCAGCGATGGCTGAACGCGCGGTCTTCGTGCGCGGCCAATTGCGTGCGGTAACTGGCGGCCTGCGCTTTTTCCTCGGGGATGAATTTGCCCGCGCGCGCGGTGCGCCACAAATTGTAGGCCATCAAAAATGTGCCCACGATGTAGAGCGAGCCGCCAATGGCGCGCAGCCGGTAGAACGGAATAATCTGCTGCACGGTTTGCAGGAAGTTCGGGTATTGCAGAAAGCCGTCGGCGGTAAATTGCTTCCACATCATGCCCGCGGTGATGCCGCTGACATACATCGGCGCCACGTAAAACATCATTCCCAGCAGCGCGATCCAGAAATGGTAATTCGCCAGCTTGACCGACCAAAGCTTGGTGTCGTAAAGCCGCGGGAAGAGCCAGTAGAGCACGCTGAAGGTCAGCAAGCCGTTCCAGCCGAGGGCGCCGGTGTGGACGTGCGCAATCGTCCAATCGGTGTAATGCGAGAGCGAATTGACCGTCTTGATCGCCAGCGCCGGGCCTTCGAGCGTCGCCATGCCGTATGCCGTCACCGCGCCGACCATGAATTTGAGCACCGGGTCCTGGCGAACCTTGTCCCACGCGCCGCGCAACGTGAGCAAGCCATTGAGCATGCCGCCCCACGACGGCGCCACCAGCATGATGGAAAACGCCATCCCCAGCGATTGCGCCCAATCCGGCAAAGCCGTGTAAAGCAAATGGTGCGGCCCCGCCCAGATATAGATGAAAATCAGCGCCCAGAAATGAATGATGGAAAGGCGGTAGGAGAACACCGGGCGGTTCGCCGCCTTTGGCAGAAAATAATACATCATCCCCAGGTAGGGCGTGGTCAGGAAGAAGGCCACCGCATTGTGGCCGTACCACCATTGCACCAGCGCGTCCTGCACGCCCGCGTAAACCGAGTAGCTCTTCCACGGCCCCGCCGGGATTTCCATCGAGTTCACCACATGCAGCACTGCCACCGTCAGCGCCGTGGCGATATAAAACCAGATCGCCACATACAAATGTTTTTCGCGCCGCTTCAGGATGGTTGCGAGCAGGTTGATGGTGAAACCGATCCACACCACCGCGATGGCGATGTCAATCGGCCATTCCAATTCCGCGTATTCCTTGCTGCTCGTGAAACCCAGCGGCAGCGTGATGGCCGCCGCGACGATGATGGCGTTCCAGCCCCAAAAATTGAACCAGCTCAGAAAATCGCTGAACATGCGCGCCTTGCAGAGCCGTTGCAGGGAAAAATAAATGCCCATGAACATCCCGTTGCCCACGAAGGCGAAGATGACCGCGTTGGTGTGGAGCGGGCGGATGCGCCCGAACGTGATGTATTGAAAATTCAGGTTGGCGGCGGGGAAAAACAATTCCACCGCCGCGAGCAGGCCGACGCTCATGCCCACGATGCCCCAGATCACGGTGGCGATGGCAAAGGCGCGCACGATGCGGTTGTCGTAGTAAAATGTCTCGACGGCTTTTTCGCCGCGCCCCGCCGGTTGCGACAGGGGATTTTCGGAGGTGGATGCGGATGCGTTCATGGTTGAGGAGGTTGGACAATGGGTCGCGGCGCCTTGGCCGCGTTGGGTTCTTCGAGCAGCGCGCGCAACGCGGGCGGGCTGGTGTCTTCGTATTGACCCGAGCGCACCGCCCAGATGAAGGCCGCCAAAAAGACGACCGCCAGGGCGATGCTGAGCGGGATGAGAAAAAGCAGAATGATCATGGCGCCGTCCTTTCGCGCCCGAAGGCGATGCGCCAGGCGGCCAGCGACGTGGCGGCGCACGCGAACGCCACCACGCTGGCCGAACTTAACGGCATGAGAATCGCGCAGATCACCGGCGCCAATAATCCGCGCGCGGCGATGGCGACGCCGACGACGTTGTAAGCCGCCGAAATGAAAAAGCTGACACGGACAATTCTCACCGCCGCCCGGGCCAGCCGCAGTGTTTCGTCCAAACGCGGCAGGGCGCTCGCGGCGAGGATCACGTCGCTGGCGGGGGAAAAGCCGTTGATGTGTTCCATCACGGCCACGCCCGCGTCGCTCTGTTTCAACGCGCCGGCGTCGTTCAATCCATCGCCGACCATAATGACCGTTCGTCCGGCAGCCTGGCGTTCTTTGATAAAATGGAGCTTGTCCAGCGGCGATTGGTTGAACCGCATTTCGCTGCCGCGCGGAAAAAGTTGGGCGAACCGTTCCCGTTCGTTTTCGTTGTCGCCGCTCAACAGCGCCAGTTCGTGCGTGCGGGCGAGGCGTTGCAGCAACGGCTGAATTTCCGGCCGCACGCCGCAGGCCAGCGCAAAGGCGCCGCGATAATGGCCGTCGATCATCAGATGCGCGTTCCCCGGGCGCGGCGCGGCAAGGTTCAACCAGGACGCGGATCCCAGCCGCAACCAGTGGCCGGCCACGCGGCCTTCGATGCCGCTCCCGGGAATTTCGTGGAATTGGCTGACGCCGTGAGAGTGGCTTGATTTCAGGAACCGCCGCACCGCCAGCGCGATCGGATGGGCGGATTGCCCGGCCAACGCAAACAGCCCGCTGCGCTCATCCGGCGTGAGCGGTTCGCCTGCGAAAATCACCTCGCCCAAACCCGCGGCGCTTAATGTTCCGGTCTTGTCAAATACAATCGTGCCGGCGGCGGCCAGCGTTTCCAAGGCGGAGGCGTCCTTGAGAAAAACCCCGCGCCGCGCCAGCAGGCGTTGCGCTGCGCCCAGCCCAAACGGCGCGGCCAGCGCCAGCGCGCACGGGCAGGCCACGATCAACACCGCCGTAAACGCCGGGACCGCCAGCGCCGGATCGCGCCACGCCCAATAGATTGCGGCCCCGGAAGCGATGCTCAAAATCGAAGCCGTGAAACGCCGGCTGTAACGGTCCGTCAATGTGGCGAAGGAATGGCGGGGCCGCTTGCGAAAAGCGTCCTGGTTCCACAGCGAAGTCAGGTAGCTTTGCGACACCTGCTTCACGATCAGGATTTCCATCGCGCCCCCGACCTGCCGCCCGCCCGCATAAAGGTAATCGCCCGGTTGCTTTTCCACGGGCGCGGATTCGCCGGTGACGAAGCTGTAGTCGATCAACGCGGCGCCGTCCGCGAGCGTGGCGTCAGCGGGAATCAATTCGCCGTGCCGCAGCACAATCCGGTCGCCGATGCGCAATTGCGAGAGAGCCGCGCGCTCCTCGTTTATTCCAGTGCGGCGCGTGACGGAGAGCGGGAAAAAGGATTTGTAATCGCGGTCAAAGACCAGCCGGTCAAAGGTTTTTTGCTGAAACCATTTGCCGCAAAGCAGAAAGAAAATCAGGCCAGTCAACGAATCGAAATAGCCATCCGCGCCCTCGAAAATCACCGCATGCGCGCTGCGCAGGAGGAAGGCCGCCATGCCCAGCGCAATCGGGACGTCGAGGGTCAGCCGGCGCTGCCGCAGGCTTACCCAGGCCGCGCGCCAATAGTCCGCCGCGCTGTAGGCAATCACCGGCAGCGACAGCAACAAGCTGATCCAGCCGAATAATTTTTTGAGATGCGGGCCGCTGAAATGGTCGAGGCCAAAGTACGACGAGACGCTGAACAGCATGATGTTGCCGAACGCGAATCCCGCCACGCCCATTTGCAGCCACAGCCGCCGCGCGCCGGGCGCCGGCCCGGCTTGATCCAGGTCCGCCAGGTTCAAGTCCGGCTCGTAACCGAGGGAGGTCAGAAGCGCCGCCACCTCGCTCAACCGCACTTCCGCCGTGGCGAAACCGATGGAGACTTCCTTCCGCGCAAAGTTCACGCGCGAGGAGCCAATGCCGGGTTGCAGGCGGAAAAGATTTTCGAGGAGCCACACGCACGCCATGCAATGAATGGCGGGAATCCGGAACTGAACGCGCGTCAGGCGATCATCCGTGTATTGCGTCACGCGGCGGCGCACCGCTGGTTCGTCGAGAAAGTGAAATTGCCCCGGGGGCGGCGCACCTTGGCTTTTGACGCCTGCGACTTCGCCAAATTCGTAGAAGTCCGCCAGCCCATTCTCCGTCAACAACTCGAATACCGTCCGGCAGCCCGCGCAGCAAAAGGCGCGGCCCGCCGCCTCGTGCGATCCGTCGCGGCAGGGCTCGCCGCAATGAAAGCACGCGGCCTCCGCGCCGGCACGCGGAGTGTCAACGCTCGGCGCATCCCATTCCATGACGTGATGTGGCAACATGCCCAAGACACGAGGAATATCGGGAATTTGCGGGGAGCCCACTCACCGTTTCTTGCCAAAATTTTAGCCAAAAATGGGCGAAGGCTCGCCCGCGGTCACCAACTGCCGTCGGCCAGAAGATCGATGGCGGAGCGGGCCACTTCGTCGGTGAGAATGGGAATGGCCTGGCGTTCGGAGCTGCCGAGGTCATCGCCAATGCGGAGAAAAGTCTGCCCGTGCACTTCGCGATCCATGCGCACGCGCCCGGAGGCGGTGTCGCGCGCGATCACCCGCGCATCGAGTTGCAGGACGTATTCCTGCGGGGTCAGCACGTCGTTGGTGGTGTAGGAAAGGCTTGAGCGCTGGAAATGCAGAATCTCGCCGGTCACCATGATGTCCGGCGCGCCGGAGGTTTCCAGGCGGAACGTGCCATCCTGCTGCAATTGTTTGCGCAGCGACATGGCCAGGTATTCCGTGACGCGCGGCTCGTGCGTTTTATTGACAAAAGGCCGGATGCTCACGGTCGTGGCCCCCGCCGCCAGGCCATTGCTGGGGCCGAGCTTGTAGCCCGCGCAACCCGCCAGCGCGAGCATCAGGACCAGCATGAGGGCGGGGTGGCGCATTTATTTTTTGGGCGCCGTGGCGCGCTGTTTGAGCGCTTCGATGCGCTGCCGGGCCCGCGCGGCCAGCGGCGAACCGGCGTCCTTGAGCAGCACTTCATTATAGTAAATGAGCGCGCCGTCCCATTTCTTGTTTTTCTCGTAAAATTCCGCAATGCGAAAATTCCCGCGGGCCTGCTCTGCGCGCAGCGAGGAAATGATCGCCACGGCGTTGGTTGCGCGGGGATCTTCGGGATAAAGCGAATTGAAATCGCTGTAGCTGGAAATGGCCTGGCCCGCCACGCTCTGGTCGTAATCGGATTTGCGGGCTTGTTTGTATTCGGCGCCCGCCGCTTTGTAGAGGGCGTCGGAGGCCACCTGGACTTGCTCGCTGTAACGGTCCGCCGCGCGTTCGTAGGCTTGCACGGCCAGCGGATAATCCTTCTCCTTCTCGCGCGCTGCGCCGATGTTCATTTGCGCCGCCGGACCGAATTCCCCATAGGGGCCGTAACGCACAATCTTGTCAAACATATCCGCCGTCCGGTCCATGGAGGGGAAGAACGGCACATAGCCCCAGAGCTTGAACCATTGCCCGTGAAGGAAACGCACGGCGATGTCGAATTGCCGCCGCTGAATTTCCAGCACATTGATTTGCTTGGGATATTTCTCGAGGCAGGTCTGATAGGCTTGAAAGGCTTTTTCATCCATCTTGCGCGCTTCGTAACAGCGCCCGATCAAGTACTGGGCTTGCGGCGCGTAATCGGACAGCGGCCAGATCGTGATGACCCGTTGCGCGGCTTTCAGGGCCACGCGGAATCGCTTGGCGTCCAGCGCTTCCTGGGCCGCCGCCAGTTGGTCTTTGGCGCGTTGCCGATGCCAATCGCCTTTGCCGCCGCCGGGTGTTTCGTAGGTCCATCCTTCGCCCGGACGGAAAATTAGCGGCGCCGGGGAGCGCGCGGGCAACACCACGAGCGCGGCGGCAATCAGCGTCAACTGCAGAAGGCGGCGAAACGGACGATTCATTTTCGCCAAACTAAAGGCTCGCGCGCCAAGGTGAAAGTTTAAAGTGCGGCGCGGTTACGGCAGGGCGTCCGCTTGCTCGAACACGTTCAGGATGGTGGCAAAGGACGCGGCGAGGTTCACGTTCCCGCCGAGATCCACGGTGAAACGTCCGTCAGCATTCGGCCGGCCGGTGGCGTGGCCGTCCGCGCTGAGGACATTCACGAATTGCCGCCGATGATGCGTGCTGGGGGTGATGCCGAAGGCCGCCATGGCGGGCGGGCACAGGAATTGCGTGTCCATCACCAGCGCCCGGATCGGAAGGCCTTGGCGGTTGTTGCCCAGGTTATCAAGGCGGATATGGTCCGGCGTGAGAAAATTATCGCCCGGCTTGTCAAACAGATTGGTATTGCCGCCGTGACGGTAGAAATACCCGCATTGCGCTTGCCGAAGGCCAACGTTCGCGAGGCTGGCGTCAGCATTAATCGGTTGGTCGCTGCCCGGGCAAAACAACGCTTTCGATTGCGCGGAAAGCTGCTGCCGCAGCAGCAAGCCCAGGCCCACCGGCGCGCCGCCGTTCCCCAGCGAAATCAAACTCGTGGGCGCTCCCGTCGAGGTGTAAAAATCCAGCGGGCTCAACGACGGCGGCGCCACCGGCCCGTACGGAATTCGCCCCGCGTAATCGGGCGCGTAGCTTTGGATCGCGATCCCGATTTGCCGCAGATTGGAAAGGCAAACCGTCTTTTGCGCTTTTTCCTTCGCCAGGGACAAGGCTGGCGCCAGCAGCGCCGCCAGAATCGCGATGATCGCAATGACCACCAGCAATTCAATCAAGGTGAAACCGGAGCCCGCGAATCTCGAACGACCGGTTGGCATAGCCAGGCCTCAGGCGCGTCAAAAATGGCGCACGCGATAAAACCGCTGACTCGCCCCGGCTTTCGTGTCGGTAAACGAAACTGAGCCGGTCGCATTGGAGACGGTTCCCAGCGACAGCCAATCTCCTGGATTAGAGGAGAGATTCACGGCGGCCTGAATTTCGTATTGCGCTCCAGCTTCGCCGGCAATGGAGAAGGTGAATTGTCCGTTCGTCACCCCGCCGCTGGTCAGCGCCGGCGGCGTTATCTCCAGCAAACGCACGTTGTCCAAGTCCCAATAACCGCCCGGCTTGTCGAAGCCGGTGGCATTGAGCAACTCCACGCCAATGGGCTGGCCGGCCCAGGCATCACTGGCGCCCACTCGCGGGCTCAACGCGGCGAAATCCACAAAGTGCAAATTATCTGGAAACGTGGCCGTCGTGTTGGAAACCACCGTGGCGGCAATCGTGACGAAGTTGTTGCTGGTGTCGCGATAATAAAGCCCGATTTCAAAACTGGCGCCCTGCGGCATGCCTCCGCCGCCGCCGATGATGCCCACCGTGAGCCGATATACTTTGCCCGTTTGGTAGGTGGCAGCCAAATCCTGGAAAAACCCGGTCTCCGGCACGCCGTAAACAAAAGCGTCCTGCACGCCGTCGCAATTGACGATGTACGCTCCGTCGTCGGGCGAATTGTAGAAGCCGCCCATCAAGTATTCCCACGGGGTGTCTTGGTTTTGGGACGGGTCGTACCAGGGTGGAGCCGGCGGTTTTTGCCACGAATCCATCTCGAAGGAGGCGTAGGGGGAATTCGTCGGTTGCTGGGGCGATTCAAAGGAAGCGTTGGGAATGGCAATCGTTCCGGCCTGCATCGAAGACGTCAAAGCGAGCAGCAGCAAAGTGAGTTTGTTCATAGTTGAGGACACGCGGCCTAAAGTTGCAGCGTTTTGCGCCACACGCAAGCGAGATTCGGGTTACCGCAGAGCCGCCCGCAGCGCCGCGGGATAATGACGGATTTGCTCGGCGTCTCCCTTGACGGTGAAGGCGGCCACCGTTCCGCCCTCCGCCGTGGGGAGATTGGAACCGCCCAGGGCCATGAAGCCGTCCGCAAAACCGGTGTCAGCCATGGGGGCCGTGAACACTTTCGCATCTTTCAAAATGGATAGGCCAACGCTGCCAAAGACCTCGCGCGTGCGGGCTGCGTTCGCCGCGAGCGCCCGAAAGGCCAGGCCCGGATGGAGCTGCGCCGTCGTCCGCATGGTTTTGTAACTAATGGTGCGCCGCGCGCGCGCGGCTCGCACCAATTCCAGGTAGGCCCGGCTGAACTCGATTTGCGTCGGGAAATCAGCCGGCCGAATCGCAATCAAATCCACGGCGCGCGGCTGGCCTTGCCCGGCTGGCACATCGATGGCGGTGGAGAATTTGCGCCCGTGAAATTCCGGCTGTTGCGCCAGGCTCCAAATCAGCTGCGAGGACAGCGGGGCGTCGGCGCCTAATTCGGCGCGGGAACGGGCGTTGAAGTCGCGCCTTTTTTGAACCAAACCGGCCAGGTCAATAAAATCCACGAGCAAGGACAGGGCGCGCCCGGCGCGCGGAACCTGGCACGGGGCCAGGTGCGGCGGGCGTCGCGGATCGTCGCCGGGATAGGCCACCGGTTCACAACCCCACGCCGCTTCGAGCCGGGAAAGCATTTCCTGCATGGGCGCGCCGTCGCTGGCGGTATGATGGACGTTCAGCCAAAGATCGACCGACCGCCCTCCGTTAACCGGGCGTGCCACGAAATTCAAAAAGCCCAAACCCAAGTCGCGCCGCGCACAAAAATCCGGCGGCTGAAAACGATTGGCTGGGCAGGGCTCAATGGACAGAAACGCCGCCGACAATAGGCGCTGTGCTTCGGGGCCTGCTTCACGCAGCAAGGCGGCGCCGCGCGCGCTTTCCGGCAATAATCGCGTCACGCGATGCGCCGCGAGAACAGCATCCGCGCGCGGCGTCAGGGCTTGAAGTTCGTCCCCGGAAAATTCCCCCACCGCCAATTCCGGCTGCGGCCACGGGATGCGTTCGACGTGATGCTTGCCATGCCGCAACGCCCAGCGCGCCTCGGGCTCGTGCCGCAAAAATTCCGCCAGGCGCGGCGCCAAGTCGCTGCTGGGCACACGCAGGCCAAAAGCTGTCAATCCGAATTTGCACGCCTCCGACCGCAGCCCCAGGCCGAGCGTCCGGCGCCAGCAATCCGGTTCGCGCCCCGCCCACTTTCGGAGCGGCCAGCCGCCTATGAGGTTGGCCGCCGCCGCGAGATTGATGGCGGTGGCCGCCAGCCGGCTGGGCGCGGGGGCGGTGGGGGGCATGCGCCGAGTTTGCCGCGGCCTGCCGGCATTTTCAAGGCCAACCGCGGGGCTTTATCCTTGAGCCTTTTCGCACTAGGATGACGCCATGACAAAGGCCCAAGTCGCAGAAGTCTTGACGGAAATCGCCACGCTGCTGGAGTTGAAAGGCGAAAATCCGTTCAAATCGCGCGCCTACGTGAACGCGGCGCGCGCGGTGGAAGCCGCGACAGAGCCGCTGGAAAAAATCTTTTGCCCCGAATCTGAGACCCGCCTCAAAGGGATCGGCGACAGTCTCCAGGAAAAGATTTGTGAATTTGTGCAGACGGGGAAGCTCCCGTATTACGACGAGCTGAAAAGCTCCATCCCGCCCGGCCTGGTCACGATGCTCGGCATTCCCGGTTTGGGCCCGAAAAAAATCAAGGCGCTGCATGACAAGCTCGGCGTGGAAACCGTGGAGCAACTGGAACAGGCCTGCAAGGATGGCAAGGTCGCGCTGCTCGACGGCTTCGGCGAAAAAACGCAGGTCAAAATTTGCGAAGGCATCAACTTCCGCCGCCAGTACGCTTCGCGCCATTTGCTCAGCGACGCCGTGGCGGCGGCGGAAGCCATCCTGAACAATTTGCGCCAGCACCCCGACGTGACGCGTTGCGACACCGCCGGCAGCCTGCGCCGCTCCAAGGAAATTATTGGCGACATCGATTTTCTGGCATCCTCACGGCATCCGGCGGGCGTGATTGATTTTTTCGCCGCACAACCCGGCGTCATCAACATCACCGCCAAGGGAGACACCAAAGTGAGCGTCGTGCTGGAAGGCGGCATTCAGGCGGATTTGCGCGTGGTCAGCGACCCGGAATTTCCCTTTGCGCTCGCCTATTTCACGGGCAGCAAGGAGCACAACATCGTCATGCGCCAGCGCGCCATCCAGCGCGGCTTGCGCCTCAATGAGTACGGCTTGTTCCGGTCCGAGGTGGAAACGCGCGACCCGGCGTTGCTCGTGGCCTGCCGCACGGAGGAGGAGATTTTTCAGCAACTCGGTCTGGCTTACATCCCGCCGGAATTGCGTGAGGACGCCGGGGAGTTTGCCGCCGCGGAGCAGCAGGCATTGCCGCGGTTGGTGGAATGGACGCAGCTCAAAGGCTCGTTGCACAACCATTCCAATTGGAGCGACGGCCATAGCACGCTCGCCGAAATTGCCGACTACATGCAGGAGCTCGGCTGCGAATATTGGGCCATCACCGACCATTCCAAATCCTCGGTGCAAGCCAATGGTTTGCAGCCCGAGCGCGTCCGCCGGCAGCTTGTGGAAATCCGCGCGCTCAACCAAAAATTGGCCGATGAAGGCCGGGAATTCCGTTTCATCCCCGGCGCAGAAGTGGACATCCTTTCCGACGGCCAGCTCGATTTTAGCGATGATCTTCTCGCCGAGTTGGAAATCGTCGTGGCCAGCCTGCACCAGCCCTTCGCGCAGAGCGAAGCTGAGATCACCCGCCGCCTCATCCGCGCCGCCGAGAATCCGCATGTGCATATTCTCGGGCATCTCACCGGCCGCCTCTTGCTGGAGCGCGAAGCCTATAAAGTCAATCAAACCGCCGTGATCGACGCCTGCGCCGCCACCGGCACCTGGCTGGAACTGAACGCCAGCCCGCATCGCTTCGACCTGGATTGGCGCCTGTGGCATTACGCCAAGAAGAAAGGCGTCAAATGCGTCATCAATTGCGACGCCCACCGCAACGAGCACGCCGGCTACCTCCGCCTCGGCGCCGGCATCGCCCGCAAAGGCTGGCTGGAAAAAGACGACGTGATCAACACGCTGCCGCTCGCGAAACTCAAAAAGGAATTGGCCCGCAAACGCGCGCGCGGCGCGAAAGCCTGAGGCCGTTTAATTTCGGCGCAAGGTTTCGGCCAGCGTGTTCAGCAGGTGTTCGATGGCAAAAGGTTTGGGCAGGAAGAGCGTGGCGCCGGCGTCCATCGCCTCGCGCTGATGGTCGGGGGTCGTCAGGCCGCTGACGGCGATGATGCGCACTTGGGGATTGATTTGCCGGAGGGCCAGCATCAGCGACGCGCCATCCATCAGCGGCATCATCATATCTGTAAAGACTAAATCCAAGTCGTGCTGGCTTTGCGCATAAACGGACAGCGCATCCACGCCGTTGGGCGCGGTTAGCACGGAGTACCCGTAGGCTTCCAGCGTTTGCTTGGTGATGGCGCGCACGAACGCCTCGTCGTCCACCACCATGATCAATTCGCCATGGCCGCGCGGCAGATGCCGGTCCAACGGCGCCGGCGCCATGGGCTCCTCGCCGGTTTGCGCGGGCAGCCAGACGGCGAAGGTTGCCCCGCGCCCGGGTTCGCTCTGCACGGTGATGGCCCCGCCATGGTTTTTCACGATGGCCAGGGAGGTGGCCAGGCCGAGGCCCGTGCCTTTGCCTTCCGGCTTGGTGGTGAAAAACGGCTCGAAGATTTTGTCGAGAATGCCGGGAGGAATGCCTTCGCCGGAATCCTGCACCTTGATGACCACATACGGCCCCGCATGCGCCGCGCCCGCTGCCAAGGGCGCCGCCGCCGCGGCGGGAACGTTCTCCACCGTCAGGGTGAGATCGCCGCCCCGCGGCATGGCGTCGCGCGCATTGACGCAAAGATTGAGGAGCACCTGGTGGATCTGAGTCGGGTCGCCCGCCAGCGTCCAGATGTCATTCGGAATGCGCGCGCGCACATGAATCGACTTCGGAAATGTTTGACAGGCGATGTTGACAATTTCCCGGACCAAATGATGCGGCTCCATATAGAGCCGCCGGCCCTCCGCGCCGCGGGCAAACGACAAAACCTGGCGCACCAGTTCAGCGCCGCGCTCCGCGCTGCTCTTGATTGTGGCGATCAGCCGTTGGTGGTCGGGATCGTGCGCCTCCATTTTGAGCAATTCGCAGGTGAGCAGAATTGGCGCGAGCACATTGTTGAGATCATGGGCCACGCCACCCGCCAGCGCGCCGATGCTCTCCATGCGTTGCGCGCGCGCGAATTGCTCTTGCACGACCCGCAATTGCGTTTCGGCGGCGCGGCGTCGGACGCGTTCGCGATGTTCGTCCAAGGCGCGTTGCACGGCCGGTCCGAGGCGGCGCAAGCGGTCTTTCAGGACGTAATCCGTTGCCCCGGCTTTCAGGCACGCGACGGCGCGCTCCTCGCCAATTGTGCCGGAGACCACAATAAACGGAATGTCCGCCCCGCTTTCCTGCAGCAAGGCCAGGGCGCGCTCCTGGGAGAATTGTGGCAGGGTATAATCCGAAAGAATGACATCAACGGCCTCGTTCAACGCCGCCCGATAAGGCCCTTCGGTGTCCACGCGCTGCCATTGCAGTTCGAAGCCTGACCGCTCCAACTCGCTCACCATGATCGCCGCATCGTCCGGCGAATCCTCCACGATCAACACGTTAAGCAAGGAAGCCACGCCGCATTCAAGCGCTTATCCGGGCCTAAAAGCAACCTTGCCGTGCAACGATTTTGCCCCAAAGGCGCCGTCCCCCCAGCCGTCTTAAACGCTTGGATTTGTGAAAGTTAAACCATTGCTCCGTCCGGCTCCAAAATGAGTTTTTTCGTGCTCGTTTCGGACCCTCAGCGATCCTCCGGCGCCGCTTCAAGCAAGGCCCACTGTAATCGGAATTGCGGAGTGATTTGCGCGAGATTTTGAAAATCGACCGGCTTAATAATGTAGGCCGACACGCCCAGCCGATGGCAATCGCTGATATCCCGGCTCTTGCTGGAGCCGGTTAGCACAATTACCGGGATGCGGCGCGTCTGCGGATCCCGTTTGATGCGGCGCAAAACTTCCAAGCCGTTCACCTTGGGAATCGTCAAGTCCAGCAGGATCACCGGCGGTTGCTGTCCTTCGGGGCGTCGCGCATATTTGCCCGTGCGGAACAAATAATCCAACGCCGCCCCGCCATCGCGCACCACATGGACGGGGTTGGCGATGCCCGCCTGGGCAAAGGCGCTCAGGGTCAGTTCAATGTCATCAACGTCGTCTTCCACCAGCAGTATTTCGTTTAACCGGCTGTCCCCCGCTGCGCCGCCGCTTCCAGCCACTCGATCAACCTTGCCATTGGGAGACAATAATTCTGCGGTGGAAACCTCCAACGCCCTGGCGAGTTTCTCGATGCTTTTCAGCGTGACGTTGCGTCCACCGCGTTCAATGCCGGCGATATAGGTGCGATGCAAATCCGCGCGCCCGGCCAGCTCTTCCTGCGAGATCCCCATGCGGAACCTGAGCTTCCGCACTGAAGACCCAAAATGGGCCGCTAGGTCCGGTTGATTCATAAAGCGTAGAGGATTCACTAACTTTCAGGAATCCAACAACAGACTACGAGTAACAATCGTCGGCTTGCACCGCAGGCGGGCGTGGCGAAACTGCGGTAGCGACGGCTAATCTCCTTTCACCAAACGTACGAGCGATTCCGGTTTTGTCCAGACCCCGGCGCAGGATCGGCTTGCGCCCGCCGCCGCCTCCGGCATACTGAATTGACTGGCGCCCGCCGCGGGCTGACCGCACGCCAGTTGTTGACATGAATGTGGCGTTTCCATTTCAACCGCGCCTCCTCGCGGCCTTAAAGCATTATTCCCGCGCGGAATTTGCCGCGGATTTGATTGCCGGTCTGACCGTCGGTTTGGTGGCCCTGCCTCTCGCCATGGCCTTTGCCATCGCTTCGGGCGCGCCGCCGCAAGCGGGAATTTTTACCGCCGTGATTGCGGGGTTCATCATCTCGGGGCTCGGCGGCACCAAGGTCGCCATCGGCGGGCCGACCGGCGCCTTCATCGTTATACTTTACGGCATCGGCGCCAAATACGGCGCCGAAAATCTGGCGATCTGCACCATGCTCGCCGGCGCCATTTTGTTTGTAATGGGCGCGACGCGCCTCGGCACCGCGATCAAATTTATTCCTTATCCGGTCACGATGGGATTTACCTCCGGCATCGCCGTCCTGATCCTGAGCACACAAATCAAGGATTTTTTTGGCCTCAAACTCGAAACGCAACCCTCCGATTTCTTTCCGAAAATGAAGGCGTTGGCGGCGCACGCCGGGACGCTGCAAGGCCCCACCGTCGCGCTGGCGGCGGCTTCGCTGGCGGTGATTCTTTTCTGGCCGAAGCGCTGGCAGCGCCGCGTCCCTGGCACCATCGTCGCGCTTTTGCTGGGCACCGCCGCCGTGGCCATTTTTGGCCTGCCGGTGGAAACGATCGGCAGCAAGTTTCATGGCATTCCACAAGGCCTGCCCGCGCCGCATTGGCCGGCGCTTTCCTGGGAAAATCTCCCCAATCTCATTCATCCCGCCTTCACCATCGCGTTGCTGGCTGCGATCGAATCCCTGCTCTGCGCGGTCGTCGCGGACGGCATGATTGACGACCGTCACGATTCCAATCAGGAATTAATGGCGCAAGGTTTGGCCAATGTTTTGTGCCCCATTTTCGGCGGCATCGCCGCCACGGGCGCGATTGCGCGCACGGCCACCAACGTCAAAAGCGGCGGGCGCACGCCGGTCGCGGGCATGATTCATGCCCTGACGCTGCTGGCCATCATTTTGGTGGCGGCGCCGCTGGCGCGGTTCATTCCGCTCGCCACCTTGAGCGCGGTGCTCGTCAATGTCGCGCTCAACATGGGCGAATGGCACAATTTCGCCCGGCTGCCCAAATGGCCGCGCAGTGACGCCGCGGTTTTTCTGACGGCCTTTAGTTTGACAGTCATGATTGATTTGACTGTGGCGGTGGAGATCGGCATGGCGCTGGCGGCCATCCTTTTCATCAAGCGCGTGTCCGAAAACACGCAGATTATCGCGGTCGATCCCCACACGGAAACCGAGGGCTCGCAACATTCGCTCGTCGGCAAGGTCATTCCGGATGGGGTGATGGTTTACAGCATGATGGGCGCGTTCTTTTTCGGCGCCGCGGACAAGTTGGAAAGCGTGTTGAAACGGCAGAAGCAGGACCCAGACGTTCTTATCCTGCGTCTGCGCCGCATCATGGCCATGGACGCCACCGGCCTGAATGCGCTGGAGGATTTGCACGAGCGATTGCGCCGCAAGGGCAAGCATCTCCTGCTCAGCGCCCCGCACACGCATCCGCTGCTCGTGATGGAGAACGCCGGTTTTCTCGACCGATTGGGCCGTGAAAATGTCTGTGAAAACATTGGCGCCGCCCTGGATCGCGCGCGCGAGATTCTGCATCTGCCGCCACTCCCCCCGCCCGACCCGCTCCAGGATGAAAAACGCAAGCTCGACCTGGCCAGCCACGCCCTCGCCAGCGCCCTCGAGCGCGTCAACTCCGCGTTGGAATCCAGCACGGGCGATAAGCGCCAGTCCTGAGCCTAACGCGCGTCCGACGTGCGCTTGAGGCGCGCATTTAGGAAATCGATCATTTCTTGGAACCGTACGGTGGTGGGGTGGCCCGGGCGGTCGTCATAATTTTCCGTCAACACCGCATGCGCGTCGGATGGAATATCCCAGGCCGCGTAATCCTCTTGGGAAATCGGACGGGGGATGAAGTTCGTGCCGAAGTCGCGGGTCATTTCCGCGAACTTGTCCGGCGGGGAAATTTTATCATTCTCAAATCGAAACGCGAGGATCTGGATATGGTCTTGGGCGCAGCGCTCCTCGGCGCGCGCCAGATCTGCCGGCGCCAGCCCCAGCGCCTTTTTGCGCGCCGCCGAAACCGGCAAATAGAGAATCAGCAAGGGCAGGGCGGGTTGCGACATTACGGGCGCGATGACGGCCTTTTCGCGCAGCAACGCCACCGCGAGGCTGCCGCTTAAACAATTGCCCACCACCCCAATCCCGCGCCCTCCGTGGTCCTGGCTTATTTTTTGGCAAAGCGCTCCCAGCCAGCCGGCCACCGGGCTGGTGTCATCCTTCGCGAAAAGATGCCACTGCGAATTGAACAACAGCGAAACGCAATTGCGGAAAAAAGCCGATTTGCCGGGCCTGCCGAATAACAAGGGCGCGTAAACGGTGTAGCCATTGGTGGCAAGCCTCGTCGCCAGCTCAAAACAGGCCGGGGTCAATCCTGGCAGTTCCTGCATGAGCAAAATCGCGGGCTCATCTGGGTTCGCCTGGCGCGCCGCCGGATCGGCTCCCCGCCAATATACCGGGTAGCTTCGCCCCTCGGCGGCAAAATCAAAATGGTTTGTGCTGATGGGGCCGATGTCCAGAGCCGCAGCGCTTCCTTTGGCGAGGCAGCAGGCGCCATGCGGGCCGCTGGCGCAACCCGCCAGGCACGCCGCCGCGAAGGCCAAAACAAAGAGTTTCATCTGCGTCCTAGCCGCCCTGCGAAAACAAGGAGACGAATTCCGTCAGGAATCGCACGAATACCCAACTGTCAATCGCATCGTGAGAGGCGATGATTCTTTGGTCCACCGCCACGACAAAAACCGGGTCGCGCGCGGAGCAGCCGGGGCGGCGCGTGAGCAGCGTATGCAGAAAACCGTACGTGCCGTCGTCCCCCGGAGGCGGATGCGTTTTCAACTCAGCCACGCGCTCGGCGGCGGCCCGTTGCGTCTGCAAATTGACGTTTTCGTTGGTGGATGCGGCCGCTTCCAACGCGCGGGCGTTGAGGTTCGTCAATAATAGGGAGTGGGTGATGAACGGTTCGTAAAAGCCCAGCGCGGTGAGGTTGGCGCGGCGCTCGGCCGGGGTGTGATACTTGTCAAACAGTTCGCTGAGATGACGGCCAATCGGAAAAAAACAACGGTTCGGCACGTCGTTGCTCGAACTGAACACCGCCAGCGTGCAATCCTTGCCGAGGGGGAACGCCTTGCTTTCGCCTAGCTCATGCAGCGTCTGAAAGCGCGAGGCTTCAAACGCGGGATTGATCAGGATCACCAGGTCGCCGAGGCTTTTCGGGGGGCCGGCGGCGCCCGTGGCATCCGTATTCTTGACCATCCGCTCAATGAGCGCCGGGGACACCGCCGCGTAAAGCACGTCCGCCCCAAAACTGTGCCCCACCGTCACCATGCGGGTGCGGTAAACGGGGCGCCCATCCGGGGATGGCAAAAGCGCGGCATTGTCCCGGTCGCGGATTTTTTCCAATTCGGAGAGCAATTCGATCAACCCGCCGTGCCCGACCTGCTCCGCTGAATTTTTCCGGTCCCAAAACGTGAATTCCTTCCAGGGATCATACTGCAACGACAAACCGCGCCAGCCGACATACACTCCCACCACTTGCCGCGGCTGGCGCCCGGCTTTGTGCGCGAGGAATTCCTCCATGCCGGAAATGTTGTGCAGCACGGTGTGGAACATGGCCACGTTGGAATCGCCCCCGCTGGCATTGTGCTTCCAGCCGTGAATGAAGGTCACCAGGAGGAGATGATTGGTTCCGTCCAGTTTGGAGCCGATCCAATTTGTTACCGTGTCAATTTGATGGCGCTGGTAGAGCCAGCCTTGATCATCCATCTCGACGTAGCCCACGCTGTAGTTCGGCCCTTGCTCGATGATCGCGTGCGAGCGCGCTTGCGGCACATACGGCGCGGGGCCGTCCTCGGTGCGGTATTGCTGCAGCCGCGCGCAACTCGTCAGAAAAATCAACCCCAGCGCCGCGACCGGGATCCAGGAGGCAATGCGTGTTCCCATAAAAGCCTTTCGCCGTTTTGTTGGGCCAGCAGCCTAGAGCGTCCCCCGCTTCTGTCAAGTCAAATCAGTTTTGACGCCCGTGTATCGACGATAAGTGACAGTGATTTCCTGCATGGGCTTTCCTTTAATTAGATTGACAGCAGGGCGGCAGGCCGTAGAGTCGGGCGCGGCACGAGAGTATGGCTTACTCCGATATCATCGTCACCGTTCATGGCATCGGCAAGCAGAACCGCTGTGAGACGGTCCGTTCGGCGGCCACGCGCCTGGCCTCCTCCCAAACGCTCAGCGCCGGGGGCGCATCTCATCCGGTGGCGCCGCAGCCGCTCGGTTTTTTTCATCCGCCGCTGCACAGCGACGTGGAGAATTTTGCGTTTGTGACGCTGCTGGACGATCCAGCCGCGCTCACCGGCGCGGCCCTGGACCAGATCGGTTTCGCCGAAGTGTTTTGGGCCGACATCCCGCAGGAAGTGGCGCAGGAAGGGCGCACCTTGGAGGAAACGAAGGCGTGGGCGCACACCTTGGTGGCCCGGGCTCACGCCACCTGCCTGCGGGCGCAAGCCGCCCAAAAGGCCGCCCGCGCCCAGGCGCCGCCCGGGACGCCGCCGGATTTGGAGGCGAAGATTGTCCCGCCGGATTTTGGCCTGGCGGCGGAAGTGGTGGATGAAATTGTGGACGCAATTTATGTCCTGGAAAACTTGCTGTTCCTCGCGGGCAAGGCTGGCGTCTTCAAGTTTGATCTGCGGAAAGTGCTCGTGGAATACATCGGCGATGTGCAGTTGGTGACGGAGTTCACCTACCATCGCCTGGACGTGGTGGGGCGCTTTCACGCCGCCATGGAGAGCATTTACGCCAACGAAATTAAGGGGAAGGATAACCCGCCAAAAATTCATATCGTCGCGCACAGCGAAGGCACGGTCGTGAGCTTTCTGGGGTTGCTGCATGCCATGGGGGAAACAACCGTCGCGCCCGTGACCAAAGATCACCCGGCCCGGCTCGAGCCCACGCCGGGAAAAATTCCAGCCTGGCTGCCGCATGTGCATGGCTTCATGACTTTCGGCTCGCCCATCGACAAGCATCTGTTGTTGTGGCCGCGGCTCTGGACCGGCCTCAAGCCGACGAGCCCGCTCGTGCCTGCGGCGCGGATCAAGTGGCGCAATTACTATGATTATGGCGATCCCATCGGGTTCGAGCTGGACACGGCGCGTCTCTGGCTGGATTGGAAGGGATGCCGGGGGTTTGATTTCACGAAGGATCACGATTACGGCTTCTCGCGTTACCTTTTTCCCGGGGAGGCGCATAACGAATATTGGAATGACCCGGAGGTGTTTGAGCATTTTGTGAAGGACGTCGTGCGGCCCTGCGCGCCGCAGCCGAATCCTCCTCCCAAATCGCTGAAAAGCACCGCGGCGATGTGCAACCTATTGCCGTACGCGCTGAGTCTGGCCTTGGTGGCCTTGGGGGTTTTTATACTTTTCAAGGCGCTGCACCATTTCACCCATCCTTCGGACGATCCGTTTCAGCGATTTCTGTTGTACTACGAATTGGGCTTGAAACCTTCCCGTGATTTGTCCACCCGTGGGTTGGCCGGAGCGGTGGCCGGGCTCACGCTGCTGGTGGCTGGCGCCACGCTCATGGCGCGTTTCCCCCGGCTCTCGTACCAATGGCAGTGGAAAATCCTCGGGGTCGTAATGTTTGCGGCGGGGGCCTTGGGCTACCTCGGCCTCGTGCCAGCCGCTGTGCAATTGGACATCGGGCCGGCCTGGCAGGTGATTTTGGGGGCCTTTGTGGCTGGCGCCGCCGGATGGTTGGCCTGCGCTTCGGCGGGCACCGCGGCCGAGCGGCACAAAAGGCTCATTTGGAAAGGCACGCGGCCCCTGATCGCGGTCGGCGCGTTGGCCACCGCCCTAGTGGTCTGGTTTGAAATGACCCCGTCGCCGCCGCTCACAGAATTGACGCGCGCGGAGCAAACCCTTGTGTCAAGCAACGGAACCTGGGAAACGTACCATGAATTATTGAAGCCGATGGCCTTGGAATCCTTCGAGCGCAAAGACCAGGCCAACTGGTGGGCCACCGTCAAGAAAGTTGAGCCGGCGCTGGCTTTGCATCCGCCCGCCTGGCCGGTGTGGCTGGCCGCCGCCGCCGCCATTTACCTGTGGTGGCTGGCGACGCTGATTTTCGATCTCGCATTTATCTGGCATCGTTACGTGCGCCGGTCGGTGGTGAACCTGCGTTTGCGGGAATGGGGCGAACGGCTCGTCCGGGCCGGCGCCACACAGGCTTGAGCTCCATCATGGCGCGTTCGGGATTCTCCTTTACTAGACCGCGCGCCGCGGGCATTTTCGGCGCATAATTTATGGCAGAGTTGGTTGGAAATCTTTTGGTGGCGCAATCCGGCGGGCCGACCGCGGTGATTAACGCCAGTGTCGCCGGTGTCATCCAGGAAGCGCTCAAACATCCCTGCATCAAAGGGAGTTACGGCGGCATGAACGGCATCCTTGGCATCCTTAACGAGCAGTTGCTCGATTTGGGCCTCGAGACGCCGGAAACCATTCAGGCCCTGAAGCATACGCCCGCCGCCGCCCTGGGCACCTGCCGCTATAAAATCGATTTCAAGAAGAAGCCCGAACAGGCCGCCAAGGACATGGATCGCCTTTTTGAAGTCTTTCAGGCCCACAACATCCGCTACTTTTTTTACGCGGGCGGCAACGATTCCCAGGACACCGCCGACAAGATTCATCACGAGGCTGTCAAACGCAAATTCGAGATGCGCGTCATGGGCGTCCCCAAGACCATCGACAACGATTTGCCGCACACCGATCATTGCCCCGGCTTCAGCTCCGCCGCCAAATACAACGCCTGCACCGTCATGGAAGTCGATGCCGACGTCCGCAGCATGGCCACCGACGACGGCGCCTGCTGCTGCATTGAGGTCATGGGCCGCAGCGCCGGCTGGCTGGCCGCCGCCACCGTCCTGGCCAAGCGCCATCCTGATGACGCTCCGCACATCGTTTTGCTGCCCGAGATTCCGTTCAACCACGACGCCTTCCTGGCGCGTGTCAAAGAGATTGTCAAAAAGCTGCGCTATTGCGTGGTGGTGGTGGGCGAAGGCCTGAAGAACCCTGATGGCACGGAATTCAGCGCCGACAATTCGCGCCTCGATGCCTTTGGGCATCCGGTGCTATCTGGCGCTGCCGAGCGTCTTTCGGAATTGGTTTATGGAGAGCTGAACACCAAGAGCCGGTCCGTGAAACTCGGTTACGCCCAGCGTTGCGCCGCGCATTTTGCCAGCGCCACCGACGCCGCCGAAGCCGCCGCTTGCGGGGAAGCCGCCGTGCGCGCCGCCGTCGCCGGCAAAAGCGGTTACATGGTCAAAATCGTCCGCGAAAAATCCGCCGACTATTGCTGGAAGACCGACCTCCAGCCCTTGGGCGACATCGCCAACGTCGAACATTTCGTCCCGCGCGACTGGATCACCGAGGACGGCTTCATGCCCAACGAAAAATTCATCAACTACGCCCGCCCCTTGATTGAAGGCAATGTGCAGGTTCCGATGAGAAACGGCCTCCCCGTCTTCGCCCGCCTCTCGAACAAAACCCTGCCCACCAAGCTCCCCGCCCGCGTCAAAGCCGCCAAGTAATCAGCGTGGTCAGAATTGCTCCCTAGGCTCGTCGCCCCCCGTTCGTGGGGTGCGCCAGCCCATCGCCGTTCCGCGCTTCCGGGCACGCGCTGTGAAAACCGCCAGCCCCGTCCCGCCCCGCCCCCACCCCAATCCAACCCGCGCGCGGAGATATGCAAGCCCCCCAAAGGTTGCCGCCGCTCTGACAGCCCATACCAATTATCTGTAATACCTATAACAGAGAATCGGTCGTGGTTCTGATTTTCATGAGTTCGTGATTTCCAGATTTTTCAGCCTGGATTCGCGGCGTTCGCAATCTTGTAAATTTCCTGGGTTTTGGACATTGTCAGGGCTGCGCATGGAATCGATTCATCAATTGCTCTGGCGG
>DASZMX010000051.1:0-7497 GCA_035551475.1 Verrucomicrobiia bacterium
GCGACACGCCGACGACATTGGGGTTTTTGGCGATGGCCTGCATGACCTTGCCATAATCCAGCAGGGGCGCCTCCGGATCGGCGGCATAAACGGTGATGTGGGCTTTGAAACCCAAAATGCGGTCGCGCCATTCTTTGTCAAAGCCACTCATGACCGCGATGACAATAATAAGGACCGCCACGCCCAACAGCACGCCGATGATGGAAATCAGCGTGATGACCGAAACAAATGTCCGGCGCGGCCTAAGATAACGCAGGGCCAAGGTGGCCTCGAATGGCAACATAAGGAGCGTGCAATGCCGCGGGGGGACGGGCGGCTTTTTATTTGAGATACACTACGGGCTCGCCGAAACGCCCGTAATCAAATTCGCCGGTCGTATATTTGTCAGCGTCAATCACGCGCAGATAGCGGTATTTCAGCTTCACCTCGCCGTTGTCGTTCACCCCCTCGGTTACGCCATAAACAATCGCCAGTTTGCCGGGCGCGGCATATTGCTCCGCGTCCGTGGCGCCGGCGTCAGGATTGATTTTGCGAAGAACCCAGTCGGTTTGAAACGCACCCTCGCCGCGGGGCGAGAGGCTGAAATGGGCGCCGTGGCCGCCGCCGTTTTGCTGCCAATCAAAATAGTGATGCTCGAACGTGGTGACGAGGTGAATGGAGCCGTCGTCCAGGTCCTGGGCCTTGCTCTGGCGAATAATGCCGGCCCAAGCGACCGCCTTGCCGTCAAAACGGGCCGGATCGTTGCGCACGTCGGCCGGATACACATCGAGCGAATCCCGCTGGAACTCCCGGGACTCCGGCTCGGTGCGGGGCTGATAGGCAAGGTTGGAGCTGGAACAGCCCGCCAGGAGAACCGCGCCAAACGAGACCAACGTGAGCAATAATTTCATAATAAGCCTGTCAAGCTAACCGACGGCGCGCGGGAATTCAAGTTGTCCCCCACCCTTTCCGGTTTTCGCGCTGCACCCAGTGATTCAGTTCGGGAATGTTTGTCACTTTCATGTTGGGGCCGTCCCATTCGACTTTTTGGTGCAGGCCGGCTTTTTGGGCGAGATTGCCCAGGATGGAAAATTCCGTGAGGCGCGTGCCGTATTCAAACGGCGCGGAGGTTTCGCTGCGGCCCGCGCGGCAGGCTTGGACGAAATCGGTGAAAATGTCGGCGGGGCGCGCCAGGATTTGGGGCGGTTTGGGGCGCTCGCTCATGGAATCCAACGGCAGGATGTGCATTTTCTCGCCATAGGTGCCGGTGAAGATCACGCCCTTCTCGCCAATATATAACGTGCCGCCGTCGGGCGTGCCGAAATAATCGTCAGGATATTTTTTCTGCAATTCGCCGAGAATAGGCGGGAGATTGCGGGCGTCGCCGGTGGCGGCGTGGGTCGTGCCGCGCGGGGTGGCGGTGGTGGTTTCGTTAAGGCCTTCGTACCAATAGGCCTTGAAGGCCGGCAGGCCGGCGCGCGCGGGAACATCCCACCGGATGCGGCTGCCGAGGGGGTAGCGCTCGTCGCTGCCGCCGCGGATTTGTTCGCATTCAATGCTCGTCGGGTGCTCGCATTTGAGCGCCCAGAAAACTCCGTCAAGTATATGGCAGCCCATGTTGCCGATGGAGCCGTTGCCGAAGTCGTACCAGCCGTGCCATTCGTGGGGATGAAGGTCGTCGTGATAATCGCGGTAGGGCGCGGGCCCAATCCACGCGTCCCAATTCATGCCGGGCGGAGCGGGCTTGGACGGAGGGCGCGGGCCTTCACCGCCATTGGCGCGATTGGTCCAGCTATGAGTTTCGGTGACCGCGCCGATGGCGCCCGACCAAATGTATTCGCAGAGCAACCGGTAGCCTTCCATGCAATGGCCCTGGTTGCCCATCTGGGTGGCGAGTTTGTGAAAATGCCGGGCTTGGGCGCGCATGAGGCGGGCTTCGCCAATCGTATGGGACACGGGCTTTTCGCAATAGACGTTGCAGCCGGCCTGCAAGGCCATGATGGACACGACGGCATGATGATGATTGGGCGTGGTGACGAACACGGCGTCCGCCTGCTTCCCGATTTTGTCGAACATGACGCGATAATCATTAAAGGTGAGCGTCTGGTCCACGTTCACGCCTTTCTTTTCCAGCCATTTTTTGGTTTGGGCGAGCTGATGCTCGTCCGGATCGACGAGCGCGAGAAGTTTTTGCTTTTGATTGACAATAACCTGCTCCAAATGCGTGGCGGAACGGATGCCGCAACCCACCTGGACGCAGCCGAGCACATCGGTCGGGCCGTGCGGACGGGCGCGGACGGTGTGGCAGCCGGTGGAAAGAGCGGCGCCCGCGAGGGCGGCGCGTTGCAGGAAGGCGCGACGGGACAAAGGCATCATTTTCATTGGACGGGCGCAGGCATTGGATTGTTCAGCCTGACTATGGTGGAAGCGGCGGGGATTTCAAGCGGAGAAGGTTTTAGGTTTGACGCCAGGAGCCGGAAACGGCGCTGTCACTTTCCATTAGAGCAGGAGCCGACCTATCCCCGATTGGAATGTTTGACGGCGCGTGGTTGGTTTAGGGCACAGAGTAAAACTCGTAAACACAGGGAGCAAAAAAGATATGAAAACAATCCAATTCATCGCAGTTGCGGCGGCGGCGGGCCTGATGGCCGGCTGTTCCACCAATGATCATCGTTCGGTGTCCAGCAATGACCACGCGACACCGGGCACATCCATGAACGCGGCGGGCGGCGCCACCAGCGAGCCGGTCGGCCAGACCGACATGGCCGGCAGCCCCGGAGCCTCCGTCAACAATCCGAACCAGGCTTCGTACAGCTCTTACAATTCCTCATCCACGATGCCGGACACGGCAGCGGCTCTGAGCTCCGAAAGAAGCCAGCTCTCGTTCGACCAATTGCCGGCCTCGGTGCAATCGACGATTCGCAATCAGATCGGCGACCAGCAGATCACCAAGATCAAGCAGGAAACCAAGGACGGCCAGACCGCCTATAAAATTGAGTTTCAACGCAAGGATTGGTACTCCATGCGCCCGACCATCACGGTCGCCGCGGACGGTTCCATCCTGAAGGAATCGCACCTGAAAAAGAATTATGAAGCGGCCGGCGCCCAGGCCCCGGAAAATCAATCCGGCGCCAACAGTATAGGCAGCCAGGCTAATCCGAGCGGCGTGAACGCCAGCACGAACACGATGACCGGCGGCGAGAAATAATCGGAGCTTCATCTCACACTTTGCGCGCCGTCAAGCGCAAGAGATTCTCCGAAAGGAGAACGATCTCAAATGGCGGCGCGCAAATTTTCTTTTATCATGGGGCCGCGCGAAACACGGCGGCGGCCCCGCCATTCGGCGCCAGGGAAAGCGTCACAGTGTCGGCGGCCGTAACCGTCCGTTCTTCCGTGTCCAAATCTTCCGCGTCAGTGGCGGCGCGGGGGCCGTCCTTCCAGAGGCGCATTTTCCAGGCGCCGTTCCCGAGGAAATTCAGTGAGACGGGCAGCGCGCGCCCCGTCGCATCCGTCATGGCTCCGAGAAACCAATCCTTGCCGTGGCGGCGGACGATGGCGAGATGTTCGCCTACGACGCCATCGAGGACGCGGGTTTCGTCCCAGACGGTCGGGACAATTTTCAGGAAATCAACGCCGGGCTGGCCGCGGTAATGCTCCGGGGAATCGCAGGCGCAGCCGATGGGGCTGTCCAGCGTCACAAATAAAGCGAGTTCAGCGGCGCGGGTGCCTTGCACTTCAGTGTTCGTGCTGATGACCGAGAAGTTCGTGGGTTGCCGATTGCGGAAACCACCCGGAGTGAAATCCCCGGGGCCGGCCAGAAATCGCGTGAAGGGGAGCGTGAGTTTGTGCTCCGGGGTGGCGAGATTGCTCCATTTGTTATATTCGTTGCCCAGCACGCCTTCGCGGGTGATTTGATTGGGATAGGTGCGGCTCAAGCCGGTGGGTTTGTAAGCGCCATGAAAATCCACCATGAGATGATGCGCGGCGCCCGCGCGGGCGATTTTCTCATACCAATTCACCATGTCCTGGTCGTCGCGGTCCATGAAATCAATTTTCACGCCGGCGACGCCCCATTTTTCATAGATGGGAAAAGCCGTTTTATAGGCGTCATGGCGGTCCACATCGTGCCAGTTCAGCCAGACCCATTCGCGGACGCCGCGCTCCCTGGCGAAGCGCAGGACTTCAGGCATATCAACGGCGGGATCGGGGCGGGTGATGTCGGCGGTGTTGGTGTCCGGCGGCCCATACCAATGCCAGTCAATCATTTGGTAGGGCCAGCCCATGTCGGCGGCAAGTTGAATGTAATCCTTGAGCGTGGCGGTGGTCATTTTAGTGTCGCCGGCCCACCAATGGTCCCACGCCATCATGCCGGGTTTGACCCAGGAAAAATCACCGCGCTGGCTGGGCGCCGCGAGATTCAGCACGAGATCGCTCTCCACGAGCTGGCCGGGCGTCGCGCCGATCAGCAGCACGCGCCATGGCGAAGCGTGAGGCGTGGTGGATTCGACCAAGCCCGGCGCGCCGCGACGGGGCGCGAGGGAGGCTTGCAGGGTCGAGGCGCCAACGCGCTTGAGCCACATTCCCGACCAATCGCGCAAGTCCGATTCCGTGACCGCGACCCAGGCGGCGGGCGTTTGCACGAGCAAGGGAAGGCCCGTGACGGTGTTGGTTCCAAGATCTGCCAACGTCTGGCGTTTGAAATTCCATTCCTGCGGGCCGCCATAGCCGCCGCCCTTGTTGGCGCCGGCAAAACAAACGTCGTTGTCAACAAACGCGAAACGGGTTTGCTCCTCCTCCAGCAGGAAATCATGCCAGCTGGATTGGCGCGGCAGCTCGTAGCGAAAAGCGACTCCGTCGTTGTAGGCGCGCACGATGAGGTTGAAACGCCGGGCGTGATCGCGCAGCTCGTAGCGGGTTTCGTTGAATTGATCAAGAATGTCGCGATGCTTGCCGAGCGAATTTTCCCAATGAGTGGCCACGGAACGATGGGTGACGTGGAGCAACTCTGCGTCCTGGCCGAGTTGCACGCCGTCGGAAAACTTCAGGCCCAGCGCGGAAGTTTTCAGGATGGGCACGCCGGCCACGGCGACCGAATACTGGAGCGCGCCCTGGGTGGAAACGGTGATGGCGATGCGTCCGTCGGGCGAGGCGGTGGCGGCGGGAGCGGAGGCATTGGGCAACTCCGGCGCTTGGCAGCCGGCGAGAACGAGGCAACTGAGCAAAATAATTCCTAGGCGCATGAGCGCATCCTAGGAAAAAACGAACGGAGGCGACAGAGAAATTCTCCGGCGCCTCCGTGAATAATTTGTAATTGCTGGCGGCCTATTCCTTGGCGGCCATTTCCTTCTCGCGATCTTCCATGGCGGCTTTGCGCGACAGGCGGACGCGGCCTTTTTCATCGATGCCCAGGCATTTGACCCAGATTTCATCGCCCATCTTGACGATGTCCTCGGTTTGCTTGACACGGAAATTGGCCAATTCGCTGATGTGCACCAGGCCGTCGCGGCCGGGGAGGAATTCGACGAAGCAGCCGAATTCCTTGATCGTGACAACCTTGCCGCGATAGATCTTGTTGATTTCGGCCTCGGCGGTCATGCCTTCGATCGCGTTGCGGGCGATCTTCATGCCTTCCTCGGAGACGGAGTAAATGTTGACTGTGCCATCGTCGTCGATGTTGATTTCGCAGCCGGATTCCTCGACGAGGCGCTTGATGTTTTTGCCGCCGGGCCCGATCAAGGCGCCGATCTTCTCGGGGTTGATGCGGACTTGCACGATGCGCGGCGCGTACTTGCTCATTTCCTTGCGCGTCTCGGGCATGGTCTGGGCCATGATCTTGAGAATGTCGAGGCGGGCCACGCGGGCTTTCTCGAGGGATTCTTCCATGATCTTGTGCGGCAGGCCGCGGAGCTTCAAGTCAAGTTGAAATCCGGTGATGCCATTGGACGTGCCGGCGATTTTGCAATCCATGTCGCAGAAACCGTCTTCCCAGCCAATGATGTCGGTGAGGAGTTTGTAGGCGCTGATCTTGTCCTTGTCATCGTGCTCCGTGCAAATGCCAATGCTGATGCCCGCGACGGGACGAATCATTGGAACGCCCGCGTCCATCAACGCGAGGGTGCCGCCGCACACGGTCGCCATGGAGGAGGAGCCATTCGACTCCATGATCTCGCTGGTGACGCGCACCGCGTAAGGATACGTGTCGAGCGGCAGCATCGGCTCGATCGAACGTTCCGCGAGGGCGCCGTGGCCAATTTCGCGCCGGCCGGGGCCGCTGATGCGTCCGGTTTCGCCGACGGAATAATTGGGGAAGTTATAATGGAGAATGAATTTTTTCTCAGTCTCGCCGCCGGTGTAGGAATCAAATTCCTGGGCGTCTTCCGAGGTGCCGAGGGTGACCAGCGTCACGGCCTGGGTTTCGCCGCGGGTGAAAATGGCGGAGCCATGGGCGCGCGGCAAAAAGCCGACGTCACAAGTGATGGCGCGCACGGCATCGAAGCCGCGTCCGTCGAGACGCTTGTTGTCATTCATCACCAGACCGCGCACGGCTTCCTTTTGGATGTAGTAAAAGGCTTCCTTGAGCATGTTGTCGGTGATCTTCTCGGCGCCGAACTTCGCGACGAGCTTGGCCGCAACGTCATCGGTGACGGCTTTGACGGCTTGCTCGCGTTCGAGCTTTTTGACGGTCAACAAGGCCGGAACCATGCGTCCGCCGGCGAGATTTTTCGCTTCGGTGAGGATTTCTTCTGGGACCACGCTGACGGTGATTTCGCGTTTTTTCTTGCCGGCGCGGGCGACGAGATCGAGCTGGGCCTTGATCAAGGGCTGGCAGCATTCGTGGCCGAAACGCAAGGCGGCGATGAAATCGGCCTCGGAAATTTCCTTGGCGGCGCCTTCAAACATGACGACGTCCTCGGAATTGCCGACGTAAATCAAATCCAGATCCGACTCGCGCATTTGCGAGTGGGTGGGGTTGGCGATGAATTCGCCGCCCACGCGTCCGATGCGCAGCGCGCCGAGCGGGCCGTCCCAGGGAATATCGCTGACCGCGAGCGAGGCGGAGGCGCCGATGATCGTGAGGATATCGGAATCATTTTCGCCGTCGGCGCTGAGGAGAATGCTCTGCACCTGGACTTCGTTGAACCAGCCCTTGGGAAAGAGCGGGCGAATGGGGCGATCACAGAGGCGGCTGGTGAGAATTTCCTTCTCGGTGGGGCGGCCTTCGCGCTTGAAATAGCCGCCGGGGAATTTGCCCGCCGCGGCCGCTTTTTCGCGGTAATCCACGGTCAAGGGGAAGAATTCCTGGCCGGGCTTGGCCTTGCTGGCGGCGACGGCCGCGACCATGACGATGGTTTCGCCCAATTGGACGGTGACAGAACCGTCGGCTTGTTTGGCGAGTTTGCCGGTTTCGATGTGAATTTGCGCTGACCCGACTTGGGCCGTTACTTTTTCTGGCATATGAGTAATCTTTCGGGGCTGCCAGCTTCGAGGAACTTCAATCAGCGACTAAAAAAGCGCCAT
>DASZMX010000052.1:0-22088 GCA_035551475.1 Verrucomicrobiia bacterium
CCACCCGCCCGAACCCAAAGTGACCGCAGGAATCGCCGGGACAAATCTGGCGTGCGCGGCGGATGACATCGTGGACTTTGGCGCCATGAAACTTGGCCGGAGCCGCGCCTTCTCCATTCCGCAGTTGGATCCCGCCAAGGAAATCCCCGTGGCGAAACATTGGCTGGCACAAGACGGTCGCTCTTTCTTAATCGAATCCACCCCAGTGTCGGCCTTGAAGGACGCGTGGCAAACGCTGCCCACCATCAAGCCCACGCCGTTGGGAGCGAGCCAGAACTCGCGTCTTGGCATCGTTTCGGCCAAACGCGCGCTGCCCTTGGAGATAACCTCCCGGCGCGAACCCCGGCAGCTCATGGCCGACGCGTCGCCCACCCGCTCCGCCCCGGGCGTCGTGTTGGATTATGTCATACTTACCTCGCAGAGCGGGTACACCTTTCGAGGCGACACCACCTACTATGTTAGTGGAACCGTCAATTTGGGAGGCCAGGTTACCTTCGAAGGCGGAGCGGTAATCAAATATACAAACAATGCTTCCTTGAATTTTGACGCCACCACCGTCTGGAATTGGCTGGCGACGTCTTATCGCCCTGTCATTTTCACCTCCAAGGATGACGGATCGGTGGGCCAGGCCATCAACGGCAGCCTTACTTCCCCGCCAGCCGGAACCTTCTACGCCAACCCCGCGATTTCATTCACCGGATCGTCCTCTGCGGCAAGTTATCTGACGATGGACAATTTCCGTATCGCCTACGCCCAGCGCGCCATTTCCGCTTCAGGCATCTCCATCGCCGTCACGCTGCGCAACGGACAGATTGTGAACTGCCCCAATTGCTTTTACACGCCGGGACAAGCCTCGGTTTTTTTGGGAAACATGCTATTCGCGAATTTCACCTCGGCCTTGGTGATCAACCTGGCGAGCGTCAGCGCGCAAAACGTGACGTTTGACGGGCAGATTCCCGGGCCGTCAAACGGCTACCAGCCGGCCTTTCTCTTGCTGCCGGCCTACGATCCGCATGAAATGTGGTTGAACCTGGAAAACTGCATCCTATCGCACATCGTCTCCTATTCACCCGCCAATGCCGCCGCCGTGACCGGTGATTACAACGGCTTTTATTCCAGCGCCACAGCCTTCGGCGTCCATTCGTTTTTGCCCTCAGCGAATCCTTTCCAAACGAAGGGCGCGGGCAATTATTACCTGACCAACATCAGCGATGGTTCGGGCCTCCGCCAACGCGGAACCACGGCCGTCGATGGGACGCTGCTGGGAGATTTGGCGGTTCGCACCACCTTTCCGCCAGTCAACCCGCCTGCGCCCAATCCCATGGGAGCCACTTGGCTGCCCGTCGTGTCGCGTGATAATCCGAACTACAATGGCGGTTCGCCTGACCTGGGTTATCATTACGATCCGCTCGATTATTGGACGACCCAGTATCAAGTTTACGGCGCTCCCCTCATCATTACCAATGGCGTCGCCATTGGGTTCTATGGCAGCTCGGGCTTTCTCGTGCAAGGCGGCGGCGGCCTGACCCTGGCGGGCGGCGGGCCCTTTGCCATGAACCGGTTGGTCTGGTATCCCGGCGTGCAGGAGCAACCGATTCGCGTCAGCAGCATCAGCACCTATGCAAGCCCGCTGTTTAATATCACCTCAGGCGGTTATGGCGGGCCTCATATCATTAACCTTAATTTTACCGACATTCCCATGGAAGGCGGTCGGGAAAGCTTTTTTGACTTCGGGTCGCCTGGCTATTTCCCCATTCTTACAGCCAAAAACTCCTGGCTGCGAGGCGTGAATCTCACTATATCACCGGCGCTCGTAAACGGAACCCCCATATCATCGGTCACGCTGTGGAACAACCTTCTGGAGCGCTGCACGGCCAGCTTCTTTAACGGTTACGTTTTATACTATTACGGAACCGGCCAGTACACGGTTTACCAGAATCCTCTCAGCGTCATAATGTATAACAATCTGCTATGGAGCAATTCGATTTCCCTGACCTACGAGCAAAGCCAGGACATGTATAGCCCTGGATGGACGATCAAGGACAACCTATTCGACGGATCAACCGTGTCGTTCACCGGGGATGGAACGTATTTGACCAAGGTGGATCGCTCGCACAACGGGTACAATAATTCGCCTAGCGGATCGCTGGCCGGAGCGGGAGATGTGACGCTCAGCAGTCTAAGCTATGCCACTTCAACCTTCGGCCCGTGGTACGAAGGTTCGTCCACCCCCACGCTGGTGGACGCGGGCAGCCGCAGCGCGGAAAGCGCCGGCTTGATGGATTACACCACGCAAGCCAATCAAACTCCTGAAGGATGTTCGACGGTGGATATCGGCTTCCATTATGTGGCTTTGGATTCCAACGGCAATCCCATCGACAGCAATTTCGACGGCATTCCCGATTTTCTCCAGCCCACGATTTTCGTGTCTCCGCCGTCCGCCTTGTCCGTTTGCATGAATAACACCACGGCGATGGCCATCTCCGCCAGCGGCGGCTGCGGAACATTAGTTTATACCACGAGCGGGCCGCATCACGGCACGATCAGCCCGTCCTCAGGCGCTGCCGGCATCACCATGACCTACACACCGGCGCATAACTACTACGGAAGCGATAACTTCACCTTTACGGTGAGCGACGGCGTCTCGAGCTCCGGGCCTTTCAACGTGCCGGTTTCCGTGCTCGAATACGCCCCCACCGCTAATCCGCAGAACATCACCGCGTGCGTTTCGACGAGCCTGCCTCTAACCTTGGATGGCAGCAGTCCCTGCAACGAACCGCTCACTGTGACCGTCACCAGCGGACCTTCCCATGGAACGTTGTCGCCTTTAAGCGGCGCCTCGCCTTTAAGCACGCTTTATACACCAACCCACAATTATGTGGGCAGCGATAGCTTCACGTTTACGGTCAGCGACGGCGTTCTCACCTCATCACCCGCCACCGTGTCCATCATGGACGGCGACCAACCGCAAGCGGACGATAAAAATGTGCAAACATGCAAAAATGTTCCTGTGGCCGTAACCCTCACCGGCTCCGAAATATCCCCGTGCAGCGATCCGCTCAGTTTCGTGGTTGTGACCAGTCCCGCTCACGGGACCTTGAGCGGCTCATCGCCGAACCTTACTTACACGCCCGCCAGCGGCTTCACCGGAAACGACTCGTTCACCTACAAAGCGATGACGTCACTGGAAAGCTCCGCGACTGCGACCGTCTCGATTGTGGTGGGCGCCAAGGACATTTCCGCCAACGCCCAGGAATTGATCACCGGTGTGAATCATCCGATCAATATCACGCTGACCGCCCAGGATCCGCCGGAGAATTGCAGTCCATTAACCTACTCCATCGTTTCCGGCCCCACCCACGGGACCTTGACCGGCAGCGGAACCAGCCGGACTTACACCCCCAACTCAGGCTTTGAAGGCTTGGACACGTTTACGTTTTCCGCAGCCGACGGAGTATGGAACGCGCAGGCGGACATCTCCATTTACGTGGTGGCGGCGCCAGTCCTGACAGGCAAATGCCGGAGCGATCATATTATCCTGAGTTGGACGGTGGACACGTTCGTTCAGGGATTGATCAACGATGGAACGATTGAAAGTTTTAACATTTATCGCTCCACGGTCTCGGGCGGCCCCTACACATTCCTAACCACTGTTTCAGCCACGACGCTTGAATACGTGGACGCCGCTGTTTCGTCCGGCACAACGTATTGCTACGTCATCACCATGGTCCTCAACGACCCCAACACCGGCATCGACCATGAAAACCCCTACTCCAACCAAGTCTGCCTCAGCTTGTGCGCTCCTCCTAACCTGGGCAAGACCGACGTCGCGTTCATCGTGGACAACACCAGCTCGATGAGGGCATCACTCGGCGCCGTGCAAACGGCCATCACCTCCATCATCAAGGACATCAGCGCAGCCTCGGGCGGTGATTATCGTTTGGCGTTGGTGACCCCAGATGAGAATAACGATGGGGACGACGGAAGTTTCCATGATATGGTCGTGGTTCGGTTCCAATTCACAGACGGCGGAACCAACGCCTTTATCACCGCCTTGAACAACGTGATGCTCGGTGGCGGCAGTTTTGTTTACGAAAGCACCGATCAATGCTTGAACACGGTGGTGAATAGTTTGAGCGCCAGCACGCGCTCCAATGACGACGGCTGCACGCCTGCCTCACCGCTGTTGCAGCAGGGCGATTTCGCTGCCTTCCGCTCCACCGCGCGCAAGCTCGTGGTTTTGATCACCGACGCCGCTCCGAGCGGTTTCTGTGATTCGTCACCGCCGACGGCGACACAGGCGCATTCCTACGCCGTTACCGCCAAGGGCCAATGCATCGCGATCAACGCGATTCAATTGGGCTCGGCCTCGGATGCCATTCCCATTATGCAGGATTACGCGACCACTTCATGCGGGTGGTACACGACCGTGCTGGATCGCAGCAGCATCCCCGATCTTGAGGATGCGGTCGTGACGATGCTCTATACTTCGGGCCAGTGTCCGTGCCCGTAAGCCCTTGACGCCAAAAAACAAGTCACGGCGGCCGGCAGCCTCTCTGGGCTTCGGTCGCCGTGACGTTTTTAGGCCAGCCTCTCCCAAAGCAGGATTGGCAACCTACCCGAAAGAGTTGCCCCAAATGTCAGATTAAAATGGACAAAACCCGCGTTTGTACTTAATGACATTACACCGATGAAACAGCGATTTTTAATCTCCACGGGCCTGGCCGTCGCCGCATGCCTCGCCCCTCTTTCCAACCGCGCGCAATCCGCCGAAAGTCCCGATGCCCGCGCCGACGCTTTGCTCAAACAAATGACGTTGGAGGAAAAAATTGGCCAAATGGTGCAGGCCGATTGCACAGCCCTCAAAGATAAGACGGATGTGCAAAAATATTTCCTGGGCTCCGTGCTGAGCGGCGGCGATTCCGATCCGGCGGACAACAGCGTGCAGTCGTGGTTGAAAATGGCGATGGAATTCCAGGAACTATCGCTGCAAACCCGCCTGAAAATTCCGATCATTTATGGCGTGGACGCGGTGCACGGCCACAATAACGTCCTCGGCGCCGTCATTTTCCCGCACAACATCGGCATGGGCGCCACCCATAACGCGGAGCTTTCCGAAGCGGAAGGCCGCGTCACCGCGGAAGAATTGCTCGGCACGGGCATTCGTTGGGGCTTTGATCCTTGCATTGCGGTGGCGGAGGACGAGCGCTGGGGCCGCACTTACGAAAGTTATGGCACCTCGCCGGAATTGGCGGGAGAACTGGGCGCGGCCCAGGTGCGCGGCCTGCAAGCCGGCGAGTTTTCCACGCCCGTATCCGTCCTGGCCTGCGCCAAGCATTACATGGGCGATGGCGGCACCCACGGCGGAAAAGACCAGGGCGATGACCGCTGTGACGAAGCGGCCCTGCGCAAATATTACCTGCCGCCCTACGCCGCCGCCGTCAAAGCGAACGTGGGCTCGATCATGGTTTCCTACAGCAGCTGGAATGGCAAAAAGATGAGCGCCAACAAATATTTATTGACAGACGTGCTGAAGAACGAGCTCGGTTTCAAGGGCTTCCTCGTTTCGGATTGGGCCGCCATTGATCAGATTTATCCCACCGACTACAAAAAGAATGTCGAAGCGTCCGTCAATGCCGGCATGGATATGGTGATGATTCCCAAGGGGCCGGGCAGCACGAATAATTACATCGATTTTATCAACGATTTGAAAGCGTTGGTCGCGGAGGGCAAGGTGCCGATGGCGCGCATCGATGACGCCACCCGCCGCATTTTGCGGATTAAATACGCGATGGGCATTTTTGAGCATCACGACGTGGACCCCGCGTTGACCGCCGCCATCGGCTCGGCCGAGCATCGCAACGTGGCGCGCCAATGCGTGCGCGAATCGCTGGTGTTGCTGAAAAATTCCAACCATGTCCTGCCCTTGGCCAAAACGATCAAGCATCTGCATGTGGCGGGCCAGGCGGCGGATGACTTGGGCATGCAATGCGGCGGCTGGACCATTTCGTGGCAGGGCAAAACCGGCGCCGTCACCCCGGGCGGCACGACGATCTTGAACGCGATTCGCCATACGGTCTCAGCCGACACGCAGGTCACCTTCTCCGCCGATGGCAAAGGCGCCCAGGGCGCGGACGCGATTGTCCTCGTCATTGGCGAACGCCCGTACGCGGAAATGATGGGCGACCGCCGCGATTTGAGCCTCACCGACAGTCAAAAAGAAATCTTGCGCAATGCCAAGCAAGCCGGGGTTCCCGTCGTGGCGGTGCTGATGAGCGGCCGCCCGCTGGTGCTGGGCTCCGCCCTGGACAGCGCGGACGCTTTTGTGGCGGCGTGGCTCCCGGGAACCGAAGGCCAGGGCGTGGCCGACGTTCTGTTTGGCGATTATAATTTCAAAGGCAAACTTCCCCGGGCCTGGCCGCGCAACAACAGTCAATTGGATTCGCTGACGTTGAGCGACCCGCTTTTTGCCCCGGGCTTTGGCCTGGCCTACGCGAACACGGAAAAAACCGCCTCAGCTTCCAGCGGAAAATAGTGTTCGAAAACCGGTCCAAGCCGCTCCTGTCGCGCCGGCTGTTTTATCGGCGCATGGGGCGCCATGGCCTGTTCGCCGGCGCGCTGCTCCTCGTGGCCCTCGGCATCGGAATGACTGGTTACAAGGCGTTTGAAGGCATGAGCCTCGTGGACGCTTTTTGCAACGCCGCGATGATTCTTTCGGGCATGGGCCCGGCCAATGACCTGCATACCAACGGCGGCAAGATCTTCGCCGGCTGTTATGCCTTGTTCAGCGGCCTGGCGTTCATCGTGGCGGTCAGCGTGCTGCTGGCCCCCGCCCTGCACCGCCTGATCCACAAATTCCACCTCGACCCGGCAGACAAGAAGAAATAGCCCGGCGCTACCACTTCATGTCCGCCACCGTTTTCCCGGCGGGAATAAACGGCATGACGTGCTCGGTGTACGGCGTGATGACGTCGAGCAAATACGGCTCGTTGGAATCCAGCATTCGTTGCATGGCGGCGCGCAGGTCTTTCTTATACATGACGCGCTCGGAGGGGACGTTGAAGCTCTTGCCCATCGCCACGTAGTCCGGATAGATCTGCCGCCGATGCTCGGGATCGCCGAGATAGGTGTGGCCGCGGTTGCCGGCGTAAAAGTTGTCTTCCCACTGCACGACCATGCCGAGGTGCTGATTGTTCAGAATGAGCGCCTTGGCCGCAATCTTCTCGATGTGCGCGGTGGCCAATTCCTGGACGTTCATCAGGAACGAACCGTCGCCATCGATATCCACCACTTGTTGGTCGGGGCATGCCACCTTGGCGCCGAGCGCCGCCGGATAACCAAAGCCCATCGCTCCCAACCCCGCGCTGGTGATGAATTGGCGGGGGCGCGTGTATTTATAATACTGGCCGGCCCACATTTGGTGCTGGCCGACGCCGGTCGTGATGATGGCCTCGCCGTGGGTCAATTCGTACAAAGTTTCAATCGCCATTTGCGGCAGGATCACTTCGCTTTCGTGGCCCTGCAGATGGTCGCGCATGTGCTCGGAGCGAATGACTTCATCTGTCACGCCATAACGAAACGGCGCGCGCTTTTTCCAGACCGCGATCTGGTCGTGCCAGTTGCCGAATTTTTTGCGAATCGGGCGCTGCCGAATCATGGCGTTAAGCCGGCCCAAGGCGTACTTGATGTCGCTCTCGATGGCCAATTGCACCTTGCGGTTTTTGTTGTGCTCGGATTGATCGACGTCAATATGAACAATCGTTCCCGTGCGGCAAAATTCGTCCACCTTGCCCGTCACGCGGTCGTCAAAACGCACGCCGAACGCCAGGAGCAGGTCCGCGCCTGGCTTGATTTTGACGGCCTCTTCATCGGCGCTTTGGCGGGGTTTGTATTCGCCATTGACCGCCCAATTGGCGTAGGCCGCGCCGTGCATGCCGAGCCATCGCAAAGAGAGCGGATGCGTTTCGGGAAACGCGCCGCAACCCATGATGGTCGTGGTCACGGGGATGCCCGTCGCCTCGGCGAATTGGAACAATTCCCGCGACGCTTCCGCCGTGATAATGCCGCCGCCGCAATATAAAACCGGCCGCTCGGCTTTCTCGATCAAGCCTATGATTTCGTTCAACACGAGGTCGTCCGCCTTCGGATTGGGATGGTATCCGGGCAAACTCACCGAGGTCGGCCATTTCGGATGGGCCTTGGTTTGCTGCAAATTCTTGGGGAAATCCACCACCACCGGGCCCGGCCGGCCGGAGCAGGCAATATGAATGGCCTCCTTCACGACGCGCGGGATTTCGTTGACGTCAGTGATCAGATAGCTGTGCTTGACCACGGGCAGGGTCATGCCGAAAAAGTCCGTTTCTTGAAACGCGCCCTTGCCGATCATGGCTTGCGGCACCTGGCCGGTGATGGCCACGAGGGGCACCGAATCCATGTAGGCGTCCGCGATGGCGGTGACAAGATTGGTGGCGCCGGGACCGCTGGTCGCCATGCAGACGCCCGGTTTGCCCGTGGCGCGGGCATAGCCTTCCGCCGCGAAGGAGCCGCCTTGTTCGTGCCGGGGCAAAATGGTGCGAATGGTCGAGCGGGTTAGCGCCTGGTGAATCTCCATGCTCGCGCCGCCGGGATAAGCAAAGATGTGCTCCACCCCTTCCCGTTCAAGGGCGCGAACGAGAATGTCGCGCCCGAAGATCGCGGGCGGAATGGATTTTGGCGTTTTGCTGGACTTCTTCGTTTTGGTGTTCATATGCAAAAAAACCCACGACCGTTGCCAGCCGTGGGTAAGTTGTCGAAATTTTTCTTACGCTCGACAAGACCCGGCGGCCTGGGCGCCCGATACGACGACCACTCCATTGACTTGCAGCGTAACTAATAACATTGGGAGCGGACAGTAACGGCCCGCGCGCCATTGGTCAAGCGCGGATTTAATTGCCCTCATCGCGCAAAAAATGCAGCGCCGCAAACGAGGCGGGGTCGAAGCGCGCGCGTCCAAAATCCGCGCTGCGCAACACCGCCGCTTCGGGCGTCCAGCTTTCAATCTGCGCATGCACGCTGCCGCCTTCGGCAAAGGTGGCGCGCACTCCCGCCGTCTCCGCGGGCGGACGCGCCGCGGGCGTGGCGAAGTCAATTTCGCGCACGGTCGAAAACGGCAGCGTTTGCAGCGCGCCGCGCACGCGCAACTCCACCGCCTGCCCGGTCGCCGACGCCACCGCGCCTGAGATCGATTTGCCATTTTGCAGCCAAACCACATCTTCCACCGCGTTCGTGGCCGGATCGGCCTTTTCCTCCACCAATCCATCCCAGCGCGCGATGCGCAAATTGCTTAATTTAAGCGCGCCGGAATTTTCCACGAACCGAATGCCGCCGCCTTCTCCTTCGAAACCCGACGGATCGGTCCATTGCATGATGGGAACTCTGTCAATTAAAAGTATAATCCGGTTCTGCGGCTTGCTCACCCGCAGGTCAAAGTGCGCGTGGTCCGTCCGACCCAGCGCCGCCAGGATCACCGAGCCCAGGGACGGAATTTGCCCGTGTTTCCGAATGGGAAACATGTCCGCGACAAAACCGTTCAGGCGAAAGCTGTAAAACGCGCCGAAATCCGGCCCGTTCTCCTTGTTCAGCAGCAAAATCGGTTGCAGCGAATCGGTGTAAAGCGCGATGGCCAGGCTCGGCTGCCCGCGCCACGCCAGGTCAAATTCAATGCGCGCCATGTCCGGCAATTTCACGTTCCGCGCAATGGACGCCGGACGGCTCGCGTAAAAGGCGCCGTTGCGATAAGTCCAGTGCCCGGATTCCGCCCCCGCGCCGACGGGCGACGACACCTCCGTCCACCCATCGAGTCCGGTGATGCCATCCACAATGGCGGGCTCGGTCGGCATCACGGCCAGCGATTGCAGCCGCGCGCGCGGCAGCTTGAGCCGGCCCGCGGTCGGCACGTCCAGCGTCACGTCTGTGGCGTCGCAGCCCACCAGCGCGCCGTGCAGCAAATCGCCATTGGCGAATAACACCTTGCAACTGCCCGCATTTGTCTGCGGCTTTTTGCCTGCGGCCAAATCGATTTCCTCCACCGCGCTCAAGGAAAACTGCATGGGACTCGCGGCATCCGGATGCTGCCATTGCAGGATTTCATCCGCCGAAATGCCGCCCAATTTGCCGAAAATAAAATCGCCATTGCGGAATAATAATTGGTCCCGCGGGGCGCCGTTGGTGGCCGGCGCCGCAGTAAGGTTCGCCGCCCACAACACCGTGGCCAGGAAAACTGCGCGAGCGCTATTCATCGGCGTCCTCAAATTCGTTGACCGGCGATTCCGGCGTTTCCGCCTTGGTCCGGTCGAGGTTGAATTGCAATTCGCGAATGCCCTGCGGTTGAAAAGCCAGCCGCCCAAAGAGCGCGCTATGCCCCTGCACCAGGTTGTTGCTCCAGTTTTCCAATTGAAACGAAAGCGCGCCGCCGCCCGGGAAAAACGCGCGCACCGTCCACGGCGTCACCGTTTCCGCCGGGGCGTTGGTGGCCGCGGCAAAATCGATCTGAGTCAGGCGCTCCAGCGGAATGGTGAGCGAGCCGGGGGCGAGATCCACGGTCACACGACCGTCCTTGATCTCGCGAATTTTCCCGCCGGCCTTGTCGTGATTGATGAACCGCAGCACATCGGAGTTGGTGGCCCCGAACGCCGTTTCCGGCTCATGCCGCCCTTCCCAGGACGCCACCCGCAAATGACTGAGTCGCGCCAACGCGCTGGGAAAGCTTTGCTCGAACACCACGCAACTCCCCGCCACGTTGAATCCGTCGTCGTCCTTCCATTGCTTGACAAAGGCGCCGTTTAACGACAAATCGATCGTGCTTTCCGCCTTGTTGAATTGCAGCGCGACGTGAATTTTCACCGGCGATTCCAAGAGCGGCAACTCCGCCGTCATGCCCAGATTGTGCGGGACCGCCGTCGCGCGCAATCGTTGCACCGCGACCCGCCCGCGTGTGAATTGCACCAGGTAGGAGCTGTTGTTGTAATCGATGCGGTCCGGCGTGTCGTTATAGACGTCCAACGCCAGCCCCAGATACGCTGACCATGTAAAGTCGAATTCCAACGTGCACGACCCTGACAGCTTCAAGTCGCGGCCCAGCAGTCCCGGCACGTTCGCCGTAAATCCGCTGTCCCGATAATGCCAGCCGCCCGCGCCATTGGCTTGCGGCATGGTCCAGCCATCGCGATCATAAGGGCCTTCGTAGAGGATGGTATAGCCCTTGGACAGAAACGTGACGCTTTGCACGCCGGAGCGCGGGACGCTCATGGTGTCGCCAAACCACGTCGCCAATTCCACATGGTCGCCGTCGAGGGTGGTGAGCGACCCATATACGTCGTCGCCATTGGCGAAACGCACATGGCAAGTAGGCGCCAATTTCAAAAAACTGGGATGAGCGAACTGGATGGCATCGACGCGTCCCGGCTGGAAATCCACCGGGCACAGCGCCGCCGGATGCCGCCATCGCAAGCCATGCGCCGTGTCAAGTTGCAGCAATTGACCATGCAGCATCGAGCCATCGGTGAAGCGCAGCATGTCGTTGCCCGCCTCCGTGGAGGGCGCGCCGCCGCCCCGCGCCGTCAGCGACAGCAGCGCCAGGAATAATCCGCAAGCCCGCCGTTTAGCGCTCATAAATAGGCAGGTAACGATAATTCAACGCGAGCGACAACAGCGACGCCGCCGTTCCGTAAGTGGAACCGAACTGCCCTTCCCAACCCCCTTCCGGCAATTGCGACGCGCGCAACGTCCGGATGTTATCGCGATTCCAATTTTGCCAGAGCTCGGGCGATCCATGGAAAAAGGCCTGCGCCGCATAATATTTAAAGTAATGCGGATACTGGCTGTCGTCGGGCGCGTTCTTCAAATAATTGAACGCCGCTTTAAAGGCCGGCAGGTCTTTCTCCTTCGCCAGCGACAGCACGAGACAGGCGATGGCGGTGCGGGTGGTGTTGGGCCCCATCGCGGAAATGTAGCCTATGCCGCCGTCCGCCGTCTGGCAGGAGATGAAAAACTTCAGCCCGTTTTGCACGGCCGCTTCCGGGACAGCGATGCCGGCATTTCGCGCCGCCATCAACGCCACCATCTGCGCGCCGCTCACGGTCGTGTCGGCGTCGCGCGATTCCGGGGAATAACGCCAGGCATGGGCGCCGTTTTGCTGCTGGGCGTTGAGGATTAGTTTGACCGCTTTTTGCAAAGCCGGCCCCAACCGCGGATCATCCACCGCCCCGTACGATTCCGCCAGCGCCAGCGTAGCGAAGCCGTGATTGTACATCGAGGGCCCGATATAGCCCGTGGCGGGGTCCATTTGCTTGAGCACGAAATCCAATCCCTTGCGCACCGTCGTGGCGTACGGCCCGAAATTCGGATCGTCCCCGTGCGCCAAAATGCTCACCACGGCCAGGCTTGTCAGCGCCGGGCCCGTTCCCGCCGGCTCATCGGGCCAATTGCCCTCCGGCCCCTGCGTCTTGGCCAGGAACTGCAACGCTTTCACGTACATCTTGTCCACTTCCTCCGCCGCCACGCCGGGCGTGCCCGTGAAAAGCTGCTGCGCCGGCGCCGCCAGCGCCATCAGGCCAACTGTCAAATAAATCAAAATGTCAGTTCTTCTGCTCAAGTCCGTGATAATAGTTGTCCAGGGCGTCCCGATATTCCGCCGGCACGCTCTCCCCGGAGCCCGAGCTTTTTTGCACCGTGCGGCCCGGGCCGGTTTGGCCGCGAGCGTCGCCCGCCACTGCGCGGCCCGCGCGGTCGGTCGAACCGCCGTTATGGTTTAACCCGGTGGCCGGCTTGAGGCCCATCGCCTGGGAGGATGAACTTTGTTTCATGGCCTGCAACAGGAATTGCATTTCCTCGGACGCGCTTTGCCCCGGGGACGGTGAAGATTGGGGCTTCGGCTTCTGCGCCTGTTCGTTAATCAAATTAATCAGGTCGGTCAATGAATCCACGGCTTTGACCTGCGCTTCATCCGCGGGTTTGTCGGTCTCGGGTTTGTTCAGAAAAGACTGGGCCTGGGCCATGGCGCCAGTGGTGTCGGCAAAGGCGGGATCGAGAGCTTCAATCGGCGTGTCATGATGCACCTGCTCCACGCCGCCGCTGATTTTTTCCTGCCGCGCGGCTAAACTGCGCGCCTGGTCGGCATAATCCTTTGCGTCGCCCTTGCTCTGCTCCAACGCGTCGGCATCGTCGCGCACATTCAATTGTTGTTCGCGCAGACGCAGCAACGCGATCAACTGTTTGGTCAGGTCCTGCTGTTTCTTTTCCTCACCCGACGCCGAGGCGCCCTGCCCGCCGGCGGCGGCAGATTTCGGCTCCAGCTTGTCGCCCCATGCCGCGAACCGCTCCGACCACTGCGCCAGCGAAGCCGACGCGTCCATCCCGATATTCTTGTCAATCAAACCCGCCACGCGATCCAAATCGTCCGCCACATGCGAATCCTTCATTTCCCGGGTGACGTCGCCATAATTTGGTTTTTTGGTGCGTTCGAAAAAGCGCCCGATTTCATTTTCCAAACGGGTTGTTTCCTCCTGCGAATGCCCCTGGTCTTTGGTGAGCCCGAATTCCAGCCGCTTGAATTTCGAGGGCAAATCCTGCGGCGGCAGGCCAATCGTGTCCGCCGCCGAAGCCAGCAATTGGCCGCCGATGTCTTTCTCCTCCGCGCCGACTTTTCGCAGACGATGTGCCAGGGTCAAAGCCTGCATGTCGTCCATATGCTCGTTGGCCTTGCTCTGCATTTTTTGCAAGGCCTGAAGGATGTCTTCCGCTTTTTTCTTCGCGTCCGCCACATCCTGGTCGCGCGACTTGGAATTTTGCTGCGCGGCCTGCATCGCCTGCGCCGCCTCCTTCATTTGTTGGTCGGCCATTTTCTGCCACTGCTGCATGGTGGCGTTCCACTGTTGGATGGACTCCTCTTTGAAAATTGGATTTTTCATCGCCTCCTCCACCGCGCGCTCGCCCTGCTGGCTTAACTCTTTCAACTTGGCGGCATTTTGCGTCTGGTCCTCCTTGGCGTCACCCATGCGGGAGGACTTTTGCGACTCCGGCATATTCGTGGCGGCTTGCACGTCCTCGGCCGTGGCGGCGATTTTTTCCTGCAAACGCGTGACATCCTCCAACTGCGCCATCGTGGCCTCCAACTGCTGTCGCACCAACTCCGCGTGATCCTCCGCGCTGAGAATGCGCACGCGGTGGGCGGCGGTGCGGGCGCGCGCGCGTTGCGGCAGATAATCGCGCGCAAAGCCCTGCAACTCCACCAGCGTCCCGGGCTGCAGGCGCAGAAGCGATGGGCTCCAGCGAAACACCCGTTGCGCTTTTTTCGCGGTGGGCGCGTCGGTCATGAATTTCATTTCCGTCGTGGCCGTTCCCGCCAGCGGCGTCTCCGTGTCAGCCTCCCACGTCAAGCCTAAATCGCGCACGCCATAATCATCCACCGCCTCGACCTCGACCCGCAGCGCGTCCGACGCCAGCATGGCAATTTCCTGCGGCATGTCCGGCAAATCCACCGTGGGCGGCGCGTCCTTTTCTGCAAAGGCCGAAATGCGCAACGGAGCCGCATTGCTCAAGCCCAGTTCGTCCCGCCAATTAAAAGTAAACTGCGCCAACCCTGACGGCTCCAACTCCGGGCTGGCGAAATTCTCGCCGGTGACGCGGAGCGGCGTGTTCGTGTCGTTTTCGCGCGCCATCGTGGCGACGGCGAGCGTGCGGCTGACTGTCCCGCGAAACGTCACTTTGCTTCCTTCCACGGTGGTCAGCGAACCGTCCTGAATGGAGCGCGTCTCATTCGTGTAGCGCAGATACGCGGGCAATTGCACTTGCGCCTCCAGATTTTGCAAGGCGGGGCGATGCACCGGCTCCAGCTTGACCGTCGCTTCGGCATCGCCCAGACGCACGCGCAGCGTTTCATTTTCGGTTTGTCCCGCCACTTGCAGCCGCGCGCGGTCTCCCGCCACGTTTCCTTCGAGGAGAGGTTCGCCCATTATTTCTCCGCGCACACGGGCCGGTTTCCAAAAAGAGCGGTAATGGGCGGCCGCCGAAACTGCGAATGGCTCGCCATGTGGAACCGTCATGGTGGACGGCAATCCCTCCAGCGTGACCAGGGTGTAGCGCGGAATGGCAACCCAGGGAGCGCCCCAGCGCGCCAGCGCGTTGGCCGTGGCCGCCGGCAAAATGGCCGCCGCCAGAAGCAACACCAGCGCAATGCCCGCCGCCATCATCCCCGCCTGACGCGCCGGACGGGCATTCACGCTGGCCGCAAAATCATGCCGCGCCGCCTCCTTAGCCACCTGCCGAATGGCCGCCTGATAAAGCGCCGGGGAAAAATTGGCGTCGTGATGCTGTTCATTTGACAACTCCACGATGCCCAGCAGTCGATCGCCGAGATGCCGATATTTCCGCTGCACCAAACGCGCCAACCCCCGCGTGTCGCGCCGATGCCACACCCAGCGATTGGCCCACATGAAGCCGGCCGCCGCCGCCCCCGCCACTCCCGCCGCAAAAAGCATGAGCCGCAGCCAGACGGGGGTTTCCCAAAAGCGGTCGGAAATAAAAAGCGCGAGCAACGACAAGCCCACGGCGCCCAACCCGCACGCCAGCGCCACGGTGGTTTCCACCGCCCAGAGCCGGCGGCCCACCGCCACAAATTGGCGGCGCAATTCCTCCGGCAGGGCGAGCCCCGTTTTGCTTTCCATCTCAGACATGCGTTGAATTCCGGCTCCTTTACCATGCGGCCAAACGGCCTCACGCGCGAGGAGTTTCTTGGCCGGAATCAGCGCGGCGCTAACTCATCATGGCCTTGCCGCCATTGACGTGAATGACCTGCCCAATGATATAGGAAGAGTCCAGAGCCGAGGCGAGAAAGACATAGGCGGGCGCCAGCTCGCAGGGCTGCGCGGCGCGGCCCAGCGGCGAATCCTTGCCAAATTCCGCGACTTTCGCCGCCGGAAAGGTGGCGGGAATCAACGGCGTCCAGACCGGCCCCGGCGCCACGGCATTTACGCGAATGCCTTTCGGCGCCAATTCGGTCGCGAGCGCACGTGTGAAATCCAGGATGGCCGCTTTCGTCGCCGCATACGCCAGCAAAGTCGGTTTCGGTTTGTAAGCCTGCACTGAAGTGGTGTTAATGATTGCGGCGCCGGATTTCAGATGCGGCAAGGCGGCTTTGGCCAGGAAGACGTAACCAAAAAAATTCGTGCGAAAGGTGTCTTCCAGTTCCCGCTCCGTCGTATCCTCGATGCCTTGAACCACATGCTGCTCGGCTGCGTTGTTGACCACGATGTCGAGCCGCCCAAATTCGCGGAGTGTGCGTTTGACTGCATTCTGGCAGAATTTTTCACTGCCCACATCGCCGCGCAATTTCAGGCAACGCCGCCCCAATTCTTCCACCGCCGCCACGGTCCGGTCGGCGTCCTTGTCCTCATTCAAATAAATAATCGCCACATCCGCGCCTTCCTTGGCGAACGCGATGGCCACCGCGCGGCCGATGCCGCTGTCGCCGCCGCTGATGATGGCGGCCTGGTCACGGAGCTTGCCGCTCGCGAGATACCGCGGATCATCAGTCACGGGCTCGGGATTCATTTTAGTTTCCTTGCCCGGTTGCGCTTGGCGCTGCGCGGTCGGCTGGCGCCGGGTGGCCGGAGCAAGCGGGTCGTGTCGTGGTTTCATGGCTTATAAACTACGCTGTGGCAGGCGCCGCGCCATGCGCCACCTTCGGATTTCGGCCTCAAGGAAATTCTGTTTGCGGCTACGGTTGCTAACCTTATGCTGGCCCGATGCAAACCGTGCCAGTCCGTTTGGGAGAGCGCAGTTACCCGATCCACATCGGGACGGATTTGCTCGCGCGCCTGGGCGAATTTTGCGCGGAGGCGCGGCTCAAGGGGCGTTGCGCCATCATCACAGACCAGCGCGTCGCGCCGCATTATATCTGCCCGGTTTTTTGCTCGTTGCGCGACGCCGGGATGGAAGCGGTCGTCATCACGGTCGCTCCGGGTGAACCTTCCAAAAGCCTCAAAACCGTGCAGGCCTGCTACGACCAACTCGCGCGGCATCGGCTCGAGCGAAAGTCATTCGTCATCGCGGTGGGCGGCGGTGTCATTGGAGATCTGGCAGGTTTTGTCGCAGCCACCTATTTGCGCGGCATTCCCTTCGTGCAGGCGCCCACCACGCTGCTGGCGCAGGTGGACAGCTCGGTCGGCGGCAAAGTCGGCGTCAATCTTAAAGCCGGCAAAAATCTCGTGGGGGCCTTCCATCAACCGCGCCTTGTCGTGTGCGACCTGGCAACCCTGCGTTCGCTGCCAAAGCGCGAACTCCGCGCCGGCCTGGCGGAGGTGATCAAATACGGCATTATATATGACGCCCCCCTCTTCGCGCGTCTGGAGCGCGATTTGCCCAAATTGCTGCGCCTCGATCCGCGCGCCCTGGCGGAAGTCGTCGCCCGCTGCTGCGAAATCAAGGCCGAGGTCGTGCGCCAGGACGAGCACGAAACCGGTTTGCGCGCGATCCTGAATTTCGGCCACACCATCGGCCACGCCATCGAAGCCATTTCGGGTTACGGCAAATATTTGCACGGCGAAGCTATTTCCGTTGGGCAAGTGGCCGCCGCCCGCCTGTCCGAGGAATTGACCGGGCTGCCGCGCGCGGAATCGGCCCGCATCCAAAAATTGTTCCGCCGCGCCGGGCTGCCCGTCCGCCAGAATTTTTCCGGGCCGCAGATCAAGCGTTTGCTGGGCGCCATGCAATTGGACAAAAAGGTCAGCACCGGAGAAGTGAAATTTGTGCTGGCCCGCGCGCTGGGCCAGGTCGAGCCGGGCCACAAGGTGGCGCCCGAACTGATCGCGCGCGTCCTCGCCCGTTGATATGGCCGCCGTCAGCGAAACCATCGTCCGCGAATATTTCGAGCTGCATGGATTTCTCGTGCGGCAGGAACGCAAGCATGTCCCGCGCACGCGCCAGGAAGGCGACGGCATCGACTTTTTTGTCTGGAACCCCCAGCCGCAGCCGGCGTCCGGCGAACTCGCGTTCCAGTTATCATCCGAAACGCTCCGCATGGTGAGCCGCGCGGTGGTGGTGGTGCGGGGTTGGCACACCGAATCCTTCGGGCCCGCCATGTTGGAGCGCGCGCCCGATTTGTATCGTTTCGTGGAGCCCTCTATTTTCCAAAAGGCCGCGCGCCAATTCAGCCCCGACTTGCCCCCGCTGAAAATCCTCGTGGTCCCGGCCCTCGCGCACACCGAGGCGGGCCGCGACCAGGCGATCAAAGTCCTGCAAGCCAAAGGCGTCGATGCCGTGATTTCCTTTCGCACCATCCTGGCCGATCTCATCGCGCATACCGCCATCAATCGCAATTACGACAAGTCCGATTTGCTTCAGATCATTCGGATCTTTAAAAACTACGACTTCTTCAAAACGCCGCAGCTTGAGCTGTTCCGGGCGGGCCGCCGCCCGGCCTCATCGCGGCGTCCGGTGAAACCCGCGTAAGCGGTTTTTCTCCGTGCTATCCGACTCATCCGTGCTACGTTGCCTTATGAAATTCATCCTTTCGGCGCACAACGTCACGCTCACCAAAGCAATTGAGGATCATATTCTAAGCCGCATTGAAAAACTCGAACACATGGACAAGTTCGTGATCAGCGCGCGCGTCACTCTGGAGCACGATCATTTGCGCACTCCCGAGCGCCAGTTCACCTGCTCCCTGCGTCTCGGGGTGCCGGGGCCCGATCTCTTCGCGGAAGATTCGGAAAGCGATCTTTATTCCGCCATTGATCTCGTGATCAAAAAAACTGAACAACAACTCCGCAAGCGCCACAGCAAATACAAGGCCCGCAAACACACCATGGGCGCCCGCAGCAAGGAAAGCCGACGCGTGGCCGACGCGTAGAAATGAGTTCCCCCCGACGGCTGCTGCGCGCCCGCGTGGTGGTCCCCATCTCCGCGCCGCCGCTGGACGACGGCGCCGTTCTGCTGGACGGCAACCGCATCGCCGCGGTCGGCCCTTATCGGGATTTTTCAGGCGAGCCCGCCCTGGATCTCGGCCCCTGCGTTCTGCTGCCCGGTCTGGTCAATGCCCACTGTCATCTTGACTACACGGATATGACCGGGCTGCCGGCGCCGCGCCATTTTCCGGACTGGATCAAGTCCCTGCTCGTCTTGAAATCCGCCGCGAGCTACACCGATTACGCCGCCGCCTGGCTGCGCGGCGCTGACATGCTGCTGCAAACCGGCACAACCACCGTGGGCGACATCGAAGCCGTGCCCGAACTCGTCCCGGAAGTGTGGTCTTCCACCCCCTTGCGCGTGCTTTCTTTTTTTGAAATGACGGGCGTCAAAAGCCGGCGCGATCCCACGGAAATTTTGCGCGAGACCGCCCGCCGCATCGACTCACTTCCGCCGGGCCGCAGCTCCGGCGGCCTCTCGCCCCATGCGCTTTACTCCACCTCCCCCGCGCTGCTCCAGGCCGCCGGTGAAATCGCCGCCGCGCGCCGCTGGCCCCTGACCATGCACCTTGCCGAATCCATCGACGAATGGAGCATGTATCGCGAGCGCTCCGGCGTTTTATTTGACTGGTTGCGCCCCCAGCGGGATATGTCTGATTGTGATGGAGCCACGCCGGTCGAAAAGGCGGCGCACTACGGCTTGTTGCGCAAAAATTTTCTGGCGGTGCACGCCAATTACCTCACGCCCGGCGATGTGGCGTTGCTCGCTGAAGCCGGCGCCAGCGTGGCGCATTGCCCGCGCAGCCACGCTTATTTCGGCCACCAACCGTTCTCCTATCGCGAGCTGGCTAATCGCGGTGTCAATGTCTGCCTTGGCACCGACAGCCTGGCGAGCGTCACCAAGGCCGGCGCCGCACCATTGGAATTGAGCCTATTCGCCGAAATGCGCCAGTTCGCGGGAGCGAACCCGGACGTGGCGCCGGAGGAAATTCTGCGCCTCGCCACCACGCACGCCGCGCGCGCTTTGGGCATGGCGGAACAAGTTGGCGAGATCTCACCCGGGGCCGCGGCAGATTTGATTGCGCTTCCGCTCCCCTCCGCAAACGCGCGTGACGTTTGCGCCGCCGTCGTGCATGATGCCGCTCATGTCGTGGCGGCCATGATTGACGGCCAGTGGGCCATCGCCCCTAACAACTAAACATACGAACGAGTGAACCCCTTTCACGAAGAATTGATTTCCCGTCTCGGCGAATTGCGCGAGCAAGGCCTGTATCGCGAATTGCGCCGCCTCGATTCCCCGCAGGCGCCCGTCGTTCAGGCGGAAGGCAGGGCGCTCCTCAATTTTTCCTCCAACGACTACCTTGGGCTGGCCAACGAGCCCGCTTTGCGCGAGGCCGCCATTAAGGCCGTGGAGCAATACGGCGCCGGCGCCGGCTCGTCGCGCCTGATCTGCGGGACGCTCGCTCCGCACGCTGAGTTGGAGGAAACGCTGGCCGAATTCAAGGGGACACAAGCCGCCCTCGCCTTCTCCTCGGGCTACGCGGCGGCCGTCGGCGCCATTTGCGCGCTGGTGGACAGCAACGATGTCATTGTGGTTGACAAACTGGTGCATGCCTGCGTCGTTGATGCCGCGCGCTTGTCGGGCGCCAAACTGCGGGTTTTTGGGCACAACAACCTCGATGACCTCGAGAAAATACTGCAATGGGCCGACCGCCGCCACGAAGCGCCTGCCCTGCAGCCCACCGCGCGCCATCCGCGCACGTTGATTGTCACCGAAAGCATTTTCTCCATGGACGGCGACCAGGCGCCGCTGCGCGATTTGGTCGAAATCAAAGAAAAGCACGGCGCCTGGCTGATGCTGGACGAGGCCCATAGCACCGGCCTCTATGGCGCCACGCGCCGCGGCTTGGCCGATGAACTCGGCGTGGCCAATCGCATCGAAATCCAGATGGGCACGCTGGGCAAAGCCTTCGGCTCGGCTGGCGGATACATTTGCGGCCCGCGCGCTTTGATCCATTTGCTGATCAATCGCGCGCGCTCCTTCATTTTTTCCACCGCCCCCACTCCCGCCAGCGCCGCCGCCGCCTCGGCGGGCGTGCGATTTGTCAAAAGCGACGCCGGCGAACAGCGCCGCCAGCAACTCTGGAAAAATGTGGCGGCCGTGGCCGAGCGCCTTGGCCCGCACAAAATCGCCGGCCATACCGAACGTTTCACCAAGCCTTCGGCCATTATCCCCATCATGATCGGCGCCGAAAACAAGGCCATGAAAATTGCCGGCCAGCTGGCGGACCGAGGCATTTTCATCCCGGCCATCCGCTTTCCCACTGTTTCGCGCGGCCAGGCGCGGTTGCGCCTCACCCTGTCCGCCGCGCACACTCCTGACCAACTCGCGCAATTGCTCGCCGCTTTTCAATCCGTTCTGAATGTCGGTCCGTAAACCATCGCACCTCGCCCGTCTGGACCAGCAATATGTCTGGCACCCTTTCACGCAAATGCGCGATTGGCTCAAGCAAGAGCCCATCGTCATTGTCTCGGGCCGGGGCACGGTCCTGTGCGACAGCCATAACCGCCGTTACCTCGACGCCAATAGCTCCATCTGGACCAATCTACACGGCCATGCCCACCCCAAAATCAACGCCGCGATCCATCGTCAATTAAAAAAAATCTCCCACTCCTCCGCCCTGGGCCTGGCCAATGAGCCCGCCTCCCTCCTCGCCGAAAAGCTGGCGGCCGCCGCCGACTTGCCGGGCCAGCCGGCGTTGCACAAAGTTTTTTATTCCGACGACGGCTCCACCGCCATGGAAGCCGCCCTCAAGATGGCGCATCAATACGCGGTCCGTCGCGGCGATCCCACACCACGCTTTCTTTCGCTCTCCTCCGCTTATCACGGCGACACCATCGGCGCCGTCAGCATCGGGCACATCGATCTTTTTCATAAGGCCTATTCCGGGATGCTTTTTCAGAGCGACGAAGTCATGTCGCCTTATTGCTATCGTTGCCCCTTCAACCGCGCCCGTCCCGAGCGGGCCGACGCGCGCGCATACCGGCGCTGCCAATGGGAATGCGTCGGACAGGTGGAGCAAAAATTCGCCGCGCAAAAAAAACGGGGGCGCAATTATGCCGGATTCATTTTCGAGCCACGCATGC
>DASZMX010000053.1:0-138755 GCA_035551475.1 Verrucomicrobiia bacterium
GCGACAATTGACCACCACAACACAAAGGACTAAAATTGAACCTATCGACCTACAATAAGCTTGGGCAGTTCGCATCTGATTCATGGCAAAAGCAACTCCTTCGTTTCTATCGAAACGTCACCTGAATTATAGGTTGGCGACGACCAGCTGAATTCGCTCAGCTATTTCATCGCATAAGCACAGCAGGGAACCGTAGCAGAGGCGATGCCACGGCCCCGCGTGAAATTTTTACGAGGCAGGGAAGAAAATCACGCGCAGGAAAACGCGTGGAGTTGACAGACGCCGCGTGAAATTTGCACGCGGCGGGTGAATCGAATGAAAACGCTTGCGCCTCGTGGGCGATCAATTCAAACTGCATTAACTTTATCAAGTTTATGGCTGAAAAATGTTTCCACGCCAGTATCGAAGGGGCGCAGCATGGCGCCAAATCCCTCCCCGAATTTTTGGATTATGCCAAGGCGTCGGGAGCGGCCGGGGCCCAGCCTTCCAATTTTATGCTGCAAGATGGCGCGAAGTTCAAAAGCGCCAAAGACATCAAGGAAGCATTCGCCTCGCGCGGCATGAAGCTCGACGGCATTTCGGCGCACTGCCCGTTTTGGGTCCACACCAGCGCGTGGACGGGGACGCCGACGATGCGTCCGTTTTTGCCGCCGGAGGTGGCGAAGAAATCACCGGAGAAGATCGAGCAATGGGCCGAAGATTATTTGCTGCGCTTGCTGGATCTGGCGGCGGAAACCGGCGTGAAAATCGTGCCGATGTTTTGGGGGGTGGCATTCGGCTGGGAAGTCGCCACGGGCTACCCGTGGGGATTTTGGAAAGGGGCGGATTACGATTTGGTGGCCGAAGGGAAGGAGCGGTTCGTGAAGAAAACGGCGAAAATTCGCGCGCGCGCCAAAAAGTTGGGCATTTATCTGGCGCATGAAATCCATCCGGGAACGGCCGCAATGTGCGCCGATGATTTTAATTTGCTGGTGGAGGCGTGCGACGGCGACAAGACGCTGGCGGTGAACGCCGATCCCTCGCATTGCTGGGAGGGGGAAAGCTGGGAAACACGCTTCTTGAAAGTCGCGCCCCGCATTTATGCCTGCCATGTGAAGAATTTTGTGATTCGCCCCAATTTTCCGTTGCGCATGATTGAGCCGGGCTGGCAAAAGCGCGCCATGCAATTCGTCGATATTGGCTCGGGCGACCTCAATATGACCCGCTATGTGGAGTTGCTGATTCACACCGGTTACCCGCAACGCTATGCCGCCGTGATGAAAACCAAAACCGCGCCGCTGATTGTGGAGGCGGAGAGCGCGTACCGCGATTTGGACACCACCAGCGCCAATGGCGTTGCTTTTGTGCGCGACAATTTATGTTTTCCGATCGCCGCCGGCTCATTTGAAGAGGGCATGGGAGCGTAATTGAAAATAGCGCTTTCGCATTAAATGGATTGAGGCCATCCTGTTGCCATGGGAAAACGCCGCGAGGCGCGCGAACGCGCCGTGCAATTTCTTTTTCAGCATGATCTGAACGCCCCGGAAAATCTGGATGAGGCGTTGGATCATTTCTGGGAATCGCAACGGTCGGCGGCCATCACTTTGGAAAAGGGCGGCGCGACCTGGGGGCAGAAGGTGGAAATTCCCCCCGCCACCACCGATGAGGCGGCCACGCGCATGTTTGCGGATAAATTGATCCGTGGCGTAGTGGAAAATCTTCCGGCCCTGGACGAGCGCATCAAGCAGCACGCCGAAAACTGGGATTTGCACCGCATGGCCGTGGTCGATCGCAACATCCTGCGCCTGGCCATTTACGAAATGCTTTTTCGCGACGATATTCCGCCCGTGGTGAGCATTAATGAAGCGGTCGATGTGGCGAAAAAATTCTCGACCGTGGACAGCGGCAAGTTCGTCAACGGCATCCTGGACAAAATCAAAGGGGAGCTGATGCGCCCGGCGCGGATCGTGAAATGAAAACGGACCCCGCCACGGAGCCTGCTGCCGGGCCGCGCTTTGCGGACTTGCATCTCCACACATTTTTTTCCGACGGCACCTTTAGCCCGGAAGAATTGGCCGAACGCGGTGCGCGATTGGGTTTGGTGGCGATGGCGCTGACCGACCACGACACTATTGAAGGCTGCGAGCGCATGGCGGCCGCGTGCGAAAAGCATGGCGTGGAATTTGTCGTGGGCGCGGAATTAACGGCGGAATATGAAGGCAAGGAAGTGCATTTGCTGGGTTATTTCCTTGACCCGGCAAACGAGAAGTTGCGGCGGGAATTAAGACGGTTTCAGGCCGTGCGCCAAAGCCGCATCGAGGAAATGGTGCGCCAGCTCAATCGGCTGAATGTTCCGCTCACGGCGGAAAGCGTTTTTCGGCTGGCGAATTGCCGGTCGCCCGGCCGTCCGCACGTCGGGCGCGCTCTCGTGCAGGAAGGGTTGTGCGCCAATCTGGACGAGGCATTTGATCGCTTTCTGAAAAAGGGCCGTCCGGCCTGGGTCCCGAAGTGCAAAATCGATGCGCACGACGCCATTTCTCTCATTCACCAGGCGGGCGGTTTGGCCGTGCTGGCTCATCCCGCGTTGAATCAAGGTGATGCCATGATACCCGGCCTGGCCGCCCTGGGGTTGGATGGCTTGGAATGTTTTCACACCAAGCATGTGGGGCGTCTGCCGGAGCATTATATGGCTCTGGCTGCCGAGCATCACCTGCTGGTGACCGGCGGCTCGGATTGCCACGGCTTCAGCAAAGGCAAACCGCTCATCGGCGGCGTGAAGCTGCCTATCATTTACTTCGAGAAACTTAAACAAGCGCGCCAGGAGCGCAGCAAGACGGCAGCCGCGCCCGCGGCGTAATTCATGGGATTGTTTCAGAAATTCAAAGAGGGCTTGCAGAAAACCCACAGCAAGCTCGTCCACGAGATCAAACGCATCGTCACCGCGTCGCCGAAATTGACCTCCGGCAGTCTGGAGGAATTGGAGGCGGCGCTCATCGCGGCCGATTTGGGGCATGCGATCACCACGCAGATTTTGGACGCCGTCAAGAAAGCTTACGAGACCCAAGGCCGCGCCGGTCTGGACGTCTTTTCGATCGCGCGCGCCGAAGTGGAACGAAGCCTCGCGGAAAAACAAGCGGGCCTGAAACGTCAGCCGGATGGGTTGACGGTGGTTTCAATCGTCGGCGTCAACGGCACGGGGAAAACCACCACCGCCGCCAAGCTGGCGCACCTTGTCCAAGCCGATGGGGCCAAGGCCACGCTGGCGGCCTGCGACACGTTTCGCGCGGCGGCCGTGGCGCAATTGAAATTGTGGGGTGAACGCCTCGGGACGCCGGTCATTGCCGGCGCGGCCAATTCCGACCCGGCGGCGGTGGCCCACGACGCGATTGCCGCGGCGCAGGCGCGGGGCGCGGCTTACCTTTTTATTGACACGGCGGGCCGCCTGCACACGAAGCACAACTTGATGCAGGAATTGCAAAAGGTGCATCGGGTGATGAACAAAAAGCTGCCCGGCGCCCCGCATGAAACGCTGCTCGTCCTTGACGCCACCACGGGCATGAACGCTTTGCAGCAGGCGCGGGAATTTCACAAAGCCGCGCCGTTGACTGGGCTGGTCATCACGAAATTGGACGGCACCAGCAAAGGCGGGATGGTCGTCGCCATTCAAAAGGAGCTGGGCCTGCCGATCAAATTCATCGGGTTGGGCGAAAAGGTCGAAGACCTGCAACCTTTCGATGCGAAACAATTCGCGCAAGCGCTTTTCGAGGAGTGACGGCAAACCGGATTGAAAACCCGCCCACGGCGTGAGTAGAATCGGTTTGATGCAGGAAAAAATCAGCATCGCCACAGCGCCTGCTCCGGCGGCCACGGAGCCCTTTCCGGGCGCTCCAGCCATGGCGCTGACTTTTCTCTTCGCCGGCCTGGGATATGCGTCACCGTTGTTTTTCTTTTCCGACCAGCATCCTTTAAATGGCCCGATCAGCCCGGAGATTCTGAATCTCAACTTGCTCGTGGCGTGGATGGGGCTGGCCCATTTTGTTTTCGCCTATTCCGCCCAAGCCCGAACGCTGGCGCGCTCCACGCCGCGGACACGATGGATCTTTCTCGGCAGCATCGCGCTTGGCGCGGCGTTCCTGGCGGGAACGCGCGCCGCACTCGGCGCCTGGGTATTTGATTTGCTGGTTTGGATTTATTTCATCCCGCATTTTATCAAGGCGGAATTGTGGTTCATCACGCATTCGCGCTCGGAACTGCACGTCAAGCCGGGAGCGTTGTACTGGTTTCCGGCGGTGGGTTTCGCGTTTTTCAGTTGGGCCTTGTTCGGCCCGATTTCCATTTCGTTCAACACAGAAATTCTGGTGCTCTTGGCATTCCTTTGCGTGGCGGCTGGCATGGCGGGGCGGATTTTGCCGCAACTTTCCGATCCCAGCGTGGCAACGTACGCGTTGCTGGGATTTTTCTTTATTGGAGAAGGCCTCGTCTGGGGCGCCTATTCCAAATATATGACGCCGCAGTTTCGGCATGGCTTGTATGTGTTCCACATCGCGGTGGCCAGTTTTTATCATTACTTCCGCTCGTATGCCTTCGCTTTACGGAAAAAAATGGCGGGTGAAGTTGAGCGTTATTGGGTGAGCGTTTTTGCCGTCAACCTGGCGGTCGGCGCCCTCGGGGCCTGGATCGCGTTCCATCCGCAATGGCAATGGCCGCAATATGTTTTCGGCCTGCCCTATTTCACGTTTTGGGTGGGGTTGCATCTTGTCTCCAGCGATGTTTTCACGGCGTTGCGCCCCAGCCGTCCGCTGCTGCGGACCAGCCAATTATGAAGCCGGAGGGCGATGGCGAACATTTCATGCGCCAGGCTCTGGCGCTGGCGCGGCGCGGATACGGGCGCACGTCTCCCAATCCCATGGTCGGCGCCGTGCTGGTGCGAAATAACGTGGTGATGGGAGAAGGCTGGCATCATGCGGCGGGATGTCCGCACGCGGAAATCGAGGCGTTGGAAGCCGTGCGCCGGCGGGGCGAAAAAATCGAGGGCGCCACGCTTTATGTGACACTGGAGCCGTGTTCGACTTTCGGACGCACCCCGCCCTGCTCCGCCGCCATCATCGAGGCTGGCATTAAGCGAGTGGTGGCAGCCGCCACCGATCCGAATCCCGCGCATCAAGGCCAGGGATTTGAAATCCTGCGCCGCGCCGGGATTGAGGTGACCTGCGGCTTGATGGAAGCCGAAGCGCGACAACTCAACGAAGCGTTCAACCATTGGATCGTGCATCGCACGCCCTTTGTCACGTTAAAGGCAGGCATGACGCTGGACGGGAAAATCGCCACGCGGACGTTCGCCTCGCGCTGGATCACGGGTGAAAAGGCGCGGCGCGACAGTATGCGGCGGCGCGCGGGCCACGATGCCATTTTGGTTGGAGTCAACACCATTTTAAGGGATGATCCGCAATTGACCGTGAGAGAGCGCGGCTTCACCAACAAAATTCTGCGCCGCATAGTGCTCGATCCGCGAGGGCGCACGCCGCGGGGAGCGCGGGTGTTGCAGGGGGCCGGGGCATTGGTGGTGGTGACGGCCGCGGCGCCGCGCCGCCGGGTGGAACGGTTGCAGGAGCAAGCGCGCGTGCTGTGCGCGCCCACGCGCGGGGGACAGATCGATTTGCAATGGCTGCTGGCGACATTGGGCGGCGAAAACGTGGTCAGCCTGCTGGTGGAGGGCGGCGGCGAAACGCACGCGCGATTTCTGCGCGCCAACCTCGCCCAACGGGCGCTCTTTTATTATGCGCCCCTCATCATCGGCGGAGCCGCGGCCCCCAAGGCGGTGGGCGGCCGCGGAATTTTGAAGTTGGACGAAGGCTTGATTTTGCGGGAGCCTGCCTGGGCGCGCGTCGGGGACGACTTGCGCTTGACGGCATTGATTCAGGCGCGGTGAGTTACTTTATGTTCAGCGGCATCGTGGAAGAGACAGGTGAAGTGGTGAGCGTGACCCCGAGCGCGCAGGCGATTGGCCTGGTCGTGCGGGCGAAAATTTGCGCGCGCGGCGTGACGCCGGGCGACAGCGTGGCCGTCAACGGCTGCTGTCTCACCGTGGAAAAATTGGCGCGCCGCGGCGCGGGCGGGTTGCTTTATTTTTCGCTGTTACAGGAAAGCTGGCGGCTGACGAATTTGCAGAGCGCGAGACCCGGCGCCGCCGTAAACCTGGAGCGCGCGCTGCGCGTCGGGGACAAATTGGGCGGCCATTTCGTCACCGGGCATATCGACGGCATGGGAAAAATTCTGCGCTGGGAACGGGAAGGACGCGACCCTGTGCTGGAGATTGGCGCCGCTCCCGCCATCATGCGTTACATCGTGAAAAAAGGCTCGATCGCGCTGGATGGAATTAGTTTGACAGTAGCGGAAGCGGGCGCGAAGCGGTTTCGCGTCTGGATCATCCCGCATACCTTCGACGTCACCGCCTTGCGCGAACGGCGCGTGGGGGACGCGGTGAATCTCGAAGCGGATATGCTGGGCAAATACGTCGAGCGGTTTGTCACCGGCTAAGAAACGCCGTTTCAGACTTGCTCGAGTGCGGCACGATTTCCACGACGCGCCCCGCATGGATAAAACGCTTGTTCCCCGCCACATCTTTATAGACGTAAATCTCGTTGGCCTCATCCAATTTCGGCTTGGAAATATTGGTCAAGTGCACGCCATTGGTCAGCGTCATGTCGTAACGGGCGCAACCGGCCAACAGGGTGGCGCCCAGCAAAATGGAAATGGTCGATTTCATCAGGGACGTCGCTTTTCCTTGGATCAGTGTTATCTTCGTGGCTTAGGAATACCCCTGCGGGGCGCAATGCACAAGCCGGAAGGACGCCGGGCTTGAATGGCCTGGGGCGCCGGATTATTCTCAGGGCATGGCCCGCACCCGACAACGCCGCGTCCTGATCGCCTTGGGATGGTACGATTACCGCCTGCATCGAGGCATCGCGAAATTTGCGCAGGAACGGCGCTGGTATCTTTCCGCCAATTTTGCGCGCGAAAAAGTCATCCCGTGGGGCTGGAAAGGCGACGGCGTGCTGGCCTGGCTCGGAGCGGGCGACGACTTGGCGGAGTTCGTGGCGTCGCTGAACATGCCCACGGTGGATTTCAGTTTTCGCCGGCCGCAACTTCCGTTTCCGCATGTTCTGGAAGATCACGCGCAAGCGGCGCAGGGCGTGGCGGATCACTTTTTGCGGCGCGGTTTTGCCCATTTTGCTTTTTATAGCGACGCCAATAACTGGTCTTACGAAGAGCGCGGCAGCGCGTTTTGCCGGATCGTGCAGGCGGCGGGAAAAGATTGCCAATGGTTGAAATGGCATCAATCGCCCGCGTTCTGCGCCGGCGAAAAGGAATGGATTCAAAAGCGGCGCTGGCTGGCCAGCCAATTGAAAAAAGCGCCAAAACCGCTGGCGATTTTTGCGGCGAACGACGACCAAGCTGTCGATGTGCTGGAAAGCTGCGAAGCGGCCGGCTTAATTGTGCCCGAAGAGGTGGCGTTGATTGGCGCGGAAAATAATCTGCTGGCGCCCGACGCCATGAGCACGCCCATTTCCAGCGTGGACACCAATTTGCAACTGCTCGGCTACTCCGGCGCCGAGTTGCTGGAAAAGTTGATGGACGGGGAAAAAGCGCCGCCGGAGCCGCTGCGCATTCCGCCCATTGGCCTGGTGCTGCGCAAGAGCAGTGACATTTTCGCGGTCAAACATCCGGCGGTGGCGCGCTGTTTGCGTTTTATTTTGAACCATGCCCACGAACCCATCGGCGTGAAAGACCTCGTGCGGGTCGGCAATATGTCGTGCCGCGGTTTGCATAAGGCTTTTCGCGAAAACATCGACCGCACGCCGGGCGAGGAAATCCGCCGCGTCCGGGTGGAAACCGCCAAGAAACTTTTGCTGGAGACGAACCACAAAGTGGAAACGCTGGCGGGAATGTGCGGTTATCAAAGCGCCAACAGCTTTTGCGTGTCCTTCAAGCAGACCACCGGGCTCTCGCCCACGCAATACCGCCGCTCGTTGAATCGCTCTTCCTAGCGCCGATTTTTCAAATAGATTTGCAGCAATCCACGACTGACGGCGCTGGAACGTGGGTTAGGATGGTGGGCGATCCAATCCACTATTATGAAACGAGTTTCATCCACTCTGTCCCTGGCTATTCTCGCGGCAGTTTCCCTGGCTCAAGCGGCTTCGGCGGTGCTTATTACTTCCGATCAATTCGTCAATTATGCCACTGGCCAGCTCGGCGCCTCCGGGTCGGGCGGCACGGGCAACGTCCCAGGCTGGTTTAATAATCAGGCGCAAATTTATGTCACCAACGGCAGCCATAGCTTGAACGGCACCGATCTCGGGCTGGTTTCCTCGGCGGGTGACATGGTTTCGATCTTCGCGCCGAGCAATGCGGCGCTCGGGAGTTACAATAAATTCGTGCCGACCGGCGCGCTCGTGCAGGCCAATCCCACGAATGTTTATTACTCGTTCCTTTATCGGTTTAATTTAGCGACCGATGTCCCTGCGACCGGTATTAAAATCAGCGAGGTGAATCGCCAGAACAGCGGTTTTAACACTGGCATTCACTGGGAATTGCAGGCGCGCTCCGTGGGCGGCCAGGTGCAGCTTGGCATCGACAAGCCGGGCGGCACGGTGACCAATTACGCGACCAACCTTCTCTCGGCGGGTCAAACAGCCTTCATTGTCATTCGCCAGCAAATCATCACCGGCACGGCCAATGACATCGACGATTTGTGGGTCGATCCGCCGCTGAATTCGTTTGGCGTCAGCGAAAGCAATGTCCCGCCTGTCAGCGCCACAACCTCCAATGGCACGGAAGATCCGAGCACCACCGGCGCGGGCCGATTCTGGATTGGCGCGCAAGGGCAGAATGCCAATTTCGATGAACTCCGCATCGCCTCAACGTGGGCGGAAGCCACGCCGGCCGCCGGCCAATGCCTGAACGCGGCCATCAGCTCCGATCCGACCAACATCACGCAATCAGCGGAGATCAACGCGTCCTTCTCCGTGGGTGGACTCGGAACCAGCCCGACTTATCAGTGGCAGTTGAGCCAAAACAACGGCGTCACCTGGACGGACATCCCGGGCGCGGTGTTTGCCAACTACACATCTCCCAATCTGCAATTGGCAACCGACAACGGAAACAAATACCGCGCGATCGTAAGTGTCGGCTGCAACGGCACCAGCGCGACCTCCGCCGTGGCGACGGTGACGTTGACGGCGCCCACTCCGACGCCAGTAGGGTTGGTAATGGACGATTTCTTCCTGGACGGATTGCGCAATAATCCGCCCGTGACGACCAACAATTCGATGTGGTTCACGGCCAACTCCGCCACGCTGTATTGCAATCCCACGCCGCCGCCCGGTTATTTGTTCGGCACGCCGATTTCAGGCGGATCGAGTTTGTGGTGGGGAAATTTCGTGGATGAAACGACCACCAATTTGCCCGTCGATCTGGCGGTGGGAACCGGCATCAAGGTCACCCTGCCCTTCACCGCCAACGGCTTTTCCGCTTTCACGAACAACGCGAGCCTCCGTTTCGGCCTATTTGACTATGCAGATGGCGGCACGTTGCTGACTGAGGACAGCGCAGCGGCGGGAGGAAGCACGGGCAATGGCAACAATGTCCGCGGTTACGCGCTCAGCGTCGATTGGGGCATGGTGTTCAATTCCAGTTCTCCGTTATCCTTGCTGGCGCGCAACGGACTCGGCGACGTGAACCTGATGGGCACGACCGGCGATTATGTTTCGCTCGGCAGCGGACCTTCGGGGGGCGGCTATTCCAATTCGCCGGCGTTTCAAGCGGGTGTGCCTTATACGCTCACCTTCACGGTGGCGCGCACGGGGCTGAACACTGTCACGGTGGGTTCGTCCATTAGCGGGGGCGGCACCAATTTCGCGTTTAGCGCGACGGACACCAACTATGCGTATCACCGCTTCGATGCGTTTGCGATTCGCCCCAATTCCCTGGAAACAAGCGCGGACAGCTTCACTTTCCCGGAATTCAAGGTGGAGGTTTACCAGGCGTCCGTGCAGGCGCCGACGTTCAGCATCACGGCAGTCACGATGCCCACGCCCACATCGGTGGCGCTGACTTGGAATTCGTTGAGCGGCGTTTCGTATGCGGTCGAATCCACCACCGCCTTGGGCACAGCTTGGAGCACCAACACCGTTGTGCAAGCCACGGCTTCGACCACGTCCTACACCGATGCCAACGCCACCAACGCGCAGCAGTTTTACCGCGTGATCGCGCTGGGGCAATAGTCCAGCCGACAGACTGAACGCCGCGCCGCATGATTGAGCCATGCGACGCGGCGATTTCTTTGGCACAGGAGCTGATCTTCGGGAAGGAGCTTTGCTTGGATGGTGACGTGTTGCGGTTTCTAGGCGCACGTCGCCGCCTTCAAGAGATTTAAACAGGAGGAAACAGAGGGGGGAGGCGCCGGAAGATTTTCTCTGTTACCTCTGCTTCATCCTGTTCAAAAAAGTCCCCTTGCGAGCCGGCAGGAGCTGGACAACGGAGGAGAAGCGGAGCCGCCAATGGGACTTAAGGCTGCCAGAGGTATTCGACGTAGCGAAAATTTTGGGCGTTGTTTCCGATATAGTCGCTGGCGGTGGAGGTTTTCCAGATGGCAGGGTCGAAGGCGTTGACGTTGCCGAGCGCGCAGGGATATTTACGATTGGCCCCCTGCCAGGTGACGTGCGTGTCGGGAAACATGGCGTTCAGGCCCGAAACAGAGCGAAGGCGATGCGGGATGGCGTCGATGTTCTGAATCAAATCGCAGACCATGGATTTGTTTGGATCCAGGTCAACGGCTTTGGTGGCGATCTTGGCGGTGAACATTTTTCCGCTGAACTCCGTGGTGCGGGACTGCGGCAAATAATTGTAGCCGACCCGGACTTCGTTATCGCCTGAATTTGTCGGAGTGGACGGCCACGCGGAGCTGGAATAATAGTCGTACGACCAATTCTTAGAGATGCGCGCGCCGCTGGGGCAATAGAAGCCGGAAGCGTTCGGAATCAATTTGGTCGAGAAAAGGAGGCCGAGATTCCACATGCCGGAAGGTTCGCCGGCGGGGGCGCCGTCACCGGTGGCAATGACGCTGGTGCCCGGAGTCACCCGGCACACTTCGTAAGTCCGCCAGGGATTCGAAAGGGATTGATTGTCCGTGTAGCCGGGCCAATGCGGCGGGAGCATGGCGTTGAAATCGGATTGATACATGTTCCAACCGACGCCGATTTGCTTCAAATTATTGACGCAACTGGTGCGCATGGCGCTTTCCTTGGCGTTGGAAAGGGCTGGCAGCAGCATGGACGCGAGAATGGCAATAATGGCAATCACCACCAAGAGCTCGATGAGCGTGAAACCGCGCCGCTGACGGGTTGAAATCGTATTCATACTGGGAACTGCCGTTAATCTAACAAACGGCGCGAGTGCTGTCCCTGTGAAAACGGGCAGAATACATTGAAATTCTGGCACCGGCGGTTTCTGATTATTGACGCACTTGGTAGAAACGCTGCGTCGGGCTGACCGAGGGATCGCGCAGCGTTTGCACGAGGCCAGAACCTCCGGCGCCAACCACAAAATGCCAGTTCGTCTCGTTTAAGTCTTTGGAAAGCAAAAACACCGGACGGCCGCGCACGGTCGGAACGGCGACGGTGAAATTATCGCCTTCCAAGTTTGGGCCCAACAACAGCAGCGGCGGGGGCGGCGCGCCTTGCAGCGCCAGACTGTGGCAAGCGCCGCCCGCGACGGCTGTCACCTGAGCTAGCGTGGGATCAATATTCGTTTCGCCGCAACTGTCATCGCCCCATCCCACCACAGTTCCGCCAGTGAGCGCAGCCAGTCCGCTGTTCCAACCCGCGGCAATCGCGGTGGCGTTTGTTAACGGAGGTGGAAGAGGCGAACCCCAACCAATGACTTGTCCGTCCGTGGTCAGGGCGAGACTTTGGAATCCGCCGGCGGCAATGGCGGCGACGTGTCGCAAATCAGGCGCGACCGCCTGGCCGAGATAAGAGCCATCCGCGCCGAGATTGCCACCCCAGGCAATAACGGAGCCGTCCGCGCGCAACGCCAGGCTGTGCCGCTTTCCGGCAGCGAGGGCCACGACATTGGAGGCAGCGGACGGCACATCGCATTGCCCCCAAGTATTGTCGCCCCACGCCGCCACCGAGCCATCGGAACGCAAGGCCAAACTATGCCAATCGCCCGCGGCGACGGCGACCACATTGGTGGCTGTCAAAGGCACGGCAATTTGATTGGAGCTGTTGTCGCCCCAGGCCACGACCGACCCGTCGGCCAACGCGGCGAGGCTGTGATACGCGCCGGCGGCAATGGAAATTACGTTGGTCAAAGTAGGCGGAACGGCAGTTTGTCCGTGCGAATCGTCGCCCCACGCCAGAACCGAGCCGTCGGACTGGAGCGCGAGGTTATGAAATCCTCCCGCCACGACGGCGACCGCGTTGGACAGGGCGGGAAAGGTTTCCGTTTGTCCGTCGGAATCATCGCCCCACGCCTGCACGCGCGAAGGCGACGTGACAATCACGTTGAGCTGCTGCGGAACGCTCGTGTCAAGAATACACGTATAACCAGCCGGCTTGGAACCCAGGGAAGGCTGGCCCGAAAAAGAGCCGACGCTCGCGCACAGGGTGTAGGTTCCAGGGTGAAAACCGGGGCCATTGGTCAAATTAATCCGGGAAAACAAGGCCAGGCTGCCCGTGACGGAAAGGCGCGCGTCCGCCGACCCGAGCGCAAACGTCAAAAATGTCGCAGGCGCCACGATCAGGTTGTTGGCGACCGTCAGCACGCTCGCGTTCAGCAGCAAGCCGGGGGACGAGTCAAGCGCATTGGTTTGGATCAGGCTGGCGGGAGCGTTGTAAAAGGCGAGCCGGTTGCCCACGCCATTTTGCGCGGCGCCTGCCAGCGAGAAAGCCGCGGCCGGCACGGCATTGCTGAAAGCGAGATCGGTGTTATAGACCGAAACAGCGGTGACGCCGGTGGGCGTTTTCACGACGCTGTCCAGGATTTGCACGCCGTGAGCGTCATAAATACCGAGGGTTTTTGAACCAGTCAGCGTCACGTGGGACAGCGTGAGGTTGCTGATCGACATTTCGGGCAGGCCCCAAATCAGCCCTGCCATGCGGCCGGATTGCGCGGTGGCGCTGACGTTGCTGATGAGAATGTCGCGGTAGATGGGCGTCTTGCTGGTGACGGCGGCGGAGGGATAGGTGCTCACGATGGCCGGGGTGAGATTGTTCAGGGAATTGTACGGCGGAGTATCATTCGTGTAGGTGGCATAGATCAAAATCGGATACTGCACATTGGTCATCGAAAGATTGAGGTAGGAGATGTTGCGCACCAAGCCGCCGCGGTCGCGGTCGGATTTAATGCGGATGCCCTGATCGGTGTTGTTAAACGAACAATCGGTCACGACCATGTTGGACACGCCGCCGGAGGTGAAACTTCCAATGGAAATACCGTGTCCGGCGCCGAACACGCAATTGGTGATGACGATATCGGAGGACGCCGACGAACTGCTTCCGACCGCCACGTTGTCATCGCCCACGGTGATGTTGCAGTCCTGGATCAGGGTGTTGGTTTCCGCAAGGTCAAGCGCGTCGGTGTTATGCGAAGGATTGACAGGGTCGCTTGAGGATGGGGCCACGACGTTGAGGCGGCGCAAGGTGACATTGCCGGCTTTGCCCTTGATGGAAAAGTGCTGCGCGGGCGCATTGGAAAAGGTGGCATCCTGAATGAGCACGCGCTGACAGGTCGCGAGGCTCACCATCAACGGACGGCTGATCGACGAATTCGCCTCCAGCGCGCGCCACCAGGGCGAGCCCTGCCCGTCGATGGCGCCCGTCCCGCTGATCTCGATATCGTGCAGGCTGTTGCCGGAAATGAAATTCGCCGGCGAAGTCACGCCCCCTGGATAAGCATCGAAGGGCAGCATGCGCAGGATGGCGCCGCTGTCAAGTTGAAGATTGACGCCGTTGGCGAGGAGAATCGGCCCGCAGAGGAAAATGCCCGCGGGAATTTCCACGGCGCCGCCGGCAGTGTTGGTCTTGGCGGCGTTGATGGCGCCCTGGATGGCGACGGTGTTGGTCGCGACGCCATCGCCCACGGCGCCGTAAGCGGCGACATTATAAACCGCCGCTGGAATGACCGGGAGCGTGGGCGCGGCGCACAACCCTTGCGCCGCGCTCCATGCCAAAACTGCCAGCCACTGCTTTGCCATTCATTCCAATCTAGCGCTTCCGCTCAATGCGGAAATGGCGGACCGACCACAATGCGATAAAAGCGCGAGGAATCCGCGCCGGCATTCGTGTCGATCAACGTAAACGGCGACGCGGGGGAGTTGGTCGTCATGATGGTGACCCACTGAATATCGTCCAGGTTGGTGGTGGCCTGCAAGGCGTAGTCAGGGCCGACTTGTCCGCTGATGGACAAGCTGAATTGTCCGCCGCTCAACGTGGCAGCGCCCAGGGTCGGCCCCACGGAGGGATTGACCACGATGCTGAACGTGTTGGTGGCGCTCATGGGCGGATTGCCGTTATCGGTCACGACGATCGCCACAAAATTGCTCGTGCCGGCGGCGGGCAACGTCGGGCGCCAGGAAAAAGAGCCGCTATTGGTGTCGAGCGTGGCATCGCTTGGCCCGCTCAACAGGCTGTAGGTGAGCGATTGCGGCGGAACATCGGGATCGTTCGCGGCAGCGCTGGCGGTGACCATTGCGCCGACATTTACGATTTGGTCCGCTATGGGTGTCACCGTGGGCGCGGTGTTTCCGACGGAAACCGCAGCGCCGGAGCTGACCACCACCCCCGCCACGTTGGAGACCGCCACGGAATAAGTGGCGGCGTCACTCGCAAACGCGGAAGGAATTACGAACGTCGCGGCATTGGCTCCCGCGATTGGCTGGCCATTCTTCAGCCATTGATAGCTGGGATCGGGAATACCGGTGGCGCCGACGGAGAGCGCGGCGGACTGGCCGGCTCCCACGGAGACGCCCACAGGCTGGGCGATAATGTTCGGCGCGAGCTGCGGCTGCCAGCCATAGAGCCAGGCCGTGGCGCTTTGGGCGGCGAGCAAGCGGGGGTCATTATCAGGCAGAACCACGCCGCCAAACGCGGCCGGGCCCGTCAAGTCGATATTGGAATTGTTATATTCCCAGAAGAGCGAGATGGCGTAATCCGAGGCGGCCGCCGAGAACCCGCGGCTGTAAACATTGGTGTCCACTTGACAATCGATGAGAGCGACCAGGCCGTTGGTGATGTTCAAGGAGCGGTCGAGCGCGCAATTGATGACGGTGGCGGACGCGCCGGTGAGGCGGCAATTCACGAGGGAAAACCCATTGCTGACATTGACTCCGCTGCCCGGGGCTCCCGGCCAATTGCCCGTCGGCCCGAAGTCCGTGCGCGGCTGGAAAATCTGCGCGTTGGGATTGAGCATGCGAATTTCGCAATTGGTGAAGAAACAATCGCCGCCGCCCCAGATGAAATCGACATCGCCCTGCACGAGGCTGTTGTAGAAATAGGCCTGGGCGCCCGCCTGGCCATTGGCGAGAATAGTGTCCTGGTAGCTGGCAACTTTGCAGTTGTTGAGGATGAACCGCTTCACGTTCGACTCGAGCATCAAGGCTTCCGCCTGTCCGCCGCCTTTGGGCGTCATGTTGGTGACGGTTAGATTGTCCAAGGAGATGTCATTGGCGTTAACCTTGAAAGCCATGCGGAAATGCGTGCTGCCGCCGGGCGTGAAACTGACGTTATTGGCGTAACCGATGATGGTTCCATCCCGGCTTTGGCCGCGCAAAGTCACGTTGTTCTTCTTGTTGAAGTTGACGATTTCCGTGTAAGTCCCGTTTTGCACGGTGATGAGTGTCGGGGTGGTGTTATTGGCCGGCAGCGAGTCAATCGCGCCTTGCACAGTGGCGAAATCTCCGCTGTTATCCTGGGCCACGACGAGGCTGACAGGAATGGCCGGGCCGGTCGCTTTGGTGGTGAATTGCCACACGGAGGGGTCGGTGATGCCGGAAAAAAAGGCGCCTGAAGCATCGGCAAACACGCCGTCGTCGATGGTCACATAATAAGTTTGGTTGGACGTCATCACGCCCGCGTGCGGATAAATGGCCGCCGTGGCGCCGGTGACAATCACATTGTAGGACTCGAAGGTTTCGCCGCCGACGGTGCGGGTTTGCGCAATGCCCTGGCTCAAATCGAGCGTATCCACCGGCGCTCCCGGGTTGGTGGTGTTGTAAATGCGAATTTGGCCCGCTGCGCGCACCGTCGGAGTTGCATTAAACGTCAGATAAAGCGGCGAATCATACGCCACCCCCGTGGCGCCGCTGGCGGGAGCAAACGTGGCCGAACGAAGATCGGCGGAATCAACCGAGAGGGTGACGGGGACGCTGTTGGTGGTGTTCGCGGAATTCACCAATTGCACAGAATAGGAGCCATCATCGCTCGGCGACGCGCTGGCAATCACAAGCGTGGCGCTTTGGGCGGTCGGATTGGCGGCCAGCGAAATGGGATTGCCGTTTTTTAACCATTGAAAACTGGGGGCGGGTTCGCCTGTGGCTGCGACCGTAAAGGAAGCGGCTTGCGAATTCGTGACCGTGAGGCTGACCGGCGGAACCGTGATCGACGGCGGAACAATCACTGTCAACACTGCGCTATTGGTGTCCATGCCGCAGGCATTGCTCGCGATGATGGAATACTTGGCGCCGTTGTCGGCGTCGAAATCGACGGCGTGGACCGTCAGGCTGGTGGTCGTGGCGCCGTCGATGTTTACGCCATTGCGCTGCCACCAGACGCTGGCCGCGGGATTGGCGGTGACGCTCGCCAGAAAGGTGGCATCGGCCCCCTGCACAACCGTCGTGTCGGCCGGCCCGGTGATATTGGGCGAAACGCATGAGAGGCTAATCGCCAGCGGAGCCAAGGCGCTCGTGCTGACTCCGAATTGATTGGTGACCACGACAAAATAACTGCCGCTGTCCGCCGGTTGAGCGCCGGTGATGGACAGGCTCGCGGTGGTGGCGCCGGAAAGCGTGGAGCCGCTGGCGCTGGTCCCGTCAGAAATTTGATTCGTATAGGTCACACCATCGGTCACCCACCATTGGAAAGAGAGAGGCGTCACGCTGCCGGGATCAATGGACACGGAAAAGGTGACGTTGTCGCCGGGGTTGCCGCCGTAGGTCAAGGGCTGTTGCGTGATGACCGGACGCGGATCGGTGGGCAGCAACAGGTCCAGCGACTTGTTGGCGCCATTGCTTACGAGCGTCGCGCCCGGAGCCCACGCAGGAATGGCCGCCAGCGCGAAGTTATTGGTTCCATTCCATGTAGTGTAAGAAATCAGCGGAAATTGCAGATGCGCGTACGACGGGAAAATCACGGGGGCGGAATCCAATTGAATCCAGTTTGTTCCGCCGCCGGTGGTCAGGTTTTGCGCGAAGGCAATCAAAGCGCTGCCGGAAAGGCGCAGGCCCAAAGTGGCATTGGTCAACGTGAGCAGGCGCAGGCCGGCGCCATTCGTGGCGAGCGCATTGGTGACGATCAAGGCGCCGCCGTTCAGGTTGATCACATTGCTCAGGGAAAAGGCGCCGACAGCGATGTTGTTCGCCAGGACGGTTCCGTTATTCACGTTCAACGTGCCGAAGGTTGATTTGCCCTGCGTGGTGTTGCCTGCGCTGAATCCGAGCGTGAGAGTGTTGGTCACGATCAACTCAGCGCCCGCCCCGTTGAGATTGACGACGCCCACCATGGGGTTGGAATTGCCAGTGGCGCCAAACGCATCGTTGCCGATCATGACATCGGAAGCGTTGATGGAGCCGGAGGTGAAACTCAGCGTTCCACGGCTGGCGGCGGTGCCCGTCTCGCCGCCACTGCGATCGCGCGCGAGCGAGAGTGTGGCCACCATGATGTCCACGGTTCCGTTGCTGAAATCATTGGTGCCGCTGCACGAGGAGGTGGAGCTGCCGCTGTCCGCCATGTCGCCGATTGACCAGTGCGTCACGCGGCTGGCGGGGCCATTGGTGCCGCGAAAGTAGGCGAAGGGATTGCTGTTGGTGAAAGCGGGATTGAACAGCAGCGTGGAGGTGGTTTTGGATTTGCCAACGGCCACGCTATCCACGAAGAAGGCGTTGCTCTGGCCAAGATACAGGAAGTTGACGCCGCCGGCATTGCCATTATCCAGGCCGACTTCCACGCCAGCGCTAAGCGTGACGCCCGGCGCCGAATAGTTGGCGCTCCCAAGCGAAGTGGAAATGAGATTGGTTTTGGCGAGAAAGAGCGTGCCGGTGAAGTTCTGCGGGCCGGAGAACGGCGTGCCAGCGGTGGAGCCGACGCGCAGGGCGTTCACGCTGGCTTGGAACGTATCCAAACCTGACAAGTCGAGAAGGCCGCGCTGCGTGCCGTTGCCGTTGGCGGAAAGGCCCTGGAAAATGGAGATGAAGCCGAGAGAATTGCTGACATTCAAGGTTCCGCCCGCGCCGGTTACCGTGGCGTTGACGATCGTGGAGTTGTTGACGGATGTGCCGGTGCCCACCGTCAAGACGTTGCCAGAGCCCGTGCCAAGGACATTCAGCGTGGCGCCGTTGGTGATGTAGGTCGTGTGAAAACCGTTCGTGTTGCCGTACTGCAACGAGTTAATGGCCGTGGTGAAACCGAGGTCGGCCACGCTCGTCAGGTTCGAAGCCGCGCCTGCGCCGCCGTTGTTGTAGAACTTCACATCGTCGCCCGCCACCGGGGCGACGCCACCAGTCCAATTGGCGTCTGTGGACCAATTGGTGTCCACGCCGGCGCTCCCGCTCCAAACGACCGTGCCAGCGCGCGCCGGGGAAAATGCAACCGCGCCGAGCAAGACGGCGCCGACCAACAGAGCCGGTGGAATTTCAAGAAAGGTGAGGCGATTAGACATAAATGATTATTGATTTAGGCGCAGCGGCTTTGAGCCAGATTTTCTCGGGAACGCCACGACTTTAGCGCCGCCTGCGGTTCTGTCCGTGGCGAAGATTGGCAAAGAAGATTGAAAAAACGGCGCTAACTAATCCTGCGCCAGAAACAAGGGCTCGATGTGACGGTGGAACAAATTGTCGGTCACATTGCGCGAAACGGCCGGCCGGCAGGCATCGAGCAGATCCAGGTAGCGCAATCCCTTTTGCGCGGCAATTTTGTAGCCCACATGAAGCAGTTGCCGAAAATGCGGATTGTAAGCGGGATTCTTCCGTTCATGCCGCAACGCGGAAACATATTGCTCGGACGTCCATTGCTGGACGGCGGCGGCGGAGGGAAGACGGCTTTGGTCAATATCAATGACCGTGGCGTAGGGGGCGCACAAGTCCGCTGCATGGTCGAGCGAGTCCGCATAAATTTCCTGCGCGAGAGCCAGGGCGTCGCCGCCGCATTCCGCCAACCCGATCAATTCTTCCAGCCAGGTTGTGCCCGCTGTCTTGACATGCAGGCCGGCGTCAAAGCGCGCCGCCGCGCGGCGCATGGGGGCGTAAATGGAAAACTTGTCGCTGCCAGAATGGACGCTGAGCTTGAGATTGTCCGGCAACCCATAGGTTTTGACGGCGAAGGCGATGATGGCCAGGTCGTCGTTAAATTGCCGTTCGAAGAGCGCGACGTCGCCGACGTATTCCACGCCCTTGTTGAAGCGTCCGATAAATTTCGGCGCAATCGTTTGCGCGGGAATCTCCTCGTCGGCGATGGCGGCGAGAATGATGAGCAATTCAGTGGGCGTCTGGGGCTCATCCGTTTCGTCCATGGAAATTTCGGCGATAAACTCGCCCGCGCCTTTGGCCTGGGCAATATGGCGGTAGATTTTCCCGGCTTCCTGCACGCCGCGCAGGTATTTGGCGGCGGCCGAGGCGACGTCCGACGGCGTGATGGCGAGCGGCGCGGCCAGCCCGGGAATATCGTGGCGCCCGAGCAATTCCTGGTGGCGCGCGGCGAATTGTTGCAGGTCCTGGGGCGCGGCGGGCCGGCCAATCCAGTCCGCGACGTCCATCGTGAAAAAATCCGAGCATTCCACAAAACGATCCACGGTCTTCAAGCCGATGTGATCCGCGTCAACAAAATAGTCCTTCGTCCAGCGCAAGGATTTGACGGCGGCGGCGGCGGCGTGGCGCGTCTGCGCGGGCAGCGAGCCGATGATGGCATGCTCGCGATTGGATTTATTCCAGACGGGGGTGATCTCAACGCCGCGCGCGGCGGCCATCACGCAGGCTTGCAATTGGGCTTGCGCCTGGCGTCCGAACCGGTCGCCTACGCCCAGCGAAAACCGCCCCAATCTCAACAACTTCCTCATAGTGGATTGCACCTATCCTAAGGTCTGGGAGGAAAGTCAGACAGCGCCAAAATCGGCAGATCAAGGTGAAAATAAAGCGCCAAAAACTCACCGCACTTTGCGCAACTTTCACGGCATTTCGCGCCGGTTTGCTGGTAGTTTACGGTTTGTGATCACCAAATTGCCGTTCGCCGCCGCCGTGTTTTTGGCCGTGGTTTTTCAGGGAAGCGCCATGACCAATGTCCGCGATTTTGGCGCGTCGGGCGACGGCCAGAGTTTCGACACGGCGGCCATTCAAAAAGCAATCGATGATCGCGCCGCGCACGGCGGCGGGTCGGTGGAATTTCCGGCCGGGACGTATCTGACGAAATCCATCTTCCTGTCCAATAACATCACGCTGCAATTGGACAAGGATGCAATCATCAAGGCGGGGCCGAACCCTGACGAATGGGGCGACGTGGCGGTGTCATTAATCTATGGGCGCGGCGTGACGAACATCGGTTTGACAGGAGAAGGAGCGGTGGACGGAAATGGTTTTCAATGGTGGCCGCCCGTGAAGCAAGCCAAGAAGGAGGGACGGCCCGATCCGCGGCGGCGTCCGCGACTGGTGATTTTTACCGGCTGCCAAAAAGTTCTGGTGCGCGACGTGACGTTGCGCAACTCGCCGATGTTTCACCTGGTTCCAGTGGATTGCGACGATGTGCTCATTGATCATGTCACCATCCAGGCGCCGCTGGATTCTCCCAACACGGATGCGATCGATCCGAGCCAGTCGCGGCACGTGCGGATCACGCGCTGCCATATTGATGTGGGAGATGACAACGTGGCCATCAAATCCGGCTACGAGCGGCAAGGCCGGGCGAGTTGCGAGGATATTGTGATTTCTGACTGCGTGTTTTTGCACGGGCACGGGGTCTCGATTGGCAGCGAAACGCGCGGCGGCGTCACCAATTTATTGGTGGAGCATTGCACATTCGAGAACACCACCAGCGGCATTCGCATCAAGTCCAACCGCACAAGAGGGGGCCTGGTGGACGGGGCGGTTTACCGCGATTTAACGATGAAAAACGTGCGCTGGCCCATCAGCATTGCCAGTTATTATCCGAAGCTGCCGAACGAAGACCAGGCCCAGCCGATCACCGCGAACACGCCGATCTATCGGAATATTCAAATCATTAACGTGACGGCCACCAGCCCGGACGAAGCGGGATTTATCGTGGGATTGCCGGAGCAAAATGTCAGCGGCGTGACCCTGGAGAATGTCACCATCACGGCCCCGAAGGGATTGACCGTGCGCAACGCCGACCACATTGTCTTGAAAAACGTCCAGCTCAAAACCCAAAAAGGCGAACCGCTGATCACGCAAAACGCCGACGTCAAAACCCTGCCATGAACCGACTCGTTTCAATTTTTTTCCTCGCGCTGACCGCGCACGCGGCCTCGTCCCCTGCCTTTTGGAACGTCCGCGATTTTGGCGCGGCGGGCGACGGCCAGACCCTCGAAACCAGCGCGCTTAACCGGGCGATTGACGCCTGCGCCGTGGCCGGCGGGGGCACGGTCAGCGTGCCACCGGGGCGCTATTTGACCGGCACGGTGGTGTTGAAGAGCCATGTGACACTGGAGGTGCAAGCCGGGGCCACGCTGCTGGGGAGCGAAAGGCCGGAGGATTACCCGCTCGTGCCCGATCCGTGGGGTGTGGAAGGCCAAATCTACTCTCCCCTGATTTACGCGGAAGATGCGCGCAATATCACCTTGACGGGACGCGGGACGATCGACGGCCAAGGCCGCGCGTGGTGGAAACGGCAGTGGCTCGCCCATCCCAAACGCGGCATGCCCGAGCCGGCAACGCCCGAAGAACGGGCCGAGGCAAAAATCATCGAGCACGGGCGCCCGCGGCTGGCGCGGTTTGTCAAATGCACGGATGTGGTGATCGAGCGCCTGAATTTCACCAACTCCGCATTTTGGACGATCAGCCCGTTGTTTTGTGATTTTGTCCGCATCGATGGCGTCACGATCCAAAATCCGGTGCCGTCGCCCAACACGGACGGCATTAATCCTGAAAGCTGCCGCAATGTGCAGATTCTCAATTGCCGGATCGATGTGGGGGACGATTGTGTGACGTTGAAATCCGGCATGAACGAAGCGGGCCGCCGCCTGGGGCGCCCCGATGAAAATATTTCGATTGCGAATTGCATCATGATGCGCGGCCACGGGGGCGTGGTGATTGGGAGCGAAATGTCCGGCAACGTGCGAAACGTGACGGTGGCCAACTGCATTTTTCAGGGAACGGACATCGGGCTGCGCGTCAAATCGCAGCGGGGCCGCGGCGGGGTGGTGGAAAATTTCACCGCCTCGAACATCACCATGGACGGCGTGCCGCACCCGTTTGTGGTCACCACATTTTATCAGGGCAGCGACAAGCCGGAGGATAAATTCGAGGTCAACGAAGGCACGCCGCGTTTTCGCGATTTTCTTTTCAGCAACATCAGCGCGCGCGGCGCCCAGGATGCGGGGAGCATCACCGGACTGCGCGAACTGGCGGTGGAAGGTATTTCGTTCGAGAACGTCCGCATCCAGGCGAAAAAGGGCTTTACCTGCGTGAATGCGCGCAACATCAAGTTTCACGATGTGAACATCGAGGCGGAAAAAGGGCCCTGCCTGAAACTGAAGAATTGCGAGGACATTGACACGGCGAGCCTCACAAGCCAAACGCTGCAGCCCCCTGCCCTGTTAGTCGAAACCAATGAAACTCCTGGCCTTTAGCGGGTGTGTTTTCTTTCTGGCGGCGCGCGCGGCGGCGGAAATCAACTTGACGGTCGCCGCGGACGGCAGCGCGCCGTTCCGCAGCGTGCAAGCGGCCATCAGCAACGCTCCCAATGGCAGCGTCACCAGCCCGGTCATCATCCACATCAAACCGGGCACGTACAAGGAGCTGATTTACGCGCAGCGGGAAAAGCGCTTTGTTCGCCTCGTCGGCGAGGATGCGCGCACCACGACGCTGACGTTTGATCTTTTCGCGCGACAACCCGGACCCGATGGCAAGCCCATCGGCACGTTTCGCACGCCTTCCACCCAAATCGATGCGGATGATTTCACGGCGGAAAACATCACGTTCGAAAATTCCGCCGGGCCCAAGGGGCAGGCGCTCGCGCTGCGCGTCGATGGCGATCGCGTCACGTTTCGGCATTGCCGTTTCCTCGGCTGGCAGGACACCATACTTGACAACCGGGGGCGGCATTATTACGAGGATTGCGAGATCGCGGGGCATGTGGATTTTATTTTTGGCGGTGGGACGGCCTGGTTTGAAAAGTGCCGCCTCACCTGCCTGGGTGATGGCTACATCACCGCCGCCTCCACGCCGGAGGCCGAGGCGTGCGGTTTTGTATTCGACCACTGCACGATCTCGGGGGACAAACCGGAGACGCGAACTTATCTAGGACGCCCGTGGCGGCCCTATGCGGCCGTCACTTATTTGCACTGCGCAATGACCACGGTCATTCGCCCCGAAGGCTGGAACAATTGGCGCGATCCGGCGCGTGAGAAGACCGCCCGCTTTGCCGAGTTTGACAGCAGCGGGGAAGGCGGCGATATGAGTCATCGCGTCGGTTGGGCCAGAACTCTGACAGCCGCGGAAGCCGCGAACTGCACGGTGACCCGGGTCCTGGGCGGCTGGCAGCCGTGATGGCGCCGAATCAGAAATTCCATTCGTCCACGCAAATGTCCACGAACGTGACCAACTCAGGAGAGCGAAAGACCATTTGCTCGCGGGAGCCGGCGGGGCCGGGACGAAGCTGAAAGGATTCGAGCCGGGCGGTCTTGGGCGCGCTCAGTTTGCAGGGAAGCCCGGCGTCGCAGAGATTCGAGAGGAAATTTCCAGCGCCCATGTTGGCGGCTTCCGCGATGGCGTCTTCGATTTCCCCCTGGCTGATCTCGTCATTGGCGCCCAGCCCCAGCATGCGGGTGGTGATGGTGCGGGAAGCTTCCTCGGATTGATGCAGGAACACGCGTCCGCTGGCGCGGCCGGAAAAGGCAACTTCGCTGACCACCTGGGGACTGGAACACGTAGGTGCGCCGGGCGAAACCACCCATTGCAACTCGATGCCGAGCATGGTGTGAAAGGTTTTCAGCACCGCGCGCATCAACAGGTCGCCCATCGCGAGGACAAAAATCGAACCCATGCCCGTGCGCATCAACGCCGTCTCGATCGCGTCGGGCGAAGCTTCGAGGGGCGACGTGGCGCGCGGATGAGCCAGGCGCAGCAAACGATTGCTCAAGTCTTTATCCTGGGCGATGACTTTGGCGACGAGCCCCAGATCGGCATCCTGGCCGGCGACCAGTCGGGTCAGGCGCAAGACGCTCTCGGGAATGGCGGCCAGGCCGTAGCGGCGGGCAATTTCCTCGGATTGGGCGGCGGTGGCCATATCAAGCGGCCAACGGCGCCGGCGCGACGGCTTTTTTGACGAGCGTCACGATGCGGCCGAGTTTTTCCACCAACTGCTCCGCCTTGAAAGGCTTGACCAAATAATCGCGAATGCCGAGCTTGGCGATGTAAAGAACATTTTCGCGTCCGGACTCGGCGGTGAGCATGACGACCGGGATTTTGCGCAGCTCCGGATCTTCCTTGAGCTTGGTCAGCATGGTGACGCCGTCCATCACCGGCATGGTGATGTCCAGGACAATGACATCGGGCTTCTCGGCCCGGGCGGCGGCGAGGCCTTCTTCGCCATTGCTGGCTTCGCACAGGACGCATTCGTAGCCCTGCAGGGCGCGCGCCACGATCAGGCGCATGGTGCGGCTATCGTCAACACTAAGAACTTTGGTGGGCATAGGAATAATTCAGTTAATTTTAAGGTGCAGCTCAATCATGAAATGGTCCGTCTCACAGCGGAAATGCAGCTTTTCGCAAATGATGTCCGGCGCGGTGTCCACGACAAAAGAATTGCCGCGAATAATGGACGGGGCGCTGATGGCGCAGGGCGAACCGGAGTCGCAAAGGCGTGATTTCACGCCGCCGGCGAGCATATTGGTGACTTCGCTGACGGCGTCGTTCACTTCGGCCTCGCCGCCGACTTCCGAAAGCGGGATGCCGAGCATGGCGGCGGAAATTTTGCGCGCAAAGAGGTCGGTGACATGCAGGAAAATGGCTCCCGCCACGTTCTCGCCGCCGATGCCGACGGTGCCGACGACGAGTTCGCCGGCGCCGGGGCCAATTTCCTCGAGAGACGGTTCGACATTCAAGGCAAGCATGCCTTCAAAAACACCGTGCAAGGTGACGGCGATCAATGATTTGACATCAGCGGATTGGGTGGGGTGCATAGGAAGGGATGGATCATACAGTTGAAGCAAGCGCAGAGGCGGGAGAGTTTGCGGAGCGGGTGGGAGAGGAAGCAATGGAATCCAATTCTTGCAGCATGGCGGGGGCGATCTGATCCAGCGGCGCCTGCCGGCCCACGGCGCCGAGGGAGACGGCGGCGCGCGGCATGCCGTAAACAACGCAGGTCGATTCGTGCTCGGCCAGGGTGCGGGCGCCCGCGGTGCGCAGTCGTTTCAAGCCGGCGGCGCCATCGACGCCCATGCCAGTCAAGAGCACAGCCAAAACATGCCGCCCGGCGCAGGCGGCCGCGGAATCGAACAAACGATCCACGGCAGGGCGGGTAAAATGAACCGGGGGAGAATCGTCCAGCCGCACGCGATAGCGTCCCTGATCGTGCACCAAGGTCATGTGCCGGTCGCCCGGGGCGAGCAACGCAAGATTGGGCCGGGCTTCATCGCCATCGGCCGCTTCGCGCACGTCAAAAGCGCAAACGCGAGCCAGGCGTTGCGCGAGCCCCTTGGAAAAAAAGGCGGGGATATGCTGGACAATGCAAATCGGCGGCAGGTCGCCGGGCAGGCGGGGCAGGATGGCCGTCAGGGCCTCGACTCCACCAGTGGAAGCTCCGAATAAAATAAGCTGGCGCGGGTCCCAATAACGCCGGGGCGCGATCAAGCGACTGGGAACTGAAGCCGGCGCCGCGCGCATCGCTTTGCCCTTGGCCAACGCCGCGCCGCGAACACGCCGCGGCAATTCCACCGCCAATTGGGCGACCTCGGCGGAGTTAGACGGTTTGACAAATACATCCACCGCGCCGGCTTCGAGCGCCAGCAAGGCGGCATGCGAACCGTTGGCTGTCAGCGTGCTGATCACGATGACGGGCAGCGGACGCCGTTCGCGCAAAATCTTGAGAAAGCTGATGCCATCCATGCGGGGCATTTCGACATCGAGCGTCAGGACATCGGGCGATAGCTCGAGGATTTTGTCCTTGGCCATGTAGGGATCAACGGCTTCGCCGACAACTTCAATGCCGGGATCGCCTGCCAGCGCCTGGATGACGACCTTGCGGGCCACGGCGGAATCATCGACCACGAGCACGCGAATCCTGGGGGAGACGGGAGCGTTCATGCGGCGGCCATGAGTTGGTTGACAGTGGCGAGCGAGCCATGCACGCCGAGAAGAAGTTGCTCCACCCGTTTGACATCCAGCGACAGGGCCTCGGAAAGATCGCGCTGCACGCGCAACGCGTAGGCGTCCCATCCGGGAGACGAGCCGCATAGATGCGCGGCGCAATTGGCGAGATGAACGAGGGCGGAAAGTTCAATTTGCGGCGTGACCACCGGCTTATGATGATCGGCGACCGCCTGCACAATCACCTCGGGAACATTCCACCGCTGCAACAAAACCGCGCCCACCGCGGCGTGGTCCGCGCCGAACACTTCACGTTCGGCTTCAACGCGCGTCATGGATTTTTCGGCGATCAAGTTGCGAATTTCGGAGCGGGTCTTGGGCGTGAGGATCTGGTTGAGAATCAGTTTTCCGATGTCATGCAGCAATCCCGCCGTAAAAGCGAGCGGCGGCGCGAACGAGCCGTAATTCTCCACTTCAGCCAGATATTCCGCCGCCACCCCAGTGGTGACGGAGTGGCTCCACAGGCCGTTGGCTTCCACCGCGTAGCCGACGAGCGGCACACCCATCGCGCCGCCGTAACCGAGGGCGCAGACCATGCGAAAAATCGTATTGTCACCCAGGAGCATGACCGCTTGATCAACGGAAGTGACCGGCTCGCGCAAGCCGGAATGGGCCGAATTGCAAACCCGCAGCAGCTTCGCGGTGAGCACATTGTCGCAGCGCAGCGTCTTGACCAGATCGTCGCGGTGCAATTCCGGTTTTTTGAGCAGGCCGGGGAGCTTGCGTGCGGTTTCCGAGACCATGGGGAGGTCTTTGACTTTGGCGATAATCTCTTCTGGGGTCATAGGAGTTTGGGGTCCTCGCCGGGCGACTGGATCGTGAAGCGCCCGCTGGACATTTCTAATTTGACCGTGCGGCTGCAACGACCACCCATGGCGGCGGCGTCGATGCGATGGCCGTTTTTCTGCAGTAGAGATTGCAGCGATTTGATGTTGCGGGCGCCGATGTTGAAAAAACCTTCACTGTCGAGGAACTCCGCGCCGCCGGCGACGCGCACCGTCAGGCGGCCTTTGACGCCGCCCAAGCCATAAACCGTGCGAAACAGATGGGGAATGCCGGTGTCAATAAACATCAAAGGATGAGACACCGCCTTGTTGGCGTCGATGGTGGAATCGGGAAGCATGGCATGCAAAAGACCGCCGACCTTGGCCACTGGATCGTAAATGGCAACGCCCAGGCAGGAACCTAAGGAATAGGTCACCAGCTCGGCGGTTGCATCATTGCTCGCAATCATATCTGCCACGCCCACAATCAGGGTCTTTTTGCGCTGTGGGATAACCCAAGGGCCATTACTCGACATAAGTACTATCCAGCCAAGTATCGGCGGGTCTGGGGAAAACTTAAGTTCGATTTCGATTTCGCCGACAAACAGAAAGGAACGAGGCCCCGCCACGCTAATCGAACCAACGCGCCTGAAATGAAGACTTTAGTCAACCTTCCTGCCGCCGCCGCCCCAACCGCGCCGGCGCCGGGAAAATATTTAACGTTTGTCCTGGGAGGCGAATCCTACGGCCTCACCGTTTTGCAAGTGCGGGAAATCATCCGCCCCATGAGCGTGACGCCGGTGCCGCGTCTGCCGCGCCACATCCTGGGCGTGATTAACCTGCGCGGCAAAGTGGTTCCTATCTTTGATCTGCGCCTCAAATTTGGCCTGCCCCTGCCGGCGACGGTCGAGCGGGCTTGTGTGATTGTGGCGCAAGCCAAGCTCGCCTCGGGTTTGCCCGCGCACATCGGGCTGCTCGTGGACACCGTGGAGGAAGTGGTCGCTTTGACGGCAGAAAATATCGATGACACTCCCGCCTTCGGCTTCGAGACGCCCACCCAATATATCATGGGGGTCGCGCGCCTCGGCGATGAGGTCAAGCTGCTCTTGAATCTCGACCAGGTTTTGCACGACGAATCCAATGACTCTGCGGGAGCCTCTCTTTTATGAGCGAAAACGCCAATCTTCTGCGTGATTTGTTCGCGAGTTTTACGCGCGAGCTGGACCTGGCCCGGCCGGGCTCGGACCAAGGCCAATTTCCGATGCTGGATTTGCTGGGAAATCTGCGCGATGAAGCCGCCTCTAATCCCGGCTCCGAGGGCCTGAGCGCCTGCGCGAAAGAGGCCGCGGACAAATTGGTCGGCATCATCGAATCCGGAAAACTGTTTGCCGCCGAGGACCTCACATGGCTGCGCGCCGTGGAATCAACCTTGGGCGGACACCTGGGTGGAACTCCAGCGGCGGCGGTGATTGTTCCCCTCCCCGAGCCAGCCGCGCCATCTCCCGTCGTGATTGAGTCCCCTTCCATTATGTTGAATCTGGCGGAGGACGGGGAGCTGTTGCGCGAGTTTATCACGGAATCACGGGAGCATCTCAATAATATTGAACAAGGCGTGCTGGCCTTGGAGGAGCGTCCAGATGACGCGGACACGTTGCATAGCATTTTTCGCGCTTTCCACACTTTTAAAGGCGGCGCGGGTTTCCTGAATTTAATTCCGGTCAATCGTTTGGCGCATGCGCTGGAATCGTTATTGGATCTGGCGCGCCAGCATAAATTGGTGATCGACCGGCGGATCGTGGAATTGATTTTGCGCGGGCGCGACACTCTGAAAACAGCCGTGGACCAGATTGAAGCGCGAGTCTCCGGCGCGCATCCGCCGGACGCGTTTGACGTCCCTTACGTGGGACTTACCGCCGAGGTGCGGGCCATCGTGGACGGCGGTCCGAGCGCCCCTGCTCCAGCCCTTGCGCCGCTGGCCGAATCGGCGCCGGAGCCGGCGGAAAAACCCGCGGCCCTCGCCACGGCCACCGTGAAAGTGGAAACTTCCAAGCTGGATGCGTTGGTGGATCTGGTCGGGGAACTGGTGATTTCGCAGTCATTAGTGGCGCAGGATTTGAGTTCGTTGAGCCAATTGGATCCGCAGTTTGCGCGCAACCTCTCGCAGATCGGCCGGGTGACGCGGGAATTGCAGCGCGTCAGCATGTCATTGCGGATGGTGCCCATTCGCGGCGCCTTTCAGAAAATGGCGCGCGTCGTGCGGGACGTGGGCGCGAAACAAGGCAAGGACGTGCGGCTGGTCACCGAGGGCGATGACACGGAATTGGACCGCAACATGGTGGAAGAATTGGCCGATCCATTGATGCATATGATCCGCAATGCGGTGGATCATGGCATCGAAAATCCCGCGGCCCGCGTGGCGCGCGGCAAACCCGCGACCGGCTGCGTGCATTTGCGCGCCCGGCACCAGTCTGGAAGCATTGTGGTGGAGATCGAGGACGACGGCGAAGGACTCAGCCAGGAGCGCATCCTGGCCAAGGCCGTGGAACGCGGCCTCGCGGCGCCCGGCGTGAAGATGACCGAGGAGGAGATTTTTGAATTTATTTTTGCGGCGGGTTTTTCCACGGCGCAAAAGGTGACGGATGTTTCCGGACGGGGCGTGGGCATGGATGTGGTGCGCCGCAATATCGAACGTTTGCGCGGGCAGGTGGATGTTTCCTCGGCGCCGGGCAAAGGCTCGCTGTTCAAGCTGATTGTGCCGTTGACTCTTGCGATCATCGACGGGCTGATCGTGAAACTAGGCGCGGAACGCTTTATCATTCCGACCTTGTCCGTGCGGGAGTCCTTCCGTCCGCAAAAGGGCATGGTATCGACCGTGCAAGGCCGCGGTGAAATCGTGAATGTCCGCGGGCGCCTGATTCCCCTGCTGCGGTTAAGCCAGCTTTTCAGCGTGGAAGGCGCAGCCGCCGACCCAACGGAGGGAGTGATCGTCGTGGTGACCACCGGTTCGGCGGTGAAATGCCTGTTGGTGGACAGCCTCGCGCACCGCCAGGAAGTCGTGATCAAGAGCGTGGGCGATTTGGTGCGGAGAACCAATCCCGCAGTGGCGGGCGCGGCCATTCTCGGCGATGGACGCGTGGGCCTGATTCTGGATGTGCACGCGCTCGGCTCCGCGGCCTTCAGTTATGCGCAGGCCGCTTGAGCAGCGGCGACGCCGCCTCGCTCCCGCTTGGAATCGGAATAATCTTGGCGCCGGGCGCCGCCTCCCATTTGGGCAAACGCAGGGTGAAAGTGGCGCCCGAACCGGCCGCGCTGTGGCATTGAATGGAGCCGCGCATCGCCTCGGTTAATCGTTTGACAATCGCCAGACCAAGGCCGGTGGAGGATTCGCCGCCGGTGGGACGAGCCGTGAGGCGCGTGAACTTTTGAAACAGTTTTTTCTGGTCGGCCTCCGTAATTCCCGGGCCTTCGTCGCGCACGGTCATCACGGCATATTCCTTTTCCGGCAGCGTATGAATATAGACGGTGGTGTTGGGCGGGGAATATTTCACGGCGTTGGAAATGAGATTGTCAAGAATCTGGAGCGCGGCGGCGCGGTCGGCCAGGGCCAGGACGCCTTCGGAATGGCCCACGCGGAAACCGATTTTTTTGCGCGAGGCGGCGGGCTCATTTTGCGCCAGGCATTGATCGACCAACGCGCGAAAATCACAGCACACCAGCTCGGAAGTGAATTGCCCCTGCTCGATGGCATTGGCGTTGAGGAGATTGGTGATCAGATCATGCATGCGGGTGGCCGCATCCGAAATGGCGCGACCAATTTTAGTGAGGCTGGAGCGATCCGTGGATGGGTGAATGAGTTCCGCGCTCATCATCACGACGGCCAGCGGATTCTTAAGGTCGTGGGCCGCGATGCCGAGAAATTCATTTTTCTCGTTGTTCATGTGCTGCAACCGCTCGTTGCTGGCCGCGAGCTTGGCCAGGGCGTCTTGCATGTTGGAAAAGGCGCGAGCGCGGCCGTTCTCAAAGATCAGCCCCAGCACGAACATGAAAATGATCAAACCCAAATAACCCGCGGCGGACACGAGGGAATTCCATTTGGGATCGTAGGTCAGCGGCAACCGGATGCCCGCCAGATCAAGGCCTGCAATCACCGAGGCCGCCAGAAAAGCAATAGCCGCCCAAAAACAGCCGGACGCACGATCCGCCACCAGCAACGCGCACAGCGGCACGCTGACCAGCCACGCGATGGCGTGCCCCGTTAAGCCGCCTTCGACGCAACACAACGCCGTGAACCCGCACGTCAGGGTGAAACAGAGTAAATGGCCCGCCAAACGAATGGATTGGCTTCCCCGCATCAAAAAGGGCGCGCAAAGAAAAGACGCGCTGCAAGACAGGACAATGATCGCGCCCCAACGATGCCCAATGCCGACATAAAAAAGCGCATAGGCCAGTCCGAATAAAGCGCCCGAAAGCCCAAAACGCGTGATCAATCGGCCGCGTCGGGCGTCGTCATGATCGGACCAGGCGGCCGCAGGAATTTGCCGGTCCATGCCGGCAACCACGCGACCAAGGAAGCGCCAGCTTAAGCGATCAGGTGGTGGCGTTGGCGGCAAACTGGCGTCCTCATTCATGCAAAAAGACGGTAAGGAGCAGTTCGCGCACCAGTTTCGCGAGGTTAAGTCCGGTTGCGCTTGTTTCAGGGGGAGCTTTGGCATACGTATAGGGCGGCATTCGCTCATGAACGGCAAGCTAATCATATTGGGAGTCACCGGCTCGATCGCTGCTTGCAAAGCGGTGGATTTGGCCAGCTTGCTGGTCAAGGCGGGGGCGAACGTTCATGTGGTGATGACGGCGGATGCGCAACGCTTCGTGACGCCGCTGCCTTTCAAAACGCTTTCGCGGCATCCGGTGGTGACAGATTTGTATGACGAGGAGGAAGGTTGGAAGCCTGCGCATATTGAATTGGCCGACCGGGCCGATTTGATGCTGATTGCGCCCGCCACCGCCAACACGCTGGCAAAACTGGCCCACGGATTGGCCGACGACGCACTGAGTTGCATTGCGCTGGCCTTGAATCCGGGCGCAAAACTCGTCGTCGCCCCAGCCATGAACGGCAAAATGTGGCTGCATCCCGCCACCCAAGCGAACGCGCGCACCCTGCAAGAGCGCGGCGCGGAATTCATCGGGCCGGATAAAGGAATGTTGTCGTGCGGCTACGAAGGGGTCGGCCGGCTCTGGCCGGTGGAAGATATCGCCAAACGCGTCGCGGCGCGCTGGGCGCCTCCCGAAAAGTGAAGCCGGATTCCCTCAACATCCCGGGCAGCGCGACCATTCAAAAAATCACGCGCTTGCTGGCGGCGCCAACGATCGAGCCGAGCCAGCGGGCGGCCCGCATTCAAACCGTCGAGAAGGACATCATTCTGCCGTTGAAGGCGGTGCTGATCCTGATCCTCACCTATTTCTTTTTCTTTTCGCACTGGCGCGACAACCCGGGCTCCCCCACCGCCATTGCGCTGGCGCTGTTGCAATGGTTTTTTGTCGGATATATCGCCATCAACCTCATGGCGGGAATCCTCCTTTTGCGTGTCAATCAAATCAGTCTGCCCCGCCTGCAATGGCTTTTGTTCGGGCTCGGTTTGCTGGACGTGGCATTGATGGCGGGCCTGACATTTTTGACCGACGGATCCGACAGTTATTTGTATTGGGTGTTCCCGGTGTTGATCCTGCACAACGCGCTGGCCATTCCGGTGGCGTTGCCGCAGTTGTTCCTGAACTGCCTGCTCGGGGTGGCTTTTGTCGTCGGCGCGGCTCTCGATCAATACAACGTTGACCAACTGAACATCGAGAACATCAAGAACAAGGCGGAAATGATCGTGCGGCAGGAAAATCGTTACGAACGCGTGATCGTGCTGCTGTTGTGGGCGAGTTGCTGTTACGGAATTCAATTGCTCTTTGAGCGTCAAAAACGCGCCGAGGCGGAAGCGACGGAATTTGCGGTGCGGCAGGAGCGTTTGCAAACCGCGGGGCGGCTGGCGGCGGAAATTGCGCACCAGATCAAAAATCCCCTGGCGATCATCACCAACGCCGCGTTTTGCCTGCAACGCGCGGCGCAGGAAGGGCAAACCGCTGTGGATGAACAGGTGGGCATTATTCGCGAAGAAGTGGAGCGCGCCGATCAGATCATCACGGAATTGATGGGCTACGCGCAACTGGCCGAGGGCCGCGTCGAACGGCTGGACGTAACGGAGGAATTGGATTCGTCGCTGGCGCAGGTGTTTCCTTCGGCGGCCAAATTCCCCGTGGAGATTCGCCGGGACTATGAGGCGGGGTTGCCGGCCTTGCTGATGCAAAAGCGCCATCTCTCCGACATTCTGGTGAATTTGCTCCAAAACGCGCGCGAAGCGATGAACGGCCACGGGGAAATCGAGGCGGGCGTTCGGTACGGAAAAGACGACAGCATCACCATTTTGATCGGCGACAACGGTCCGGGCATCGCGCCCGAAAAAATTGACCGGATTTTCGAGGCCTATTTTACGACCCGGGAAAAAGGCACGGGCCTGGGGCTGGCCATTGTCAAACATAACATCGAAATGTACGGCGGCAAGGTCAAGGTGGAATCGACGCTTGGAAAGGGCACCCGCTTTATGATAGATTTTCCGCCGCGCATTCAAATGAAACTGCCTAAATGATACCCCTTCCCCCAGTGCTGGTGGTGGATGACGAAAAGAACATGCGTCTTTCGTTGAAGTCGATTTTGGCGGGCGAAGGGTACGACATGCGGCTGGTGGAATCGGCCGAGGAAGCCGTCTCGTTTTTGGAGCGCGAAGAATTTTTCATGGTGATTACCGACGCCCGCCTCGGCGGGATGAGCGGCTATCAATTCCTCGGCACGGCGGCGAAGCGCTGGCCGGACGTCCCCATCCTTATGATCACCGCCTACGCCACGCCCAAGCTCGCGGTGGAGGCCATCAAGTCCGGGGCCATCGATTACCTGGCCAAGCCATTTGCGCCCGAGGAATTGCTCCACGCGGTGGGGCGTTGCGCCGAGCGTTACCGGCTGTTGCGCGATAACGCGTCGCTGCGCGCGCATGTCAACCAGCGCTACCAACTGGAGCAAATCATCGGCGATTCCGTCAAGATGCGGGAATTGAAGGAGCAAATCCGCATTGTCGCCGCCTCCAACGCCACGGTTCTGATCCTGGGCGAAAGCGGCACCGGCAAGGAATTGATTGCCGGCGCGCTGCACAGCTTGAGCCAGCGCAAACAAGGGAATTACATCCGCATCAATTGCGCGGCCATCCCCGAGAATCTTTTGGAGAGCGAACTTTTCGGCCATGAAAAAGGCTCGTTCACCGGCGCCATCCGGCAGAAGCCTGGGCGCGTGGAAGAAGCGCATGGCGGCACAATTTTCCTGGACGAAATTGGCGATATGAGCCGCCCGCTGCAGGCGAAGCTGCTGCGGTTTTTGGAGGATGGGACCTTCACGCGCGTCGGCGGCAACGAGGAGCTGCATGTGGATGTGCGACTGATTGCCGCCACCAACCGCGACATCATTGAGGCGATCAGCCAGAATAATTTCCGCGAGGACCTGTTTCATCGCCTCAACGTCGTGCAATTTCGCCCCCCGCCTTTGCGCGAGCGCGGGAACGACATCATCGCGCTGGCGGAAACATTTTTGCTGCACTACAACAACTCGATGAAAAAGCACATTCGCGGCATCAGCACGGCGGGCCGGCAGAAGCTGCTCGGCCATCATTGGCCGGGCAATGTGCGGGAATTGCGCAATGTGATTGAGCGCGCGGTCATCCTGGAAAACAGCGCGGAAGTCCAGCCCAACAGCCTCCCGGATTTTCACCTGGAAGGCCGCCTGCGCAAGACCGAGGCGATCACGGCGACCGGCAACGAATCCCTCGACGAACTGATGGCCAGCTTCGAGCGGCAGTTGGTCAATTCGACGCTGGAGCAAAATCGCTACAATATTTCCAAAACGGCCGAGCAGCTGAAAATCAGCCGGCACGCCCTGCGCTATCGAATGCAGCGGCTCAATATCAACGTCGCGTCAGACGAGGACACCTCCACCGCCGCGGCGAAGGAAAATTAACCGCGCGCGGGCGCCGCCACATGACGCAGCACAGTCAAGTTATCACCCGCAAGAGCGCCTCCAACCTGGCGCTGGCTTTTATTCTCCTGCCCAAACCGCGGCGCGACGCCATGGCGGCCCTCTATGCTTTTTGCCGCGAGGTGGATGACGTGGCGGATGACGAAACCGCGCCGGTGGAGAAGCGCCGCCTGGATCTGGACCGCTGGCGCCGGGATGTCGGCAAGGCTTGCGCCGGCGGCGCGCCCGAGTTCGTGGTGAACCGCGAATTGCAGCCCGTCATCAAGGAATATCAATTGCCATTTACTTATTTTGACGAGCTGATTCGCGGCTGTGAAATGGATCTCGATGTCAAGCGCTACCGCAATTTCGAGGAGCTGGAGCAATATTGCTATCGCGTGGCGTCGGTGGTCGGACTGCTCAGCATTCAGATCTTTGGCTACACCGATCCGCGCTGCCGGGAATACGCCATTTACCTCGGCAAGGCTTTGCAGTTGACAAACATTCTGCGCGATGTGCGCACGGACGCGGAGCGCGGCCGGATTTACCTGCCGCTTTCGGAATTGGAGCGCTTCGGGGCGCGCCCAGATGAAATTCTGCGCTCGGAATACACTGACCGTTTTGCGCAAGCCGCGGCGAGCGTCGCCACCCGGGCGCGAACATTTTATGAGGCGGCGCGCCAGACGCTGCCAGCCGGCGACCGTCGCTCCATGGCGGCCGCAGAGCTGATGGGAGCGGTCTATTGGCGGCTGCTGCGCAAGTTGGAGCGGCGCCGTTTTCGCGTCTTTGGCCCGCACCTCACGCGCGTTGGCAAAGGCCACAAGATCTTGCTTATTTTGCGCACATGGCTGCGGTTGGCGGCGGGGGGCAACTCGCCCAATTACGGCGCCGCGTGAAGGAGTCGCGCGAGCAACCGCGGCGGCGCCTGATCGTGAACGCCGATGATTTTGGGCGCTCCGCCTCCATCAATGAGGCGGTGATCCGCGCTCATCGGGAGGGAATTCTCACCACCGCCAGCCTGATGGTCAATGAGGCCGACACGGACGCGGCAGTGGAACTTGCCCGGCAAAATCCGGGCTTGGGCGTCGGCCTGCATCTCGCGCTGGTGTGCGGACGCTCCGCCCTGCCCCAGGCGCAGATTCCCCATCTGGTCGATGCGCAAAACCAATTTTCCACCGCGGCGCCAGCGGCGGGCCTGCGCTATTTTTTATCGGGCGCCTGCCGGGCGGAACTGCGCGCGGAAATTAAGGCTCAATTCGCGCGCTTTCATGCCACCGGACTGACGCTCGACCATGTCAACGGCCATCTCCATTTGCACCTGCATCCCGTGGTGTTCGATATTTTGGCGGAGAACGCAGCGCGCTGGAAAATCAAATTCATGCGCTTGACAGTCGATCCGTTGGGGCTGAACGCGCGCCTCGCCCCGGGTCAGTGGCTTTACCGCTTGAGCCACGCGGCCGTATTCGGCGCGCTCTCGGCGCGGGCGAGGCCCCACCTGCGGCGGTTGGGAATCCGCAGCACGGAGCGGGTCTTTGGATTGCTGCAAAATGCGCGCGTGGACGCTCCGTTTGTGCGGCGGCTGCTGCCGGAACTGCCCCCGGGCGATTCCGAGCTTTACTCGCATCCCTCGCTTGATCAGTTTAAGAACGAATTCGACGCCCTGGTGGACCCGCCGGTCAAGGAAGCGGTGGCGCGCCTGGGCATCCAATTGATTCGTTACCAGGATTTGTAGATAAACATGGCAAAAATCATTCTTATACTTGTCGTTGCGGCGATCGTGGAATCCATCGGGGTGGCTTTTTTGAGCGGAGGGCTGAAGGAAATCGAAGGCATCAAATCCATCACCGCGGCGGAAGTCTTCCGGGTGGCCAAAAGCGGCGTGTGCAACGGAAAGATTCTTTTAGGGGTGGCCCTGGAGGCGGCTTTTTTTGGCAGTTTGCTCTATCTGCTATCCAAACGGGACGTCAGCTTTGTCTGGCCGATGACATCGCTTGGCTTCATTTTCACCACCTTGGCGGCGGTGATTTTTCTGCACGAGAAAGTCTCCCCGGCGCGCTGGGCCGGCGTGGCGTTGATTGCCCTTGGAGCCGGCCTTTCGTCCTATAGCGAGGCTGTCAAGCAACGGCCCGAGGCCCCTGCTCCGCCGCCTGCGGCGTCAACACCGCTCCACCCGCAGTAGCTCTTCCAGGACCGCGCCCAAGCGGCGGGACGCTTCGACCGTCTGGCGCTGAAATTCCATCAGCTTGGGCACCCGGCCGGGATGACGCAGGATCGCGCCCACGAGTTTAAAGTAGTTGATGCGGTCTTCAGAAGTCATCAGCGCGTTGAAATCCAAAGGCAAATCCTGGCGCGCATCATCGGAAATGACGCGGATGGTCACGCTCGGGATGCCCAATTCCCGGCAGATCGTGCGGATGACGGAGGATTCCATTTCGACCGCATCCGCGCCGGTGGACTTCCACAAACCGGCCTTTTCCTCCGCCGTGGTGGCGACGCGGCGATGGCAGTAAAACCGCGCCTTGATCGCGCCCAATTCCTCCAACTCAGGCTCAAAATCGGCGTCGTCATCCTCGTAAACCACGGCCCCCGGCGGCAGCGCCGGATTCAGACCACCCGCGAAGCCCGCGCTGATCACGCAACTCGGCTGCACCGCGGCGATGGCCTCGCGAATGTTGCGCGCGGCATTATGCCGGCCAATGCCTGTCAACCACACCTGGCACGAGTTGCCCGTCGCAACTTCGCGCAGGCGCGGACGGTGCGGCGCAAAAAACTTCATTTCCTCGACCACCGCAAAGCAGACGAGCAAATCAACCGGCGGCTTGGCCAACCGCCCCACCGGACCCTGACCATGACGATACGTGGGCATGGGAATTTATTTTATCGCGGACAAACGTTCATTCCAGATTTTATATAACTGCGTGGTGGCGTAAACATCGCGCAGGCAATACTCGGCAATCTCCCGCTGCCGGCCCTCGGCCAGCATCTGCCCGATATCCATGCCCGTGACACCCTGGCTCTTGGGCGATTCCAAGCCAAAGGCCTTGCAATAGAAATCGAGATTGAACCGCCGCGCCGCCCCTTCCCGCCCGCTCACGCCGTAAAACGTCAACTGCTCCAGGAGATCGCAATGCGGATCGACGGCGAAACGGTAGCCCAACCAATCCTTGCGCGAAATGGCGACGTTCAACAGCGCCGAGCGCATGTAAATAAACGGCACGTCAAACCCGCGCCCATTGAAGGTGATGATTGAGTCGTAGCGAACGGCCACCTCCCAAAACTCAGTCAACAATTCCGTCTCATCGGCGCACGGCACAAATTCCACCGCGCCCGGCGCCGTGCCTTCCGGCTCGAAATCCTCGGCTTGAAAAAGCACTTTGCCGCGGCACGAATCCACGTTGAGCATGGCAATGCAAACGACCTGTCCGGTCATGGGCCACAAGCTGAAAAGACGCGCGATTTCCTCCCGCCGTTGCGCGCGCAGGACGGGGTCGGTTAAATTCTCCGCTTCCCGAAACAGATATTCCTGCTGGACGGGGTCAAACTGTTCCATCGGCAGGGCGGAGGTTTCAATGTCGAAAACGAGTTTCGCCACGCCGGCAGTGTAGGCGCGCCCTGCTTGGGCGGCTAGCGCAAAATGCGGCCGTTGACTTCGAGAGCTGTAATGCACACGATGCGCGCATGAAATCCCTGGCTTGGCTTTTGGCGCTGGCAATTGTCACTTCCGCACGGGCGGCGGATCCCATTCCCCTTTGGCCGCACGGCGCGCCCGGTGAAACAAGCGACAGGGGCGCGGAACAAGACACCTCGAAACCCGGCGAAGGCCTCGTGGCCGGGCGTTCTGTCATCCGGCTTGGCAATGTTTCCCAACCAACGATTACCGTTTATGCCCCGCCCCCGAGCCAAAACACGGGCGCAGCCGTGGTCGTCTGTCCCGGCGGCGGTTATCGCATCCTCGCGTATGACCTCGAAGGAACAGAAATCTGTGATTGGCTCAATTCCATCGGCGTGACCGGCGTGCTGCTCAAATATCGCGTGCCGGCACAGCCGAACCAGGAGCGTTACACTGCGCCCCTGCAGGACGCGCAGCGGGCGTTGGGAATGGTGCGCGCCCACGCGGAGGACTGGAAAATTGACTCCAAACGCGTGGGCATTCTTGGATTTTCGGCGGGCGGCCATCTCTCCGCCGCGGCCAGTTGCAATTACGACAAGCGGACTTATCCCGAAGTGGACGCGGCGGATCATTTAAGCTGCCGCCCCGATTTCGCGGTGATCGTTTACCCCGGGTACCTCGTGATCAAGGAACAAGGCAACAAAATCGCGCCGGAATTGAATGTCACTTCCAACACGCCGCCGACTTTCCTCGTGCAAACGGAAGACGACCCGGTGCGCGTGGAGAATAGTGTTTACTATTTCCTGGCGCTCAAAAATGCCGGCGTGCCGGCGGAGCTTCATGCTTTCCCCGCTGGCGGCCATGGCTATGGTCTGCGCCCTTCGGCCAAAGCCAAAGCAGTCACCGGCTGGCCCAAATTGGCGGAGGAATGGATGCGCGGACGCGGCCTCCTAAAAGCCGGTTCTTGACAGCGCGCCATCGGGCGCCGCGCTCAGGCTTTCACCGGGGACACGCTCCGATTGCCGGTCTTTCATCCGATGCTATGGTGTGCCCACAAGCATCGAGTTGCAAAATTTCTAACAAAGGACAAGAGGATGAAAGCGCTGGTTTATCGAGGCCCCCGGGATGTTCGCATCGAAGAAGTTCCTGACCCCAAAATCGAAGAGCCGACCGACGTGTTGGTTAAAATCACCGCCACCAATATCTGCGGCTCGGATCTGCACATGTATGAAGGCCGCACGGATGTCGAGAAAGGCAAGGTGCTCGGCCACGAAAATCTTGGAGAGGTCGTGGAAGTTGGCGCGGCCGTTTCCCAAATCAAAGTGGGCGACAAGGTTTGCCTCCCGTTCAACATTAGTTGCGGCTCCTGCAAAAACTGCGAGCGCGGCCTGACGGGATTTTGTTTGACCATGAATCCGGGGGTGGCGGGCGCCGCGTACGGCTACGCCGGCATGGGCCCGTATAATGGCGGCCAGGCGGAATATCTGCGCGTGCCGCATGGGGACTTCAATTGCCTGAAACTGCCGGAAGACGCGGCTGAGAAGGAAAACGATTACGTCATGCTCTCGGATATTTTTCCGACAGGCTGGCATGCCGTGGAGCTTTCCGGGATGAAACCAGGCGAATCGATTGTCATTTACGGATGCGGGCCGGTGGGATTGATGGCGGCGCATTCCGCCATGATTCGAGGCGCGAGCCAGGTCATCATTGTCGACCGCCATCCAGATCGCTTGCGTCTGGCAGAACAAATCGGCGCCATCCCGGTGGACGATTCCAAGGGATCGCACGTCGAGGAAATTCTCGAGCACACCGACGGCGAAGGCGCCGACCGTGGCTGCGAATGCGTCGGTTATCAATGCCACGACCCGGCAGGCCACGAAGTCCCGAACATGACCATGAATGACCTGGTTAAATCCGTCCGGCCTTCCGGTGGAATTGGCGTGGTGGGTGTTTTCGTGCCTGAAGATCCAAAAGGCGCCGACAAGCTGGCCAAGGAAGGCAAGATTGCCTTCGATCTCGGGAACTTTTTCACCAAGGGCCTGCACATGGGAAGCGGACAAGCGAACGTCAAAGCGTATAACCGTTATTTGTGCAATTTGATTCATGCGGATCGCGCCAAGCCGTCGTGGATTGTTTCGCATGAGATTGCTTTGGACGAGGCGCCATCGGCCTACGAACATTTCGACGCCCGCGATAAAGGCTGGACGAAAGTCATCCTTCATCCCGGCGCGGCGCAGAAAAATTCACGGCGCAAGGAAGCTAAGAGCTCACGCTCGCACCGCGAGTTGGCCCACGCTCATTGAGCGAGAGTCAAATAGGCAGGTTCATGCCGGCGGGAACGCGCTTCACGTTCCCGCCGCTACTTTTTCGAATCCGAAAACGCCAGCCACTCCAGCCGCATCTGCCGGCGGAACCACACGAGCTGGCGTTTGGCAAATTGCCGCGTGCGAATCTTTACCAAGTCGATGGTCTCAGCGAGGGAACGGGCGCCACGCAAATGCTCCACCACTTGCCGGTAGCCGAGCGCCTGCAAGGCGGACGGGCTTTCGCCCAAGCCCTTCGACAACAAGAATTCCGTCTCAGCCACCAACCCGCGCCGGAACATTTCATCGACGCGGCCATGAATGCGGTCGCGCAATTCGCCGGCGGGACGCGTGAGGCCGAACGAGAAAGGCGCCGCATGGGCCGGCAAGGGAGCGCGCTGAAGGGAAAACGGCTTTCCGGTCAAACGAATCACTTCCACCGCGCGGGTGACGCGCCGGGGGTTCTGGCGGTCGATATTCGCAAAGGCTACGGGATCGGCCTGCTCCAATTCCTTTAACAAAACGGCCAGCGGAGTCGCAGCGAGTTCCGCGCGCAAAGCCGCGTCGGACGGCGGCGCTTCGCCGAGACCTTCGAGATAGGCCTTGAAATAAAACCCGGTGCCGCCGCAGAAAATGGGCGTCCGTCCCCGCGCTTGAATGTCCGAGGCGGCGGCGCGCGCCAGCCGCACGAATTGCGCGGCGTCAAAGGGCTGCGTCACGTCCACCACGTCAAGAAGATGATGCGGCGCGCGCCGTTGCTCTTCCGGCGAAGGTTTGGCGGTGCCGATGTCCATGCCGCGATACACCTGCATGGAATCGACGGAGATGATTTCGCCCGCGCATTTTTCCGCCAGGGCGAGCGCCACGGCGGATTTGCCCGCCGCAGTCGGGCCCGCGAGAAAGATCGGCGCCCCCGCCGCGAAATCGCACGGAAACTGAACGCCCGCCACGATCACACTTTTTCCTGGAGGCCGGCCGTCACGGGCTGGCCGGCGTCAGATCCGGGACGCGGCAATTTCCAAAGCAGCAAGCCGCCGATCGCGAGGCCGATGATGCCTGTCAATTGCGCCGGCGTCAGGAGTCCGTGGAACAGATGTTCGGGCGTATAGTCGCCGCGATAGATTTCCACAAAGGAGCGCGTCATGGCGTAGCACATGAGATAAATGGCGAAAATCTGGCCGTCGAATTTTTTGCGCCGATACGCCCAGGCCAGCCCGAGATACAGCGCAAAATTCAAAAGTGAATCGTAAATCTGCACGGGATGCACCACCCAGGGAAACGATTCATGCCAAATGGGAAAGCGAATGCCCCACGGCATGGTGGTGTGTTTGCCGTAACAGCAGCCGTTCATCAGGCAACCCCACCGTCCGAACACGCAGCCGAGCGCAATGCTCGGCGCGAGGGCGTCAGAAATTTTCCAGAGCGGCAACTTGTTTTTCCGCGCGTAAAGAATGCAGGCGAGCGAAGCGCCGATCAATCCCCCGTAGAACACGAGCCCCGCATGCTGCACCATGAAAATTTCCACCGCCGGGCTGTTGTGAAAATCAGCCGCGTCTTTGATGATGTTGTCCCAATACGCGATGCAATACCAGGCGCGCGCCCCGACGATGGTTCCGACCATCAGCCATGGGCCCATGTCGAGAATCGTTTCGGCGCGCAAACCGTCGCGGCGCCCGCGGCGGCTGGCTGTCCACAAACCGGCCATAAAGCCGCACACCACGAGGATGCCGTACCATGTCACCACCAAGGGGCCCAGTTGAAAAGCAATCGGATGCACTGCCTCTAAAATAAGGGGCGCGCGCCCAAATGGCAAACTCGCGCGAATTTCATTTGAAATCGCACGCCTGCGTTTTACAAGTTACGGCATGGCCAAAATACAACGCGCCCTGCTCTCGGTCTTCGACAAAACCGGGTTGAACGACCTCGCCCGGACCCTCAGCCAGGCTGGGGTGGAAATCATTTCGACCGGAGGCACGGCCAAAGCGTTGCGCGAGCAAGGGCTGGCCGTCACCGATCTCAGCGCCTACACCGGCTTTCCCGAAATGATGGATGGCCGGGTGAAGACGCTGCATCCGAAGATTCACGGCGGACTGCTTTTTCGCCGGTCGCTCCCGCAGCACGAAGCCGCCGCGCGCCAGCATGACATCAAGCCCATCGACCTGGTGGTGGTGAATCTTTATCCCTTCGCGCAAACGATTGCCCGGCCCGGCGTAACCTTGGATGAAGCGATCGAAAACATAGATATTGGCGGCCCCTCCATGATTCGCAGCGCCGCCAAAAATCACGAAAGTGTGGCGGTCGTCACGAACCCGGCGGACTACGCGGAAGTCGGCGCGCAAATTGCCGCCACGGGCGGCGTCAGCGAAGAACTTCGGCGCAAACTGGCGGCCCGGGCCTTCGCGCTGACCGCGGCGTATGACCGGCAAATCGCCGATTATCTGCGGCAGCAATTCGAGCCCGCGCCGCCGGAGGCCGAAAAATGGGCGGCGTCGCTGCCGTTGCAATTCACGTTTGCCCAGGCGCTGCGCTATGGCGAAAACCCACACCAGCGCGCCGCATTGTACGGCCGCTTTCACGAGCATTTTGAGCAACTCCACGGCAAGGAGCTTTCCTACAACAATATTCTCGACTTGACGGCTGCGGCGTTTCTGATCGGGGAATTTTCCGGCGATGCGCCGACGGTTGCCATCCTGAAGCACACCAACCCATGCGGCGTGGGCCAGGCGCCCTCGTTGCGCGAGGCGTGGGACAAGGCGTTCGCCACGGATAAACAGGCGCCGTTTGGCGGCATCATTGCCGTGAACGCGCCGCTCGACCTGCCCTGCGCCGAAGCCATTTCCGAGATTTTCAGCGAGGTGATTATCGCGCCGGCTTTCGCCCCGGACGCCCTGGAACTGCTCAAGAAAAAGAAAAACCTTCGCCTGCTGAGAATTTTGCGCTCCCCGGCGGCGGGCAGCGAAATTGAATTTCGCGGCGTCGGCGCCAATTCCCTGCTCGTGCAGGAGCGCGACTTGAGAACCACCGGGCCGGCGGATTGGAAAATCGTCACGCAACGGGCCCCGACGGAAGCGGAGTTGCGGGCGATGCGTTTTGGGTGGCGCGTGGCCAAGCACGTCAAGTCGAACGCCATTATTTATGCCGGGCCGGACCGCACCCTCGGCGTCGGCGCCGGCCAGATGAGCCGCGTCGATGCCAGCCGCATCGCGATCTGGAAGGCGCAGGAAGCGGGCCTTTCCCTCCAAGGCAGCGTGGTGTGCAGCGACGCGTTTTTTCCGTTTGCCGATGGCTTGATCGCCGCCGCCGAGGCGGGCGCCACCGCGGCGGTGCAACCCGGAGGATCGGTGCGGGACCCGGAGGTGATCGCCGCCGCCGACGCGCGGAGCATCGCGATGGCCTTCACTGCCACCCGGCATTTCCGGCATTAGGCCATCCCTATCTGTCAAGTTGATTTTCGCGCAGCTAAAACCGCAAGATTAGTCAAGCGGCGGGGGGCGGCGTTTGCTAAGGTGGCGGCAGATGAAAGTGCGACCGTCCCAATCCCAAGCCACCTGGAATGATTATCAGGCGCGGATTCTGCGGGCGCTGACGCATATCCAAGAGCGGCTGGACGAGACGTTGGATTTGGAGGCGCTGGCGCAGGTGGCATGCTTTTCCAGTTTTCATTTCCACCGAATTTTTGCGGCGATGACTGGGGAAACGATCGCGGACCATGTGCGGCGATTGCGCCTGGAGCGAGCGGCGCTGGAGTTAAGAAATGGCGGGAAGCAGGTGGTGACGGTGGCGCTGGACGCCGGTTACGAGGCGCATGAAGCCTTCACGCGCGCTTTCAAGGCGGCTTATGGGGTTTCACCGGCGGAATTTCGGCGCGCGACGGGACCGATCACCGTCCTGGCCGCGCCGTCCGGCGTGCATTTTCGGCCGGGAATTCCCTTAACCACATTCAATACCAACCATTTGACAACAAAATCCATGAAAGTTATCACAAAAAAAATTAAACCGCGGCTGGTGGCGTACTTGCGGCATGTGGGACCCTATGAAGAAACGGGCGCGACGTGGAGCAAGCTGGCGGCGCGGCTGGCGGGGGAGAAGCGGATTCACAAGGGTTCGATCTTCATCGGCATCGGCCATGACAATCCAAGTGACACCCCGGCGGCGGAGCTACGTTACGATGCGTGCATCACCGTGGATGAGGATTATCAGCCCAAGCGGCCAGTGCAGACGCAGGTCATTGCGGGGGGTGATTTTGCGACGGTACAGAACTGCCCCGTGCCGAAAATTAAGGAGGCCTTTCAACATCTCTTCGGCAAATGGCTGGCGCGAAGCGGACGGGAATTGCGCCCGGCGCCCAGCTTCGCCGTAATGGTTGACGCCCAAAAGGCCGTGCCGCCAGAGAAACGCCGGGTGGATATTTATGTGCCGTTGCAGCCGAAGCGGCAAGTCGCCAAGTCCCAGCAAATGAGCATCGAAGTCACCACGCTCGAACCCCGTCGGGTCGCTTACATGCGCCATGTGGGGCCGTACCGGGAAGCATACCGGACGTGGCAGGATTTTACGGCGCGGCTGAGAAAGGCCGGACTCTCCGGCAAGGGCTCGATTTATATCGGCGTGCCGATGGATGATCCCAAAGCAACGCCCGAGAGCAAATTGCGCTACGACGCGTGCATGACGGTGGATGAGACCTATGCACCCCAAAAACCGGTGCGGGTGAAGACGCTTCCGGGCGGCGATTTCGTGGTGGCGCGAAACTGTCCGATCGGCGCCATCGCCCAGGGTTACGAAAAACTGTACCGGTCATGGCTGCCCGGAAGCGGCCGCGTGGTGCGAAAGGAGCCATCGTTTTTGGTGGCGGTTGACGGGCACGAGGAAATGCCGCCGGGATTTGGCTATACGGATATTTACCTGCCGCTGGAAGCCAAGAATTAGGAATTGGCGAGGCGGCAGCCTAGGCGTTCAGATACTTGACAACGGCCTCGGTGCGGGAGTGGACATGCAGTTTCTCGTAAATGTTGCGGATATGAGTGTGCAGCGTGCCCTCGCTGATGGTCAAGTTGTCCACAATTTCCTTGTAACGAAAGCCTTTGGCGAGCTGCTCGAGGACTTCGACCTCGCGCGCGGTCAACTGCTCCAATTCAGAGGCGGATTCCGGCGTGCGCTGGAAATGCTGGACGACTTTGCGCGCAATCTGCGGCGTCATGGGCGAACCGCCATCGCGGGCTTCGCGAATGGCGGCGAATAATTTGGTGGGCGTGGTGCGCTTGAGCAAATAGCCGCTCGCGCCGGCCATGAGGGATTTGAAGAGCCGGTTGTTATCTTCGTACACCGTGAGCATGATGAATTGCGTGTCGCGCATCTGGCCTTTGAGTTGACGCACGCATTCCACGCCGTCCATGCCGGGCAAATTGATGTCCATCAAAACGACGCCCGGCTTGGCTCCCGGCAATTCCTGGCAGGCGGATTCAGCGTCGCGATAGCTTGCGATCAGGCGCAGTTGCGGGTTCTCTCGAATGCGGTAGCCCAGGTTGGCGCGAATCTCCTCGTCATCCTCCACGATAGCGACCGCAATGGTTTTCCCATCGGTCATGACATCACTCACAGGGCTGAGTCTAGGGGTTTTCATGGGAACTTTCATTCGTAAGTTTATATGAGGGGCGCGGCATTGCCATTGGCCTCCAAAGGCTGCAAGCGCACGAGCATGCGCAACTGGGTCCCCTGCCCCGGCGCGCTGGCGCATTGGAACTGTCCGCCCATCCGGGCGATGCGCTGACGCATATTGGAAAGGCCGTTGCCGCCCCGGGCGTCGAGATTGAAACCGTGGCCGTTGTCGTCGATGGAAATTTCCAATTCATCGCCCGCGCAATCCAATTTCACCTGCGCCGCGCTGGCGCCGGAATGGCGGACGATGTTGTTGAAAGCCTCCTTCACCACGAGGAACAGGTCGTGCCGCACCTCCGCCGGCAAGGGCCACGGCGGCGCCTGCACGGGCATTTCCAGGCGGCAACTCACCGCGGTGTTTTCGAAAAATTCGTCCGCGTAATGCGTTATGTAGTTGATAAGGCCTTCCAGCGTGTCGTTTTCCGGATCGACCGCCCAGACAATCTCGTCCAGGGATTGCACCGTGTGCCGGGCGGAGTTGACAATTTTATGCACATGCGCCGCCACGTCCTCGCGCCGCACAAGGCCTTCCTGCGTCCGTTCCCCGAGCATCATGATGCGCGTCAGGCTCGAGCCGAGATCATCGTGAATATCCTTGGCGATGCGCCCGCGCTCGCGTTCGATGGCATGCCGCTGCTCGAGCAACTCCAACTGCCGCCGCATGCGGCGCGCGGTAAAAAAGCGGGCCGCCGCGCCGGCGCCGCCCACTGCCAGGCCCGCGAGCAGCAGGCGAAACCAGAGCGTCTGATAATAAAATGGAATCACCACCACCGGCAGCGCCAAACCGGCCTCGTTCCAGATCCCATCGGCATTGCAGGCGGCCACATGAAACGTATAAGAGCCGGGCGGAAGATTATTGTAAGTCGCCGAGCGCTGGGTTCCCGCCTCCACCCAATCGGCATCCAGACCTTCCAACTTCCGGCGGAACCGGCATTCCTCCGGCGCGCGATAATCCAGCGCGCAATAATCAAACTTCACTTCGCCCCGTCCGGGTGGAATCCACAATTCCCGCCCGGGGGAAATCGCCGGCGCGGGCAGCCGCCCCAGCATCGGGCGCTTGTCGGCCCACACCTGTTCGATAAAAACTGCCGGCGCCGCGCGATTGACGCGGACGGTGGAAGGATCCACCACCACCAGCCCCTTGCTCGTCGGAAACCAGAGCCGGCCATCGCGCCCTTTCCATCCGCCCGGCTTGGCCGCGCCGTTGCATTGCGGGGTGACCATGCCGTCGTTTTTTCCGTAGGCAATGCTGACGATCTTTTTGACATCACCATGATCGAGGTTATCCAACTCCGATTTGCGGACGCGAAAGACGCCTTGGGAGGAGCTCATCCATAGCCAGCCCAAATCATCATCCAAAATCTCGAAAATCTCATCGCAAAACAATCCCTGGCGAGACGTGTAGGCCGTGATTTTCCCATGATGCAAACGGTCGAGGCCGCCGCCTCGCGTCCCAATCCAAAGATCGCCGGATTTGTCCGGCCGCAACGCGGTCACGGTGTCATCCGAGAGCCCATCCGCGGTGGTCATCCTGGTGATGCGACCGTTTTCGATGCGAGTGAGCCCGCCCTCGGAACCGACCCACAAGACGCCCGCCGCATCCTCGGCGAGGGCGCGGATGAGATTCCCCGCCAAACCATCCGCGGTCGTGTAATTGACAAATTTGCCGGCGCGCATTCGGCTCAAGCCCTTGGTGGCCCCAATCCATAAAGTCCCGGCATGGTCTTCATGCAGCACGCGAATCGGCGCATTGATCAAGCCATCGCGCGCCGTGTAGCGCTGGAGATTGCCATCCTGCAAGCAGGCCAAACCGCCGTCGTAATCGCAGCCGATCCACAATTTCCCGTCGCGCCCCTCCTCGGTGGAAAGAATTAAATCGGTTGGCAGGCCATTGGATTGCGTCAGCGCGGTGACATGGTCATCGCGCAAACAATCCAGGCCCCCGCCCCAGGTGGCCGCCCAGATGTTGCCCGCCGCGTCCTCCCGCACGGACATGACGTTGTTATGCGTCAAGCCTTGTTGTCGTGTATAAGAAAAAAACCGCTCCGGCGTCAATCGCGCCAGGCCTTCCTTTGATCCCACCCAAATATCGCCCTGGTTGTCTTCGAAGAGGGCGTTGACGCGGTCAAACGGCATGCCGTCATTGTTCAACTCGCTAAAAAAACGCCCGGCGCGGAAGCGATTCAAGCCGCTATAGGTGCCGACCCAGAAATTATTTTCGTGATCCTCCAGGATCGCGCTCACGAAACTGTCCGACAAGCCGAAGCGCGTATTGTAGGCGTAGAAATGCCCCAGGTCGTACCAATTCTCCCAGAGCATCCCGTTATTGGAGCCAATCCAGATGCGCGCGCCCTTGTCTTGGAAAATGGCGCGCACGGCGTCGTTGGGCAATCCATTCGGCATGGGAAAAGAATCCATCACCTGCCCCGTGAGGCGATTCAACCCGCCGCCCGTGGCGATCCAGAGCGCGCCGCTGCGATCCTCCAGGATGGCGCGCACGACATCAGACAAAAGGCCTTGTTTTGTCGTATAATTGACAACGTGCCCGCCCTGGTAGCGGCTCATGCCGGTGGTCGAGCCCACCCACAACGCGTTTTTCCCCTCGTAAATGACGCGCACCTCGTTCCCCGCCAGGCCGTTGCTTTGTGTGAGGGTGGAGAAAACTCCATCCCGCAAAACCGCCACGCCGCCTCCGTCCGAGCCGACCCAGAGCGCCCCATCCCGGGTGGCGCACAAGGCGGTGATCGAGGAGTTTTTGATTTCCGGAGTGTTCCGCGCATCAAAGGTTGTGAAACGCATCCCGTCAAAACGCGCCAAGCCAGCCAGCGTTCCCACCCACAGAAAACCGTCATGAGTTTGCGCGATGGCTTGCACGAAATTGTTGGGCAAACCTTCGTCCATTTGCCAGAGACGCGAAGCGAATCGAAACGTGGTCTGGTTCATCCGCTCCCAATCGAGCCAATCGCTGTTGGCGCCGATCTGCCGTTTGTGGTCAAGAATGGAGGAGTCGTCCACTTCGGCTCCGAACAACTCCAGGTTGCCATCGCTGTTATGGCCCACCGCGGGATAAGGCTGGGTGGGCCAGCCCATGCCCCACCACCCCGACCAGATGTCCTGGCCGTCGGGCTTGAGCTGCCATTTGTGCCAAAGAGTGTTGTCCTTAATATTGACAGCAAAAACTTCAATTCTGCCATCGGCATTTTCCGTCAGGGCGAGGCCGGTTTTGAATCGACCCTCAAAATCGATCCATGCTCCCCACCGCGCGCTGTCGCCGGCTTCCAACTCGCAAATGCGGTTCACCGCATGGTTGGTGGGATTGACGCCAAAAACTTCGAGGCGCCCGTCCTGGTTGTGGCTCACACGAAATCCCGGCAAAATCGAGCCGCCCAAATCGTTCCAACGCGACCACTCCTCCGAGCCGTTGGCGCGTTCCCAAATGTGCCGCAGCCCCCCGTCGTTGGTGGCAACGCCAAACAATTCCCAGCGTCCATCGCTGTTGCGCGCCGCCACCACTCCGGGCTCGACTCCGCCGCCCAGGCTGGTCCATTCCGACCATTCCCCCCACGGCCCGGCGCGCCACAGGTGCGCCACATCGGAATTGCCGGCGCCAAGCGCGAACACATCCACGGCTCCCTCGGCGCCTTGCGCGACGGTGATCGGCCCGCGCAATTCGCCCCCGAGACTAATCCAACTGGACCATTCCACCGCGTTGGGAGTGGTTTGCCGCAGGCTGCGTAATTCGTGCGTGAGTTGATCGATGGCATAAACCTCCAGCACGCCCTGGGCGTTGGTCGCCGTCGCGACTCCTGGCAGCACGGGCCCGCCTAATTTTGACCAGCGCGACCATTCACCGCGCGCGGGAATTTGCCAGCGGTGAAACAACGCGCCATCCGCATCGACACGGAACACTTCCAGGCGGCCATCCGCATCCACGCCGACCACCGGCTTGTTGACAAGCGAAAACTCGTCCGCGCGACAGATCAGGCCTAAAGCCATGACCAACGCCGCGACGATCCGCCGCCAGGTTAAATGGGTGCGATGCACTGTTTTATCATCATAACTTCCCTGACGGAGAAATGCCACCGTTGGTCGCATCTCTCAGGGAAATCCCGCGCCAGGCATGAGGAAATCACTGGCTTTTCCTCGCCCGATGAATTATCAGAACACTGTTGTATTCCCTAATGAACGCCAGACGCTTCTTCTCGAAGTGGTTTGCGGGCCGGCCTCCCGCGCGAAACAGCGCGTTTACCCTCATCGAATTGCTCGTGGTCATTGCCATCATTGCGGTTCTGGCCGCGCTGCTTCTGCCCACGCTGGCGAAAGCCAAGGGGCAGGCGCTCGCCATCAATTGCATCGGGAATCTGAAACAACTTCAAGTCTGCTGGCATCTTTATGCCGACGATTTCAAGGACGTGCTTCCGCCCAACGATTCCGTGTACAATTTCGAATCGCCCACCAACGGAGAATTTACGCAGCAGCTTTCCTGGTGCCAGGGCAACGCGCGCGCTGACACGAACACCGCGGCGATCGAAGCCGGTTTGCTCTATCCCTATAATCGATCAACCGGGATTTACCATTGCCCCGCCGATTTTACCACGGTGGAAGGGCATCCCAACATCTATCGCAACCGCAGTTACAACATGAGCCAATCCGTCAACGGCCTTGGCATGGTTCCGATTCCGGCGGACAGCTATCCGGTCGATGTGTTTCAGCGCTGTTTCATGAAACTTTCCGCGATCACGAATCCAACGCCCTCGAAGCTTTTTGTATTTATTGACGAGAATCAGGGCACGCTTTACGACGCGCAATTCGGCTATCCGATGCCCAACTATGATTACCGATGGTGGGACATGCCCTCAGACCGGCATAACCAGGGGGCCAACCTCAGCTTTGTCGATGGGCACGTGGAACGCTGGCATTGGCGGGCGCCAAAAATTTCCGATACGGCCTTGCCGGCGATCACCCCGGGCGGAGACACGCAGGATTACAACCGGGTGGGGTCAGCCATGCGGATTGTCCCGGTCGATGGTTTAGCGGACTGAACGCGCGGCGCGCAGGCAGTCTTCCAAAACTTGCTGCGTCTTGAGCGCGAGATCCGGCCATTCCCGGTTTAATTTGCCCGACTGGATTTGCGCCGCAAAATCGCGAAACATGTTGCTCTCCTGCGCGGTCGCGTGGCTGTTGCTGTATTCACGCAGATCCCAACGACGCAAACCGCCATCGAGATTGAAGTTGCAACCATCCGCTTCGAAGGCCGAGTTGCACGTTTCAAATCCGACGCTGCTGCCAAAGAAGGGCAGCACAAAATCCGATAATCGCACAAAACCCAGGTCGCCGCTGATTTGGGCAAGTTGTTGGTTGTACGTAATGAAGGATGAATAAAAGCTGGCCGAGACGCCCCCGTCGAACATCAATTCCCCGGAGAATTCAATCGGCACGGCGCGGCCGCCGCGGCGGGATTTGCTCTCAGTCAAAATGCGTCCGCTCACCGCGCGGGGCATTTTTCCTTCCAACGCCCATAATGCAAAGCGAATGCAGTACCACGCCAGATCCCCTGCGCAACCGAGCGGTTCCAAGGAGCTGTCGGTGCGGATATTGTTGGACAAATAATTTTCGTCCGCGCGAAAGGTAAAGGCCAGCGTGAGGCGGCGCAGGCGCCCGACTTTTTCCGCCAGCGCCTGACGCACCAGGGCCAGACGACGACTGTGCATGAACATCACGCCGTCCATGAATTGCACGCGATGTTTCCGACAGGCGGCGATCATTTCCTGCAAATCGGCCACACTGACCGCGCACGGTTTTTCACAAACCACATGCTTGCCCGCCTGCGCCGCGGCGATGACCCATTCCTTGCGCAAACCGGTGGGCAGCGGAATATAAACGGCGTCAATGTCCTGTTCGCCGAGCAACGTGGCGTAACCCTCCACCGCGCGGGGTTTCTCCCCAAAAGCCGCCTGCGACTGGCAACGATCGATAAAGCGCGCGGCGGTGGCAACCTGCCGGCTCGCCACCGCTGCGACCACGCCGTTGCCGCTGTTTTTAATCGCGAGCCAGTTTTTCCGCGCGATTTCCGCCGCGCCCAAAATGCCCCAACGAATCATCGGTTTGTGCATGGCCAAATACTATGCGGGGCGATTGCCGCGTACCAAGCGGCAAAGTTTTTTTACTTCCCACGCCCCGCGCAGCGTTTACCATACAGCCCCGCGTGCCCAACCGACGCCCGAAATGATTGACAACTCCCTGACTGCCGCGGTCCGCCACGAGCTGACCCGGAGCGGCCTCTACAGCGAAGACCTGGCCCCGATTCCCCCGGAAAAACGAACGTGGCGTTGGTGGAATTTTGCGGCGCTCTGGATTTCGATGTCGGCCTGCATCCCCACTTACATGCTGGCGTCGTCGCTGATCGGCGGCGGGATGAATTGGTCGCAGGCCATTCTCACGATTTTTTTCGGGAACCTGATTGTGCTGATTCCGATGGTTCTCAACGCCCATGCCGGCGCCCGTTATGGCATACCGTTTCCCGTCTATTGCCGGGCGGCATTTGGAACCAAGGGCGCGAACATCCCGGCCTTGTTGCGGGCCTTCGTGGCCTGCGGCTGGTTTGGCATCCAGACGTGGATTGGCGGCGAAGCCATTCATAAAATCCTGGCCATTTTCTACCCGTCGCTGGGCGGCGCCGCCGCCAATTGGCTGGGCATCACGGCGCCGCAAGCCGTTTGTTTCCTGGCGTTCTGGCTGGTGAATATGTGGGTTATTTACAAAGGCATCGATTCCATCCGCATTTTGCTCAACATCAAGGCGCCGCTGCTCATTGCGCTCGGCCTCGTGCTTCTCGCTTGGGCGTATCACAATGCCGGCGGCTTCGGCCCCATTTTGTCGCAGCCTTCGGCCTTTGCGCCGGGACAGCCCAAGAGCGGGCAATTCTGGACCTTCTTTGTGCCAGCGCTGACGGGAATGATCGGCTTTTGGGCGACTCTCTCGTTAAACATCCCTGATTTCTCGCGTTACGCTGTCACGCAGAAAGATCAAATGCTCGGCCAAGCCCTCGGCCTCCCGCTCACCATGGCGCTGTATTCCTTCATCGGGGTGGCGGTGACTTCAGCCACGGCGATCATCTACGGCCAGACGATCTGGGATCCCGTCGATGTGCTGACGCGCTTCAAAAATCCCGCCGTATTAATTGTCGCGATGCTGGCGCTCTGTCTGGCAACGCTCGCCACCAACATCGCCGCCAATGTTGTCAGCCCCGCGAACGACTTTGCTCATCTTGCGCCCAAAAAAATTTCGTTCCGCATGGGCGGCTTGATCACCGGCGTGGTGGGCGTATTGATGATGCCATGGAAATTGGTGGCGGACCCTTCCGGCTATATTTTCACCTGGCTCGTAGGCTACAGCGCGCTGCTCGGACCTATCGGCGGAATTCTCATCGCCGACTATTTCGTTTGCCGCCACCGGCGCCTGGATCTAACCGCGCTCTACCTAGAAAATGGAGCGCATCAATATCGCCGCGGATACAACCCCGCGGCGCTGGTCATTCTTGCGCTGGCGGTGCTGCCGAATATTCCAGGATTTTTGGCGACGGTAAATGTGATTCCGAAAGATCGGATGCCGACCTTGTTCTTGACGCTCTACAGTTACGCTTGGTTCGTCGGATTTGGCATCGCCTTTGGGGCCTACATCATCACCGCTCGTTTTCGAACGGCGGAAGTTCGCGCGTGACTTAAAACCCTGAGGCGGATATGTTTCCGGACGTGTCACGCTTCTTTCGGCTGATCGCAGGTTTGATGCTCGGCGGCATTTTGACCGCGCGACTTTTCGCGCAGGATGTTTCCACGAACGACGCCCTGCAATTTGACGGAATCAATAATTGGGCCGTTTACCCGCCGGCGCCGCTTGCGCTGGATCCGTTTCCCATGACCATCATGGTGTGGATCAAAACCACCCAGAACAGCCCGAAGGCCCAGGGGGCCATTGTCAACAAATACGAAGAAAGCGCGGCGGATGGCTATCAATTGGTGATGATCAACGGCCATGTGCAAGGTTGGTATTATGGTGACAACGGGGACCTCGTTGATGGGGGCCCGCCGGATGGCGGATTTGTGGCGGACGGCAAGTGGCATCATATCGCGTTCACCGTCGATGCCAGCGGAGGATATTTATATGTGGACGGGGCGCTGAAAAGTTCTCGCGGATGGAACGGAATACCAGGCGGCGCCACGATCAATTGGCCTTTGAAACTCGGTTATTATCCGGATATTCCCGACCCCACGGTTTCTGGCCTTTATCAAGGCCAGTTGGACGAGGTGAGCCTGTGGAATGCCAACTTCTATACACGGCAAGTGCAGGCTTACATGAACCATCGTCTCACCGGCGCCGAGGAACATTTGGTCGGTTACTGGCCCTTCAACGAAGGCGCCGGGAGCGTGGCGGTAGATGCCACGGGCCACGGCTATAATATGACGCTCGTTGAGAATCCGCTTTGGGTTCCGTCCAACCCGGCGATTGGCCAGCCCGGGCTGGGACCGTTGCCGCAAACCTGGCGCAAATCCACCGCCGGCAACGATCAATGGTATTCGCTCGCCGGATCGGCCGACGGCAGAAACTTGACTGTGGCGTCCAGCTCGGGCGCAGCCGCGGTGTCCAGCAACGGAGGTTTGTCGTGGCAGAATTCCAGTTTTAACACTGGCTGGAGTTCCATGGCAGCCTCGGGCGATGGCGCCAGGGAAGTCGCGGGAACGTATGGCGGCTCCATGCTTCTTTCCACGAATTACGGCCTGGACTGGACTATCTCCAGCAGTCCGGCGCTGCTCTGGTATTCCGTGGCTTCGTCAGATGACGGACAGCAATTGGTCGGCGCGCCGTACGGCGGTCCAATTTATATTTCCACGAACGCCGGCTCTTCCTGGCAACCTGCGGGCGCTCCCTCGACCAATTGGTTTTGCGTCGTGTCCTCCAGCGATGGCGTGCATCTGGCCGCCGCCGTTTTCGGCGGGCCGATTTACACTTCGGCGGATGCGGGTGTCACGTGGGCGCCAACGTCGTCGCCCTCCGATCAATGGCATGCGCTTTCGTGTTCCGCCGATGGTTCAAAACTGGTCGCCGCGATTCGTTACGGCGACGTTTATTATTCGACGAATTACGGCGTCGATTGGATGCCATCGGCCACACCGCCCGACTCCAGTTGGACGGGGCTCGCCTGCTCCGCGGACGGCTCCTGCGTGGCGCTCGGCGGCCAACAGGGCGTTTACACCTCGACAAATTATGGCGCCGATTGGACGCAGGCGCCGCTGTTCGACGCGCAAAATTGGTCTGCGGTGAGCATGTCCGCGGATGGTTCCGCCATGACCGCCGGCTCGTTTATGGGGCCCGTCTTCACCACCACCGCGCCGCCATCGTTGTCTGTGGCGGGCGCGGGTGCAAACTTGCAGCTCTCATGGCCAGCGTATCCGGGCGGATTTAATCTGGAGGGAAGTTCCGATTTCTCAGCCTGGACCGGGATCACCAATGAAGCGGCGCTCACGGATGGAACACATACGGTCACACTTCCGCCGGACGGCAGCCAGCAATTTTTCCGGCTGCAAACCCCTTAAAAATTGTTTTGTGCGCCCCGCTGAATTTCCGCATTCTAGGGCGTGATGAAAAACCCGACTCTGCCTCCGTTCGATTACAAGCCCCAGCCTTATCGCGGCCCCTCGGCTGATGAAACCCTCAAGCTGCGCCGCGAATTTTTGAATCCCGGCCTGTTTCTTTATTACAAGAAGCCGATGATGATTGTCGAAGGCAAGGGCCAGTATGTATTTGACGATCAGGGCCGGCGTTATCTGGACGCGCTGGGCGGCATTGTGACGATCAGCGTGGGGCATTGCCATCCGCATGTGGTCGAGGCGGCGCGCCGCCAAAATGAAACGTTGCAGCATTCGACCACGATTTACCTGCATCCGAACATCGCCGAATTTGCGCAGAAGCTCGCCTCCAAAATGCCCGGCGATTTGAAAGTGTGCTATTTCGTCAATTCCGGCTCGGAAGCCAACGACTTAGCCATGCTCATGGCGCGCGCTTACACGGGAAATTTCGACGCCATCGCGCTGCGCAATTGTTATCACGGCGGAAATATGTCTGCGATGGGCCTGACCTCGCACAGCACCTGGAAATTCAATGTCCCTCACAGCTTCGGCGTCCATCACGCCCTGGCGCCTGATCCATACCGTGGCGAATGGGGCCGCGACAACCCGGCGGCCGGTGAAAAATACGCCGGCGATGTGAAGGGGTTGATCGATTTCGCCAGTTCCGGGCAGGTCGCCGCCTTCATCGCGGAATCCATCCAAGGCGTGGGTGGTTGCGTGGTTTTTCCGGATGGTTATCTGAAAAAGGCGTATGAGCATGTGCGCGCCGCGGGCGGCGTTTGCATCGCCGACGAAGTTCAGGCGGGCTTTGGCCGCACCGGGTCGCATTTTTGGGGATTTGAAACGCAAGGCGTCATTCCCGACATTGTCACGATGGCCAAAGGCATCGGCAACGGCTGCCCGCTTGCGGCTGTGGTTACGACGCCGCAAATCGCCGCCACGTTGCAAAAGAAAATTCACTTCAACACTTTCGGCGGCAATCCCGTCGTGTGCGCGCAAGGCAAGGCCGTTCTGGAAGTGATTGAACGCGAAAACTTGCAGGCAAATTCTCTCGCCATGGGAAATCACATCGTCGCCGGGCTGCAACGCCTGATGGCGAAACATAACATTATTGGCGACGTCCGCGGCAAAGGCCTTTTGCTCGGCATCGAATTGGTCAAGGACCGCGCGACCAAGGAGCCGGCCAAGGCGGAATGCGCGCGAGTCGTGGAAACCTGCCGCGACCTCGGCCTGCTTTTGGGCAAGGGCGGATTGTGGGGCCAGGTCATTCGCTTTGCGCCCCCGATGACGATCACCCGCGCCGATGCGGATTTTCTGCTCGAGGCGCTGGACGCAGCCTTCACCACGCTCTAATGGCAAAAGATCCTTCCGCTCCCAACGCCCAGGCGCGCCGCTTGCTGAAGCTGGCGGGCGCCGCCATGAAAAACGCCTATGCGCCGTACTCGAAGTTTCGCGTCGGCGCCGCGCTTTTGCTCAAGGACGGGCGCATCTTTACTGGTTGCAACGTGGAAAACGCCTCCTACGGGCTGACGATTTGCGCCGAGCGCAATGCGATCTTCGCCGCCGTGGCCGCGAGCCAAAAGAAGCCGGAAATCATGATGGTCGCCGTGGTCAACGATCAGAAAATGGCGTGCTCTCCCTGCGGCGCCTGCCGCCAGGTCATTTCCGAATTTGGCCCGCAAGCCCTGGTCTGGTATTTGGGCCCGGACGGCCCGCGCCAGCGTCCGATGTTCGATCTTTTGCCGGACGGCTTCACGTTCGATTGACTGTGCGCGCGGTTGATTTGATTCGAAAAAAACGCGATGGCGGCGAGCATTCCGCTGCGGAAATCAACTCCCTCATCGAATCCTACACCTGCGGCGAAACGCCGGATTATCAGATGTCCGCCTGGATGATGGCCCTGCTGTGGCGCGGGGCCACGCCAGCCGAAGCGGCGGCGCTCACGGGCGCCATGCTGCGTTCCGGTTCGATTCTCGATTTGTCCGCCCTGCCCGGCCCCAAGGTGGACAAGCACTCCACGGGCGGCGTGGGCGACAAAACCTCCCTCATTCTGGCTCCCATCGCGGCTGCCGGCGGATTGATCGTGCCGATGATCAGCGGGCGCGGGCTAGGCCACACCGGCGGCACGCTGGATAAGCTCGAAGCCATTCCGGGATTTGATGTAGGTTTGACAGCGGAACGGTTTCTCGAAGTATTGCGCCAGACCGGCTGCGGCATCACAGGCCAAACCGCGGAAATTGCTCCCGCGGATAAAAAAATGTACGCGCTGCGCGATGTCACCGCCACCGTGGAAAGCGAAGCTCTGATTTGCGCGAGCATCATGAGCAAGAAGCTGGCGGAGGGCATCGACGCCCTCGTGCTGGACGTCAAGACCGGTTCGGGCGCCTTCATGCGACGGACGGAAGACGCCGAAAGCCTCGCGCGCACGATGGTCGCCGCGGGCGAACGCATGGGCAAACGGATGGCCGCGCTGCTTACGGACATGGACCAGCCTTTGGGCCGCGCCGTCGGCAACGCTTTGGAAGTGGCGGAATGCGTCGAAATCCTCGAGGGCGCGCGCGATCCCATGAGCGAGGATTTGCGGGCTCTGTCAATCGAACTGGCCGCGTGGATGTTTTTTCTCGGCGGCAAAACCAGCGACGTGGCGCAAGGAAAAGCCCTCGCAGAGGAGAAGATCCGCAACGGCGAGGCGACGCGGCGTTTCCGCGCCATGGTGCAGGCGCAAGGCGGCGAACCCGATTTTACCCGCCTGCCCGCGGCGCAAAAGCAAGCTGAGTTCAAAGCGGCGACCGCCGGTTCCGTGACTGCCGTCGCCTGCGAACAAGTGGGCCTCGCCAGCCTGGCCCTCGGCGGCGGACGCGGCAAAAAAGAGGACGTCATCGACCATGCCGTGGGTTTGACGCTGCGCAAGAAAGTGGGCGACTCCGTGCGCGCCGGCGAAACCATCGCCACGGTGCATTACAACGATCCGGCCAAACTGCCGGAGGCCCTCGCGCTCTTGCAGTCCGCCTATCATATCACCTCCGCGCCCCCGCGCGCGCCGCGCGTGCTGGTGCAAAAAGTCATCTGTCAACAAACCAACCAACTATGAGCCAATTCACCGGCATCCTGGGAATCCTTGCAATTATTGGGGCTTGTTACGCCTTCTCCACCGACCGGAAAGCGATCAAATGGAAAATCGTCGCGTGGGGAATTCTCCTGCAATTGGTTTTTGCCGTCATCGTGCTCAAATTTCAATTTGGCCAGCAATTCATGGGCGCCGCCGGCGACGCGGTCAAGCGGCTGCTCGGCTACGCCTATGATGGAGCCTCGTTTGTTTTTGGCGATCTGGCTTCGCCGGCAGGCAAGGCCGGATTCGTTTTTGCCTTCGCCATTCTGCCGACGATCATCTTCATGGCGGCGTTTTTTGCCGTGCTTTATCACTTCGGCATCATGCAGATCATCATCAAAGGCGCCGCCTGGCTCATGACCCGGCTTATGGGTGTGAGCGGCGCGGAATCTCTCGATGTGGCCGCAAGCATTTTCATGGGGCAAACCGAAGCCCCGCTCACGATTCGCCCGTTTCTTCCAAAATTGACGCGCTCCGAACTGATGACCGTAATGACGGCAGGCATGGCGCATGTCAGCGGCGGCATCATGGCCGCCTACATTGCCACCGGCGTCGAGGCCAAGCATTTGCTGGGCGCCGTCATCATGACCGCGCCGGGCACTTTGCTGATCGCCAAGACTCTTGTGCCGGAAACAGAAACGCCCGTCAGCGGCACGAAGGTGGAAATCGCCGAGATCGACGAAGACAAGAAGAAGAATCTGCTCGGCGCCATCGCCCACGGCACCAGCGACGGCTTGAGCCTGGCCATCAATGTGGCGGCGATGCTGATCGCGTTTCTCGCCTTGATCGCCTTGGTGAATGGTCTCATGGGCTGGGCGCATGGCGCGATGCCATGGTTCCCCGCGAGCTTGCAGGTGGTGCTTGGTTGGATCTTCGCGCCCATCGCGTGGCTAATCGGCATTCCTTGGCAGGACGCCAAGGACATCGGCTCGCTTCTCGGCATTCGCATGGTGGGCAACGAATTGCTCGCGTTCACCCAACTCGGCCCCATGCACGCGCATTTGGCTGACCGCTCCTTTACCATCGCCACTTACGCCTTGTGCGGGTTCGCCAATCTCAGCTCAATCGGCATCCAGATCGGCGGCATCGGCGCCCTGGCGCCCAATCGCAAAGACGATCTGGCCCGCATCGGTTTCCGGGCCATGCTCGCGGGCACCGCGGCCAATCTGATTTCGGCGGCGATTGTGGGCCTGCTAACCTGAAACTTTTTCGCGGCTCGCGTGTCAATCGGATATGCGAAATGCAAATTCTTCCGCGCCCAGCCCCAATTTGGCGCGCGTCTGGCTGGCCTTCATTTTACTCGCCCTGGCCGCTGTGGTCATGGTGTCAGGCTGCCGGTTTTCCCTGCCTCGCTTCGCACTCGGAAACTACGACTCGGCTGCCATGAAGACGCAGTCCGACGGCATAACTGACGAGATCCGCCGGATTGAAATTGATAACCGGCTCGGCGCAGTTCGGGTGGCCGCCGTCGAGGGTCCGCCTTACGGCTGGACGTGGAAACTCGAAACTTACGCACAGACCCGAGCCGCCGTCCAATCCGCCATTTCCGAAGCTACACTAACGGTCAGCACAAATGATGGAACATTGCGGCTGGCCCTGAATCTGCCGGAACCCGCGCGCCGGGCGCGTTATGAATCTGAGTTGGAGCTGCGGACGCCCAAAGACGTGGCCGTTCAGGTCCATAACGCGTTTGGCGCCGTCGAAATCAACGGGGTTAAAGGCCCGGTCGACGCGCGTTCGCAATCCGGCCCGGTAGTGGTGCAGCATGTGCGCCTAAAAGTGGACGGCCAAACCTCTTTCGCCCCATTGCGCGTGGAGGATTGCGGTCCGGCTAACTTGCGCAATCAAAGTGGCGCCATCACCGCCGGGCATGTGCATGGGCCGTTGGACGCGGAGACAAGCTTCGGGCCGCTGCGCGCGTGGGATATCGACGGTTACGTGACGGCCCGCGACACCAGCGGCAGCATGGACGCCACGCGCATCAACGGGCTCGCGGATGTCGCCACAACCTTCGGCAGCATCATGGCATCGGACATCAATGGGCCCTTAACCGCGCACGACCAAAGCGGCTCCATTTCAGCCAATCACATTCGTGGCGACATCAAGCTGGAGACTTCATTTTCCTCCATCACCATCGACGATGCGGCGGGTCGCGCGGACCTGAAAAATCAAAGCGGACAGATTTCCGTGCGCGGCGTCACGGGCGACGTGGTGGCCAACACCTCTTTTGGCGCGCTGGATATTGACGGCTCGGGAGATTCTTTTATTTGCCATAACCAAAGCGGCCCCATTTCCCTGCGCGCGACGTCGGAACGTCTGGCAAAAATCGAGGCCCGCACTTCCTTCAGCGGCATCAATGTCCATCTGCCCTTCGCCGCCCATCCCGAGATTCACGCCCATACCACCTTCGGCGAAGTCGCCTCCGATTTCCCCATGAGCCCGGCGGACGGCGGGCAAACCGCGCGGCTGACGCTGGAGAACCAGAGTGGGCAAATTCGGATTCTGCGCGGCGGACGCTAGGCTATTTCCCGCCGCGCCCGAGCCAGAGCAAGGCGTTTAAAATCAGCCGATCCTGCGTTTCGTTGGCAAAGGTGAACGACAATTCCTTGTTGGTGTGGTGTTCGTAATCAATGTCGTTGTGGCCCATGTTGAAATAGATCATCCGAAACTTTCGATTGCTCCACACCACCGGATAATAACCTTCATGCCAGATTTCATAAGGCTTGGGCCCGGTGCCGAGTGGAAAACTTGACGGGTCAATCGAAAGCAGGATGTCAATATTAGGATTCTTTCGCAAATCGTTCGACCACTTATACCATTCGCTCGGGGCTGATTTGAAAGTTGCCGGCAACCCTCGCGCGGCCGGATGGCTGGCATCTTCCACGCGCAACACGGCGGACGTCGGACGCCAGGTGTTGCCCACATACGATCCGCTGCCGAGGAATTCATTGTGGTACCAATCCCAGTTTTGCGGCACGGCTGACGGAGTCAGCGCGAAACCGGCGAAATGAAATCCCATCCAAGCCCCACCCTGCTCCATGTAGCGCTGGAAGGCCGCGCGCTGCGCCGGGTCCTCGGGGCGCGTATCGAGAAAAATCACGACCTGGCAATGCGACAGTCCCGCCTCGCTCAAGCGCGCCCAATTCGTCGTGGCCTCATAGACAAAATTATTGGAGGCGGCCATTTTCGGAAACCATTGGTTGGCCTCGCCGACGAAACTGATATGCGCGCGGTCGTTTTTGCCGGTGTAAAACGCCAGCGCATGAAAAGGCGGCTCCGCTTCCGCCGTCACCGCCAGGGCCAGCGCGGCCCCGAGGATATTGAATTTAGTCCAAACGCACATAAGCTGAGAGTCCCTGCAATCCGCCTTCGCGGCCAAAACCGCTTTCCTTGTAGCCCCCGAACGGGCTGGCCGGATCGAATTTGTTATAGCTGTTGGCCCAGACCACGCCCGCGCGGAGCTTGCTCACCATTTTGAAAATCTTGCTCCCTTTGTCCGTCCACACGCCGGCGCTCAGGCCATAAGGCGTGTTGTTGGCGCGCTCGATGGCCTCCTCCGGCGTGCGGAAAGTCATCACCGCCAGCACAGGGCCAAAAATTTCCTCCTGCGCCACGCGATGCGACATGGTGACATTCGTCATAAAGGTCGGCCGAAACCAATACCCCTTCGCCGGCAGGCCGCAACTGGATTGCACGACCTCAGCGCCTTCGGCCTCGCCGCTCCGCACCAATTCGTCAATTTTATCGAGCTGCGCGCGCGAGTTGATCGCGCCGATATCGGTGTTCTTATCGAGCGGATTGCCCACGCGCAAGGTCTGGATGCGGTCGCGCAATTTGCGAATCACCGTCTTGAAAATCCCTTCCTGCACAAACAGGCGCGAACCCGCGCAGCAGACGTGGCCTTGGTTGAAATAAATTCCGGACACAATGCCCTCGACGGCTTGGTCAATCGGCGCGTCCTCCATAATGATATTGGCCGCCTTGCCGCCCAGCTCGAGTGTCAGCCGCTTGTTCGTGCCGGCGCATGCTTTCGCAATCATCTTCCCCACTTCGGTCGAACCGGTGAACGCAATTTTGTCCACGCCCGGATGATTGACCAGAGCGGCGCCGGTCGGGCCGTCGCCTGTGATAATATTCACGACGCCTTCCGGCAATTCCGCTTCCTGAAAAATTTGCGCCAGGCGCAACGCGGTCAGACTGGTCGTTTCCGCCGGCTTGAGCACCACCGTGTTGCCGCACGCCAGGGCGGGGGCAATTTTCCACGCCGCCATGAGCAGCGGAAAATTCCATGGAATGATCTGCCCGGCCACACCCACCGGGCGCGGCGTTCGTCCCGGAAAAGCAAATTCCAATTTGTCCGCCCAACCGGCGTGATAAAAGAAATGCGCCGCCACCATCGGCAAATCGAAATCGCGGCTTTCCTTGATCGGCTTGCCGCCATCCATGGTCTCCAACACGGCGAGTTCGCGCGACTTCTCCTGAATCAGCCGCGCGATGCGGAACAAATATTTTCCGCGCTCGCGCCCCGGCAGCTTGCTCCAGACATCGTCGTAGGCCCGGCGGGCGGAGGTGACAGCGGCATCCACGTCCTCCGCGCCGCTTTGGGCGATTTCGCTCAATTTCTCCTCGGTCGCAGGATTGATCGACGCCAGATATTTGCCCGCGCGCGGCGCCACAAATTTTCCGCCAATAAACAAGCCATGCTTCGGCTCGATTTTCACGGGGACCGATTCCGGCGCCGGAGTGTAGTCCCATTTGTCCCCGAAGCGCAGGCGGCGTTCGCCGGCCGGAACCGGTTTGCGGCCCGCGGGCGCGACGGGCGGAAGGACCGTCACGGCGGCGCGGCGAAGAGGAGCGGTGGTTTTCTTTTTCATGACAGCGAGAAATAATCGGCGCCCTGGTAATTGCCTTCCATCGTCTTGACAATCTGCATCAGCACGTCGTTGAGCAGCGTGCTCGCGCCGAAACGAAAAAGCTCCGGCGTCAGCCAATCGTCGCCGAGCGTTTCCTTGACCATCACCAGGTAGGCCAGCGCCTGCTTGGCGTTGCGAATGCCGCCCGCCGGTTTCATCCCAATGCGCAGGCCCGTGGCGAAAAAATGATCCCGGATCGCCTCCAGCATCACCAGTGTGACGGGAATAGTGGCGGCCGGCTGCACTTTGCCCGTCGAGGTCTTGATAAAATCCGCGCCCGCCTCCATGGCGAGATGGCTGGCGACCCGCACATTGTCGTACGTGACCAATTCGCCGGTTTCCAAAATCACCTTCAAATGCGCCGGGCCGCACGCTTCCTTGATGGCGACAATTTCGTCAAAAACTTTGCGATGCTCGCCCGCGAGAAAAGCGCCGCGGTCAATAACCATGTCAATTTCATCCGCACCATCGCCCGCTGCGCGGCGGGTTTCCTCCAGGCGCGTGCGCAAAGGGTATTGTCCGCTCGGAAAACCGGTCGCGACCGACGCGATGTGCACGGGTGATTTCTCGCCCAGAAACCGGCGCGCGGCTCGCACCATGCTGGGATAAACGCAAACCGCCCCGCACGGCGGCACGCCGTATTTGGCTTCGATCGGCTGTTGTGCTTTCCGGCAGAGATACGCGACTTTGCCGGGCGTGTCTTTGCCTTCGAGAGTGGTCAAGTCCATCATCGAGACGACCAGTTTCAGTCCGGAAAGCTTCGCGCTGGTCTTGATGCTCCGTTTGGTGAAAGCCGCGGCGCGCTCCTCCACCATCACTTGATCAACCGTGGGCGTCATGGAAAAAGACATATCAAATCCCAATCGGATGCCAGGCGGTTTTATATTCGACAGTGTCGCCAATCCAATACGGATTCTCCCCGCGCGCGGAACGCCAGTCCTCCGGCGACAAAATCCGGCGCGTGCAACGCTTCAAATTGACGGCCGCGCCTTCCTGCACGGTCGCGCAACCGGCGGCGTCCACCACCGCATTGATGTCCTTGTGCCCCGCAATGTGCGGCAGCAACTCCGCGCGTTTGCCGCTTAAAATATTCGCCACGCCGCCCGGCAAATCGCTGGTCGCCAAAATCTCCGCAAAAGCCAGCAAGGGCAGCGGCGCCGTTTCGGAGGCGACAATGATGGCCGCGTTCCCGGTTAAAATCACACTGGCCAGCAACGCCACCGCCGGAACAAACGACGGCTCGTCCGGGGGCAGAACGACCACGACACCCGTCGGCTCAGGCACGGTGAAATTAAAGTGCGAGGTTGCGACCGGATTGACCGCGCCAAAAACCTGCGTGAATTTGTCCGTCCAACCCGCGAAATAAACCAACCGATCAATCGCCAGATCCACCTCCGCGCGCGCGGCCTCGCTCGAAATTCCGGTGCGTCCGATCTCCTCCGCGATGGCGGCGGCGCGGCTCTCCAGCATTTCGGCGGCGCGATAAAGGATTTGTCCCTTTAGATACGCGGTCTTTTTCGCCCAGCCTTCAAAGGCGTTGCGAGCCGCCACCACCGCGTCGCGCAAATCCTTGCGTGAAGCGTGGCAAAAGTTGTCGAGATGCGTTCCATCCGCAGAAGTTGCCGCCAGGGCGCGGCCGCTTTCGCTGCGCACGAACGCCCCGCCGATATACAGCTTGTGCGTTTTGCGAACGTCCAGTCGGGTTCGGCTCATGGCGGCAGATTTTGGCACGAACTGAAAAAACCAACAGAAAAAAATCCTTTTCCCGTTATCGATCACGGCTTCGATTACAAACCCGCCTTTGCTGCCGACGGCTTTAAATCCATATGACCCATGTCCCGAGCTCTTCCCTGTTGGCGCCTTTTGGCTTGACCCGGCCATAGTGGATGCCCGATTCTTTGCCCAGAAACAGATTTGGTATCTTGACTGTCAGATCTGCACAAGTTTTGCAGTGATTTTGCAGTCAACCCGTGGTTCGCCACGGCATCAAGGCCAGATGCGTATATACCGATTTGTTGGAGAGGTGACTGAGTGGCCGAAAGTGACGGTTTGCTAAACCGTTGTACGGGTTAAACCGTACCGGGGGTTCGAATCCCCCCCTCTCCGCCATTTTTCTTTTGGCAGATTACCGCTGCGGGCGGCGATGTTTAATGAAGGTGCAGACCTGAATTCGCCGTTTGATTTCCAAAAATTCGCGCGCCGTAGAGTTAAACGGCCACGGAATATTTAATGGGGGGATGAGGGTCGTAGCCTTCGATTTCAAAGTCCTCGTATTTGTAATCAAATATCGAACTGGGCTTTCGTTTAATCACCAACCGCGGCAATGGCCGGGGATCCCGCTTCAATTGTTCCAGCACGCCGTCGATTTGATTCAGATAGATGTGGCAATCGCCGCCGGACCAAACGAAATCCCCGGGCTCGAGGTCGCATTGATGCGCGACCATATGCGTCAAGAGCGAGTATTGCGCTTGATTGAAAACTTGGCCAACCGCCACATCCGAACTTCTCTGGGTCAACATGCACGATAGCTTCCCGCCGGCGACGTAGAACTGGAACATGGCGTGGCAGGAAGCCAAGGCCGCCCGGCCGCGTTTGACATTCTCCTGCGGCGAAATGCGCTCATCAGGCAGCGCCGCAGGATTCCATGCCGTGACGATGTGGCGCCGGGAATTGGGGTTGGACTTGATTTGCTCAATCACCTGGCTGATCTGGTCGATGACCCGGCCGTCTGGCGTCTGCCAGGCGCGCCATTGGGCGCCGTAAATGGGGCCGAGATTTCCACTTTCGTCAGCCCATGCATCCCAGATGTGGACTTTATTTTCCGTCAGATATTTGATGTTCGTCTCTCCGTTGAGAAACCAGAGGAGCTCATGAATGACTCCCTTGAAAAAGACTTTGCGAGTCGTCACCAGCGGAAATCCTTGGGAGAGGTCAAAGCGCAGTTGCGCGCCAAAAATGCTTTTCGTGCCGGTGCCAGTCCGGTCGCCACGGGTGGTCCCGCGCTCCAAGATGTCCCGCAACAGATCCAGATATTGGCGCATACGCTGTATGACTAATGACAGACCGCGCCGATCATTCAATTACTTTTTGCCCAGCTTGGTCATCCCGCTTTCTTCCGCGATGTCATCGAGCAGCACGCAAATCAACCGCTGCAGGTCGCGCTCGTGCCGATGCACATGCCACGCGAACGCCGGGACGGTCAAAAGCAGGAACGAAATCTGCCAGAAGCTGCGCCAGACAAAGCCGATCACCATGAACACAAAACAGAGCAGCGAGAAAATGGCGATTTTCGCCGGCAGCGACCATCCAGTGCGCAGGCGGCAACGCAGCAGTTGCTTGCCATCGGCATGCGGCTCGGAAACGGTGGCCAACTGCAAGCCCGCCCAGCGGCTGCCCAGAATTTCCACATCAAAATCGCTCCATCCGGCGTCCACCTTGATTTCCCAGCCCTGCTTTTCGAGCGTGTCAATGATACGGCGCACGAACGTGACGCGGTCCATCCCCTGCTCGGCCCAGTACTCCACGTGATCCAGGCTCCCGGAATCCTGCAAGGCGAGGGATTCGAGGCTTTCGGACGCGCCCGGCGGGGTGGGCCCGAGGGAAAGGCGGCCCTGGTAACGCGCCCAGCCCCGCACAATGGGTTGCAGAAAAAAAAGCATCGCCACCAGCGGACGCGACCACCAGCGGCGGCGGCTGCGCGGCAACTCCGCCTGGGCCGCGGCGACCACGCAGACGCCAAGGGACGTCAGCACGCTCATTAACGCCAGCGGGGCGAGCGCCCGAAAGGGAATCGAGAGCGCCAACAGAGGCAGGTTCACCACGGCGTGGTATTCCAGGCTGGTCCACAGCATGACGGCCATGGCGGGTTGGGATTGATAGACGCTTTGGAAAAAGCCGGTCGCAAAAATCCCGTGATAAATAATGGGCCGCCGCACTGTCAATCCAAATTTTGAAGGCGTGTAAATCCGGCCCTGCCACGCGCTGGCGCCGAGGACGTTGAAATATTCCGGGTGACGCCGCACGAGCATGGCCTCGGCCTCGCCGTAGCCGCGTTGTTGCGCGACGTAGGCCCCGATGGTGGAGCGGCGGTAATGCCAGACAAAACCCGGCGGGCTGAAGCCGATTTTGTAGCCCTTTTGCTGCAAACGCCAGCAGACGTCCACGTCGTCGCCCGCGCGATGAAAAATCGGGTCGAACCCGCCGATTTCCTCCAGGGCCCACTTGTAAAAAATCATGTTGCAGCCCGGGATGTGCTCCGCCTGCCGATCGGTCAGCATCACATGGGCCGGCCCGCCCGGCGACACCGCCACGGCGGCGGCCACGGCTGAATCGTCCGGCGGCAAAAAATTATGCCCGCCCATGCCCACATAGGGGCTCTTCAATAAATCGCCCACCGCGTAATGCAGCCAATCTTCGTCCGGCCGGCAATCGGCATCGGTGAACGCGATGATTTCTCCCTCAGCGGCCGCGATGCCCGTGTTGCGCGCAACCGACAAGCCTTGATGGGTTTGGCGCAGGCAACGGAAATCCGGATAGAGCGAAGTCACCTGCTCCGTAATGTCCGTCGAACCGTCGTCCACCACGATGACCTCGTAATCGGGATAATGCAGCGCCCGCAGCGAATCTAGGCACGGCTGGAGCGTGCGCGCGGCATTGTAACAGGCCACGACCACGGAAATTTTCGGCCAGCGCGAAAGAGCGAAATGCGGCGCCTCGCCGAATTTTCTTTCGACGGCGGCAAACGATTGCTTGGGCTCGCGCGAACGCGTGGTCAACCCGAATTGCCAATCCAACACCTCGCGGCCATTGCGATGCCATTCGTCCGTGAAGCTGTACACCACCATGCCCGCCACGCCGCCGCGAAAAGCCGATTCAATCTGCCAATCCAGCATCACGCTTTTGGAGCCTTCGCCCTCGCGCAAGCTGTCAATTCCAATTTCGCCCAGCAACAAGGGTTTGTCGTCCGCGATCATTTGCAGGCGGGCCAGATAATTCTCGAAGGCGCGCTGCTGGTGCAGATAAACATTGAAGCAGAGAAAATCGATGTTCTCCGGGCGGAGGAATTCGGTGGGCGGATAATTGCCGAAGGTGCAGAGGCATTCAGGATCCACCTCCTTGGCGACATCCACCAGACTGTCGAGAAACTCCGCCACCGCGGCCCCGCCGCTCCAGCGGGCCACATCGGGAGAAATCTCGTTGACAACGCTGTAGGCGAAGACCGCCGGGTGCCGCGCGCAGGCTTTGACGGCGGTCCGCACCGTCTCGCACGCATCGCGGCGCAAGGCCGGCGAATCCAGGAAACAAAGATGTTTGCTCCAAGGGATGTCGATCAGCACCTTCAACCCGCGCGCCTGGGCCAGGTCCAGCGCCCAGCGCGGCGGCGCGTAATAGACGCGCAGCAGATTGGCGCCGAGACGCGCAATCAAATCAAAATCACGCGCCGTTTGCTCCGGTTCGCAGAATGGCTCCCCCGCCCGATTGGGCGCAAAAGGCCCATAGGTCACGCCCTTGGGATAGAATTTTTTCCCGTCCACCCGAAAGAACTTCCCGCTCACCATCGGGCGCAAGGAAGCGCTGGGCAGCGGAGTGGTCATCGGAATGCAATAATCACGCGCGCCTTCAATCCACTTTCACGGTGAGATGGCGCCGGTCCAGAATGGTGCCCTCAAAGAGCGTGAGCAAGGTTAGCGCCTCATTGTAGTCCGCCAGCGCCCGGATTTCGGCGGAGCGCGCGGAGGTGAAATTGCTCTGCAATTGCAGGACAATAAATGGCGTGCTGGTCCCGACCTCCAGCTTGCGCCCTTCGGCGGACAAAGCCTGGTCGGCATAAACCCTCGCCTCGCGCGTCGCTTCCACCTGCGCAAAATCGCTCCGGGCCATCTCAATTTCGTTTTCCACCTGGATGAGCATGGTCTGCTCAACCGCGCGATACACCAATTTGGCCTGCTCCAGGCTGGCCTTGGCGGCGCGATAATTATTGCGCGCGGTCTGCGCGCCCAGCGGCACGCTCAGCACCACGCCATACGAATAACTCGGATAATTGTCCGGCGGAATTTGCCCAAAAGCGTTGCCGGAGTCGGAGGCCAGGCCGGTGCGCCCGTACGCGCCCGTTAAATCCAGTTGCGGAAACATCTGGTTAAATTGATAGCGTTTATTGACAGCGACGCGGTCGATATTCACCTGCGCCTGCAAAATATCCGGACGATTGGCCAGGGCGAGCTGCCAGCTCCCCTGTAAATCAAACGTCGCCGGGATGGCCACGAGTTTTTCCGCGGGCAATAACGAGGTGTCGTAAAGCGTGCGGTATTTGTCCGTGATCAGGTTCTTGAGAATGTTTTCATCCGTCACCGCCAGTTGCTCCGCGGCCAGCAGCGCCGCCTTGGCGGAAGCCAGTTGCGATTGCGACTGCGCGACATCAAGCGTGGTCAGCACGCCGGCTTTGACGCGCTTCTGGTTTTCCTCCACGAGCTGCCCGGCCAGCGCCACCGCCTGGCGCTGCACCTCGATGTTTTCCAGCGCGTAGCTTAACTCATAATAGGCCTGCTCGGTGGCGCTGATATTGGTCATCACCAACTGGCGGAAACCCAGTTCGTCGTAGCGCAAATTCTTCTTGGCGATCTGAATGACCGCGCGATTGTTGTCAATCCAAAGATTGCGCAGCAAGGGCTGCTGAATGGTGAGGCCGGTGAAAGCGGTGTCCTGTGTGAACGGCGCCAGCGGCAGGCCATTGGTGCGGTTGAAAGTATAATACGCGCTGCGGTCGAGCGTCGTGGAAAAATTGTATTGCATGCCCCACGGCGTGGCGCCGTTGCCGCCATCAGCCCCGCCGATCCCGACCGCATAATTACGGTCATCGACCGTTTGCGGCGGCGCGCTCAACCCGCCAAAAATCCGCCCCGGCTGATCGGTGTAGGTGTCCTTGGCCGTGCCATAAAACGCCGGCTCATACACGCCATAATCCGCAGCCAGCGCATAACGATCAAGCAACGGGCTGAAGCGCTGAATTTGCACATTGAGGTTATGCTCCAGCGTCAAATGAATAGCTTCCTCCAAGGTCAGCTTCAAAACCTTGTTCGTCTGCGCCTCGGCCCCCATCGCGCCCAGCGTGAGCGCACAGAAAATCCCCGCAAATCCTCGTCCATTCATGTCTCGTTTTTGACGCCGCGCAGTCTGCGCAACTTCAAACTATTCGTCAAATCCCATCGGGCTGGTATTCATTGACTTGAGGCGCGCCGTAACCGGTCGGCAATGGCCTGCCATTCCGGCTCGTCCGGCGGAGCTTCCACTACGATCAATTGGGCCCCGCCTTCGTCGCAGGCGTGCATTTCCCCGTACAGCGCACGGCCAAATGCCTCGGCGTCATGTGGAATGACCGCCACGCGCCCGAACTTTTCGCGCAACGGGATCACGGTATGCGCCATCACATGGATGCCCTCGCGTGGCAGCGCGAAGCGCCGCATCTGCGCGGCCAAATCGGCTTCATCGGTCCAGCGCAATATCACCAGACGCGCGTGCGGCGCGTAATGTTTGTCCAGCAGGCCCGGACTGCGCAAAATTCGGTCGCCGCCCGGACCGCGCAATGGTTTTTCGCCTAAAACCGCTTGCAGCGACTCAGCCTGCACCATGCCCGGCCGCAACAAGCGCGGCGGTGGTTCGCTAAGATCGATCACCGTCGATTCAATCCCAATCTGCGATTGTCCGCCATCCACGATCAAGGGAACCAGATTTCCCAAGCTTTTGCGCGCGTGCTGCGCATTGGTCGGCGAGATTTCGCCCGAACGATTGGCGCTCGGCGCGGCCAATGGAAATTGACAGGCGCGAATCACGGCCTGAATGAAAGGATGGCTGGGCCAGCGCAATCCCACCGTGGCGCCGCCGGCCGTCACGATATCTGGAATGATCGGAGCTCTGGGCAAAACCATGGTCAGCGGCCCGGGCCAAAACGCGCGCGCCAGCGTCTGCGCCTCTTCCGGCCAGGAGGCCGCACAGCGTTGGGCCATTTCCAGGCTGGCCACATGCACGATGATTGGATTGTGCGCGGGGCGGCCTTTCGCCGCAAAAATGCGCGCCACGGCGTCGGCATTCCACGCGTTGGCCGCCAGGCCGTACACGGTTTCCGTGGGGAGGACCGCCAATTGACCGGCCCTCAATGTTTCCGCGGCGCGCTGCACGGCCGCTTCGAACAAAGCGGCGCTTTCGGTGGGCAACACTTCGGCGGTCATGCGCGAGGGAACTATTCCTCCTCTTCTTCGTCGTGATCAACTTCGGCGCCTTCTCCTTGATGCGCCTCTTGATTGACCGTGTCGGCGATGTCGGTGAGAATTTCGTCGGCCTCTTTTTCGTCGTCCAACGTTTCCTGCAAGATGTCGGAATCTTCTTCCCGTCCGAGCAACCGCGCATAGGCGGACAGGCAGCCATACGCCGCGATCTCGTAATGTTCGATCCGTTGCAGGGAGCCGATAATGCCCACGTCCATGACTTCCGGCGCGGCATCCGCTTCCAGCATTTCCTGCAATTCGGCGGCCAACCCGGCCATGCCCAGACATTTTTTTGGAGCGGGATCTTCGCCGAGGCTTTCGAGAATTTCCTTCAGCCGCACCAGATGGGCCTCGGATTGGTCTAAATGCTCCTCCAGCGCATCTTTCAATTCCTGGCTGGCGGCGGCTTTGGCGGCGGCGGCGAGCGGCTTGCGCAACTGCTGCTCGGCGTCGTAAAGTTCGCGAAGTTGTTCAATATATAAATCGTGCAATGCGCTGATTTTCATAACAGTTCCATTTGGTTTTCCATCGTTCCACCATGCCTGATCTCTTTTACATTGCAACTTCGCCCATCAGCGGCCGTGGCGGCTTTGCCTCCGCCGATATTCCGCGCGGCGCGCGCATTGTGGAGTATCTCGGCGTCAAAATCTCCAAACTGGAGTCGCTCCATCTGTGCGAAGAAAATAATCCCTACATTTTCTCGCTCAACGATGAATTCGATCTGAACGGCGACGTGGCGTGGAATCCCGCCCGCTTTCTCAACCACAGTTGCGATGGCAATTGCGAGGCGGAAAACAAGGACAGCCACATCTGGATTCTCGCGCGGCGGGCGATCAAGAAGGGCGAGGAGCTGACTTTCAATTACGGCTACGACCTGGAAGATTACCGCCAATATCCATGCCACTGCGGCGCCGCCAATTGCGTGGGATACATTGTAGCGGAGGAATTCTTCGATAAACTGCCGCCCAAAGATTCTGTCAATCAGAATCCCACACCCAGTCGCCATTGAGCGATTTCCAATCGCACACCATGCCGCCATCGTCCGTCTCGTTCCATCCCACGGAGTAAAGCAGAAATTTGCCGTCAGGCTTGCGATGAAATTGCAGCGGCTGGCCGGTGACGACATCGCGCGGGACGCGGTCAATCAAACGAGGGGCCAAGTCCGCAAGGGTTTGCGGCAACGCGCCGATCGCGAGCCGGCTTCGTTCCAGGGCGCAGGCCACGCGGGCGAGATTGGCGGCGGTTTGATTGCGGGCAACCGCAAAAATAGCGCTGGAATAATTTGGCGGCCCCATTTTCACGAGGAAATTGTAGGGCGTAAAATTTCGCTCCGCCAAATCCGCTTCATACGCCCTAATTTTGCGGGGAAAAAACAGGTTTTGCGGCAGGCTGAACCCCTGCGCCAGGCCGCTTTCCCGCGTGGCCCATTCCGTCATGTTTTGATAAACCCAACCCCGCGGGCCGGGCACGAACACCAGAGTTTCGGGCGCGGGCAGGCGGGAAGCCGGGGCGCGCCGCGCGGCATTGAAATTGTTTTCGCGCAACTTCGCAAAGTCAGAGGGCGACGCCGTTTCCAGCCAGCGGCAGGTCGCCGCTTCCTCGGTCTTCAAGGCGCCGGCAAACAGCGGCAGGAGATCGACCTCCGCCAGTTGACCTTGCAGAGCCGCCAGTTCCGCATCGTTCCACGCATGCTCGCGAAGGCCGAAGGCAATGACCGTGGCATACAGGCCGGTCACAGCGCTGTCAACCATCGCGGCAACCACTCGAACCGGGCGCGCCCGGTTAAAGCGCCCGAGATCGTGCAACAGCGTCAGATCTTCCAACGCCTTGTCGGGATGATGCAGGAGGAGCTCGCACTCGGCGCGTTCCGCCAGGGCCTGCGCGACCGTGCGCATGGAAATGAAATTCGGCGCCGGCGCGCTATCCGGCTGCGCATAATCGCCGGCGCGCCGCATTTCCGGGCGCTGCAACGCCTGGCGAATTCGCTCCAATCCCGGGTTGAGGCGCTGCTCGCTCCACGCCATGTAATCGGCGGCTCCATAGCACGGATCAACGGCGAGGCGAAGCACATTGCTGGCGAGCGGCTGGGTCCGCCACGAAAGCGCCGGGCGCGGCGCACCTCGTCCGTTGGCGGGAAGTAAATCCTCAAAGACCGCAGCCAATTCATCCGCCGTGGGCATTCGCTCCGAAACCAAAACCATCTGGAGCGGCGCCGTCAAGGGATGGGAAAAAACGAGGCTATTCAGCGGACCCGCCACGCCCTCACCCAGTTTGCGCCGCAACGCGGCATCGAGGGACGCGCGCACGGCCGCATCCATGAACCCTCTTCCGTCCGCGGCCATTTTTGGGGAGGCGTGAATTGTGTTGGAGCCGCCGCCGGACACGAGTTTCGCGTCGTGAGAATTCAACAGCGCCGCCAGGGCCATCGCCGCATCCACCGAGCGCCAGGTCACGCTGACGTTTTCCGAGGCTGCGGGCAAATCGGAGTCCAACACCACATTGAGGCGCGCTTGCAAAGCCAGGGTTTTGATCGCATCCCGCAACGGCACGTTCTCCAGGCGCACGATGTCCACCAGCGAGGCGCTGCCCAAGGAAAAAAGGGCGGGGCCCGGCAACAGGAGACGGGCGGCAAAATTTGACGTCTCGGACACGGGCAACGGAGCGCCGGGCGGCACGATGGTTATATCTGCGAGAACGACGCTTGGATTGGTTCCTCCTTCACGATAAGGCCCGGCCAAATCGGAAATTTCGGTGGGGCCTTTGCCGGAAAACCAGCGCTCCATTTTCGGCAGCGCAAAGACGTTTTGTTCCGGGCGCACGGGCGTCGGAATGAAGGCGTCCCATTCCAACGTGTCGGCTTGGGCGGCGCGCGCCTGCCGGTAGGCATCCCAGGTTTTCTGTCCGCGCCAGTTTTCTTCCTTATAAAAACCAATGGCGAGCAGGACCGCCAACCCCAGATACACAAAGATGCGCCGCGCCCGCGGTGGCGGAGAGACCGGGCCGGATGGCGGTGGTTGAGGTTCGTCCACGAAGCGGCATCGTGCCGCAACGTCATATTTTTGACAAGCCCGGACGATTTCCAAAAAAGCGGCGAATTTCACCCGCCGGATCGCGCGTGATCAATTCGGCGGGACTTTCGCCATACCAATCGCGCGGGAGATGATCGGCGTAAGGCGCCTGCACAAAACGCTGGCAAAGCAGCGCAATGACGCCGCGATCGGTTTCGCTGCGAATTAAACGGCCCGCCGCCTGAATGACGCGCGTCATGCCCGGTTGAAGATAGGCGTATTCAAATCCCGCCTGTTCCTTCTCGTCAAAATAACGGCGCAACAATTCGCGCTCAAACGAGACTTGCGGCAAAGCCGGCGATACGATGTACACCCCGCTCAAGAGTTCGCCCGGGTAATCCACGCCCTCGGCATACATACCGCCCAGCACCGCCAGGACCAGCACGCCCTGCGGCGGGGGCGCGGCCAGGGCGCTGAAGATTTCCTGCCGCTCGGCGGGCGAGGCATTCGGGCGTTGCACCCAAACGCGGGCGCGCGTGGCCGGCATTTTTTCCGCGACTCGCCGCAAAAACTGGTAGCTGGGAAAGAGGACGAGGCCGTTGCCCGTCTGCGCGTCGGACATTTCCGCGAGCAATTTTGCCACGATCGCAAAATTGCTTTCCCGCGCCGCGAACGTCGTGCGCACCTGCGGCAGAATCATCACTTTGCGGTTCTCGCGGGGGAACGGCGGCGGCAACGAAATGGTCTCGGTGCGCTCCGACTGCAAGCCCAGCGTTCGCCGCACGAGCTCCACCGGCGAGAGTGTCGCGGAAAAAAGAATGCTGGAGGCGGAGGCGCGAAAAATCGGCGCCAAGGCGCGCGCTGGATCCAGGCAGATGATCGCCAGGCGCACGCCATCGGGGCGGCGTTCAACCACGCAGCTAAAACCGGCGCCAAAAAGGTGCAAGGCCGCAATGACGCGCTGCCAGGCGAAATGCGCGTCCACCACCGGATCATCCGGCGGCGTGTATTTGGCCTCGCGTTTCCACGACAGGTAACGAATGAATTTGGCTTCCCATTCCTTCCACGCGGCGCGCAGCGCTTCCCTGGGCGGATCAATTTCCGCGATGGCCGCCCCGGCGGGCAGGAACGCCGCCTCATCGGCCAGCAATTGAATCATCCGGTCGATGCTTTCAGAGAGCGTCTCAAAAAGTTCCCCGGGTTGAAGCAGCAACCGGGAAGCGGCGGCGCGAAAATCCTGCTCCAGAATTTCCGGCGAAAAAATCTGGCGCGCGCGGTCCGGCAGATTGTGCGCTTCGTCAATCAAAAGAATCGCCTCCCCCAATTCGTCCGGCCCGAGATGCCGCAGGGCCGCGCCGGGATCGAACACGTAATTATAATCCGCCACGATGGCGTCGGCGCTGCGGGCCAGCTCCAGTTGGGTCTCGAACGGGCAGACCTTTTCCATTTTCGCCGCGGCGAAGACGGCGTCCGGATCATAATGCCAGTGGCTGGCGCGCAGCCGCTCCACCAGCCCGGAGCGCTCCATCTTTTCGGGATAGCCCTTGGCGTAGGGGCAAAAATCTTCATGGCAAATGACGCGGTCGTTGGCGCACATCTTCTCCTTGTTGCGGATTTGCAGGGTGCGAAAGGCGCCCTCGACATTCATGGCGCGCAAGGCGGCCACCGCCATTTTTTGCTGGAGCGTTTTCGAAGTTAGAAAAACCACCTGCCGCCCCGCCGCGAGCCCCTGCGCCAGGGCCGGATGCAGCGCCGCCGCCGTTTTGCCGGAACCCGTCGGAGCCTCGGCGAGCAAATGCCCCCCGCCGGCGACCGCCTTTCGCACGGCGTCAATCATAACCTGCTGCCCCGGGCGCGGCGCCGCGTGCGGGAACGGCATGCCGGCCGCCGCCTGGGCTTTCTTGCCGCGCGCTGTCGCTTCGGCTTTCCAAATGGCGAGACTCCGCTGCAAACGCCGTTGCACATCCCGCTCCAGCGCCTCGGCGTCATAGGGCACGGCCAGCGCCGTTTCCTCGCCGCTGGCCAAATCCACATACACGAGCGCGCCGGTCACGGGCGAATGGCCCAGTCGGGCCCAGAGGTGACAGTAAAGAAGAAGCTGCCGCTGATGCCGCTCCGCCACGCCGCCGGTGCGGCGGATTTCGGACGTCGGCACGTAGGTGGATTTGAACTCCTCAACCAGCCAGCCGCCGCCGGTTTGCGCGGCGCAGCCGTCCAACCGCCCGGTCACGATGGCCGTCCAATCCTCCACCGCCCAGCGCGCCTGCAAAAAAACTTCCCGGCGATACTCGGGATTCAGCCGCGCGCGCTCCTGCAGCACGCGGGCGTGCAATTCCGCCCCGAGGCCCAGCCGATGCCAGCCTTCGCCGCGCTCGAATCCGATGCGCGCATAACCCTCGCCCTCCGCCAGCTCGCGCACGGAGATTTCAAATGTCCTGGCCGCTTCGTCGAATTTCAAGGCAGACAATTTTAACACAGAACCGTTGCGCGCATAGGCCGCAAAATGCTAAACACACGCACGAAAATTTAAACCGACCATGCCAACACATGCATCCAAACCCACCCTGCTCGTCCTCGCGGCCGGCATGGGCAGCCGCTACGGCGGCCTGAAGCAGATCGATCCCGTCGGCCCTTCGGGCGAAACCATTATTGACTACTCCATTTACGACGCCTTGCGCGCCGGCTTTGGCAAACTGGTCTTCGTCATTCGCCGCGACATCGAGGAGCAATTCCGCCAGATCATCGGCGCGCGCTTCGAGAAAAAAGTCCAGGTGGAATATGTCTTCCAGGAGCTGGACAAATTGCCCGCGGGATTTTCGCGGCCGCTCCAGCGTCAGAAACCCTGGGGCACCACCCACGCCATCCTGATGGCCGAGGACGTGGTGCGCGAGCCCTTCGCCGCCATTAACGCTGATGATTTTTACGGCGCGAATTCGTATCGCCTGCTGGCCCAGCACCTCCAGTCGGGCAGTCCGGACTATGCCATGGTGGGCTTCGTGCTGCGGAACACGCTTTCGGAATTTGGGAGCGTGGCGCGCGGCGTTTCCCAGGCGGATGCGCAGGGCTATTTAACCTCCGTGACGGAATTGACCAAGATTGAACCCGACGGCGCCGGCGCGAAGAACACCGACCCTTCCGGGAAAATCACCCGCCTGACCGGCGACGAACTGGTGTCGATGAATTTTTGGGGATTCACCCCCGCGCTTTTTCCGCAATTGCGCCAGGCGTTCGAGGAATTTTTGCGCCGCAGCGGGCAGGAGGAAAAATCAGAATGCTACATTCCCAACACCGTCGGCCAGCTCGTCACCGCCGGCCAGGCGCGCGTGAAACTCCTGCGCACGGATGACGCGTGGTTCGGCGTCACCTATCGCGAAGATCGCCCGCGCGTGGTGGAAAGCATCAAGAAGCTCGTGGCGCGAGGTGATTATCCCGCAAAGCTGTGATTTAAACTCTGACCAACTGGCCGCCCGCGATAATCCGATAACGCTCGCCGCGCCATTCCACGTGGTTGCCCCAAAAGGCAGCCGCCCAAATCACGACGTCCAACACATCTTTAACAGGCACGAGCCACCAGAAACGCCCATAGGAGCGGTCTTGCGTCATCCGCGCGAGCTGTTGCTGGGCGGTTCCAATGCGGGTGGCCAGCGCGACCAGGCCGAGCGCCACGGCCCAAGCGGGCCCTCGCAGTGACACCGCCAGCAGCATGAGCGGCCAGACCCCGGCATTATTGATGATGCTGACGAAAAAAGGGCCCGGCTGACAAACCCGAATCGTGCGCGCCCAGCGCAATTGATGCCGCCAGACCGCCCCCCAGCCCATCGGAGGCTCCCAACAATCCACCACCGCAGGCGCGAGCATGATCTTGCGGCCTCGGGCCGCAATGCGCTGGCCTAATTGATAATCATCTGCCAAATAATCGCTCAACGCCGCGAAGCCGCCAATCGCCGCCAATTCAGAGGCTGGCACGGTCATGACCGCGCCCAGCGCAAAGTCAATGCGTTTGACGGTGGCGGCTTGGAGCACATGCGTCCAAAAATCCGCATTCACCGCAATGGCTTCCCAGCGCATCGCCAGCGTGGCCGGATTCGCAAGGCGATAAAAACAATTGACAAGGCCAACATCCTTTCGACACAGCGAGGCGATGCTGGCGGCGAAATGCGGTGAAACCCGCGCGTCGGCATCGCTGATCATCAAGAGCGGATATTTGCTCAATGATTCAAGCTGGCGCAAAGTCGAAACTTTCCGATTGGCTCCGAGATTTTGCGGGCAAAGAATGAGTTGCGCATCGACATGGGGGAATTCCGCCAACAAATCACGCACAGCCGCGCACACGGGGTCATCGCCGGATGCCACCCCGAACAAAAACTGCGCGGGACCGGGATAGGACTGCGCGAGCCAACTGCGCAGACAGTCCTTCGTGGCCTCATCCGCGCCTTTCAGCGGCTTGAGGAAGGTGATGCCTGGGCAGGCGTCGCCGGCCGCCCCGCATTCCGGCAGGTGCAGGGGAAAACGGCGGTGCAAAGCCCATCGCCAGACCGTCAGAGCCAGGCTCACGCCAGTGAGGATGCCGAGAATCTCGCGCAGCACGGCTAGCGTTTCTCCACCGGCATCAAACGGTATTGGACCAAAACCCCAATTTCGACGCCCTGCTCGGCGGATTTGGACTGCAAATAACGGAGTGTTTCGCTCACAGTTGTATCGCTTTGATGGCGTGATTAACGCACGGTTGGCGCGGCGGTTCAAGTTTCAATGCAAGGGGCGGCCAGAGGGAAAAACCCGCTTGTGAAAAAAATCACAAAGGGCTTGCCTGCCTGCGGCGGAGCATGTTTAGTAAATAGGTCAGTGTCTCGGGTTTCACTTTATCATGCAGACCAAAACTGAAATTGGTTACAACTCGAAAGTCGAAGGCGAAGTCATTCATACTCGCCTGGATTCGGCCCTGAATTGGTTTCGCAAAAACTCCTTGTGGCCGATGCCGATGGGCCTGGCCTGCTGCGCCATTGAATTGATGGCCGCCGGCGCCAGCCGCTTTGATATTGCGCGTTTTGGCTCCGAAGTGATGCGCTTTTCTCCCCGGCAATCGGACGTGATGATTGTCGCCGGCACGGTCACTTACAAGATGGCCACCGCCGTGCGCCGGATTTACGAGCAAATGGCGGAGCCCAAATGGGTGATCGCCATGGGCGCCTGCGCCTCCACCGGCGGCATGTACCGCAGCTATGCGGTGCTGCAAGGGGTTGATGGCATTGTCCCGGTCGATGTCTATGTGGCGGGATGCCCCCCCCGCCCCGAAGCGCTGCTTGACGCCTTGATTAAATTGCAGGACAAAGTGTCTCGCGAACCGTCCATCGCCATGCAGAAACGCGTGGCCTAAGCTGTTCGCTCCACTTGAAATGACTGCGCGCGAACTCGCCCAACAACTCAAGACGCAATTCGGAGACCTCATCTCCGAACCCGTGGAATTCCGCGACGAAATCACCGTCCACGTCGCCGCTTCCGAACGCATTGCGGAGGTCTGCGAGTTCGCGAAAAAGCAGCTCGGCTTCGATTTTCTGGCGGACGTTTCCAGCCTTGATAATTACGGCGATGACCCGCGCTGGACCGTGGTCTATCACCTCTACGGCTACGGCCACCGCTGTCACTTGCGCCTCAAGACCAATGTTAGCGAGGAATCGTCCGAATTGCCGAGCGTCACCGGCGTGTGGCGCACCGCCGACTGGCACGAACGCGAAGCATACGACATGATGGGCATTCGCTTTCGCGGGCATCCCGATTTGCGCCGGATCCTGATGTGGGAAGGCTATCCTTACTTTCCGTTGCGCAAGGATTTTCCGCTGGCTGGCCGCCCCACCAATTTGCCCGAAGTGGCTTTCAGCAATCCCGCGCCCTTGGAAGGCGGGCCGTTCGTGACCATTGCCGGGGGCAAAGACAGCACCGCGCGCGAACCGCGGGTCCGCGTGCCTGAATCCGATGACGTGGAGCTCAACGCCCGCCTCGAACGCCGCCGCGACATCAAGGACGCCCACGGCCATTCGCACGGGCCGGGCAAGGTGGGGCCGAAGTAATATGGCGACGCAAGAAATCCATTTTCCCGATCCCGCCGGCCGCGTCGCGACCGCTCCGAACACCACCGATGTCGGCGGCCCCTCGCCTTCCTCGGGAGGCGACGACCTCCAGGATTTGCACGGCGAAAAGATGGTGTTGAACATGGGGCCGTCCCATCCCGCCACGCACGGCGTGCTGCGGATCATTCTCGAGTTGGACGGCGAAATCATCACCAAGGCGACTCCTGACATTGGTTATCTGCATCGCGGCGACGAAAAAATCGCCGAGAACATGACCTACACCCAGTTCATCCCCTACACGGACCGGCTGGATTATCTCGCGCCCCTCGCCAACAACGTCGCCTACGCCCTGGCCGTCGAAAAACTAATGGGCATCGACCAGCAACTGCCGCCGCGCTGCCAATATATCCGTGTGATTTGTTGCGAATTGGCCCGCATCTCGGCGCATTTGCTCGGGTTGGGCTCGTTCGCGATGGACGTGGGCGCGCTGACTGTTTTCTTGTTTACATTCACCGAACGCGAAAAAATTTACAATTTGATCGAAGCCTTGACCGGCGCGCGCTTCACCACGACCTACACGCGCATTGGCGGGCTTTCCCGCGATCTGCCGCCGGGTTGGGTGGCGCAGTGCCGAACGTTTTTGGACGAAGTGGTTCACAACATCGAGGAAACCGAGCAATTGCTCTCGCGCAATAAAATCTTCGTGGACCGCACCCGCGATGTTGGCGTCATTCCGCGGGACGTCGCGATCGATTACGGTTTGACCGGCCCCAATTTGCGCGGCAGCGGCGTGGATTTTGATTTGCGCAAGGCGCATCCTTATTTGATTTACAAGGATGTCGAATTTGACATCCCGACCGGGTCCGTCGGCGATTGTTACGACCGTTATCTCATCCGCATCGAGGAAATGCGCCAAAGCGTGCGCATCCTGCGCCAATGCCTGGACAAGCTGCCCGGCGGCGCGGACAACAGCGCGCACGAACCGGTGAACATTCCCAACGGCAAAACCATTCTGCCGCCGAAGAAAAAAGTGCTCACGAGCATGGAAGAGCTGATTCACCAATTCATGCTGGTGACAGAAGGCATGAACGCCCCGCGCGGCGAGGTTTATTTTGGCGCGGAAAATCCGAAGGGCGAATTGGGTTTTTACATCCACAGCAAAGGCGGCGGCACGCCGCATCGCTTGAAAATTCGCGCGCCGTCGTTTGTCAACCTAAGCATTTTGCCTTATCTCATGCCCGGCCACATGATCAGCGACACCGTTTCCATTTTTGGCTCGCTCGACTTCGTCATGGGGGAATGCGACCGATGAGCTTTGTGGTTCCAGCCGAATTCGAAGCGGAGATGGACGAGTTGGTCACGCACTATCCGCAAAAGCGCAGCGCGTCGCTGATGTTCCTCCACGCCATCCAGGAGCGTTTCGGCCACATTTCACCCGAGGCGATGGAATGGACCGCCAAAAAACTTGATCTGCAGCCGATCAATATTTTCGAGCTGGTGACCTTCTATCCGATGTTCCGGCAGGAGCCGATCGGAAAGTTCCAGATCAAAGTTTGCCGCACGCTCAGCTGCGCGCTCGGCGGCAGCCATGAGCTGCGTAATTATTTTTGCCAGAAACTCGGCCTGGACACAGCGGGGCACGGCCCGCAAACCACCAAGGATGGCAAGTTCACCGTCGAATTCGTGGAGTGCCTGGCCAGCTGCGGCACGGCGCCGGTGGTGATGATCAACGAGGATTTTCACGAAGGCGTTTCCACCAGGAAGGCCGACGAATTGCTCGCCCGCTGCAAATGAAATGGCTGCCCGACATGGATTTGAACCATGACAAACAGATTCAGAGTCTGTTGTGCTACCGTTACACCATCGGGCAGATGGAGCCACAGAATTTAATGAGTTTGGCCGCGGAGTCAAGTTTGGCTCAATCGTAATATGCCGCAGGAATATCGGTTCATCCTAAAAAATGTCGATCAGCCCGGTTACACACCGGACCTCGAGTGCTACCTGCGCCATGGCGGCTATGACGCCCTGAAAAAAGCGCTCGCCCTGCCCGCCAAGGACCTGCCCGACGGCAAAAAACTCACCGCCCAGGAGCAAATCCGTGAGGAAGTCAAAGTTTCCGGCTTGCGCGGCCGCGGCGGCGCCGGGTTTTCCTGCGGGTTGAAGTGGTCGTTCGTGGACCGGAAAAGCGGCAAGCCAATTTACCTTATTTGCAATGCGGACGAGTCGGAGCCCGGCACGTTCAAGGACCGCCAGATTATTTACAAGGATCCGCACCAATTGCTCGAGGGGATGATCATCTCCTGTTTCGCCAATGACGTGCACCTCGCCTATATCTATATCCGCGGCGAAATGCCCGACGGCGCGCGCCTCCTGCTGAAGGCGTTGGCGGAAGCACGGGCGAAGAATTTCCTCGGTAAGAATATTCTGGGCAGCGGTTACGACCTGGATATTTACATCCATCGCGGCGCCGGCGCGTATATTTGCGGCGAGGAAACGGGCCTGATCGAATCCCTGGAAGGCAAGCGCGCTTACCCGCGCATCAAGCCTCCCTATTTCCCGGCGGTCCTGGGCCTTTACATGTGCCCGACGATTGTCAACAACGTCGAGACGCTGGCCACCGTCAAACATATCGTGTTGATGGGCGGAGCCGAGTACGCCAAGCTGGGCACGCCGAACAACACCGGCACCCGCATCGTCAGCGTCAGCGGCCACGTCCGCAAACCCGGCTACTACGAAGTCGAAGTCGGCAAAGCCACGCTCGGCGAGTTGATCATGCACCCCAATTTCGGCGGCGGCTTGCGCGAAGGCCGCACCCTCAAGGCCGTGATTCCCGGCGGCTCCTCCGCCAAGGTTTTCAAGGCCGGCGAGAAATTCAAGCTCAAGCGCAAAGGCGCCGACGGCCAGATGACGGCGGTTGATGTCGATATGCTTGACATCCCCTACGATTTCGACTCCCTCCAACAGGCGGGCAGCATGTCCGGTTCCGGCGCCATCATCGTGCTGGACGACACGACCGATATCGTGGCCGCCCTGGCCAATGTCTCCGAGTTTTACGCGCACGAAAGCTGCGGCCAATGCACCCCCTGCCGCGAGGGCTCGCTCTGGATTTCCAAGGCGCTGCACCGCCTGAGCCATGGCCATGGGCGCCAGAAGGACGCCGCTTATCTGTTGAGCATCGCCCAAAATATCCAGGGCCGCACCATTTGCGCTTTCGGCGAAGCCTGCGCCTGGCCGGTGCTGAGTTTTGTCAACAAATTCCGCGACGAATTTGAAGCCCGCGGCGCCGCCGATGAAGCCAAAAGCGCCGGAGCCGGCCCCACTCACGGGATGAAGATTGCGGCGAATCCGGAACCATGAAACACTCGCCCGCATTGACGACATGAGCGCCAGCCCCACCACGCCAGCCGAAGCCAAGCCCGCGCCGCCGCCGGTCGAAAAGATCAAGGTCAAGGTGGACGGACGCGACATCGAGGTGCCCAAGACCATGCCGGATTGGCAAGGCAAGCCGCAGCCCACCACCATGCTGCAAGCCTGCGCCGCCGCCGGCCTGGATGTGCCGCATTATTGCTATCATCCCAAGCTGCCGATCGCCGGCAATTGCCGCATGTGCCTGGTGGAATTCGGCACGCCTGTGATTGGACCTGACCGCAAACCGGTCTTGAATCCTGATGGTTCGCCCAAAATCGCCCGCTCGGTGCTGCCCTACGAGCCCGGCACGCCCCGCGGCGCCATCGCTTGCGCCACGCCCATTTCTCCCGGGATGGAAATTTATCCCAGCTCGCCCGCAACCAAACAAATGCGCGAGGCTGTCCTGGAATCGCTGCTGATCAATCATCCGCTGGACTGCCCCATTTGCGACCAGGCGGGCGAATGCAAATTGCAGGAATATTCCGTGGATCATGGCCAGGCCGCGAGCCGCTTTGTCGAAGAAAAAGTCCACAAACCCAAGCAAGTCGATCTCGGCCCCCGCATCGTGCTGGACGATGAACGCTGCATTCTTTGCTCGCGCTGCATCCGTTTCACGCGCGACATCGCCGGTGACGATGCCCTGGGTTTTGTTGATCGCGGCAGCCACAGCACGCTGACCCGTTTCCCCGGCAAATCATTTGACAACAATTACACGCTGAACACCGTGGACATTTGCCCGGTGGGCGCGCTGACCTCCAAGGACTTTCGTTTCCAGATGCGCGTCTGGTTCCTCAAGGAGAGCAAGAGTGTTTGCACGAGTTGCTCCACCGGCTGCAACATCGTCATCGGCTCGCGCGAAAACAAAGTCTATCGCTACGAGCCCCGCGAAAACGATGCCGTCAATTCCTCGTGGATGTGCGATTACGGTCGGCTCCATTACAAATGGATCAACCGCGAAGATCGCCTGACCGAAGTGGCGAGCGCCAAATACGCCATCATCAGCCAGGAACTCGCGTGGGCCACCGCCCTCACCGAAATCACCACCCTGCTCAAGCGCGCGCCGGAAAAAGGCGTCGCCATCATCGCCTCCGCCCGCCAGACGAACGAGGAGCTTTACCTCTTGAAAAAACTGGCGGTGAAACTCGACGCCATCACCGACTGCGTGCCGCACGAAGGGCCCGCCGACCATTTATTATTGCGCGCCGATCGCAACCCGAATTCCACCGGCGCGCGCCTCATCGGATTTGCCGGCTCGCCGCTGGGCTCGAATCTCGGGAAAATCGTTGAAGGCATCCGCACGGGAACAATTTCCGGCTTGATCGTCTTTGGCGAAGACATGACCAAGATCGGCATCAGCCAGGATTGGCTCAAGAAGCTCGATCTTCTGATTGTCAGCGATATTTTGCCGAATGAAACGACGGAAATTGCGCACTATCTCCTACCGGGCTGCGCCCACGCGGAAAAACGCGGCAGCTTCGTCAATGCCAAGGGTCGCGTGCAGCGCTTCATGCAAAACATCGCGCCCAAGGGCAATTCCCGTCCGGAATGGGAATTCCTGCACGACCTGGTCTATGGCGTGACCGGCCAAAACGGCTTCACCAATATGGAGGCGTTGTTCAACGAAATGGCCCGGGAAGTCCCGGCGTTTCAGGGCCTCACCTGGGCCGGGCTCGGTGATTTAGGCGTGACGGTTCCAATTTAACATCGATACATGGACTGGTTTCTACATTCCAATCCGCAGACGCAATTCCTCTTGTTCAGCGTGATCAAGGTGGTGTGCGTCTTTGCGGTAGTCATGCCGATGGTGGCTTACGCGGTTTTGGCGGAACGGAAAATCTCCGCGTTTATTCAAGACCGCTTGGGGCCCAATCGCCTCGGGCCGGGCGGCATCTGGCAGCCGTTGGCGGACGGTGTGAAATCGTTTCTCAAGGAGGATTTCACTCCGGATCATGTGCGCAAAACCTATTTCTGGCTCGCGCCCATGGTCGTGATGATTCCCTCCCTGCTGACGCTGGCGGTGATTCCGTTTGGCTCGCAACTGGGCCATCAAAAAATGGTCATCGCGGATTTGGACGTGGGAATTCTTTACACGTTCGGCATCGTGTCCCTCGGCGTTTATGGAATCGTGCTGGCGGGTTACGCCTCCAATTCCAAGTATCCGTTTTTCGGCGGCATCCGCTCCAGCGCCCAAATGATTTCGTATGAAATCTCCATGGGCATGTCCGTGGTTCCCGTCTTCCTAATTGTCGGCGAATTGAATCTCAGCCAGGTCATCACCTATCAAGCCGAGCATGGCTGGCTGGTCATGTATGCGCCATTGTCATTTTTGATTTTCATGGTGGCGGCCTTCGCGGAGACCAATCGACTCCCCTTCGATTTGCCTGAATCCGAGCAGGAGCTGGTCGGCGGCTATCACACCGAATACAGCTCGATGAAGTTTGCGCTTTTCTTCATGGGCGAATACGCGAGCATGATCACCGCCTCGGCGATGATGGTGACGCTGTTCCTGGGCGGCTGGACGCTCCCTTTCGCGGGTTTGGACAAGCCGGCGGAAACGATCCTCATTGGTTTGGCGCAGATCGGCATATTTTTGGCCAAAATCGGCGTGCTGATGGGCATTTTTATCTGGGTGCGCTGGATGTGGCCGCGTTTTCGGTATGACCAATTGATGGATTTGGGATGGCGCCGCTTTATCCCGGTCGCCCTGGCCAACATCGTGGTCACGGCGCTCTGGCTGTGGTTGAAGGATCTATGATTGTCAAGCGAACCAAATTGAATCTTTGGGAGCGGCTTTATCTCCCCGCCGTGGTCGATGGCTTTCGCATCACGGTCCGGCACTTCTTCAAGAAGAAGATCACGATGCAATATCCGGAGGAAAAATGGTCCGTCCCGGAAGGCTATCGCGGCGCCCCGTACCTCGTTAAAGATCCCGAGAATCGCGTCAAGTGCGTCTCCTGCCAGCTTTGTGAATTCGTCTGTCCGCCGAAAGCCATTCGCATCACGCCCCCCGGGCCGCAAGGCTCGCCTGAGGCCGGCAATGTGGAAAAAGCGCCGCGTGAATTTAAAATCGACATGTTGCGCTGCATCTTCTGCGGCTTCTGCCAGGAAGTATGCCCCGAGGAGGCCATCTTCCTCATGAAGGATTATTCGCTCACCGGCGTCAGCCGGCAGGAAATGATTTACGACAAGGAAAAGCTGCTCGCCCTCGGCGGCACACACAACGATCAGATCTGGAAGTGGAAGCACAAATAATGCACCCCCTGATCTTCTACATCTTTGCGGCGCTGACGCTTCTCTGCGGGGCTCTCGTGGTGGCCAACCCTTTCAGCCGAAACCCAGTGACGAGCGCCATGTTTTTGATTTTGACCATCATTTTCATGGCCTGCCTCTTTGTCCTGCTGCACGCCTTCTTCTTGTCAGCCGTGCAAGTCCTGGTTTACGCCGGCGCCGTCATGGTGCTGTTCGTTTTTGTGGTCATGTTGCTCGACTTGCCCGCCGAGGAGCGCCGCAAAATAAAATTGATGATGGCGGGCTTGGGAATACTTTCCACCGGCGTGATTGCCTATGCCATGATCCGCGCCGTGCGCGAATCCACCCTGCGCGACACCCTTGCGCCGCCCACGATCGAAGGCAGCATGTCCGCCGTGGGTTCCCTGCTTTTCACGCGCTTTGCCCTGCCTTTTGAATTGCTCTCCCTGCTGCTGCTGGCGGCGATGATCGGCGTCATTCTCCTCAGCAAAAAGGACCTGAAATGAACCCGATCGGCCTCCATCATTATCTGGTCGTAAGCGTCCTGCTGTTTTGCCTCGGGCTGCTCGGCGTGATTATTCGGCGCAATGTCATCGTCATTTACATGTCCCTGGAGCTGATGCTTAACGCCGCGAACCTTGCTTTGGTCGCATTCTCCCGCTTTAACGACAACCTTAATGGCCAGGTGATGGTGGTGTTCATCATCACCGTGGCGGCCGCGGAAGTCGCGGTGGGGCTCGCCTTGATTGTCGCGCTGTTCCGCCGCCGCCAAACCACCCACGTCGAGGATCTGACGACGATGCGCTTATAGGAATGAACGATCTTTTCCACGAACCCCTGCCCAACCTGATCTTGTTCCTGCCGCTGCTGGCGGCGGTGGTCATCACCCTTTTTACGCAGAAAAACGGGCATCTCAGCGCCGTGATTTCCGTGGTCGCCATTCTGGGCGCGTTCGGCGCAGCCATTTTTCTGTTTTGCAGCCGCCTGGAAAGTTTGTCGCCGCGCGATTTTGCGGCTCATTGGCTGACGGTTGATTCCAAAACCCTCGGCGAATCCCTCCGCATCACCTTTGGCTTTCTGCTGGATCGACTCAGCCTCCTCATGATGCTGATCGTCACGGGGGTGGGCAGCATGATCCACATTTACTCCGTCGGCTACATGCGCGGTGATCGCAGCTTCGGCCGGTTTTTTGCATGCTTAAGTTTCTTCACGTTTTCGATGCTGGGCATTGTGTTCAGCGATAATTTTTTGCAGATGTTCATCTTTTGGGAGCTGGTGGGCGTGTCGAGTTATCTGTTGATTGGCTTCTGGTATGAACGCGGCGCGGCGGCGGATGCGGCCAAAAAAGCATTCCTCACCAACCGCATCGGCGATTTCGGTTTCCTCATCGGCATCATCTTCGTTTGGTCGATGGCTGGAACGCTCAACTTCATCGATTTGCGGAATCATCTGACCAGCAATCCGGTTCTCCTCGGCGGCTCAGCCACCGCCATTGGACTCTTGATTTTTTGCGGCGCCGTCGGCAAATCCGCGCAATTTCCGCTGCACGTCTGGCTCCCGGACGCCATGGAAGGCCCCACCCCGGTCAGCGCCTTGATCCACGCGGCGACGATGGTGGCCGCCGGCGTTTATATGTTGTCCCGCGTGTTTTTCCTCTTTAACGAAACGTCGTTGACGGTGATCGCGTGGACGGGCGGATTCACCGCGATCATGGCTGCGCTGATTGCGGTGCAGCAGGACGACATCAAGCGCATCCTCGCTTATTCCACGCTCTCGCAATTGGGTTACATGGTGATGGCGGTCGGTTTGCATGAACCGCCGGCGGGCATGTTCCATCTCGCGACGCATGCTTTCTTCAAAGCACTTCTCTTCCTCGGCGCCGGTTCGGTCATTCACGCGCTGCATCACGAGCAGAACATTTGGAAGATGGGCCGGCTCAAAGATAAAATGAGCATCACCTTCTGGACCTTCCTGATCGGCACGCTGGCCCTAAGCGGCTTTCCGTTCTTGAGCGGTTTTTACAGCAAAGACTCCATCCTCGCCGCCGCCTACAGATCGAATCTCCCGCTGTTTTATCTCGGCGTGGTGGTGGCGTTCTGCACGACCTTTTACATGTTCCGCCTGATTTTCGTGGTCTTCCTCGGCAAATCAAAATCCGAGGCCAGCGATCACGCCCACGAATCGCCTTTCATCATGACCGGCCCCTTGTTGGTTTTGGCCGTCCTGGCGTTGGTCGGCGGCGTGATCGGCATCGAGGAATTCGTCATCCCGAAATATCATTCCATTCAGTTTGTGAAAACCTGGAGCGAACGGACGATGGAGCCGTTCTCGGTGGCTTCAACTTACTTCGGCATCGGCGCCTTTGTCGTGGGCCTGGCGCTTTCTTTCGCGCTTTATGCCAAGGCGGCGTCCGATCCCCTGCCCCGCGCGCTGCCGAGTTTGATGTCCGCCATGCGCAATCGGTTTTATTTCGATGAGCTTTATGCATGGCTCATCGCCATGACGCATGAAGCGTTGGCGGAAGTGGCCAGCCTGGTCGATCGCTGGGTCATCTCCGGCATGGTCGTCCGCGGCGCGCACGGCGCCACCGAATTCATGGGGCGCGCTTTGCGCCTCCTGCAAACGGGCAACTTGCAAACCTATTCCTTTTTGTTCGCGGCCGGCATCGCGCTTGCCCTTTACCTCATGCTGCTGCGTTAACCTATGTCGCCGCTCACCTGGATTTTTATTTTTCCCCTGCTCGCCGCGGTTGGAATTGTTTTGATTCCGCGGAATTATCGGTTCGTGATCCGCTGCGTGGCCCTGGCCGCCACCGCCATTTCGATGCTTCTCTCCATTTCGATGTTCGCCTCCTTCATGCCGGGTGTGCCCGGCTTCCAATTCGAGCAGCAGCGGGCGTGGGCCGGCGATTTGGGCATCAGCTATCACGTCGGGGTGGACGGCCTCAACATCGGCCTCATCCTGATGGGCGCCACGGTGGCTTTCGCGGCCGTGTGCGTCTCCAGCTCGATCAAGACGCGGGAAAAGGAATTTTACATCCTATTATTGACGATGGCGGGCGGCATCCTGGGCGCCTTTGCCTCGCTGGATTTGTTCTGCTTTTATTTCCTGCACGAACTGGCGCTGGTGCCGACGTTCATCATGATCGGCGTTTGGGGCAAGGGTGAGCGCAAAAATTACGCGACCTACCAGATCACGCTTTATCTCAGCCTCGGCGCGCTCCTGGCGCTGCTGGGGTTGATCGCGGTTTACCTCCAATTGCCCGCCGGCCATCGCACGTTTGATATTCCGCAGATCATCGAATTTTACCGCACGCATCGCATGGCGGAATCGGCCCAGCGCATTATTTTCCCGATGCTTTTGTTTGGCTTTGGCATCCTCGTTTCGCTGTGGCCGTTCCACACCTGGGCGCCGTTGGGCTACGGCTCCGCGCCGACCGGCACGGCCATGATTCATGCGGGCGTCCTCAAGAAATTTGGCCTTTATGGCCTCATTCGTCTGGCCCTGCCGATTATGCCGGACGAGGCGCAACGCTGGGCGGTGACGATCATGGCCCTTTCGCTCGGCAACATTATTTACTGCGGATTTGTCGCCATGCGGCAGCGCAATTTGAACATGCTGATCGGCAATTCGAGCGTGGCGCACATGGGCTTCGCGTTTCTGGGCATTGCCAGCCTCAGTTTGGTTGGCATCACCGGCGCCGCCGTGGTGATGGTGGCGCATGGCTTTCTCGCCGCCCTCACGTTTGCGCTCAGCGGTTACTTGCACGAGCAAACGGGCACGCTGGAGATTGACCGCATGGGCGGATTGCTGCGGCGCCTTCCCTTCATCGGCGCGGTGACCATCATGGCAATGATGGCAGGCTGCGGTCTGCCGGGATTTGCGGGCTTTCCCGGGGAAGTTTTGAGCCTTTTTGGAAGCTGGGGCCGCTCGCAGGTCATGACTGGCGTCGCGGTCTGGGGCGCGCTGGTGATTGGCGGCGTTTATATGACACGCGCCATTCGCAATATTTTGCACGGCGAAAAGGAATGGCCCAATATCTTGGACGCCACCAGCCTCTGGCGCCGGCTGCCCTTCGGGCTTCTGCTCGCCGGCTTGCTGCTGTTCGGCTGTTTCCCGCGACTGCTAACTGACGGGATAAAAGTCAGCGTCGAACCGATCGTCGGCATGGCGGCCGGCGAATTGCACGCGGTTAAGGGAGGTCACCGATGAATTTGGCGTTGATCGTTCCCGAAATCTCCGTCGTCGCCCTGGCCCTGCTCATTCTTTTGCTGGACCTTTGGACGCCGGTGGCCGCCAAGGTTCGCCTCGGCTACCTCGCCATTGGCGGGCTGCTGCTGATTCTGGCCATGACTTGGGCGCACGATCTCAGCGCGGCGCCCGCCGTGGGATTTGGCGGCATGTTTCAAGCCGACGGCCTCGGCCTTTTCTTCAAACGTTTTTTTATCATCGCCGCCGTGGCCGCCATTGCGCTCGCCATGGATTTTTCCGCGCGTATAGCCTCTGGCATTTCCGAACTCTATGCGCTGATGCTCATCGCGTTGAGCGGCATGATGTTTGCCGCCTCGGTCAATGATCTCGTCCTCGCCTTCGTCGCGCTGGAGCTGATTTCGGTGACATTTTATATTCTGGTCAGCTTTCAACGCGGACGCTTGCTCTCGCTGGAAGCTGGCGTCAAATATTTGATTTTGAGCGCGCTCTCCGCGGCCTTTTTGGTGTTTGGCATTGCCCTGATCTTTGGCGCGTCGGGAGTCACCAACTTCACCGATCTGAACCACGCCGCGCCCACTCTGGTGTTGAACAAGGCTTTCTGGCTGGGCCTGCTGCTCGTCTTGATTGGTTTGAGTTTTAAGATTGCCGCGTTCCCGCTGCAAATGTGGGCGCCGGACGTGTATCAAGGCGCGCCGACGCCTGTCACCGCGTTCCTTGCCATCGGCTCGAAGGCAGCCGGTTTTGCGCTGGCATTGCGCATTCTTTTCATCGCGTTTCCCTTGATCGCGGCGCGCTGGGACAAGCTGCTGATCGTGACGTCTGGCGTCACCATCCTTTACGGAAATCTGTGCGCCATTCCGCAACGCAGCCTCAAACGTCTTTTGGGCTACTCCAGCATTGCCAACGCCGGCTATCTGCTGCTTGGTGTATCCGCGGTCAGCGCCAGCGGGTCGTCCGCGGTGCTGTATTATTTGGCCGGATATTTGGCGACGCTCGTGGCGGTGTTTGCCGTGATCAGCGTGGTGGGCCGCGAATCCGATGATATCAGCGCCTTCGCGGGGCTGCATCAGCGTTCGCCTTTTCTGGCCGCCGGCATGACGCTCGGCATGGTTTCCCTCGCGGGCATTCCGCCCCTGGCTGGCTTTCTCGGCAAATTCCTGCTGCTGCGCTCGGTCATCGATCGCGGCTTTTCCGATCCCGCTTATTTCTGGCTCGCGGGCGTGGCGGTGATCGGCGTGGTTATTTCGCTGTATTACTATTTTGGCGTCGTGCGCACGATGTATTGGCAAAGCGTGCCGGCGGACGCCGCGCCGCTGCAATTCTCCGCGCCCATGAAAACGCTCCTGGCGCTCAGCGTCATTGGCATGCTTTACCTGGGCGTCTGCCCCAGCGCGGCGTTCAACGCCACGGTCGAAGCGGTCAAGTCGCTCCGTTTTTAATTTTCCAAAACACTTGCCACACCTAATCCGGCGCAATTATATTTCGCACACAAACTATGGCTGACATCGCAAATAAATACGCCGATAGCGTCGCGGGAAAATATTACGTGGACAACCAGTGCATTGACTGCGATCTGTGCCGCGAAACAGCCCCGGCCAACTTCACGCGCAACGACGACGGCGGTTATTCCTTTGTCTTCAAGCAGCCGTCCTCGCCCGAGGAGGAAGCCCAATGCAAGGAAGCCAAGGAAGGTTGCCCCGTTGAAGCCATTGGCGACAATGGCGATCAAGCCTGATATCCAACGGCGCCTCTTGATCCTCTGGGCGCTGGCCCTGGCCTTTTTCCAATTTTCCGAAAACACGGCGGACCCCGATCTTTGGGCGCACGCCATGTTTGGCGAGCAACTGCTCCGTTCCGGCCATGTGCAGAAAACGGAGATTTTTTCCTGGACCGCTTTCGGGCAGCCCTTTGTCAACCATGAAGTCCTGGCGGAGGCCGCCCTCGGCGGCGCCCATGCGCTCGGCGGCGGCTCCGGCATTCTGCTGCTCAAGATGCTCGTCGGTTTTCTCACGTTCGGCGTGGCCCTGCGCTTGGGCGGGTCGGCGCTCGCTGTCTCCCGCCGCCCGATCGCATGGCTTGTCGGCGCGCTGGCGGTGGTGGAAATTTCCTTCGGCTTTGCCGCGCGGCCGCAAATCTTCACCGCCCTCGGCCTGGCCCTCGAATTTTGGTGCCTGCGTCAGATTTATCTCGGAAAAATTCGCTGGGCCGCCGCGTTGCCTGCCTTGTTTTTTCTCTGGATCAACACCCATGGCGGCGTCCTCGCGGGCCTTGCGCTGCTCTTCGCCGCTGCCGCCGCGAATACGCTGCAAAAACGCGGCTCCCCGCTGCTTCTTTGGCTTGTCAGCCTCATCTGCGCCGCCACGCTGCTGCTGAATCCGTGGGGGTTCGAACTTCCGCGCTCCATCGTCGAGGCTGACTTATGGAACCGTTCCGCCATTCAGGAATGGCGCGCCACGCCCCTGGGCTGGGATCACGCCGCCGTGTTTGTCCTCCTCGCGCTGGCGTTGATCTCATTCTGCTTTTCACGCCGCCCGCGCGCGTGGTGGGAAATTGCCATGTGCGCCGTGCTGGGGTTGCTGGCCATCCGCACCGTGCGCCACACCCCGCTTTTTTGCATCGCCGCGCTATCGTTTGTCCCGCCGCATCTGGCAGACGTGTTGGATCGCGCCGGCGCCCGCCTGGCCGCGTGGCGCGCGCTTTATCTCAGCCCGTTGACCTCGGTTTTCTTCGTCTTGACGGCGGCCGCGATGCTCGTTTGCTCCTTCACGCTCCGCAAAGAATTCCCGCTGACCATGGAAGTCCCGCGCCGCGAATATCCGCTGGCCGCGATCCAGTTCATCCGCGGCCACGACCTGCGCGGCAATGCCCTGATGTTTTTTGATTGGGGCGAACTCTGCCTTTGGGAATTGCCGCACGTCGCCGTCTCGATGGACGGCCGGATGGACACCTGTTATTCCCACGAGTTGTTCGAGGAGCATTGGAAGTTTTACAACGGCCTGAGCGTCAATACGAACATTCTCGACCTCGATCGCGCCGACCTCGCCCTGCTACCGGCCAATCTCGCCGGCGCCGCCGCCCTGGCCGCGCGTCCCGGCTGGCAGGCCGTTTATGTTGACTCGCTCGCGGTGGTGCTGGCGCACAATCCAAAGCGCTTTCCCGGGTTGCCGCGCGGGGCGTGGCCGGTGCATGGCCCCCTTTCCGCCACGGTTGGCTCCGCGCCCTTTCCGTCCGCTCCTTCCGCCCGCGTTTTATAATCCCGTCGGGTGGTCTAGAAAAACCCATGGGACGCGAAACGTCTTGGCCAGGTCAGCCGCGAGGGCCTTCACGCCAAAAGTTTCGGTGGCGTAATGCCCGCCGTAAAAAACGTTCAACCCCAAATCCTCCGCCACCGCATACGTCCAATGCGGCCCTTCGCCCGTGACAAAGGCGTCCACGCCCTCCGCCGCGGCAATTTTCATTTCCGCGCCGGCGCCGCCGGTGACAACTCCGATGCGGCGGCAGCGCGGCCCGCCGCCCGGCAAGACCACCGGGCTTCGCCCCACCGCCCGCGCCACTCTTTGCGTCAGGTCTTCGCGCGAAATATCCATAACCCCGCGCCAGCCGATGTGCCGTCCTTTTGTCAAGAAGAACGGTTCCAGGCGCTTCATCCCCAGCGCTTCCGCCAGCAAGGCGCAATTCCCCAGCCGCCGATGCGCATCCAACGGCAGATGCGAACTGTACACCGCGATGTCATGTGTCACCATGAGCCGCAGCATTTCGCGGCGTTTCCCGGTCCATGGCGCCGTTCGGGTCCAAAATAGCCCGTGATGCGCCACCAGCAAATCGGCTTTTTCCGCCGCCGCGAGTTTGATCGTCGCCAGAGAGGCGTCCACGGCGGCGGCGATTTTCCGCACCGTCCCCGAGTTCTCCATCTGCAACCCGTTCATCGCTCCCTCCCAGTCGGTAAAGGTCTGGGGCTGAAGCAAGCGCTCACATCGGTCCACGATTTTCGCCAGAGAAACTGCTGCCATGCCACGATGAAAGAGGAACGCCGGCCATTTGGCAAAAGAAAACCCGGGACGGAAATCCGCCCCGGGCCTTTTTTATTCCTCTTGACTTAGCGCGGTTTGCCGCTGGATGAATTCTCCACGCGGCGCCAGGCATCGCGCGTGGCGTGCTTGGCCTGCTCCCACGCCAGGGTCGAACTTCCGCCCGACTGCTCATACTCGCGTTGCAATTCAGCCTCCACGTCATCGTAGCTTCGGCCCCGATAACGGCCATAGCCCTCGTATCCGGCGCGGTAGGCTGGACGGTAGATGTCATATTTCAAACCGCGTTGCACGTAGGTTTGCTTCTCGTAATTGTCGCGCCAATAGGCGTCTTCGACCGTTGGGTCAATTCCTTCGGCGAAGCCCTTGCCGGCCAGACCGCCCACAATGGCGCCTGTCACCAATCCCACCGCGGCTCCCACCGGGCCGCCCACGGTGCCAATCGCGGCTCCGGCCGCGGCGCCGCCTGCCGCTCCGACGCCCGTGCCCAGCGGATGCGAGCCGGGCGCGCCGGTGATCGGATCGCGATTTTCATCTTTTTCCAAAGCGTTTGCGCCTCGATTTCGATTTTCGTAGTTCATATTACAACGTAGCGCCCGGCGTGATGGCGCGCAGGGCGCCTCCTCCCCGAATCGTGTAACAGGCGATTGCCGAGGCTTTTTGGCCCGCGCCGCCCCAAAATACTTGTAAATAATACTTGCTATCCCGCCGGATCCCGGCATGTTGAGGGCCTGTTCGATGGCTTGCTTGTCACTTCAAGAGATAGCGAATCCTCAGATGAACTCGGTTCAGTGATGATTTTAAACCCGATGGTCGGGAGCGTTCTAGAAACAGCATATAGTCGGCACAGTTAAAATCACATGAGTAACAAATTGTTCGTTGGAAATCTTTCCTTCAACACCACTGAAAACGATCTGCAGGACGCTTTTGCCGCCCACGGCACCGTCACTGAAACCAACCTGATGATGGATCGCGACACCGGCCGCCCGCGCGGCTTTGGTTTCGTCACCATGAGCAACGAGGCGGAAGCCGCCGCGGCAGTCGCCGCGCTCAACGGCAAAACCGTTGATGGCCGCGCCCTCACCGTCAACATTGCCCGTCCTCGCGAAGAGCGCCCTCCTGGCGGCGGCGGACGCGGCGGCCGTAATTACGGCGGCGGCGGTGGCGAGCGCAATCGCTACTAATTTCGTTTTTTAATCACGCTTGAGGCCCGGTTCGCCGGGCCTCAATTTTTTTGCCCGCGCCCGCCGCAACATTTCACAAATGGCCTATTGAATTCCGCCGCCAGCTTCCTATAGTGGCGAGGCGCAAAAAAATGCAAACGACTGAATCGGCTTCCACCACCGCCGCCTGGGACATCCCGGCGGCCCGCGCCCTTTACAACATCAACCGCTGGGGCGCGAAATATTTTGACATCAACGACGCCGGCCATGTGGTTGCCACCCCGTTGGGCGAAGCCGGCGCCACGGTTGATTTGACCGACGTCATCGAGGAATGCAAGGGGCGCGGCCTGAAGTTTCCCGTCCTTATCCGCTTTCAGGACATCCTGCGCGACCGCGTGGAAGCCATCAATCAGGCGTTCAACGCCTCGATTGCCGAATTCAATTACCAGAACAAATACCGCGGCGTTTTCCCGATCAAGGTCAACCAGCTTCGTGAGGTGGTGGAAGAAATACTTGACGCTGGCAAGCCGTACCAATTCGGCCTGGAAGTGGGCAGCAAGCCCGAGCTTTTCGCCGGCCTGGCCATGCAAAGCCAGCAAGGCAGCCTCATTATTTGCAACGGCTACAAGGACAATGTCTTCATTCGCATGGCGCTCATGGGCATCAAGCTCGGGAAAAAAGTCGTCATGGTCGTGGAGAAATTGGAGGAGCTGAAACAAATCATCGCCGTCTCCCGCCAGGTGGGCGTTGATCCGATGCTCGGCATTCGCATTCGCCTCAACAGCAAAGGCGCCGGCAAATGGGCCGACAGCGGCGGCGAAGACGCCAAATTCGGCTTGAACACCGTCGAACTGCTCAACGCGATTGAAATTCTGCGCGCGGAAAAAATGGAGGGCTGCTTCAAGCTCGTCCATTTCCACATCGGTTCGCAGGTTCCCGATATTTTGACCATCAAGAAGGCGGTGCAGGAAGCCGCCCGGTTTTACGCCAAACTCTACAAGATGGGTTTCGCCATCGAGATGCTGGACGTCGGCGGCGGCTTGGGCGTCGATTATGATGGCAGCCGCTCGGCTTTCGACAGCTCCACCAACTACACCCTGCAGGAGTACACTAACGACATTGTTTTTTACATCGCCGAAGTGTGCAACCAAGAACAGGCGCCGCATCCGCAAATCGTCAGTGAAAGCGGCCGCGCCATCGTCGCGCATCACAGCGTGCTGCTGGTGGAGGTTTTTGGCGCCATCGAAAAAACGAACGTCAGCCAGCGCATCACCGGCGGCGCCAACGAACATGCGCTCGTTCGCGACCTGCTCGACATCCGCAAAAATCTTCCGACGCTCAACAAAATCGAGGCGTTCCATGACGCCTCCGAACGCCGCGAAGAGGCCCACAATATGTTCACGCTGGGCCTCCTCGACCTCCCGGACAAGGCCAAGATTGAATCGCTCTATTGGGAAATCGGGCAGGACGTCGTGCAGAGTTTTCGGGACCAGCCTTACGCGCCCGAGGAAATCCGCAAATTGGAAGACAGCCTGGGCGACCAATACCTTTGCAATTTCTCGGTTTTTCAATCGCTCCTCGACCATTGGGCGCTGGGCCAATTATTTCCCGTCATGCCTTTGAGCCGGTTGAACGAGCGGCCCGTGCGCGAGGCCACGCTCGTGGACATCACCTGCGATTCCGACGGTCAGGTGAAAAAATTCATCGACCTTTACGACGTGCGCGACACCCTGCCCTTGCACGAATTGCGCTCCAACGGCCACGGTCCGGAGCCTTATTACATCGGCTTTTTTCTCATGGGCGCCTATCAGGACATCATGGGCGACCTGCACAATCTCTTCGGCCGCGTCAACGAACTTCATGTGTTTCTCGATCCCGACGAAGCTTCCGGCTACTACGTCGAGGAAGTGATCGAAGGCTCCACGGTCGTGCAAACCCTCACCTCGGTGCAATACGACGAAAACGAGTTGAAGCGCCGCATGAAAGCGCAAATCGACGAGGCCATCAAATCCGACCGCCTCAAGCCTTCCGAAGGCATGCGGTTGCTCGACGATTACGAACGCGGCTTGAAGGACTACACTTACCTCACCATTTAATGGCGGACGCCGGCCGAGCCCAACTGCTGCGGTCCCTCGGTCGCCTCGCGCGCGGGCTCTCTCTTCTTTTCTGGTCCTTGCCCTTGAGTTTTATCGTGCTGGCGCAAACGGCTCGCACCGATTGGTTCGGTTCCCTGGGTGCGTGGGCATTCGCGCCTGCCTTGGTCTTTAACGGCGCCCTGCTCTTGGCCCTCGCGCAATTACGCCAATTCCAGCGTCAAGAGCGCATCTGGCAGAATGCCTTGACCCGCGCGGATTCCCTGGCCCTCATCAATGCCGGCTTGGCGCCGTTCGTATTCTGGTGGCGTCGTTTTCCGGAAGTGTCCTATTACGCCATGGCTGTCGGGTTGCTGGCGCTTTCCAGCCTGCTGTTTCTCATGCAGATCAATCGCGTGGCCCAGCGCCTCGCCGCCATGATTCCCGACGAAAACTTGCGCGCCGAAACCGCCGTGTTCGGCGCCTTCAACATCTGGCTGCTCACCGTGGTCTTTGCCGCTCTCACGTTATGGTTCGCGGCCTGGCGCTGGCCCGGCCTCGCCTTTTCCGTTCGCCTTTGGCTCGCCGCCCTTCGCGGTCGCGGCCTGTGGGTGATCTTATTCTTGACGACTGTTCCACTGGCCCTGACCATGGCGCTCCTCTGGAAAATCAAGGAAGTCGTCCTCGCGGGGATTTTCGACCACGCGGGCTGACGAACGGCCTCAACCTTTCGGCGGATGGGTGTCCCAGGTTCGTCCGGATTCGGGCTCCACGTGGGTAAAACCCATGCCCGGAGGCGGGCTGGGAATGCGAATGAGCACGTTACATTTGGGGCATTGAATCTGCCGCCCGGCATAGCAGGCGTCGCAACTCAAAGGCTGGTCGCAATGGGAGCAATAGAATTTAAACTCGTTGGCGCTCATGCCTTATCTAAGATTTATTATTGCTTTTAGTCAATGGATTGCGCCTGTAATCTCCGCTCGTGAATCCTGCGCCTGACGCCTCCCCGCCTGCGGGGCGGACCATCAAACTGGAGTTTCCCGATTCACCAATCGAGGAAGTGGGGCAGATGCTCGGCCGCTACAAACTCCTTGAGAAAGTGGGCGAAGGCGGCTGCGGCGTGGTCTATGTCGCCGACCAAACAGAGCCCGTGCGGCGACGCGTCGCGGTCAAGGTCATCAAACTCGGCATGGACACCAAGGCGGTTGTCGCCCGTTTCGAGGCGGAGCGCCAGGCCCTGGCCATGATGGATCATCCCAACATTGCCAAAGTTCTCGACGCGGGAATGACGGAGCAAGGCCGCCCTTACTTTGTCATGGAATTGGTGCGCGGCATTCGCATCACCGATTATTGCGATCAGAACAATCTTTCCACCCCCGAACGCCTCGAATTGTTCATCAAGGTCTGCCAGGCCATTCAGCATGCCCATCAAAAGGGCATCATTCACCGCGACATCAAGCCCTCCAATATACTTGTCACTCTGCACGACGGCGCGCCTGTGCCCAAGGTCATTGATTTTGGCATCGCCAAAGCCACTGAGGGCCGCCTCACGGACAGCACGGTTTACACGCAACTTCATCAATTTGTCGGCACACCAGCCTACATGAGCCCGGAGCAGGCGGAAATGAGCGGGCTCGACATCGATACGCGCAGCGACATCTACAGCCTGGGCGTGCTGCTGTATGAGCTTCTGGTGGGCAGCACCCCGTTCGACGGCGGAGCGTTGGTGGCCTCGGGCATCGACGCGATGCGCAAGACGATTCGCGAACAGGAGCCCGTCCGCCCCAGCACCAAGCTGGCTACGCTGCAAGGCGAGGATTTAACGGCCACGGCGAGACGCCGTTCTTCCGACACCGTTAGACTTCTGCATCAACTGCGCGGCGATCTCGATTGGATCGTGATGAAGTGCCTGGAAAAAGACCGCACCCGCCGTTATGAAACGGCCAATGGCCTCGCCTCCGACCTTCGCCGCTATCTGAATAACGAGCCGGTCCTGGCGCGCCCGCCCAGCGCCATATATCGCGTCCAAAAACTTTATCGGCGCAACAAAATCGTCTTCGCGTCGGCCACCGCGGTCCTGGCCGCGCTGGTCATCGGGCTGGGCGTGTCGCTCCACCTCTATTTTCAGGAGAATCAAGCCTACCGAAAGGCGCTGGCCGCGCGCCGCGAAGCCGACCTCGCGCGCGAGAGCGCCAGCAAACAACGCCAGCAAGCCAATGCCGCGCGCACACAGGCGGAAGGGCTGGTCACTTTCATCATGGAAGATCTGCAGCCGGCCCTCAGCCGTTACGGGCGCTTGCCGTTGCTGCGACAGGTGGCCGAGCGGGCCATGCAATACTTTGACAGCCTTCCCCCGGAATTGCGGGACCTGAAAACGCAAATGGGCCGGGCCGAAACGCTCGTCACCCTGGCGGAAATCCAGCGCGCCTCCGGCGAGACGAAGGAAGCCCGGGCGGCCTACGAGGGCGCCGTGGCGTTGTACCAGGAGATCGGACGGCAAAATCCGAACCTGCCGGAAGCGCCCGCCGGCGAATTATTCGCCCGCAACGGCCTGGGCTTCATGAATTCTTCCGATGCCTCAATTTCGTCGGCGGAAATGGACGTTCGCCAACAACGAACGTTGCAACAGGCGCGTGAACTTTACCAACGCTTTCCCACCAATGCCGCCGTGGTCTCGGGCCTCGCGAACATGTTGCTCAACCGCGCCGAGGTGGCCGCCAATAGATTTAATAAGCCGCAAGACGCGATGGCCGCCGGACTTGAGGCAGAATCGTTGCTGCAGACCCTCGTGGCGCGCGACCCGGCCAATCAGGGATTCGCCACCGATCTGGCGCAAAGCAAAGTTTCGCTGGCGTCAGCTTATGAGGCGCTCGGCCAGCGCGACAAATCGGTGCATCTCAGCGAAGAAGCCGCCGCCTATTTTGACGCGGCCCTCAAGGACGATCCCGGAAATCTCAAACTTCTTGCCCGCGCTGCCTCGGCGGAAAAATTTCTCAGCTACCGCGTCTCCTCGATTTCCCAGAAACGCGCGCGGGACGCGGAATTGATGGCTCGCGAACATTACCGCAAATTAATGGAGCTGGATCCGTCAAATAATGATTGGCGTTACAATTTCGCCATGACCCACATGATGGAATGTTATTACCTCCAATCCGTTGGTGAATTCGAGGCGGCCCGGCAGGCGCTTAAGAAATTTGACGCGCTGTTGGCGGCGGTGAGTTTTTCTCCCGCCGATAAGGAAAAGCTCATGGCCAACAGTCTGGAGCTGGCGCGCCTGGCCACCTTCCTGGGCGACAACGCGGACGCGCGCGCACAGATCGCCCTCGGGCAAACGCGTTTTCAAAATCGCTACGACGAATTGCCAGCCAATTCCTTCGACCGCATTCAAGCGCGCCTTAATTGGCTGTTCCAGAAAACGCTTGCGCTCCTCAGCGAGCATGACTGGCCGGAGGTCATCACCGCCTCGCGCGAACAACTGGCCAATATCGCCAGCGGCCTGGCTTTGCGCCCGGGGGACAGCGAACTGCTTTTGCATCGGGCCGCGGCGCAGGGATTTCTTGGCGCCGCGCTCGTGCGCGACGGGAAATTTGAGGAGGCACAGTCCGTCTTGCAACAGGCGCGCGCCGGGTATCGCGAAACCCCGCCGGTGGCCTCGTTCACGGAAGACCGCAGCAGCCTGGCTCTTTCCGCCGCTGAAGCGCTCGCAGCAGCTTGCGCCAAAACCGGCGACACGAATCAAGCCCGCGCCCTTTTGGAAACAACCGTCGCGGAGCGCGAAACGAAATTGGCGCAGGAGCCGGATAGTTGGGAATTCAAGGCCGCGCTGGCCTCCAGCGCCGTGCAGCTGGCTTCCATTCTCGAACCGTCCGCCCGGCGTCAGGCGCTGCTGGCTCGCGCCGCGGATTTATTGGGCAAACCCGACGCGTCATCTCATCTGACGGCGGACGACAAAGCTGTCCTCACCACCATCGCGCAATTGCAGGGCGCGGATCCTAAACCGCGTTAAGACGATTCAGTTCCTCGGCGATTTGGAAGCGAAACATGCGCCGCTTCATCCAGCGCACCGCGAGCAAATCATAAAACGAGGCGAAAAGGCGGTTCCACACCCCGTAGTGGCTGTGTCCCGTAAAACGCGGGTGATTAGCCACCGGAATTTCCGACACGCTGAAACCTTCCAGTTTAATCAGCGTGGGAAGAAATCGGTGCATGCCGTGGAAAAATTTTAGCTCCGCCACACATTCGCGTTTGAACGCGCGATAGGTGCAGCCGGAATCGGAAATCTGCTCGCCGGAGAGCGCGTTGCGCACGGCATTGGCGATGCGCGAAGATGCCACGCGCACCAACCCGTCGGAAGCGCCCCGGCTGGCAAGGCGGGTTCCGCAAACACAATCGAAACGCGTGAGGGCTTCGAGAAACCTGGGCAGGTCATCGGGATCATTTTGCAGATCGGCGTCCATGGTTGCGACAAATCGGCCGCGCGCCGCCTGGATGCCCGCCCAACTCGCAGCCGATTCACCCGAGTTCCTTGACAACCGCTGGACGAGTAAATTTGGGTTTCGCGCCGCGGCCGCAGTCAATAAATTCCATGAACTATCGCGGCTGCAATCGTCCGTGATGATGATTTCATGGGAAATATTTTTTAGCGGAGGCGCCAGCGCCGCCAGCAATGCGGCCAGATTCCCCTCCTCGTTATGGCAGGGAATGACCACGCTAAGGTCAATGGCCATAGAACTTTTCGATTGCATCACAAACCACGGCGGCGGCGGCAAGCGTCATTTGTCCGTGGATGGGGAGTGAGAGAATTTCCCGCACCGCCTGCTCGGTTTGCGGCAGAGACGCCGGCGATTGAATGGCCGGCTGCTGATGCAGCGGGATGGGATAATGAATGCCCGTTTCGATGCCGTTTTGCTTTAAAAACTTTTGCAACTCGTCGCGGCGTTCAACCCGGATGACATACATGTGATAGACCGCGCGCGCCCAAGGCCGCTGCGGCGGAATGCGAACAATCCCGCGCAAGCGCCCGTCGTAATACTCCGCCACGGCGCGACGGTTGTCATTGAACGCCGGCAGGCGCGCCAACATGACACGTCCGATGGCGGCCTGAATTTCGTTGAAGCGAATATTAAAGCCGGCGCATTCGTGGCGATATTTGTCCCGCCGCCCGTGATTGCGCAGCATTCGAATTTTGTCGATTAACGCCGTGTCGTTGCTGCAAATGCATCCGCCGTCACCCAACACCGTGAGATTCTTGGAGGGGAAAAATGAAAACGCACCGGCCAGCCCGATTGAACCGGCCGGTTTACCGCGATAGGTGGCGCCATGCGCCTGCGCGCAATCTTCCATCACCCACAGATTATGCCGGGCGGCGATGGCGTCCAGGTCGGCCGGGTGGCCATACAGATGCACGGGAATAATGCCCACGGTGCGCGACGTGATCGCCGCTTGCGCCTGCGCGGCGTCCATGCAAAACGTGTCGTCAATATCCACGAACACGGGTTTGGCGCCGCAGTGGATCAGCGGTTCAATCGTGGGAAAAGCCGTCAGGGAAGGAACGATCACTTCGTCACCCGGCTTTAGGCCCTGCGCCAGATGCAGCAGATAAACTGCCATCGTGCAGGACGAGCCGAGCACGCAATGCTTGACGCCTATGGCCGCGGCCAATTCCGCTTCAAATGCCTCGCATTCCGGCCCGAGGATATAGTGCCCGGAGCGCAGCGCCCGCAACGCCGCCTCTTCCACCTCGGCGTCCACGGCGCATTTGGAGAGCGGAATCTTTTGCATCAGCGCTTCAATTCAGCAGGTGATACCAATTGTCCCGCTGATGCGGCTCATAACCCAACTCGGCAATCAGGCGGCGCATGTCCGCCACGCCCATGCGAAAGGTCGCCCCCGCTTGCGAGACGACATTCTCCTCGATCATGATGCTGCCCAAATCGTTGGCGCCATATTTCAGCGCGACCTGCCCAATTTCCGGGCCTTGCGTCACCCACGAGCTTTGAATGTTGGGAATGTTGTCAATATAAATTCGACTCATCGCCTGCGTGCGCAAATATTCGTGCGCTCCGACAGTGGGCGCCTTGAGGCGCGTATGCTCGGCCTGGAACGTCCATGAAATGAACGCCGTGAATCCGCCGGTCTTGTCCTGTTGCGCGCGCACCCGCTCCAGGTGCTCAATCCGGTCCTCCACCGTTTCCACATGGCCAAACATCATCGTGGCGGTGGATTTGAGCCCGAGCCGATGCGCCACATCCATCACTCCCAGCCAATCATCGCTCATCGCCTTGAGCGGCGAAATACGCTGGCGTACGCTATCCACCAAAATTTCCCCGCCGCCGCCCGGGATCGAACCCAGGCCGGCGGCGGCAAACTGGGTGATGATCTCCTCCATCGGCAAGCCGAACACTTCGCGGAAATGCACAAATTCGCTGGGGCTGAAGCCATGAATATTGCACGCGGGATATTTCGTTTTTATATGCGACAACAGGTCGAGATACCATTGCATCGTCAACTTGGGATGATGCCCGCCCTGCATGAGGATTTGCGTGCCGCCCAGGGCCAGGGTCTCCTCGATTTTGCGGTCCATTTCCTCGAAACTGATCACATAGGAGTCGTCGTCCTTTTCCGTGCGATAAAAAGCGCAGAATTTGCAATAGACATTGCAGACGTTGGTGTAATTGACATTACGATCCACGATGTACGTGACAACGTCATTGCCCCGCCCGCCATAAGCCGCGGCCTTGGTGAGTTCCCGGCGGCGGTTCGCCAGGGCGCCCAATTCCTCCAGGGGAAGCTGCCATAAAGCGAGCGCCTCCGCCTGGTCAATGCGCGCGCCGGACCAGACTTTCTCGAGCAGCGCGTCGTTCAATTCAATCTCAGCCATACATAGGGACGAGGGGAGACCCTGGAAGATAAGTAATTCCACCGGGCGGGACTGACAAGAATTTTCCCGGGCGCCAGATCAGGAGCGCTTGCCGATGCGCGCCAATTGGCGGGCGGTGAGCAGCCAATCGAGGCACGCGCATTTGCCAAAACGCAGCTCGGAAACGGTTAGTTTGCTCAAACCGGCCTTCTTAAAATCAATTTTCAGGCCGCTCTCGCCCGTCAGGAGGGCCGACATGAGCCCGGAAAGAAAGGGCTCGTGCCCGACCAGGATGATGTCCTTGAGCGTGGAGAAGTTGTCGTTGATCTCGTCGATGATGCCGCGCGGATCGGCGTCGGAAGAAAGTTTTGTGGTCTGAAAAAGTTTCCGCGCATGATACGTTTCCACGACGATTTGCGCGGTGCGCAAGGCGCGGGCGTACGGGCTGGTGAGAATCAGATCGAACGGCACGTCGAGTTTTTTCATCCCGCGCGCGACGTCAAACATCCTTTTCTCCCCGTCCTTGGTCAGCGGGCGCTTGCTGTCGGGCCGCCATTTGGGGCTGCGCGGCTCGGCTTTGGCGTGCCGGAGAAAATAAAGGTTCATAGCTTGTTGGCCTCGTGGCGAATGTCGCGCGCTTCGCAAAGATACACCACTTCCTGGGCGATATTGGTGGCATGATCGGCCACGCGCTCCAGACTCTTGGAAATGGTCATCAAGTTCAGGCAGCGCGTGATCGTCGCCGGGTTCTCCACCATGAAACTGGAAAGTTCGCGATAAAGCTGCCGGTTCAAAGCATCCACTTCCTTGTCGCGCGGCACGACGGTGCGCGCCTTCTCCGCCTGTTTGGAGACGAATGAATCCAGGGCATCCTTCAGCATTTGCAGGGCAATGCGCGCCATCTGCGGAATATCGATGTACGACTTAAGCTGCGGCTCCTGGTTTAACTCGATGGCCCGCCGCGAAATGGTGGTGGCTTCGTCGCCAATGCGCTCAAGGTTCTGGGAAATCTTCATCGCCACGGTAATGAGGCGCAGATCAGAAGCCAGCGGGGCCTTGGACAAAAGCAAAATCGCCATCTCATCGATGTCGATCTCAAACTGATCCATGATGTCGTCGTTGGCTTGCACCTGGTGGGCAAGCTGGTCGTTGCGATCGCTCAACGCCTGCACGGCCTGGCTCACGGCGCTTTCGGCGTAGCTGCCCATCATCAGCAGCTTTTCCTTAAACTTGTTTAATTCATCATCAATATACATGGTGCGCCTTTCCCGCTCAGCCAAAACGTCCGGTGACGTAATCTTCAGTTTGCTTCTTGGCCGGATTGGTGAAAATCCGGCTGGTGCTGTCGAACTCGATCAATTGGCCCAGGTAAAAAAAGGCGGTGTAATCCGAAATGCGCGCGGCCTGCTGCATATTATGTGTGACAATGACGATGGTGAAATCTTTTTTCAGCTCAAAGATCAACTCCTCGATCTTGGCCGTGGCAATGGGGTCGAGCGCCGAGGCCGGCTCATCCATTAAAATAATGCCCGGACGAATGGCAATGGCCCGCGCGATGCACAAACGCTGCTGCTGCCCCCCGGACAGGCCGAGCGCGCTGGCGTGGAGGCGGTCCTTCACTTCGTCCCACAGCGCCGCGTCGCGCAGGCTTTTCTCCACGACGGCGTCCAGTTCCGCGGCCGGCCACTTCTGGTGAAGTTTGAGGCCGTAGGCGATGTTATCGTAAATGGATTTGGGGAACGGATTGGATTTTTGGAAAACCATGCCGACCCGTTTGCGCAACTCGATGACATCAATTTCGTCGCCCAGAATATCGTGCCCGCCAATCTTGACCTGCCCGGTGATCCGCACCGAGTCGATCAAATCATTCATGCGATTGAAGCACCGCAGCAGGGTGGATTTGCCGCAGCCGGAAGGCCCGACAAAAGCCGTCACCATGCGCTGGCGCAGCTTCAGCGAAATGTCCTTGAGCGCCTGCGTCCGCCCATAAAAAAGATTGAGGCCCAAAACCTCGATCAGAAAATCCTCCGGCGGCGCGCCTTCCAGCGGCGGCGCGCTTTTTACGGTCACGTTTTTCAAGGGCGGCGTTTCGACCATAAAACAAATCGTCAATGCAGGGCCCGCAATTTGTTCCGCATCCGGGAACGAATCAAAATGGCCACGAAGTTAAGGCTGAACGTCAATAATAACAACGCCAGCACCGTGGCGTAGGCAATGGGCCGGGTCTGCTCCACGTTCGGCGATTGCGTCGTCAGGACATAAATGTAATAGCCCAGATCCATGAATTGGCTGCTCAGGGACCGCGGCAGCGACGCCATATAATAGGCGGCGCCCGTGAATAAAATCGGCGCCACCTCGCCCGCCGCGCGTCCTATGGCCAGTATGGCGCCAGTCATGATGCCGGGCAACGCCTGCGGCAGGACGATTTTGATGATGGTTTCCAGCTTGGTGGCGCCGAGCGCGAGGCTGGCCTCGCGCAGTCCCTGCGGGATGGCGCGCAACGATTCTTCCGTGGCCACAATCACCACCGGCAGCGTCATGACTGCCAGCGTCAACGAAGCCCAAATCAACGCCGGCTTGCCCCACACCGGGGCCGCGCCCGCGCCGTAAATGCCCGCATCCATGTGCTGCCCGATATACTCGATGAAGAAACCCAGGCCAAACAAACCGAAGACGATGGAGGGCACGCCCGCCAGATTATTAACCGCTCCCCGGATGATGCGCGTGACCAGGGCGCCGTGCGGCGCGTATTCTGTCAAGTAAATCGCCGTGATCACTCCGACCGGCATCACAAAAATGGTCATGATAATGACCCGTGCCGCCGTGCCGAAGATCATGGGTTTGATGCCCGCCTGGTGAACATCGAAAATGTCCTGGGCGGCGCCTGTGACGAAGCGCCAGCTAAATTGCGACCACCCATGATAGAGCGCGTCGCCCAAAATAAGCGCGAGGATCGCCAGGATCAGCAGCGTCGCCAAACCTGTGAGGCCCGTGAAAAAGAGCGACCACCACTGGGGATTGCGGCTGCGCAAATCCATCCCTACGACCGCGCTCATCGTTTGCCCTCCAGCCGGCCCTTAAGGCGCTCCATGACCAATTCGCCGGCCAGGTTGGAAAGAAACGTCACGATAAAAAGCAGCACGCCGATCATGAACAAAATGCGATAATGCGGGCTTTGCGAAACCGCCTCGCCCAATTCCGCGGCAATCGTGGCGGTGACGGTGCGCGCCGAATCGAGCATGTTCCAGGAAAGGACGCTGGCGTTGCCGCTGGCCATCAGGACAATCATCGTTTCCCCCACGGCGCGTCCGAAGCCCAGGACAATCGCCGCAAAAATTCCCGGCAACGCCGCCGGCACCACCACCTGCCAGGCCGCTTGCCAACGGCTCGAGCCAAGCGCCAGGGCGGCCTGCAAATATGTTCGCGGCACGCTGGTCAAGGCATCCTCGGCAATGGAAAAAATCACCGGAATCACCGCCAACCCAAGCGCCACGCCGGCGAGCAGGGAGTTTAACGCATAGCGGTAATGAAAAATGGATTGCAGCGCGCCCGACATCACGGTCAGCGCGAAAAAGCCCATCACCACCGAGGGAATGCCCGCCAGCAATTCAATGCTGGGCTTCACCACCTCGCGGACATTTGGCGGGCAAAGCTGCGAGACATAAATCGCGGCGGCGAGCGAAACCGGCACCGAAAAGAGCAGAGCCACAATCGTGACCTTCAAGCTGCCCACGAGCAAGGGCACGATGTTGAATTTTTGGATTTCACCGCGCGGCTGCCAAATGTATTCGGGGCGGTCGTTGTCGCTCCATTGATACGGCTTAAGCATGTAACGCCAGCTCGTGGTGTTGATGCCGGCGTCCTTGTTGTCGCCGTTTTCGGCGGCGGATTTTTCACGCAACTGCATGAGCAGTTTCAGGGTGGCATGATCCTTATTCTTGAAATCTTCCGGGGAAAGGCCGAGGTAGGCGCGCAGTTTTTCAGGTGAGAGCTTGTCGATGTCGTCAGCGGGTATGACGCGAGCGGCGGCGGTGTCGGTCTGGCCAAGGAAGATGGGAAGGGCCTCACGGGTGATAAAAATGAAAATCAAGAAGACCATCAGGATCGCCGAGAGCGAGACCAGAAAGATCATCTTCTCGGCGAGCCACTCCAAGGGGCGCGCGCGGTGGCCCCGTTCCAGGCCCATCCACCCCACCGACCTTTTGCTTTGCTCGGGCTTTTCCATTTTCTCCAAACACGGCAAAGGCGGACGAAGAACTCGCCGCCTTGGCCGCCGGTCATTATGTTAGGTTGCAGCTATTTTGTCTGCAAATCCGCGGGCAACGGATAGTAACCCACGTCCTTGGCCAATTTCTGGCCCTCCGCGCTGCGAATCCATTTCAGATACGCGGCGATCTCCTTGGTGTCTGATTTCGGCAAAACATAGTTGTAAAGGTAGCGCCAGATGGGATAAGAGCCGTTCCTCACGGTGTCTTCGGTCGGCTCCACCGCCGTGGCGTCGGCGGTCTTCTTCACGCCGATGGCGCGTGCGCCAGTGGTGTAGGCGGCGCCGCCGTAGCCGATGCCATTCGGATCACTTTCCACGCGGCCCACCAGGATCGCCGTGCCGGGCATGGTCTGGGCGGAAGCGGCGAAGTCTTTTTTCTTCAGGACGTGCTCCTTGAAGAATTCGTAGGTGCCGGAGCTATTTTCACGGCTGTAAATATTGATCGGCGCATCTTTGCCGCCGACTTCCTTCCAGTTGGTGATTTTGCCGATGAAGATTCCTTGAAGTTGCGCCATGTCCAGCGACTTGACGGGATTGTCTTTATTGACATACACGGAAAGCCCGTCCACCGCCACTTTATACTCGGTGGGAACGGCGCCGAATTTGAGAACGCAGGCTTCCTGTTCCTTGGCATTGATCGGGCGGGAAGCGTCGGCAATGTCGGTTTGGCCATTTTGCAGGGCGGCCAAGCCCACGCCTGAGCCGCCGCCGGTCACTTGAATTTTCACTTCCGGATGACTCTGCATGTAGGTCTCGGCCCATTTTTGCGCAAGAATAACCAACGTATCCGAACCTTTCACCGTGATGTCAGCCCCGTGCGCCGCCAAGGCCAGGGCCAGCAACGCGCCGGAAATCCAAAACTTCATTTTCTTCATAGGTTTGCCATTGAAAAATCTTAGAACTTCAGAGTGAGATCAAGCTGCACCAAGTCGTATTTCGTGATCGGGTTGGGCAGCGGCAAATCGGCGTTGAATCCGCCGGAGCCAAGGCTCTTATCCACGCGCTCGGCGCGGCCATACCGCAAGGTGGCGATCATCGCGTCGGTGAAACTGTAGGCGAAAGCGGCGTAAATGCCTTCCATGTTGCCGCGGCCTTCGAAGAAATCGGAGTCAATCAAATTGGGATCGAGCGCATATTGCTCGATGCGCTGCCAATAGACGCGCGCTTCCCAGGTGTTTTTCCGGGCCACGCGGCCGTAGGTGAGGTCGGGGCTGGTGCCGACGGCCAGGCCAATTTGCCAGGCTTTATCCTGCCCGAGCACGGGGCCGTTCGGAAACGGATTTGGCTGGCCGAGGCCGGTGGGCGTTTGCAGCGCTTCGAACGGATAATCGGCTTCCCCGGCGGCATAAGCCGCGCGGGCGCGTTGGTCGCCATTCCAGTTGACCGAAAAATCTCCAAACACGCGCGCCGGCAGCGAGCCGAGTTTGAAATTCAATTCGGCGGGAATCTCCATGATCAACAAATCGTTGATGCCCGTTTGATTATAGCCATTGATGTAAGTGTTGCCGGCGGCGGTGGCGGGCGCGGGAATGACCGGATTCGGCTTGCCTGAGATGCCCGGCACCGTGCTGGAGGACGAGGTCAGGTTCACGTAATTCAAGCCAAACGACGTCCCCTGCCCCACGAACGGCCCGAAAAATCCGGCCGTGGCGTTGCCGCGCCCGGTGTAATTATAAATGGCGGGCGCAACCTTGAAGGACATGTTGGTGCTGATGTGATAATTCACGCCCACTTGCCAGGCGAGCAGCCAGGGGGCGTTGTTGCCCACGCCCATGCCCGTGCTGGAGTTGCCTTCGCCCACCACGCCGATGACCTGGCTGCCGTTGCCCGGACTGGTGTCTTGATAAATAAACTGGCCAAAGGTGGCGAACAGGTCGGCTTTTCCAACCTTGTAGGAGAACTTTTCCACCGCGCCTTCGGGACAATAATCGGAGTCCCACACCATCGGCGTGGTGTAAAGCGGTTGCGCAATGCGGCCGAGAGAAACATCCACCCAATCGGCAGGCTTCCAACCGAGGTAGGCCTGGCCGATAAAAATCCCGTAGTTATTGGCTTTGCTGAAGGGCCCCTGATAGGGCGCGGAGCTGCCGCTGGAATTGCCAAACGTGTTCCACGGCGAGCGCGGGTTGGGCGAGGTCTCAAACCGCAGGCCAAAATAAATATCATCCGTCAGGTCGCCGCGGGCGCCGAAACGCAGGGCGTAACGGAAGCGATCGAGGGAATCATGGGCGTCCGACAAATTGACGCTTTTGGTTCCGGCGTAATCCGCCGCCGGGTAGGTGGCCAGCCCCGAGCCAAATTGGGCGGAGCGATACTCGTAACGAAAACGCAAATCCCCAAACAGCTCAATATTCTTGAGCGCGTGCGTGATTTTCCATTGCAAGCCCTGCGGCGCCGGCGGCGCGGAATTGGTGAGGTTTTCGCTCTTCAAATCCTGCGCTTCCTGGCCGCTGAGGATGCCTTTTTGCACCAGTTTATCCAACAGCGCGTCCGTGCTGTTTTGTGCGATCGCCGCGCCCGTCAAACTCGCCCCGGCGAGAATCGTGGAGATGATTCGTTTTGCCATCATGTTGTTTTGGTTTCCGTTTGAATACGGCCTTTTGATACAGGGTTCCTATGACAAAGGAAGGGAGAATATGTGACGATTCTGTGACAAACGTCCGCTACCGCTGCAACACCATCACCAAATTGTCCGCCAGCCCCGCCGTGGCGAGCGTATTCTCGACCAGCCCCAGCCACGCTTTGAGCGGCCACAACAGCGGGTTTTGCTTGTAGGTATTGGTGCGCTTGAGGAGTTGCGCCCGGTCGGCGTCGGAAACGGGGGCGCCCCCTCTTAAATCCTGCCAGATGACGAGCGGATTGAAATGGCTCGACCCGAGATGGACGACGCGAAACTCCGGCTGGGTGTGGGCGAGGGCGCGCAACGTTTCGGCGGTGAAGTAATTGACGTGCTGCTCTAAAATATAGCGGTATTTAGGGCCAAGCACCCGCACCGCAAACGAACGAAGGTTCGGAACCAACACAAAACAGTGTCCGCCCGGCTCCAAAACAGCCGCCGCTTTGGCCAGGTATCCGGCCGGATCAACGACATGCTCCAGGGTGGCCCAAAACGTCACCGCCGCAAACTTCTCGCCGGCAAAATCCTGCGCCAGAAATGACCCGCGGCGCACGGCCACGCCTTTGGCCGCCGCATAATCCAGCGCGGCGCCGGCCACATCGGATCCCAGCGTCTCATACACCTCTGGGAAACGTTCCTGCAACTGAAAGAGAAACGCGCCGTTGGAGCAGCCCACGTCAAGAATTTTGCCGCGCGGGCAATACTGCCGCACCAGCCGAATCTCGCGCTGGAATCGCACCGCGGCGTAGTCGCCCTGCAGCTTGTCGGGGGCGAGATAAAACGATGGCGCCAGCTCTTCGTAAAACTCGCCGGAGGCCAGTTGGTCTTTCACAGGATTGGCGTACACCAGCGAGCACGCGGCGCATTTAACGAGGCGCAACTCGCCTTTGCGCAAAAGCTCCGCGTCATTTTCCCGTTGGCAGATGGGACAGTTTCTTTGAATGCCCGCAACATGCCATCAGGCGGCAAATTTCGCGAGACGCATATCGCCTGAGTCCGCGAACGCCAGATGCATGTCGTACGCGTGGCGCAAGGTCTGCGGCGCGTGGCTATGGCCAGCCAGGCCAACGTATTCGCGCAGGAGCGGGCGATAATCCGGGTGCGCGCAATGCTCAATAATCGCGGCGGCGCGCTGCATGGGACTCTTGCCGCGCAGGTCGGCCACACCTTGATCAGTGATGATGATTTGCACCGAATGTTCGCTGCTGTCGAGATGACTGACCTGCGGCACGATTGGGGAAATTTTCCCGCCCTTCGCCAGCGACGGGCACGTGAAGATGGACAAAAAGGCGTTGCGCGCGAAATCGCCGGAGCCGCCAATGCCGCTCATCAGCTGGCGCCCGAGAATATGGGTGCTATTGACGTTGCCGCAAATATCCACCTCGATGGCGGTGTTGATCGAGATGATCCCGAGGCGCCGCACCAGTTCGGGGCTGTTGCTGATTTCCTGCGGGCGCAGCACGAGTTTGGGGCGGAAAAATTCGATATTGCCGTAAATTTCCTTCAGCATGGGATTGCTGACGGTCAGGGAACAGCCGCCCGCAAAACGCACCTTCCCTTCTTTCATCAACGCGATGACCGCGTCCTGGATGACTTCCGTGTGCATGTCAAAAACAGGAATATCCGCGCAATCGCCCATGGATTTCAGCACCGCGTTGGCGGTGTCGCCGACGCCGGATTGCACCGGGAGAAATGAGGCGGGGAGCAAGCCGCGCTTGATTTCGCCGGCGAGAAATTGCGCGACATTGTCGCCAATGCGCGCGGTCGTCGGGGAGATTTCGCTGAAGCCGCCCACTTCATCGGCGGCGTTGGTGACAACCACGCCCGCAATTTTTTTGGGATCCACCTTGATCACCGGCGAGCCGATCCGCTCATCTACGCGGCACAACGGAAGCGGCTGGCGATGCGGCGGATCTTTTGGTTCGTAGATGTCGTGGAATCCCATCAAGCCGCGCGGATGAAATTGGTTTAGCTCAATCAGGATCTTCTCGGCTTTGCCGCAAAACGTGGGCGCGGCGCCAACGGAGGACGTCAGCGTTATTTCGCCATTGGGGGTGACGTCACAAGCTTCGACCACCGCCCAATGCACGGGCCCCAGGAAGCCATAGCGCACCGCCTGCGGCAGCATCGAAAGGTGCATGTCATAAAAATTCGTGCGGCCTTCGTTGATGCTTTTGCGAATGTCCGGGTCATTTTGATACGGCGTGCGAAACAGGATGGCGTCGGCCTGGGCCAGCGCGCCGTCGAGCGATTTCCCGGTGGAGGCGCCGGTGATGACGCCGACCCGCAGCTCGCGGCCCTGCGCGTGTTCGGCCTTGGCGCGCGCGGCGATCGCTTTGGGAATTTCCTTGGGCGCGCCCGCGGGCGTAAAACCGCTGAAGGCGATGGTTTGTCCGTGCGTGATAAGCTGGGCGGCCTCGGCCGCAGTCAGTTGGGGGAAACAATTCTTCATGGGAAAATCAAAGCTCAGTTAAATGGCGCACCCGTTCCGGCGGGAAAACCTCGCAGCCAACATCGTCAATCAAAATAATTTGGCCCCGCGCATCGACGCCGCCGAAACGTCCGGCGCGGGTTTGGCCGTCCAAGTCCAAGGAGACGCGCCCGCCCAAAGACCAAAGCGGCTGCACGCGGGCCAAGATCTCGGAAAAGCGTCCCGCGTGAATTTCGAGGACAACCTCACGCAAGGCGCCGAGAAGTCTTTCGCACACCTCGTCAGGGGTGACGGATTGGGGCGTGAGGTCGGCCAGCCGAGCCACGCAGCCACGCAGCGCCGGATCCTGGAAGTCAGGGCGATTATGGACATTGACGCCCATGCCGACCACCGCCAGGCCCGGGCGAAAACAGTCGATGAGCAAACCCGCCACTTTGCGCCGGCCGACCAGGACATCATTGGGCCAGCGCAGGCGCAAGTCAGCCACGCCGAAGCTGCGCAGCACATCACAGACCGCGAGGCCGGCCGCAAGCGGCAGTAGGCGCCCGCCCTCGGATTGAATGTCCAAAGGAACCACGGCGGAAAGCCAAAGCCCGCCCGCATTGGAAACCCAGGCGCGCTGGAAGCGTCCGCGTCCGGCGGTTTGAACGTCGGCGCGCACGGCGTGCCAGGGGCCGAAACTGGCCGCGACGACATTGGTCGAATGAGTTTCAGCTAAATGCGAAACCTTCCAATCTTCCCCTGCGGACGCGGCGCTCATGTTATTCGATTTTGACAAGGACCTGACCTTCGTTCACCGCGTCGCCCACCGCACAGTTGACGGCGGCGACCTTGCCTGATTTCGGGGCCATGACGAACGTGTTCATTTTCATCGCCTCGACCGTGACGAGATGATCGTTTTCTTTGACCGCCTGGCCCAGTTGCGCCACGACCGCAGTGATGCGCCCGGCGAGCGGACTAAGGACATCCCCGGCGCCAGGCGCGGAGGGGGTCGCAGACGAAACCGGCGCAGGGGGCGCCGGAGCGACCGCGGGCGGCGGCGGTGGAGTCGCCGGAGTAGGCGCAGGCGGCGGCGCGGCCGGCGCGGGAGAACCAACCTGGTCCTCCGGCGTTTCCACCGTCACGTCGTAGGGTTTGCCATCCACTGTGACACGAAGTTTTTTAATCATAAATGTTTCGGTCAACGAACTTTGTGGGAGACGAATAATTGCGAGCGGCCTTCAAATGCCCACACATTCAAATGCGGCTGAGTCACCGGCGCGGGCGCGACTGAAATAATGCGATGCGGCGCGCCCACCAGCGAAGCGATGGCGGCGGCTATCACCGCGACAATTGCCGCCTCCACATGGCCGCTGGCGCTGGAACCAGACGTCAAACCCAGCTCGGTCGAATGTGTTTGACGGGCGGCTTCCACGAGCGCGGCGGCGGCCCGCAACGCGGCTTGCACCTCGCCGGCGCGCTCCGGCAGGCGCGCAGCCGGGAGCGCCCGATGAATGAGCGCGAGCGCCTTGCCGAGATTGGATTCACTGGCTGTCAACTCGTCGTTCATAAATCAAAGCGGGATCGTGCCGTGTTTTTTCGGGGGGCGGGATTCGCGTTTGCTGAGGGAGTTTCGCAAGGCAAGCGACACCGCCGCGCGAGTTTCGGAAGGGGCAATGACATCCGTGATCATGCCGGTGCGGGCGGCCTCGTAGGGCGAACAAAATTTGGCGCGATATTCAGCCACAAATTCCGCTTCCTTCGTTTTCGGATCCTTGGCGGCGGCAATTTCCCGGCGATACAAAATCTTCACCGCACCTTCGGCTCCCATCACGGCGATTTCCGCGGTGGGCCACGCATAAACATAATCGGCGCCCATGTCGGCGCTGCACATGGCTAGATAAGCGCCACCGTATGCTTTACGCAAGATCACCGTGATCTTGGGCGACGTGGCGGCGGCGTAGGCAAAAAGCATTTTGGCGCCGTGCCGGATAATGCCGCCGCGCTCCTGCGCGATGCCCGGCATAAACCCAGGAATATCCACCAGCGTCACCAGCGGGATATTGAAGACATTGCAGAAGCGGATGAATCGGGCGCCCTTGTCCGATGAATCAATGTCCAGCGTGCCCGCTTTGACCGCGGGATTATTGGCGATGATCCCGACCACGATGCCTTGAATCCGTCCGAACCCGACCACAATGTTCTTCGCGAAATCCGCGTGCACCTCAAGGAATTCGTCCTTGTCCACCAGGGTGTTGATCACTTGATAGATATCCAGCGGCGCCTTGCTGTCCGTGGGAACCAATTGGTCAAAACGCGGATCAGGCGAGAGATCGATGTTCGGCGTGGGCCGATGCGGCGGATCCTGCACGTTGTTCGACGGGCAATACGAAAGAATGCGTTTGGCAATGCGGATGGCGTCCGCGTCGTTCTCGGCGACGAAATGGACGTTGCCGCTGACGCTGGCATTGGCCTTCGGGCTGCCGATTTCGTCCATGGTGCATTTTTGGCCGGTGACGGCTTGAATGACTTCGGGCCCGCAAATGAACATGTTGGAAACGCCCTTGACCATGATGAGAAAGTCCATCAACGCGGGCGAATACGCCGCGCCGCCCGCGCACGGGCCGGCAATGATGGCGATTTGCGGCACGACGCCCGAGAGCAGGACATTCCGGAAAAACACCTGGCCATACGCCGCGAGCGACCCCACCCCTTCTTGAATGCGCGCGCCGCCCGAATCATTGAAGCCCACCACGGGGCAGCCGTTTTTCAGCGCGAATTCCATGACGTCGCAAATTTTTTGCGAGTGCATGCGTCCCAGCGCGCCGCCCCCCTGCGTGAAGTCCTGGCTAAAGGACGCCACAGTGCGGCCATCCACAAAACCGGTGCCCGTAATGACGCCGTCGGTGGGCAAGGATTTCTGTTCCATGCCAAAATGATGGCAGTCGTGATCGACATGCATGCCCCATTCCTGAAACGTGCCGGTTTGATAGAGGGCGCCGATGCGATCGCGCGCCGTCATCACGCCTTTTTTGCGGCGCGCCTCCAATTTATCGGCGCCGCCGCCGAGTTGCGCCGCGCTGCGGCGTTTGGCCAACTCTTCCAATAACGCTGGTGATATAGGCATAAAATCTAATCAGGATTTGGGCATGCACAATTCAGTCAAGACGCCGAAAGTTGATTTCGGATGCAGGAACGCAACCATTTTTCCTGCGGCGCCCTCGAAGGGTTTTTCGTGAATTAATTTCACGCCCGCGCCGGAGGCCTGTTGCAACTGGGCCTGAACATTGTCGGTGCCAAACGCCACATGGTGGATGCCGCCGGCGGGATTTTTCTCCAGATATTTGGCGATGGGGCTGTCCGGGCTTGTCGGCTCCAACAATTCGATATGCACCTCGCCCGCGTTGAAAAACGCGGTGCGGACTTTTTGGGAAAGGACTTCCTCGCGGTGTTCACACTTCAGGCCGAGCGCATTTTCGTAATACGGGATGGCTTCTTCGAGCGAGCGCACCGCAATGCCGAGATGATCGATTTTTTTATCATAAATGGTTGGTGTTGACAGATGGCAGAGCCTGCCGGACGGCCGCCGCCACGGTGATTTGCCCTTTTAAGAGCGCCGCTTCCACTGCCGCCAGCCGGGCTTGCGCCTGCGGCTCCTGGAAAAAGCGTTTGCACAGCTCGTCCTGGAGCGCCTCGGCAAACCAGTCAAGCGCCTGGCGGCTCCGGCGTTCCGCAATCACCTTGTCCAGCTTGAAAAACGCCTCCATCCGCTCGCGCGCGTGATCAAGGCCCTCCCCGGTTTGCGCGGAGCACAGGGCCACTTCCGTTTTCCAGCCGGGCGTGGCGGGCGCGCTGTAATGCAAAGCCGTTTCCTGTTCGGCGCGGGCCAGTTCCGCGCGCGCGCGATTTTCCCCTTCGGCCTTGTTGATCAGGACCATGTCGGCAAGTTCGATGATCCCTTTTTTGATGCCCTGCAATTCGTCACCGGCGCCCGGGAGCTGGAGCAAAAGATAAAAATCCACCATGGAACGAAGCGCCACTTCGCCCTGCCCCACGCCCACGCTCTCCACGATGATCGTGTCGAATCCCGCCGCTTCGCACAGCAACATGGTCTCGCGCGTATGCCGCTCCACGCCGCCGAGATGATCGCCCGCCGGGGAAGGGCGGATAAATGCCTTCGGATCGCACGCCAGCTTTTCCATGCGGGTCTTATCGCCGAGAATGCTGCCGCCCGAGCGCGTGCTGGAAGGGTCAATCGTGAGGACGGCGAGGCGATGCCCGAGCGCCGTCAGGCGTCCGCCAAAATTCTCGATGAACGTGCTTTTGCCCACCCCGGGAATGCCCGTGATGCCGATGCGCCGGGCGCGGCCCGTGAAAGGCAAAATGCCCTCCAACAGTCCCTGCGCCTGCGCTTCGTCCGACGCGCTGCGGCTCTCGATCAGGGTGATCGCGCGAGCCAGGGCCGTCCGATTGCCGGCGAGAAGGTCATCATGTAAGTTTCCGCTCATCGACGCTCCAGGAGACTCAGAATTTCGCGGGCCGCGTCGGGAATGAAGGCGCCTGGCCCGAAAACGGCGGCGGCTCCGTGAGATTTGAGAAACTCGTAATCCTGCGGCGGGATGACCCCTCCGACCACCACCAGAATATCGGACCGCCCGATTTTTTCCAGCTCCTCCACCAGTTGCACGAGCAGCGTCTTATGCCCGCCCGCGAGCGAGCTGATGCCGACGACGTGAACATCGTTCTCGGCGGCCATGCGCGCCGCTTCTTCCGGCTGTTGAAAGAGCGGGCCGAGATCAACGTCGAAGCCCAAGTCAGCGTAGGCGCTGGCGACGACTTTCGCGCCGCGGTCGTGGCCGTCCTGGCCCATTTTGGCAATGAGAATGCGCGGGCGGCGGCCGAATTTGGCGGCAAATTCGTCGGCGGGACGCCGCACCTGGTCCAATTGGGAGCCGGCGCCGTAGGCCGCGCGGTAAACGCCGGACACGGAGCGCGTGATCGCTTTGTGACGTTGAAAGATTCGTTCCATGGCAAATGAGATTTCGCCGAGCGTGGCGCGCACGCGGGCGGCGGCTACGGCCAGCGCCAGCAGGTTGCCCGGGCCGCCGGCGGCGCATTGCGTGAGCGCTTCGAGGGCGGCTTGAACTTTCTGCGGATCGCGCGCGGCCTTGATTTGTTGGAGTCGCTTGATTTGGGAATCGCGGACGGTGGCATTGTCAACTTCACGAACGTCGAGCTGATCCGCTTTTTCGAGCCGGAACAAATTGACGCCAATGATGGCTTCCTTGCCGGAATCAATGTGGGCCTGGCGGCGGGCGGCGGCTTCCTCGATGCGCAGTTTGGGCAGCCCGGTTTCGATCGCTTTGGCCATGCCGCCCAAGGCTTCGATTTCCTGGATATGCTTCCAGGCGCGCTCCATCAATTGTTGCGTGAGCGATTCGACAAAGTACGAGCCCGCCCAAGGGTCGATGACTTTGCACAGGCCCGTTTCTTCCTGCAACAATAGCTGGGTGTTGCGCGCGATGCGCGCGGAAAAATCGGTGGGCAGCGCAATGGCTTCGTCGAGGGAATTGGTGTGGAGCGATTGGGTGTGGCCGCCGGCGGCCGCCATCGCCTCCACGCAGGTGCGCACGATATTGTTGAACGGATCCTGCTCCGTGAGCGACCAGCCGGAGGTTTGCGAATGCGTGCGCAGGGCCATCGACTTGGGGTTTTTGGGATTGAATTGCCGGATCATTTTCGCCCACAAAGCGCGGGCGGCGCGCATCTTGGCAATCTCCATGAAATAGTTTTTGCCCTGAGCCCAGAAAAAGGAGAGGCGCGGGGCAAAGGCGTCAATATCGATGCCCGCTTTGAGCCCGGTGCGAACGTATTCGAGTCCGTCAGCGAGCGTGTAGGCCATTTCCAAATCGGCAGGCGCGCCGGCTTCCTGCATGTGATAGCCGGAGATGGAAATGGAATTGAACTTGGGCATGTTCTGCGAGGCAAACGAGAAGATGTCCGCAATAATCCGCATGGAAGGCGCCGGCGGATAAATATAGGTGTTGCGCACCATATATTCCTTGAGGATGTCGTTTTGAATGGTGCCGGAGAGCTTGTCCACCGTCACCCCCTGCTCTTCCGCCGCCACAATGTAAAACGCCATCACCGGCAGCACCGCGCCGTTCATCGTCATGGAGACAGAGATGCGATCCAGCGGAATTTCCTGGAAAAGAATCTTCATGTCCTCCACCGAATCGACCGCCACGCCCGCCTTGCTCATATCGGCGAAAGCGCGTGGATGATCGGAATCATAACCGCGATGCGTGGGCAAATCGAAGGCGACCGACAACCCCTGCTGGCCGGCGGCAATGTTGCGCCGGTAGAAAGCGTTGCTCTCCTCGGCGGTGGAAAAGCCCGCGTATTGGCGCACCGTCCAGGGCCGTATGACATACATGGAGCCGTATGGCCCGCGGCGATAAGGCGCCAGACCCGGCATGGAGTCGAGGCCTTCGCACGACGCCAGATCATCCGGGCCATACAGCGGTTTGAGGTCGATTTCCTCCAGCGTGCGGACGGCCCAATCCTCCGGCCATTGCCCGGTCTCGGCCTTGACTTCCTTCCGCCAATCGCCGCGCTTCAGCTTGACAGGCGTGGCGTCAAATCTAATTTTGGAAAAGTCAGGATGCGCATTCATTATTCGACTCCAATCCAGTTGTGGAATTTGTTGAGCAATTCGGCCGCGTCGGCGCGGAGATGGATAAATTCATCCACGCCGGCCTGCTTATGCGCCTCGACCTGGTCGGCGGGCAACCCCGCCAGCACGATGATGGCGCGCGGAAATTGGGCGCGAATGGCGCCCACGAGCGGCGCCACCAGCGCCGGGTATTGGGCGTCGCTCGAGCAGATCACGGCAATGGGAGCGCCCGATTGCACAAAGGCGGAGGCGGCCACGTCCGGCAAAATGAAACCCGGCGAAGAGAGAACCTCGTAGCCGCCCGCGGAAAAAAACCCGCGCGAAAAATCGGCGCGGCCCTTGAAATCTTTCGGACCGCCCAGGTTGCAGAGAAAAACCTGCGGGGCGCGGCCCTCGCGCACGGCGTAACGGGCGGCGGCCAGGCGGAGCTTCTCGAATGGAGCGGCGGCGCGTGTCAAACAAACAGGTTGAACCGGGACGCAGGGCCGGTCTTGAATGCGCAGGGCGCGGACAATTTCGCCCAACGTGGCGCCTGCCGCCGCCGCTTCCACGGCGGCGTCGAACAAGCGGGCATTTTTAATATTGATGATGTCCGCCAAACGGTGCAGGACGATCTCGCTTTCCTGATCGTCAAGGGCTGTGCGATAGGAGGAAATTTGCGCGACCCGGCGGCGATGGAACGCGGTCGCGTCCACGGCCGGGATGGCCAGAGTTTTTTCCTTGGGATTCGCGTATTGATTGACCCCCACAATGGTGTCCCGGCGGCGGGTCACGCCTTTCAGGCGTTCGGCGGCGGTCGCGGCCACCGCCTTTTGCGGAAAGCCCGCCGCGAGGGCGGCTTCCATGCCGCCCAGTTGCTCCACTTCCTGAAAGAGCGTCCAGGCGCGTTGGGCCAGATCGGAGGTGAGGCTCTCGACATACCAGGAGCCGCCGGCCGGATCGATGACATGCGTGAGTTCGCATTCACGTTGCAGCACTAATTGCGTATTGCGGGCCAGACGTTGGCTGGCGTCGTCGGGCGCGCGGAACACTTCGTCAAACGCGCCGACCTGCATGGAATCGCAGCCTCCCAACACGCCCCCGAACGCTTCCACCGTCGCGCGCAACACATTGTTATGCGGGTCGTGCAGGGTTTTGTTCCAATGCGAGGTGCGAACGTGAATGAAAGCCTTTTGCGCCTCTTCATCACCGTTGAATGCGGCGACCACTTTGGACCAAAGCATCCGGAGGGCTCGCAATTTGGCGATTTCGAGGAAAAAGTTTTCGCCCACCGTAACGGCAAAGCGCAACCGGGGCGCCACGGCGTTGATTTCCAGCCCGCGTTCGACCATGCGGCGCACATACTCGGCGCCCGTCGCGATGCTGAAGGCGAGCTCCTGGACGGCATGGCCGCCCGCTTCGTGCCAGGCGCGGCCATGCACGCAAATCGTTTGCAGACTCGGCGCGTGCAGCGCCGCCCACCCGGTGAGCGCGGCCATCTCACGGTAGGCGCCGGAAAGGGATTGGGGCAGCGACCCTTCATGTGACAGGACGCCGAGCGGATCCATCTCCACGCAGCCGCGCAAGTGGCTGAGGGGAAGTTTGCGCCGGCGCTGGAGCGCGGCCAGCAGCGCCGCAAAAGGCATGGCGGAAGCGCCAGTCCGCGCCAGGAGCGAGACATTGGCCAGGTCCACGCCTTCCAGCGCTTTTTCCAAATCCTCCACGGTGGCGATGGACAAACCGCCGCAGCCGACCGCCTCCGGCTCGGCCCAATCGGGATCCTGGCCCTGGCGGGTGGCCTTGTCTAAAACCATGTTAAGAGCATTGAGGCCGCGCGAAAGAGAATTGCGGGCGGCATGATTAAACTCCGAGGGGCTGGAAGCGTAAATCTCCTGCGAAATGGCCCACGGCTCCTTGATGTGCCCGACGACCTGCGCTCCGCGCACAAAAGGAGGACAGCCCGGATACGACGCAACATGCGGCAATGCGGCCACGTCTTCGCGCCGATAGATGGGCTTAAGCGTAATGCCTTCGGCGGTGGCGCTGAACATGCGCTTGTCAAAAGGAGCGCCTTTCAATTCAGCATCAACCACCTCGCGCCAGTCGTCATAACCAACGTCAGGAAACTCGGCGAGCAACCGGGACTTTTCTGCGGGAGCGTGGGTCGCGTTCATAAATCCAGTCGGTTAAAGGGTTTCGACAAAAACTTCGTGGCGTTGACCGCCCAGCGTGACGAATAGTTTGCGCGCGCCCGACGGAAGGCCGGGCAACGGCAGCGGCGCGGAGGGAACCGCGGTCGCAGCCGGCGCAGCCTTCGGCGCCGGCGCCGGGGTCGGCGCGGCGGCGGGTTTCGGTTTGTGCAACGCCTCCACTTGCTGCGGAAACATGGCAAAGAGCACCGCGATCTCATCCGTGGCGGGCAGCCCCTTGGCGGCGGCCTCCTGACGGTATTTATCCATGCCCGGCGCGAGCAAATCCGCCGGCCGTTCGGTGATCGATTTTTTCCCCGTTTGTTTTTCCACCTGGGCCAGCACGCCGGGGTCGATGGCCCCGGGAGTTTTGCCATAGCGCCCCAGCGCAATGTCCTGCGCGGGCTGGCAAATCATTTTCCAGCGGCCAAATTTCACGTTCATCATCGCCTGGGTGCCGACAATTTGGGACGTCGGCGTGACCAGCGGAATCCAACCCAGCGCCTCGCGCACCACGGGAATTTCCCGCACCACTTCATCAAAACGCTCGGACATCCCCTGCTCTTTTAATTGCGTGCGAAAGTTCGACAGCATGCCGCCGGGAACCTGGTAAATCAGAATGTCGCTATCGACGCGTTCATTCGCCGGGCTCGTGAATTTGGCCAACTCCTTGTAAACACCCTCAAAATACGTGCGGAGACCGGCGAGCTTGGCGGTGTCAAAGTGCGGGCATCGCGGATGCCCCTCCAGCAACGCCAGCATGCGCTGCGTGTCGGGCTGCGACGTGCCATTGGCAAAGGGCGTGATCGAAACCTCCACACAATCGATGCCGGCATCGATCGCCGCCAGATAACTGGCTGCGCCCAAGCCGGCGGTGTCGTGGGTATGAAGCGTGATCGGGATGCCAACCTTGCCCTTTAATTCTTTCACCATGTTGTAGGTGATGCGCGGCTGAATGATGCCAGACATGTCCTTGATCCCCAGGGAATCGCACCCCATCTTCTCCAATTCCACGCCCATCTTGACGAAGTTTTCGACGGTGTGCACGGGGCTGATGGTGTAGCACAGTTCGCCGCGCGCATGTTTGCCGGCGGCCTTTACCGCCTTGATCGCGGTGCGCAAATTGCGGACGTCGTTGAGGGCGTCGAAAATACGGATGATATCCATACCGTTGTCACACATACAACGGACGAAGGCCTCAACGACGTCATCGGGAAAGCTGGTGTATTGGACGATATTTTGGCCGCGCAGCAGCATGAGCTGCGGAGTTTTGGGCGCGGCTTTTTTGAGGGCGCGCAGGCGGTCGAAGGGGTTTTCGTCGAGGAAACGCAAACAGGAATCAATCGTCGCTCCGCCCCAGGTTTCGAGCCCGTGAAAGCCCATGCCGTCCAGGATCGGAGCGGCCGGGAGCATTTGCGCCAGGGTCATGCGGGTGGCGGCCATCGATTGATGTCCGTCCCGCAGGACGGTGTTATTGAACAGCACAGGTTTCATACGTAACAGCGCGGCGCCAAAATAGGCCCGAACCGTGAAGAAACGTTACGAAACGCGTTCGGCGTCAACTAACCGGATTTTGCGAAATTTACGGCAAGTATTGCCGAGGGCGGCATAGGCACATGACTCCGCCGCAGCGGTTTAAATGCGTTTATGGGACGAGAGGCGGCTGGTTTGGGCGTAGGCCAGCGCCAGGGCGAGAGCATCGGCGGCGTCCGGCTCGGGCAAAGCGGTAAGTTGCAAAAGGCGCTGCACCATTTTGGCGACGGCCAATTTCTGCGCCGCGCCGTACCCCACCACAGATTGCTTCACTTTGCGCGGCGCAATTTCGTAAATTTCCAAGCCGCCTTCACCCAGCGCGGCGAGCGCCGCCCCGCGCGCCTCGCCCATGATGAGCGCCGTCTGTAAATTCTGCGCGTAAAACAAACCTTCGATCGCGCAAATGCTGGGACGATATTCCGCCAACAGCGTGCGCACCGTTTGGGCAATGTGCGTGAGGCAACGCGAGCGTTCCCAAGAGGCGGGGCATTTGATCGTGCCATGCGCGAGCGCGCGAGGCTGCGCCGGGCCAGCGTGAATCACACCATAACCCGTGCCCCGCAGCGAAGGATCAATGCCAATGATAATTTCATCCCGCCGCGCCGGGCGCGCGGCCACCGCGGCCGGCTCTTTTTTGGGCCGGCTCAACCGGCTCCGCATTTGCGCAAATTGTTCGGGCGTAAATCCCATTCAAACTTTCAGTTTGCGCAGCCCCCACGCCGCGCCGACGGTGAGGCCGCATCCGATCATGGTGTACCATGGAAACGCCACCGTCACCGGCAGCTTCCAACCGCCCGGCAGGTGACTTTGCGTGAGCGGGCTGATCCAGGCCATGACCGCCAGCGAAAGCAACATCGCCACGATCACCGCGCGCGCGGAGCCGGTCTTCCAAAAGAGGGCCAGCAGCAACCCGCCGAGCAGCGCGCCGCTGGTGAGCCCGCGCAATGTGAAAGCCGTTGTCAAGACGAACGCCACTTGCCGGCTGCCGTACGCCACCAGCGCCAGCGCCGCCGCCCACGCGATTGTGCTCGCCTTGCTGAAGCGCAGAAAAAAAGCGTCGGTGCGCCCGGGCAGCATTTTTTTGACAAAATCCATCGTGGACACCGACGCCAGCGCGGTCAAGGCGGAGCTGACGGAGGACATGGCGGCAGCCAGGATCGCCACAATGAGCAGGCCGCGCAGCAAATGAGGCGTTTCCGTCAAGATGAATATTGGAAAAATGAAGTCGTTCGCATGCATCCCGGTGTTCGCCCCCACCAGCGGTATCGGCAACCGCAGCGGATGGCTTTGGTAGAAGGCCCACAGCATCACGCCCACCAGAAGAAAGATCAGAAAAAGCGGCAGAATGGCCACGGCGCTCAAAGCCAAAGCGCGGCGTCCGTCGCCGACATTTTTGCAGGCCAAAACGCGCTGCACAATGAGTTGCTCGGCGCCATGCGACGAAAGCACCATAAAAGTCCCGCCGATCACGCCCATCCATATATTCATGGGATTTTCCCAGAGGCTCCGGGCACTCACCGCGACGTTGAGCCAATGCAGTTTTCCCTCTGCGCCGGCTTGCCGCAGGACCGCGCCCCAACCGCCTTCGACCAGGTGTGGAATATAAAAAAGCGTGAAAACGCCCCCCAGCAAGAACAAGCCGAACTGCGCGGCATCCGTCCAAATGACGCCTTTGACGCCGCCGATGTAGGTGTAAGTGAGCGAGAGAACAATGAACAAGACAATCGCCCCAAAGATGGGATCAAGCCCCGCGAAGCCGCCCAAAAAAGAATTGCCGAGCAGCAGCTTGAGCGGAATGGCGGCGACGTAAACACGCACACCGGCGGCAAGAGTTTCGCTCAACAGAAAAAATCCCCCGGCCGTCTGCCGCGCGCCCTCGCCAAATGCGTTGGAAAAAAGTTGGTACGGCGAATAAATCTCGCCCTTGAAATAATACGGAACCATCACCACCGCCAGGATGATGCGGGCGATCACGTACCCAATAATAAGTTGGATAAACGCCAGATCGCCGCCTTCTCCATACGACATCGCCGGCACGCCGATAATGGTGAGAGCGCTGGTCTCGGCGGCCACGATGGAAAACCCAATGCCCCACCACGGAATATCCTTGCTGCCCAGAAAATAGTCGCGCGTGTTGCGTTGGTCGCGCCCGAACCAACTGCCCAACCCCACGATGCCGCCAAAGTAAAGCAGGATGACGATCCAGTCGCCTGCGTTGAGGAAATGGGCGCCGGCGCCGGACATTAGTTGACAGGAGGCGGCGCTTCATGGACTTCAGCCCAGCGGGCCAGCAGCCAGAGGACATCCGAAAGGCGATTGAGAAAAACAATGATCTCCGCGTTTTGCAATTGCTTGTCCTCGTGCAATTCGCAAGCGTGGCGCTCGGCGCGGCGGCACACGGTGCGGGCGAGATCGAGCCCCGCGGAGGCCGCATTGGCGCCCGGCGTGGCCCAGCCTTGGAAAGAAACTTTCTGGGATTCGATGTCTTCGGCAATGACGTCAAGCTTCGCCGTCAAATCCGGCGTGACAATGGAAAAACCGTCTTTCACATAGCGCGGCAGATCGGAGGTGAGGGTGGCCAATTCACCCATCAATGTGACCAGGTCCTTTTGGATGCCGAGCAATCGGTCACCGAGGACTTTTGTGCGGGCGGCGGCGCGAGCGATTCCTAGCGCGGCGTTCAATTCATCGACCGACCCATAGGCGGCGACGCGCGGATGGCATTTGGAAGTGCGCCGGTTGTACATCAACCCCGTCGTCCCGTCGTCGCCTTTCCTGGTCACAATGCTCACGGGAACGTACAATAATGAATTCGGAAAGGTTGAACAGGAGGAACTTGAAATCGCGCGCGAACAAAGTTATCGATTAGGCAATTCCCATGAAGATTCTCATTCCCGAACTCGCGAGCGCATTTCTGGCTTTGACCGGGCTGGCCGCCACTCTGCCAATGAAAGAGCCGCGCCTGACCGAAGAGCAAGGGAGCGCGCAACTGGCGTCCTTCGCAGCCGCCTGGCACACGCGCCCAGAATGGGAAGCGCGAGCCCATAATATCCGGGATGGAATTTTGCGCGGCGCCAACCTTCAGCCGCTGCCCACCCGCAACGACTTGAAAGCGATCGCGTGGGGACGGCAGGAGCGACGTGGTTACACCGTGGAGAACGTGGCGTTCGAAAGTTTGCCGGGATTTTTCGTGACTGGAAACCTCTATCGTCCCAGCCACGGGGCGGGACCGTGGCCGGCGATGCTTTGCCCGCACGGCCACGGCCCGGGCGCGCCGCGTGTCAATAGCACAACGCAAACACGCTGCGCGGCCCTGGCCCGCATGGGCGTCATGGCCTTCGCCTACGACATGGTGGGCTACGGCGACTCCACCCAACTGGCGCACAAAGATCCCAACGCGCTGACGTTTCAGCTTTGGGACAGCATTCGGGCATTGGATTACTTGACAGCCCTGCCCGGCGTGGATGCGACCCGCCTGGGCGCCACCGGCGAATCCGGCGGCGGGACACAGACATTCCTGCTCGGCGCCGTGGACGACCGATTGACCTTGAGCGTGCCCGTGGTCCAGGTGTCCGCGCATTTTTTCGGCGGGTGCGTCTGCGAAAGTGGATTGCCCATTCACCATTCAGCCACGCACGACACCGACAATGTCGAAATCGCGGCGTTATTCGCCCCGAGGCCGATGTGCGTGATTTCGGACGGGAAGGATTGGACGCGTAATGTGCCAAAGGTTGAGTTTCCCTATATTCAACGCGTGTACGAAGTTTTCGGCGCATCGACCAACGTGGCGAATGTTCATCTGGCCGACGAAGGCCACGATTACGGCCCCTCGAAGCGGCGGGCGATGTATGCGTTCGTGGCGGAAAAATGGGGTTTGCGCGCGGCGGACGCGGATGAAACCGATGCCGTCGCGGACACGAATTCGCTCCGGGTTTTTACGGCCGAACATCCGCGGCCCGCGTATGCGCTCGAGGGCGGAGCCGCGGTGGCGGAGGCGCTGGCAAAAGCCAGGCGCTGAAGTCACACCTCGTCGGCGCGAGGCGAGAGCGGCTGTTTTTTTTGCAGGCGCAGGGATTGCATTTGCAAGACGAGCGCGGTTTGCTCCGCTTCGGAGAGGTCCGGCAGGGCCAGCCGTTGGTTCGCGGCCACGAGCTGAAGATCCAGATATTTATCCCGCAGCCGCTTTAACGTTCCATCGCGCGCCCCGGCGCCTTTCAGAACCGCCGCCGGCTCGGTGATGGGCCGGTTGTCCGCCAGGATTTCCGTGACAAGACTTTTCCAATCCTCCTGCGAAGCCGCCGAGAGCCACGCCGCCACGCCGCGCCAGGAATCGGCGGCATGCGCTTCCAACCGGTCGGCCATGATCGCGCGCACGCCCGGATGCGTCAGCCAGTCCAAATCGAGATGCGCCGCAATCCACTCAATAAAATCGTCGTTCTCCAGCGTCAGGCGCAGGAGCCAGCATTCGTTATCCGGCGGACGCGGCGCTGCGATTTCGGGCGCCGGGTCGGGGCCGGCGGAATCTTCCGCGCGCGGCGGCGCGGCGCGGCCCGTCTTCTTGAAGGCGGCGCGCACGGAGTCGGCGGACACAGAGAGACGCTGGGCGGTTTTCTGGGCGTAAGTGTCAAATAAAACCGCGCTGCCGGTTTTGTGCACCGCCTCGGACATTTCCTGCACAATGGCCTGGCGGCCGCGATCGGTTTCCGGGCTGTGGGTGACGCACAAGCGGTCGAGATAGTAGTCAAAGAAACTGCGGGCCCGCGCAATAAGGTCAGCGAAGGCCGGCCCGCCAAATTCCTTGATGTAGCTGTCCGGATCGTGCGGCGCGGGAATGCTGGCGACGCGCACCGCCAACCCGGAGGCCAGCAAGCTGTCAAACGAACGGACCGCGGCGTTCTGGCCGGCGTTGTCGGAGTCAAAACAAAGCACCACCTCTTCCACATACCGTTTCAGAATGCGGGTATGGTCGGCGGTAAGGGCGGTGCCCTGCGGGGCGACGACGTTTCGCACGCCCGCCATGAAACAGGCGATGAGATCAAGCTGGCCTTCGCAAATGAGAGCCGCCCCTTTGTCCAGCAAATCGCGCTTGGATTTGTCCAGGCCGAACATGACTTTCCCCTTCGTGAAAATGGGGCTTTCCGGGGAATTGACGTATTTAGCCGTCTTTTCGTCCCCGCTCAGGACGCGCCCGCTGAATCCGATGACTCTCCCTTGTTCATCGCAAATGGGGAAGATTAGCCGCCCGCGAAACCGGTCGTAAAAATGGTAGCTGTCCTCCTTGCGCACCACCAGGCCGGATTGCTCCATCAACCCGAAATCGAGCCGCCGGGACTTGGCCCAATTCACCGTGTCATCCCAGAGATCGGGCGCGTAGCCAAGCCGAAAAAGCTCCACCGCCTCCGCGGAGACGCCGCGCTTGGCGAGGTAATCACGCGCGATCTGGCCTGCGGGGTCGGTGGCCAGGGCGGTTTGCCAGCGTTGCGTGATGTCTTGGTGAATTTGCAGAAGCTGGTCTTTGATGTGGCGCCCCTGCGCCTGGGCGGGATCGGCGGTTTTCTCGATGACGATATGCGCGCGCTCCGCCAACCGGCGCACTGCGTCGGGAAAATCAATGCTCTCGTATTCCTTGATGAAGGTGAAGACGTCGCCGCCCTTGTGGCAGCCGAAGCAGTGGAAAATTTGCTTGTGCGGATTGACGTTGAAGCTGGGGGACTTCTCCTTGTGAAACGGGCAGAGCGCGACGAAATTGGCCCCGTTGCGCTTGAGCGGAATGGCGGCGCCGATGATGTCAACAATATCGCTGGCGGCCCGGATTTGCTCGAGGGTGGCTGGGGCAATGAAAACGCCCATAGGCGGCGGACTTACTTCTTCGGGGCGCCGAGAATTTCGTTGAGCTGCTGCTCCTGCTTTTTGGCCATGGTGTCCGTCTTGGGGCGCGGGGCCTCCGGCGTGACCGACGCAATCAGGAGCGGCTTGAGATTCTCCTTGGCGGCATGGCCGGAGAAGGATTCAAACAGGACCGCCTGCTGAATGCTGCCATACGTCGGGAACGAGACGCCTTCAAAATTCTGGTTCTGCACCTTGGCCGTGCGCGCCAATTCCTCCTTGCTGATGATGCGCGCGTTCATGAGGGCGAGCAGACAAACCAGCATGCAGGCAAAACGCACCGCGCCGCCCGCCATGCCAAGGTAAAATTCCGCGCGCCCAAAAAGATCGCTGCCCACGAGTTTTTCCCCCACCGCCTTCTTGATCCAAAGAAAAACAAAATGCACGCCCAGGCCGATGAGCACGTAGGAAAAAATGACGCACCAGAGCATGTCGAGGGAGGTGTTTTGACGGAAGACCGCGGCCAGGGGGCGGTAAAAAAAGGCGGCGGCCACCATGATGCCGATCCATTGCAGCATGGGGAGGATTTCCTGCGACATGCCGTGCTTGCGCCCCAGAATGACCCCGACGATCAGCCAGAGGACGACGAAGATGTCAAAATAATTGAATGCCAGCTTGTTGACAGCCAGACCAAGGATGCACATAGCAAAAATGACCGTAGCAGCTTTCCTGCCGTTGAACAGGATATTTTGAGAAAGGGCCTTCGGCGCCACCGCCTCTTTCGAAAAAAAATATGTTGACTGAAAGGCGGAGGAGACGGCAGTCTCTGGCTGCAAGAATAATTATTCTCTACGCTGAAAGCGCGGTGGCCGGGTTTTTGACACGGCTGGCCGGTTTTGAGGCGCCGGACGCGCAGGCGCGCGGCCCGGAGCGGAGTTGACCGATTGATCACTATGAAAAAAAAGCAAGCAAAAGCCCCCAAGACATACACGCGGAAAAAGATTGTTGACGAATTCACAGATCTGCCGATTTCCCGCCAGCAAAAATGGCAGCTCCGCCGCGCCAAGGAAGGCCGTTGCGTGATTTGCGGCCAGCCCAAAGTGACGGCCTGGCATTGCCTCAAGCACGCCATCGCCAACCGCGAATGGGCGCGCAAATACTCCGGCTCCGTGCGCCGGAACGAGACCCTCACCTACAAATTGGCGGCCAAAACCAAGCCGTCCAAGAAGAAGAGCTGATTTCCACCCCAAGCGGGACGACCGGCCGGACTCCCGGCCGTCGTCCCCGCTTTGGCCTCCTTCCCGCTTCGTCCCTTTTTCCAAAAATTTCCCACGCTTGACAACGTCCGCATAGTGTATTAATACATAGATACACCTTATGCAGATTCACATCAGCGCCACGGACGGAGTTCCTATCTATATGCAGATCGTCCGCCAGGTGAAACAGCTGGCGGCCACGGGACGCTTGGCCCCCGGGGAGGAAATTCCGCCGATCCGCGCGCTCGCGGAAACCCTGGTCGTCAATCCCAACACCGTGGCGCGCGCCTACCTGGAGCTGGAACGGGCCGGCATCGTCACCAAACGCCAGGGGTCGGGCACGTATCTTTCGGCGGCGCCATCGCCCTTGTCGCGGCGGGAGAAATTGAAAGCGCTGGCCGAGAGAGCAGACGCTTTGCTGGTGGAGGCGGGCCATCTGGACGTCGCGCTGGAGGACGTCGTGACTTTGGTGCGCGAGCGCGCGGCATCCTTTCAAACCATCGCCAAAAAATGAAATTCCCCTCCCCCTCCTCGGCGGACGCGGTCGTGGCGCTCAACAACGTCACCCGAAAATTTGGCGCCAAGACTGTGTTGAACGGCGTTTCCCTGTATGTGCCGCGCGGGAGCGTGTTCGGATTGGTCGGGGAAAACGGCGCCGGCAAGACTACGCTTATCAAACATATCCTGGGGCTGCTGCGGGCGGAAGGAGGGACAGTGCGGGTATTTGACATGGATCCGGTCCGATCTCCGGTGGAGACGCTGGGCCGGATTGGTTATCTGTCTGAGCAGCCGGATTTGCCGGGCTGGATGCGGGTCGATGAATTGCTGCGCTACAGCCAGGCCTTCTATCCAAGGTGGGACGCCGCGTACGCGGAAGACATGCGCGCGAAATTCGGGCTGAATCCCGCCCAGCGCATCAAGACGCTCTCCAAAGGACAGCAGGCCAAAGCCGGATTGTTGATCGCGCAAGCGCATCGCCCGGAATTGCTGCTGCTCGATGAGCCCAGTTCGGGCCTGGATCCGCTGGTGCGGCGCGACATTTTAGAGGCTGTCATACGCACGGTGGCGGACGAAGGCCGGACGGTGTTTTTTTCCTCGCACTTGCTGGAGGAAATCGAGCGGGTGTCAGATCACATCGCGATGTTGCATCACGGCAAGCTGGCGTGGTGCGGCCCGCTGGACGAGATCAAGGCGCAGCATCGCTTTTTTACGCTGCGGTTTGCCGACGCGCAAGCCACCCCGCCGGTCTTGGCTGGCGCGCGCTGTTTTTCAGGGCTCGGCCGGGAATGGTCGGTGATTGGCAACGGCCACCGGCAGGAACTCCCCTTGTCCGCCGCGGCGGCGGGAGCCGAGATTGTGGCGGAGCGCGCCCCTTCGCTGCATGAAATCTTTGTCGCGTATGCGGGAGGATCTGGCGCGTGAAATCCCCTGCCTTGGCGCTCATCTGGGAAATTCGGCGGCGCGGCGCGCGGCTGGCGTGGGGAGTGTTGGGGATCATAACGGCCTGCGCGATGCTCAGCCATCTTGCGTCAAACAAAACTTACGTCCTCGCGCGTTTTGAAGCCGTGGACTGGCTGTTAATGGTGGCGTCGATGTTCCTGACATTTGGAATTTTTCATTTTGTGGAAGCCGCGCCAGGGAGAAATTGGCACGGATTTCCGCAACGCCTCTTCGCCATGCCCGTGTCCACCGTCACCCTGGTCGCCTGCCCCATGATTCTGAGCCTGGCAGCGGTGGAAGTAGTTTATGGAGCATGGGCCAAACTTGTCTTTGCGCCGCTGGGACGAACCGTCTCGATCTGGCCGGCGGCGGTTCTTGGGGTGGGCATCCTATGCTATCAGTCAATTATATGGAGCCTGGCCGGGTATCGCATCACGCGCGTCCTCGCGCTCGCGCTGATGGGATTGGTCTTGGCGAACGTGGCCGCCCTGCCCCTGCTGGCAGAGATTTCCGTTTGGCCAAAGCAAACTGTTTTCCGAGCCGGGAGCATCTCCCTGGCGCTTCTAGCCATCACGGCGGTTGCCACCGCCTGGCTCGCCGTGGAACGCCAGCGGCACGGGGGCGGGCGCGGCCAAGGCAGAATCTGGGGACTGCTGGCGCGCGCCGCCGATGCGCTGCCCAGAAGACGCCGGCCCTTCGCGACCGCCGCCAGCGCGCAGTTCTGGCACGACTGGCGGCGCGGCGGAACGATCATGCCCTCCTGCGCGGCGGCGGTGTTGTTTCTCATTTGCGCGCCGCTCTCCTGGTTAATGCGAGCGGATCCCCAGGCCACGCTGTGGACGGCGGGCTGGGTCCTCGCGTTGCCGTTTCTGCTATCTGCCACCGTCGGAATCGGCTTCATCAAGCCCGAGTTTTGGTCGGCGGAAATGGGGATCACGCCCTTCCTCGCCATCCGTCCGATTTCATCCGGCACCCTGGTAATGTCAAAAATGAAAGTCGCGGCCGCCAGCGTGGCGGCCACCTGGATCCTGACGCTCGGATTTCTGGCGGCCTATCTTTCGCTCTGGGCGAACCCCAAGGAATTGCGCGTCGGCTGGACCTTTCTGTCGCAATATTATTCCCCATTCGACTTGATGGCCATGATGACGCTCGCCATCGCGCTCGCGCCCATCCTGCAATGGCGCATGATGGCGGCCGGGTTGTGGGTGGGGCTGTCGGGCAATGGGCGGCTCTTTGTGGGCGCGATCATCATGCGGATGGCGGGCCTCGTGTTCCTCGTGTGGGGTGCGGCGTGGTTCGGAAATTTATTCTGGACCCACCTCGACCAAGTCATCCATCACGCCGGCGCCCTTGCCCTGTGCCTCTTATTCTTGGCGGCGCTGAAATTCGCGCTGGCTGCCTGGTCCTGGCGAAGCCTCGCCGTCCGGCGCGCGCGAAATTATTTGGGGCTTTGGTGGCTGGCCACGCTGGGATTCGCCGGCTTCGTTTTCCTCCTGAACCCATCCTACCCGCCCGTCAAAACCTTGCTGGCATTGCTCGCCTTTCTCATCGTGCCTCTGGCACGCATCGGTTTGGCGCCAGCCTTTCTGGACAAAAATCGCCATCGCTAAAAATGTTATGAAAAATTGGATGTTTGGTCTTTCTCTCTTGGCGGTGATTCTTTGCGGCTTCCTTTGGCAACAAAAGAACCGCGAACTGACGATGGTGACGCGACGGGACAACGTCCTCGCCGCCGAAGCGGCCCAGGACAAGAAATGGGCGCGGCGGCTCCAAGCCCAATTACAAGCCACCCGCCGAGGCGCGGCGTCGGCAGATTCGCCGGGATCCGTCGCCCATCCCAATCCCTTGTTTCGCGATCCCCAAATGAAGCAGGCGCTTGAGGAGGAAGCGGCGGAAGGCATCAAGAAAAATGTCGCCCGCCTCTTTCAATCGGGCCTGACCAACCGCTTGCGCCTGAGCGCGACTCAAAGCCAAACGCTGCAGGAATTGACGGCGCAAAAGGCCGCGATTTTTTGGCAACAAATGCTGCTCCCGCTGATGACCGGCGAAATCAGCGACGCGGACATGCCCGCCGCCGGGCAGGCCCTGCGTCAAGCCTACGAATCGAACCAGGCGCAAATGCGCGCCTTGCTCGGAGATGAGGGCATGGGCGTGTACGATTGGTTTGCAAAGACCCAGGCGGCGCGCGACGAATTGGCGAAGTTTCAGGGCGAAGGCAGCGCCGACGCTCCGTCCCTGACCGACCAGCAAGCCGCCCAATTGACCGCCGTGATGGAGCAGGAATATGCAACATTCAAAAGCCAATATGAACTGGACGACCCCTCAAAAATGGACCTGGAGCATTGGCGCGCCAACTTTACCGAGGAAAAGCTGGAGGTGGTCGGACAAGAGTTGGAGGATTTGAACGATCGGATCATGCAAAATTCCCAGACGATGCTGACGCCGGAACAAGCGGCGGCCTTCCGGGAGTTTCTGGCGAAACAAAGGCTGCGCGGAGCCTTTGTGATGCGCTCGACGACAGCGCTGTTCGCGAACAGCCGTTAAACGGCTGTCCGCGCCAGCCCAAGCTGTCACCACGAGTAATGCACCGTGTAATTTACAACCTTCTCGACGTTGGGCGCCACGGTCACATGAAACTCCATGGTTTGCGCGTCCGTTTTGACAAAGTCATCCGACTGGGAGGTGATTTTCCAGTTGTTCCAGCGGTAGAGATGCTCCACCACGCGGATTTCGACGGGCTCCGTCTTGTGATTGCGCAGCTTGATGGAGAATGATTCGTCCACCCACTTCTCCTGGTTGCTTTCCCTGAAATCGGTGCGCGCTCGTTCGCCCACGAGGTCAAACGCATTGCCGGTGGCCACACGAATGCGTTCATCGCGCGGGGTGTGATCAATCTCATTTTCGCCGGTGAACTCCATTTGGCCGTCGGCATCGCGGCGATAGAAGCGCAGTCGGCCTTTGGGCAACGGCAGGCCAAGGTTATTGGTGGTGGAATTGTAAAACTCGCGCATGACGGAAATCTTGGTGTCGGATTGGATTCCATAATCTCGTTGCGTGCGCAGCGCCTCGCCATTCCAGCCTCGGTAAGGATCGAGGTCAACTCCGTCGTAAATGTAAAGGGCGCGGGACGGAATGCCCGTGGCGCGGACAAACTCGACCTGCTTGGTTTCCCGGTCAAGCAACGTCGCAGGCCGCGGCAGGGTGTAAAGATGATATTCATCAAAAGCCTTTTCCGTGACCTCAGGGGCTGCGTTCCGGTCCATTTTTGCCATGAAGCCCGCGGCCGCGGACATGGGCCCGCGGCGGGACGTGATTTTGTTGACATCGCCCGCCATGAGTTTGATTTTGGCGTGGGGAAAGGATTTGCCAGTCTGATTATCCAT
>DASZMX010000054.1:0-39612 GCA_035551475.1 Verrucomicrobiia bacterium
GGCGTGATCAACTGGCGCGGCGGCGTGGTTGAGCTCGATTATACCGGCGTTTTCTACAATCAGGCCGGCGCCTCCTTCAACATTTATACGGACGGTTCGTTCACCGCCCCTTACACGACTTCAGGCCAAATCTTCCACAACGCCGGCCTGGTCAAAAAATCCCTTGCGACCGGCCCCACCACCTTTTATCCCCCGTTCATCAACACCGGTGTGCTCGATATCGAATCCGGCGCCGTGACTTTTCCCAACGCCTACACCGATCAAGGCTCCTGGATTTTCGGCATTAGCGGCGCGACGAATTACGGCAAAGTTATCTTGAACCAGGCGCCGGCGCTGGCTGGCCCGCTGCAGGTAAATCTTAACCAGGGTTACCAGGTGACGCTGGCTGACGCGTTTGCCCTGCTCAAGTTTCCCAGCCACACGGGCGCCTTTGCCAGCCTGTCCGTCACTCCCTCGGAGGACGCCGCGCTCGCCGTGACGTACGGCCCGACCAATGCCGTTGTCGGCGTCACCGGTCTGTCGCGCCCCGTCATCACCTTCACCGCTCCGGCCGACCTTGCTGTAAAATCGGCCCCGGCGGCCTTCACCGTCAGCGCGACGGCGCCCGGCGCAACCAATGTGCAATTTTTTGCCAATGGCGCCTTAATCGGGTCCGCGCCGGCGCCCTTTAGCGTGAGCTGGTCGAGTGTGCCCGCGGGTGTGTACGTGCTCACCGCGGTGGCCCGAGACGCCCAGGGCGCGGTCGTCAGTGCCGCCGCTCCCCAAACGGTCTTCGTGGTTCCGCCGCGCGCGGGCGGTCAGACCTATTTCTGGAATGGCAGCGCTTCCGCCAATTGGAGCGACGCCGCCAATTGGACGCCAGCCGGTGTTCCCGCCGCGGCCGATTCCGCCGTCATCAATCAGGCCGGACCCGTGATCACGGCGAACAACGCCATCAACAATCTCGTGCTCCTGAATGGCACACTGCAAGGCTCGGGCTCATTCGCCGTGGGCGGCGAAATGGTTTGGAGCGGCGGCGGCGTCAATCGCGCCGTGACCATTAATCCCACCGCTTCCTTGATCATTGCGGGCTCCGGCAATCTCGATTTCGCCGGCGGCAGCCTCGCCAACCAGGGAACGGTTTCCTGGGAAAGCGGCAATCTGCTGGGCGACACTTCGAGTATTATTGACAATAGCGGAGCCTGGCTGGCCCATGGCAGCAACCAGTTCATCACGGCCGCGCTCTTCACCAATTCCGGCAGTTACCTGCAAAACAATCACGCGGGCCCCGTCGTTTTCTACGCGACCTTGAACAACACCGGCTCCGTCGAAACTGATTCCGGCATCCTCACCTTGAACAACGGCGGCGATCTCAACGGCCCGTTCCTCACCGGCGCGGGCGCCCTGCTTACGTTGTCCAGCGGCTATTTCATCTCCGACACCAATTGCGATTTCCGCGGCGCGGGCGTAAGCGAGGTGGGTGATCAAAGTTACGCGCCGCTGTATGGGGTTCTCGACATCAGCACGAATTTGCACATCCTGTACGGCGCCCAGATTTCTGTCAGCCCCTTCTTCCAGGATCACGGCAGCATCACCAACCTCACCTTCGAAGGCTCGCTCGTGGGCAGCAATTATGTCACGGGCACGGTCACCTGCACCGCCGGTTACATCGAAGACTGGCTCACCGTCGCCCCCTCCGGGCGCCTGAACCTCGCCGGGTCCAATTACGACATCACCCTCACCGGCGCGCTTACGGTCAACGGCGTGGTCAATTGGTCGGCCGGCAATATCTATTCGCCTTCCTCCAGCTTCATCACCAACAACGGCCTCTGGCTCGCGCAATGCGACGAAACGATGAGCGCCAATTCGTTTGTCAATAATGGGGAATTCCGCAAAACCAACTCCGTGCGCATCACCGACCTCAATGGCTCCTACGTCAACCATGGAGCCCTCCACGCCGCCAGCGGCATTATTCGCCTGGCCGCCAATCTCGATCTCACCGGCTCCTATATCGCCGACGCCGGCGCCACCATCTCCTTTAACCAGGGCGCCTTCACGCTTGACGCCGTCCTGCCCGACATCAGCGGCGACGGCGTGGTGGAGCAAACCGGCGGCGTTCTCACCCTTACGGCGGACAGCGATCCGAACCTGGCCCTTGCCTCCGGGCAAATTTTGCTGGGACCCAATTTCCAGGACCACGGCGTGATCACCAACCTCACCGTGCAAGGTTCGTCGCTGGCGGGAAATTACACGGTGTCAGGCACGCTTAATTGGAATGGCGGCCATTTTGCCGGCGGCCTCACCATCCTGCCCGGCGGCGTCCTCAACATCGGCTCCTCCGCCACCTTCCAGCTTACCGTCGGAGGCATCACCAACCATGGCACGGTCAATAACGCTGGCGCCATCCTCCTCGCCACCAACACCAGCGTTGTCAATAATAATCTATTCATCGCCAACGTCAACAGTTACATCGCCAATGCCTTCGGCAACTCCGGGGTTTTCTACAACAACGCGGTGGTCCGCGCCGTGGCCGGCGCCGGCAACTCCTACATGGAAACGGCTTTCGTGAACAATGGCACCGTGGATGGGGAAACGGGCAGCCTCTACTTCGAGGACGGCGGCGCTCTGGCGGGCGTTTATAACGCCGGCGCGGCGGCCGGCATTTACTTTGCCTCGGGAGCTTTCACCGCGGCCTCCCCGGTAATCACGGGCCCGGGCGTGACGCAGCTGTCCGGCGGGACCTTGACGCTGGGCCAGGATATCATTCCCAATCTCGATCTCTATAACGGGACCATCATCCTCGGGCCTTCCTTTCAAGCGGCGGGCGCGATCACAAATTTCACCCTAGGCAACTACTGCACGCTCCAGGGCACGAACACTGTCACGGGCACATTTAATTGGCTGGGCGGAAACGTGCGGGGCGCCCTGACCATTGCCGTCGGCGGAACCTTGCTCGCCACCAATGACGGCACCGTCAATCTCTCTGGCGCCAGCTTGACCAATTTCGGCGCCGTCCAACTCGACGGCTATATTTCCTCGTTCAGTGACGCGACCATCGAAAACGACGGCGCCTGGCTGAACCAGAATTTTTCCTACATCTATGGCGACGGCTCCTCCGCCTTCATTAACAACGGGCTCTTTCAATCGCTGGTCAGTTCCGGGGGATGCCAGATCTCCGAGGCGTTCACCAACAACGGCGTCGTCGATGATAAAGCTGGTTATCTTTATTTCGACGGTGGCGGCTGGATTGGTGGAACGTACCACACGGCCACGGGCGCTTTTATTTATTTTCAAAACGGGAATTTCTATGCCGGAGCCTCGCCCGTCCTGAGCGGCTCGGGCGTCATCTCATTCCAGTCGGGCGCCCTCATGCTGTTGCAAGACCAGATTCCCGGCTTGCCGTTGAACGGCGGCGCCATCGTTTTCGGCCCTAATTTCCAGGACCACGGCGCCATCACCAACCTCACCCTCGCCGGAGCCTCGCTGCAAGGAACCAATACCGTCACCGGCAACCTGACCGTCACCGGCGGCCAGTTCGCCTTCCCGCTGATCGTCGCCCGCACCGGCGTGCTCCGCCTCGGGACCGGCGCGAATCCGTCCGGCAGCGTCATCTACTTCGATCACACCTGGCTGGCCAACTACGGCCAAGTCCTATGGTCGGGTATAACCTTGGAAACCTATTACGACACCAGCTCGATCACCAATTTCGGCCTGTGGCTCTGTCAAGGAGACGACACGTTCTACAACAACACGGATAACTTTTACAATTACGGCACATTCCGCAAGGACGGCACCCCCGGCGTCACCCGCCTTTATTACGGCTCCTTTATTAATTCCGGCAATCTTGATGTCCGCACTGGCACGCTGAGCTTTAACAGCCTCAGCTACGGTCAGGCTGGCGCGAATCTCTCCTTCGCCGCGTCCGCTCCCACCCTTTCCGGCCATGCCACGCTCGACACCAACATTAACCTCGACGGCGTCCTGACGGTCGCCCTCACCAACGGTTACACGCCGGTTTTGGGCGACGCGCTCACGCTCCTCTCTTACCCGTCGCACATGGGGACTTTCGGCGAATACCGGCTCCCGGCGATTTCCGCCGGCCTGGATTGGCAGGTGGAAGTGGGCCAGACCGCGGTGACGTTGCGCGTCGTCAACTCCCTCGCCGCCGATAACACGCTCGGACTCAGCGGCACGGTCCTGGATGATTCCCACCATCCCATTCCTGGCGTCGTAGTCTCGGCCTACGCCGACGCCACGGCCGCGAATCTCATCCAAAATGGCAGCTTTGAGAACACCCCCACAGGCGTCACTGGCCCCACCTTCTATTCGCCTCTGAGCGTTCCTTTCACCAACTGGATTGTCACCGGCCCCACCAATGACAATGTCGCGATCCACGGCACGTATCTCGGCCCGCCCGAAGACGGCGCGCAATACCTCGATCTCTCCGGCCTGACGGGCAACGGCGGCGCCATGCAATCCGTTCCCACCGTCCCTGGCCGTTCCTACAACCTGGTTTTTTATCACGGCTCATACAGCCGCAATGGCTTCAGCCCAGCGTTCACGGTGAGCATCGGCTCCGCCGTTTACACCTTTGGCGAGACCTCCGGCCATTCCGGCTTCCTGGATTGGCGCGAAGTCGTGCTGCCTTTCGTGGCGAGCTCCGACTCCACGCTCATCGCCTTCAGCGACGCCACCACCGTGAACAGCGATGATAATTTTATTGACAACGTCCAGGTGTTCGCCCCGGATTCAGGACGCTCCCTGACCGCCGTCACGGACAGCGCGGGCCGTTACCAAATTTCTCTCGCAGACGGCTCCTATTCGGTCGGCGTGGCCGGCCTGGACGCGGCGGGCTTTAATCCGGTGACGCCGCAAGCGGTGACTTTGGGAGGCGCCAGTAAAGTGGTGAACTTCGTGACGCAGCCCGCCAGCTCCGGGCAAAACTTCAACATCACCACCGCCACCACGCCGTCCAACATTGGGCGCAGCGCCGGCGACGGCTCGTTTGCGGCGGGCGCAGAAGTCACGGTTGTGGCTACCATCACCAATCATGCCCTGCCCTACATTTTCCTCGGCTGGTTTGAAAACGGCGTGTTGGAAAGCGCCAGCGCCACTTACACCTTCGCCGCGCAGCGCGACCGCAATCTCGTGGCGAACTTTGGCTTGCCGGTGTTCACCATCAAGGCCTTGAACAGCCCGGTGGCGGGCGGTGTGATTGCGGGGCTCTCGTCCGACGGCGTCACGACGAATGTCGGATATGGCCAGACGTGCATTCTGACCGCGCTGCCCGTGTCCCCCTATAAATTCACGGGCTGGACGGAGAATAACGCCCTCGTCAATACGAATCTCAGCCTGACGAATATTGTCACGGCGGACCACACTTTCCTCGCCACCTACGCGCCGACAAATTACAACCACTTCGTCACCGCCGACACTTCGCCTTCGGGTTTGGCGCCGGTGGTGGGCGGCAATCGCGGTTATTTCGACGGTCAGGCTGCGGTGTTCAATGTTCCCGCGACCATCACGGCGCCGCCGAACCTTTACACGTTCCAATACTTCACGTTCAACGGCAGTTATTTTTCGGCGAACAACACGTTCACCCGGACGATCCAAAGCTCCGATCCGGCGACGTTAAGCGTGGTGGCCGTTTACTCGTCCCATCGCATCGCGCCGATCATCCTGCTGGCCCAAGGCAGCCAGGCCAGTCCGGTCCCGGCCACGACTAATTTCGTTTTGACGTTCCAGTTCGATCGCTCGATGAACACGAACGTCGCGCCGGTTCTCCTGCTTTCCAACGCCGCCCCCGGCGCCGTGCAGGCTGCGCCGCCTGCCGGCGGCCGCTGGATCTCCAGCGCGGTTTCCAATGACACCTACGTGTCCGGCCCGATTACTTTTGGCAATCGCATGGACGGCAATGTCCAGGTCTTCATCTCCGCCGCGCAGGATCCCCTGGGCAATGCGCTCGCCCTCTCCAATCCGCTCACCCTCGTTGTCAAATCCACGCCGCCCGCGCTCCCGTTTGTGGCCATCACCGCGCCCGCCAACGGCGCCGTCCTCGTGACCGGGCAGGCGAACACCGTCACGGCTGACGCGCGCGCCACCAATGGCGCGGGCAATAGTATTGTCAGCGTCACGTTCTACAACGCCGGCGTGAACCTCGGCCAAGCCGCCGCCGCGCCTTACCAGATTTCCCTGCCAGATGTGGCCGGCAGCTATGCGCTCACCGCTGTGGCGCTCGACGCCTCCAATCTCATGAACACGTCCGCTGTCGTGCACGTGACCATCAACAACCCCGGCGCCACGCTGATTGATTTTGAGGCGCTCAACGCCGTGGCGGGCAGCGTCTCCGGCGCGGCCCTTTCCAATTATCTGGCTGGCTATGGCGTGACGCTCTCCAACGTCACTGCCGGCTCCTCCCTGGCCGTGCAAAACGACCGGAATATTCTCAATGGCGGACTCGTCCAGGCTTCCTCGGGCGACAACATTCTGACGCAAACGGGCGCTGGCGGCAGCGTTTCCTACCGTTTGGCTTTCAGCCAGCCGTATGCCAGCATCACCTGGACGCGCCCCGCCTTGTTCGCGTCCCGCGGCGGCTTGATCGCCCCGGCCTGGCGCGCGCACGCCTTCAACAATCTGGGAGCGGAAGTCGGCTCCGTCGGCGAAAGTCAGGCCGTCACGTTCAACAATTTGCCCGCGAAAACCTTCACGCTCCTCGGGCCGAACATCGCATCCGTGCGTTTTGACGCGAATAACACCATTGGCTCCTTCGCGAACCTGCCCTTGGACGATCTCCTGTTGTCCACCGCCAGCCCCGGCGCCTCTCTCGCCGTTAACTTGACTGCGCAGACCAACGGTCTCGCGGCGCCCGCCACGGTCACGCTGGCCGCAAGCGCTTCCATCCAAATCGGAAATGTCACCAACCTCGATCTTTTCGAGGGCGGGAATTTTCTCCGCTCTTTCCCGGCGGCCGCGGGTTCCTTGACCCTCTCCAACCTCGCGTCCGGGACATATCAATTCACCGCCGTGGCCACGGACGACAACGGCGACATTCGCAGCTCCTCGCCCGCCACCGTGACCATCGCGTCCAATCCCGGCGTAAGCGTGATTAACTTCGACGCGTTGGACGCCTCCGGCGGCGCGGTGGGCGGCACTTCGCTGGCTGCCTACTTGTCAACATTCGGGGTCACGGTGGGGAATGTCACTCTCGGCTCGCGTTTGGAAGTCCTCGATGACGCCTCTTTCTCCGGCAACGCCATCGCCACGAGCCCCTCCCAGCCTAACCTCCTGACCCAAGACGGCCTGAGCACGCCAGTCTCGTTTACGCTCAATTTGGCCAATGCCGCGCAGTCGGTCCAATTCACCCGCGCGGCCTTGGTCGCCGGGCCCGCCGGCATCACGCATCCGCAATGGAGCGCGCATATCCTGGACGCGAATGGCAACGAGCTGGAGTCCGCCGGCGAAGCGCTCATCAACAGCCGCTTCGATGTGCCGTCGCGCACCTTCAACCTCGTGGGCGCCAACATTCGCAGCATTCGATTTGACTCCGATAGCCAGCAAACCGCCGCCTTCTCCGCCGTCCTGCTGGACGATTTGATCCTCAACGGCGCGCCGCAGTCCAACCCGTTGACCGTCTCGCTGACCGCGCCCGCCGACGGCTCTTCCGCCGTCGCGCCAGCCTCGGTCCATCTGGCCGCCACGACGACGGACACCTACGGCGGGATTGATCACGTGGAATTCTATGCGGGGGCCAACCTGCTGGGCAGCTCCTACGCCGCGCCTTACGGCCTGGTCTGGAACGACGTGCTGGCGGGAGTTTATGCGCTGACCGCGAAAGTCATCGATGCCGGCGGCTACGCCACCGTCTCGGCGCCTGTGCAATTGACAGTGAATCCGGGCTCTGGCTCTTCATCACTTGTGACCTTCGATGCGCTCGATGCCTCCAAAGCGGCGGTGTCCGGCAAAGCTCTCACGACTTATCTGACCAAGAACGGCATGACCGTCACGGACCTCACCCCCGGCACGACCTTGACCGTGCAAAATCAGGCGAAAATTGCCGGCGGCCACGCCCTGACGGCATCGTCCAAGGCGAACGTGCTGACCCAAACCGGCTCGAATGGCCTGGTGAGTTTCACCGTGCAATTCAATCCGTTGCTGACCCAGTTCAACTTCACGCGCCCGCAGCTCAACGCCAATCCGTTGGTCAGCCATCCGGCGTGGCAGGCGCACGCGTTTGACGCCCTCGGCGTCGAAGTCGGCGCCGTGCAGGAGCCTTTCATCGCCAGCTTCACGAATGTGCCGGCGCAAACCTTCACGCTTTCCGGCCCCGGCATTGCCTCGGTCGAATTTGATTCGCAGAGCCCCGCCCTGGCGACCTTCAGCGCGGTGGTGTTGGATGATTTCATCTTGACTTCAAGCTCGCTGCCGCTGCCTCCGGCCATCGCTCTCACCAACCCGTTGCCGGGGGAAATCTTCACGGCCCCCGCCGTCATTGAATTGGCCGCCGACACCGCCATCGGCGCAGGCTCAGTCACTAATGTGGATTTCTATCAAGGCGCCACCTGGCTCGGCTCCGCCACGCAAAATCCGTTCGTCATTTTTTGGACGAACAACACCGTCGGCCAATATGCGCTGACCGCCGTCGCCACGTCCGATTCCGGCCTGGCGCGCACCTCCACGGTGACATCGATCACAGTCAACCCGCCCGAGGATGTGCTTGGGTTTATCGCCCAACCGGTGGATCAAAGCATTGGACTCGGCGGCCAGGTCACCTTCACGGTCAACGCCACCGCGCCCGGCCCCATCACGTATCAATGGACGAAAAACGGCCGGCCGATCGACGCGCCGAGCGCGCCCGACCTGTCGTTCCCTGTCACCGCCAACGACGCGGGAACATACGCCGTGATTATTTCCAGCGGCGGCGATTCCCTCACCAGTTCCGGCGCCGTCTTAAGCCTGGTGCAGCCGCCGACAATCACGCTTCAACCGCAATCCCAAACCAATCATATTGGCGACAATGTCACGCTGACCGTCGGCATCACGGGCGATCCGCCGTTCTCCTGCCAATGGCTTTTGAACGGCACGCGCATTCCTGGCGCCACGGGCACCAACCTGACCCTGCTTGCCGTCCAACCGTTTGACTCTGGCGATTACCAAGCCGTGGTCGGCAATTCCGTTTCGTTTGCGTTGAGCGATGTCGCGCACCTTTCCGTGCGCACCGCCAATGGCAATTCGCCGAGCGCCGACAGTTTTGCCGACCGCGTCAGCATCGACCCGCTGGTCGGGCCGGTCTTTGGCAACAATGCCGGAGCCACCTCCGAACCGGGTGAACCGAAGCACGATGGAAAAGCCGGCGGCGCCTCCATCTGGTACACCTGGCATGCCACGTTCACCGGCGTCATCTCGCTCACCACGCGCGGCAGTTCATTTGACACGCTCTTGGCGGTGTACACTGGCGCCGATGTGGCGCATCTCACGCTTGTCGCCTCCGATGACGACTCGGGCGGATTCTTCTCCAGCCTCGTGACCTTCAACGTCACGCAAGGCGTCGATTACCAAATTGCGGTGGACGGGTTCCAGAAAGCGACGGGCGATGTCGTCCTCGGCCTGCCCGCGGGCACCGGCTACCGGGTCCTCAATGCGGGTTCGGCCCTGCCGGTGATCACGCAACAGCCCACCAACCAAATCGTCAAGCCTGGCGGGAAAATCACTCTGAAAGTGGTCGCGGCCAGCTCCTCGCCATTAACGTATCAATGGTACGCGGGCAGCACGCCCATTGCCGGCGCGAACACCAACACCCTGACGATCACCAATTTTCAGAACAGCTCGGTGGGAGTCTATCACGCGCTCGTCGCCAATGGGGTCGGCTCCATCTCCAGCGCCCCCGCCGCAATCAGCATTGGTCTTGACAGCCAGTCCGCTTCCGGCGCCGCCGCTTATGGCTCCGAGGATAAATTCGGCGAAGCCGTGGATCTGGCCGCCGGCGGCAACAGCGCCGCCACGCCGCCTCATTTGACCGCCGGCGGGGACACCCGCGGCAACACCATTTCGCAGGTGTTCAGCACCGCGGGCGCGACCAAGGAGCCAGGCGAACCCAATCACTGCGGCCAGCCTGGCGGCGCCTCGCAATGGTATGTGTACACGACGCCCTCCGCGGGCACCTTCCATGCCGACACGGCGGGCAGCTCGTTCAACACCATTCTTGCGGTTTACACGAGCACAGGCAACAGCCTGTCCAACCTGAACGCCGTCGCCTGCGGCTACACCACCAATTTCACGGCAAAAGGCCAGCCGAGCCTCACTATTCCCGGGGTGGCTGCCAATACGAAATTCTACGTGGTGGTGGACGGTTATCAGGGCGCCAGCGGCACGGCTATTCTGCATCTCAGCGTCGGCCAGCCGCCCGTGATCCTCGCCGCGCCGGTCGCCACTCCGGCGGGCCCCAATGGCCGCGCCACGTTCGCGGTCTCCGCCACGGGCACGACCAATTTGTTTTATCAATGGCAGTTCAACGGCGTGCCGCTGTTGGGCGCCACCAGCCCGAGCCTGACGGTCAGCAACGCGCAAAACCAGTCGGTGGGCAGCTACTCGGTCATCGTCAGCAATGTGATCGGCGTCGTGACCAGCGCGCCGGCCCTGCTCCAAATTTTGACGTCGCCCTTCATCACGGCGCCGCCGCTGGACACGAGCGTCCTGGTCGGCAAATCCGCCACGTTGTCCGTGACCGCTGGCGGCGCGGCTCCGCTGGCCTATCAATGGTATAAGAACGGCGTTCCCATCGCCAAAGCCACGAAGTCCACCCTGGCTTTCGCGCCGGCGCGCTTCACCGATTCGGGCTCGTTCACCGTCGTGGTGTCCAATCCGATTGGCCGCATCACCAACGATCCGCCCGCAATCCTGACGGCTCTCGAAGCCAAGCCGCCCACCGTCACCATCGCCAGCCCGGCGAACAAAGCCACCGTGACCACCGGCAATGTGACGGTCACCGGCTCCGCCAGCGATGCCTACGGCGTGGCCGCGGTGCAAATTAGCGTCAACAATTCCGCGTTCGTCCCTGTCAATGGCACAACGCGCTGGTCGGTTCCGGTGACGCTGCAGCCGGGTCCCAACACCATTGCCGCGCAGGCGATCAACCTCTCCGGCTTGGTTTCTCCCGTGAAAACCAGCGCCTGCTTCTATACCGTCAAGCTGCCCCTCACCCTTCTCACCAGCGGCCCGGGCACGGTTTCGGGCGCGCCGGCGGGCGGCCAGGCCGCGATTGGCCAGGCTTACACCCTCACTGCCGTTCCGGCCAAGACCGGCTCGGTTTTCCAGAGTTGGAGCAGCGGTGTTGATTCCAATAACTTGACCTTCCTCACCACCACTCCCAAGGTGTCGGTGCTGATGTCCACCAATCTGGTTTTGCAAGCCACGTTCCAGGCGAATCCGTTCCCGGATGTTTCCGGGACCTACAACGGGTTGGTGTTTGCCGAAGACAATATCACCGAGCAAAGCTCCGGCTTTGTCACGTTCACCATCGGCGCCGCCAGCAAGGGCGCCTTCAGCGGCAAGCTCTCGCTCGATGGTGGAACGTATCCGTTCTCCGGCGCTTTCGATGGCCTGGGCAATGCCACTGTTGCCATCGCGCGGGCGCACAGCACGCCAGTGACCTTGATTCTTCAACTTGATTTGCAGCCGGCCGATGGCGAAATCACCGGCTCGGTCAGCAACGCCGCCTGGGTCTCCGCCTTGCGCGCCGATCTGGCGGCGGGCAGCCCGGATTTCGCCGGCGCCTTCACCGCCGCCGTGCCGCCCGGCCCGTTCACGCCCAGCGGTTACGGCTACTTGTCCCTGACCAACACGCTGGCCGGCGTCGTGAAGATCACCGGCGCCCTCGCCGACGGCGCCGCCGTCAGCCAAAGCGTCACCGTTTCTGGGAACGGCTCCATCCCGCTTTACGCCTCTCTCTATGCCGGGAAAGGCTCCGTTTTTGGCTGGCTCAATATCAGCAATGTCCCGCCCCAAACGCTCGACGGCGCAATCAATTGGTTTAAACCCGCCTTCACCAACCAAACTGCGATCACGGGCTCGCCGTTTTCCTATTCGCTCGGCCTGTTCAACCTGCCGACCGCGCAACTGATTATTTCCGAGAGCGATTGGGCCGCGCCCCTCAATTACGAAATCGCGGCAAACCACAATTCGTTGACACCGTCCGGCGCGCCCGGCAATCCCACCAACAAGCTGGCGATCAGCGTCGCGCCCACCGGGGTGATCACCGTCACTTTCCGCCCCACCGGCGCGCGCGCCGATCTGACGGCCAAAGGCGCCATTTTGCAGCAGCAGCAAAATGCTTTCGGCTGGTTCACCAACAAAACCGCCACCGGCTTTTTCCTTCTCCATTGATGCCAGCCTTCTTGAAATTAGAGAGCGTCTCGAAATCCTTCGGGCCGCTCCCGGCGCTGCGCGGCGTCGATTTGGAAATTGCCGCCGGCGAATCCGCCGCCATAGTCGGGCCGTCCGGCTCCGGCAAAAGCACGTTGCTGAATATCATCGGCGCGTTGGACCGCCCGACTTCCGGTCGCGTTTCCATCGAGGGCCAGGATCTTTCCGGTCTCAATGATGATGCCCTGGCCGATTTTCGAAATCGGCGCCTGGGTTTTATCTTTCAGGCGCACCATTTGCTTCCCCAGTGCACTGCTTTGGAAAATGTCCTGCTGCCCACGCTCGCCTCTCCGACCGGACCAGTGCGCGCCGCCGCCCCAGAGCGCGCCCGGCGCCTCCTGACGCGTGTCGGGCTGGCCGCCCGCCTGGACCATCGCCCCGGCCAGCTTTCCGGCGGTGAACGCCAGCGCGTGGCCGTCGTGCGCGCCCTCATCAACCAACCCGCGCTGCTCCTCGCCGATGAACCCACCGGCGCCTTGGACCGCGCCTCCGCCGAGGCCTTGGCCCAATTATTGACTGAGATCAATCGCGAGGAAAAAGTGACGCTGCTCGTCGTCACCCACGCGCCCGACCTGGCGCGTCAAATGGGCCGCGTGTTCGAAATGCGCGATGGCCAATTTGTCTGAACCATGAAGCAGCGCGTCGTTTCGCTCGTCCCCGCCGCCACGGAAATTGTCTGCGCGCTGGGGCGCGGCCGCCAGCTGGCGGGGCGGTCGCACGCCTGCGATTTTCCCCCTGAGATTCAAGCCCTTCCCGTGTGCGTCACCACGCGGATTTCCGGCCAAGCGAACGTCGCCGCCATTAACGCCGCGGTCCAGGCCGGCGGCCCTATTTTCCAGATCGACCTTGCGGCCTTGGCGTCAGTTCAGCCCGACCTCATCTTGACTCAAGGCCAATGCGGCGTCTGCGCCATAGGCCAGGCCGAGGTGGAGAGCGCCATCGCCCAATTGCCGGGCCCGCGCCCGCAAATTGTGGCTCTTTCCGCCGCGCGCGTGGCCGGCTTGTGGGACGACATCGCCGCCGTGGCCGCTGCTTTGGGCGCCCAGAAGGAGGGGCGCGAACTATTGTCAATCCTAAAGAATCGCGTGGTGGACATCCTGCAAAAAACCTGCGCGTTTAAACGGCGGCAGACCGTCGCTTGCCTGGAATGGCTCGATCCTTTGATGGGCGCCGGCAATTGGATGCCCGAACTGGTCGAATTCGCCGGGGGCAACGACGTCTTTGGCGTCGCCGGACAGCATTCGCCGTGGATTTCCGGGAGCGAGCTGGCCGCCAAAAATCCCGAAGTGATCGTTCTTCTGCCGTGCGGCTTCGATTTGCCGCGCGCCCGTCGGGAGGCTGCCACGCTCTTGGCGCACGCCGATTGGCGCCGGCTGCGCGCCGTCAAATCCGGGCAGGTTTACCTCGCCGACGGCAACCGATATTTCAATCGTCCGGGCCCAGGCTTGGTCGATTCCCTGGAGATTCTGGCCGAGATCCTTTGGCCCCGGCTTTTCTCGTTTTCCCAGCACCGCCAAGGGTGGCAGAAGGCTTGACCGCCGTCGCCCAACAGCATCCGCAAAAACGCGATTGGCACGGAAGTTGCGTGTAAATAAATTGGACAACGCAAATTGTATTTGATACAAAACCTAATCTGAAGAGATGCGCCAAGTTACACATAAATACCTCGGAGTTTTGGCGGGATTGACGGGCCTGACAGCCCTAAACGCCGAAGCCACATTGGTCGTCACCTGGAACCCTTCAGCCAGCAGCGAAGTCGCCGGCTATTACCTCTCTTGGGGCACCAACAGCGGCCAGTATTTGGGCACCAACATCTACGCCAACACCCAGACCAATGCCTCGCTGGATTTGACGGATAACACCGTTTACTACATGGCGGTGGCGGCGTTCGACTCCAACAACATCGTTTCCCAATTTTCGAACGAGATTCTTTACAGCAACACGGTCGCTCCGCCGGACCCTCCGCCGTTGCCACCTACGGATCCTGAGCCGACCAACTCATCGGCCCCACCGCCACCACCACCTCCTCCTCCGCCGCCCCCGCCGCCGGAAACGAACAATCCGCCCGCTCCTCCGACGACCGCGATGATGTGGGGCGTGCCGCCCGCTTTGAACATGGTGTTCTCCAACGCCACGCCTACGATCAGTGTGGCGGGAACCGTCGGCGCGACGCTGCAGGTCGAATGCTCGACCAATCCTGGCTCACCTTATTATTGGACGGTTCTGACGAACATCACGCTGACCAATATCGCGGACATTGCCGCCACCAATCCTCCGGCCAATCCCGACGCACTCGACCTGGCTTTTGTGCCCGGCATGCAGAGCTTTGATCTCCCCGCGGACGAAACCAACATGCTGTTTTACCGCACGGTGATGCCCTACGATTACGCGGTCCTGGCCGGCCAGGTCTTGCCGCAAAAGGGGTATCCCTCGCGCCTGATTCTTGTCACGATGCCGGGTTATTCCGATGACGCCTGTTACGTGACGGCGCAGTCCAGCTTCATCCACTACGTCGGGTCCAGCAATTATTTCGAGCTGCAAAATTCCGGCTCCACCATCCGCCAGATCGCCGATCAACTCGCCAGCTCCTTAAAACAAAACTGGACGAGCGCCTCTGAATTCGTTTATTCAAATGGCATGGGCCAAATCATGGCGACGGTTGTGGAAACGGAAGATCCGGCTACGGACCCCGTGGCGCAAAACACACCCAGCTCACAAATCCAGATCAATTTCTAAAACATCCACATCGCACGCAATCCCGTAAGGGCTATGAAAGATAACATTGAGACGCGCGTTATCGTCCTCTTCCTATTGATGGTGGGCATCCTGATTTACGTCGCGATCTCATCTGTCAATAATATAAAACGCTCCGTGGCGACCAGCGATTGGGTCAACCACACCCATGATGTAATTCTCCAGGCTGATGCCGTCGTCTCCAGCCTGCACGCCGGCGACTCCGCCTTGCGCACCTACCTGATGACCGGCGACCGTCGCGATCAGGGCCAGTATCGCTCCTTCTACAACGAAATGGTCGAGCACATGGAGCAAGCCAAGGCCCTCACCCGCTCCGGCGACGAAACCAGCCTGAACGGCGAATTCCTCCACCTCGAAGGCCTGATCAAGGAACGCATTGATTTCACCCGCACCATCGTCACCGCTCGCGAGCAAAAAGGCCTGGAAGGCGCCCGCGCCGAAATGGCCGCGCATCCCGACATCGAGCAAATGGGCAAATTGCAGCGCCTGGTCAACTCCATCATCTCCCAGGAAAAAGGCTTCCTGCGCGAGCGCGACCAGGAAGCACGCGCCCAGGCGGAGGCAACCAAATGGATTGTCCACCTCGGATTGATTGTCAATTTCATGCTGCTGGTGTTCGTCAGTTGGCTCTTGCGCGACGACCTGGCCTCGCGCCGCAAGGCCGCCCAAGCCTTGGAAGACGCCAATGCCCAATTGGAAATCAAAGTGCAACAGCGCACCGCGGAACTGGTGGCTTCCAACACCAATCTCAAAAAGGAAAACCTGGAAAAGAAATGGTCCAACCAGGCGCTCGACCATCAATTGCGCTACAGCCAGTTGATCATCAATTCCATCGACGAGTTGATTTTCGTCATCAGCAAGGCCCTCAATGTCAGCCGCATTAATCCCGCAGTCCTGCGCGTCAGCGGCTGGGAGCCGACCGAAATCATCGCTCAATCCCTCGATCGCGTGATTCAACTGCCCGACGGTGATTCCGCCGGCGCCATGACCGTGGCCATGCGCGAAGGCCGCGAGATCCAGAATCGCAGCGCCAATCTTGTTTGCAAAGGCGGCACGACGGTCCCCATCCGTTTCAGCCTTATTCCGCTCCATGACCAGGACAAGGTCGTGGGCGGCGTCGTCACCGTCCGCCTCGCCCAACCGCCCCCGTCCGCCTAACTCTCTGCCATGAAAAAGCACATACTGTCCATCGATGACGAAGCGGATATTCGGGAATTGCTGCAGGAAGCCCTCAGCATGAGGGGTTACCGCGTCTCCGCCACCGGCCAGCCCGATGAGGCCAAACGCATCATTAAAGAAGATCCGCCGCAATTGGTGATCATGGATTTCCAAATCGAGGAAGGCGACGGCTTCATCATGATTCAGGAAATCAAGAAGCTCACGCCCGACATTCCGATTTTGCTTTTGACGGGCGCGGTGTTTGACAAACAGGTCGTGCGCGAAACCATTCTCAAAACAGTTGCCTCCTACCTGGATAAAACCGCTTCGCTCGCCGAGATCGTCGCCGAAATTCAGCGCCTGCTCGGCGATCCAATCGACGTTTCCTGAACCGCCTTACGGCGCCTTCTTGACTGCAAAGAATTGCGCCGGCGGCTGGGTGTTGGGAAACCATTCCGTCACCGGAAAAACTCCTGTGATGTTCGTCACCAGGTTCAGCGCCGCGGGATTCGTTCCGGCGAAGACTTCATAAGGCGCTCCGGCTTGCGCCGTCCAACTCACCCGCCCCAGGCTTCCGATCCACGGCGAAAAATCCGGTTGCACCGGCGCCTGCGGGTTGGGCAAAAGGTAGCTGTCGAGAATCTGCTGCCGTGAACGCGGCGACCCATTCGGCGCCGGGGTTCCCGAAATGGTTAAGCTGACCTGGTTGATTTGCCCGAAATTTCCCTCGCCCTCGTCCGTGACGTTGACCGTCCACGTGCCCGCGCTGTTTTCATAAAAACAATGCGTGGTATAATAAGTCCAATCGGTTGGCCCGGGAGTAACATCGCTATTATACCGGCCCAGCACGCTGATGGTCCCGGAGGGTGACGTGAGCGTGATGCGCAGGTTGCCTCTAATTTGATTGTCGGCCAAAATCCGCACCGCCACATGCTCGCAGAGCAGCGTGTTGGTGACCGCGAAAGAATACGTGGCCGAAGCCAGCTTGATCTGCGCGGTGGCCGTGGGAAAAAGACTTTGCAAAGACTTTAGGTTTTCGCCATCGGTGTTGCCAATGAACACCGCCGGGATCGGGGCGAAATCCGTTCCGCCCATCACCAGCAAATCGTCGCCTCCCGGGGCGCCCGTTTGCCCAGCCGCGAGCGGATAATTATAGATGACCGCAAAAGCGGCGCCCGCCTGGCGGACAAAATTAATCTTGTCGATGTAGTTGTTGACACCGCGCTCAATCAAGGCCCCGCGATTGGTCAGGCTGAAGCCAATCGCATTGGTCGCCAGCCCCACGTCCACCAGCGGCAGCAGCGCCGTGGGCCGGTCGGCATGCGCGCCCAAATCAGGCGCCGCTATGGCTGAGTTGAGCGCCAGCCCGGCGCCATCGGTCAACACGACATTCAAGCCGGAAGCAGGGATGTCCTGCTCGGCGGTGGAAGTCAGCGTGACGTTGACAGCGGCGGGAACATTCGTCCAAAGCCGCGCCAGGGACACGGCAATGCCGGCATCCGGGACGCCGTAGCCCAGATTATCGCTCACGGCGAAACCGGCGCCATTGGTGGAGAGCGCCGGGTCGGCAAAATCAAACTGGCGCGAGGAGAGGAGCAGGATTTGCTGGACATCGCGCCAGGTAAGGTTCGTATTGACAGAAAGCATGAGCGCGGCCACGCCGCTGATTTGCGGGGCGGACGCCGACGTCCCGGAAAATCCCAGCGTGCTGAAGACATAATTGTTCAAGTCCTGGTTGGGCGGGAAAAAGTTCAAGGTATTCGCGCCGTCCGTGCCCAGGAGATCGGTCGTAAAAAGCGGATTGAAGCCATTGGGGGGATCGCCGCTCGGAGCTGCGAGCAGGAGGCACGCGCCTGGATCGCTGTAGCTGGCCACCCGTCCGTTCGACGCCAGGGAGGCCACCGCGATCGCGCGCGGATCAGACGCCCAACCGCTGTCATTGGCGTCTTGTTGAATGCCGCGGCCATTCCCCGCCGCCCGCACCATGATCGTGCCCAACCCGTGACGGCCATAAGCCAAGGCGTTGGAAATGCCCGCTTGCTCCAAGGCGGTCGGCCCCACCTGCGCCGCCACCGTGGCCGCCGCGCCCCAGCTATGGTTTTGAATCGCCACTTCATTGGAGGCAAATTCATAGGCGTCCATCAGTTGGTCATCGGCGGCCAGCGTCAGATTGGAGTCAAAAATAACTTCGCTGGCGAGGCGCGCTTTGGGAGCCACGCCGACCATGCGGAAGTCATCAAGGCTGGCGTCAAGCAAACCGGCTATCTCTGTCCCGTGCGCGCCGCCGGCGGTGCGATTGACCGGATTGCCATTGGTCGTGCCCAGGACAAAGTTGTGATGCGGCGCGCCCGCCGCGTTGTTGGATAATTCCGGGTGCGCCAATTCCACGCCCACGTCATCCACCGCCACGGTGACGCCTTCGCCGTGCGTGTAAGGCCACGCGGCGCGCACATTAAGATCGGGACCCGCGTGCGAGCCATCCGCGTTGCGGTTTTCCAGCGGCCACAACTGAAAGAATGCCTTGTCCGTCGGATACGGCGCATACGGACCCTGCAACATGTGCGGCCGCCGCATCACCGGGTAGCAAGCCGCCACGCCGGGCTCCGCCGCGAGCCGTTGCGCCAGGCGCGCGGCATTCGCCGCCGTGCCAGCGTCAAGTATGTAAATGCCCTCATTCACCCGGCGCACCACCGGCAACCCGCCCGCCAGCCGCGCCGCATCGGCGCCCGCCTCCACTTGCAGCACGAGCCGGGCGCCAAATTCCACCCAGTTGGTTCCTTCACCTTCCGGCCACGCGCGCAGCCACGGGCCATTGGTCTCCTGCAGGCGAAACGCGCGGGCATGCGGCAGCTTGAAATGGAAAAGATTCGTCGGCTCCGCGCCCGCCGGGGAGGTCCCGATTAGAAACGCCAGAGCGAGCGTGAGCAGCGGCAGCGGTATAGTCCTCATTGTTAGAGGCCTGACTATACCGACATCTCCGCCAAATTCCACCCGAATTCCTTTTTAACCGCCTGACAACCGCGCCGCCTTCGCGTATGCTGCTCGCGTGACTGGAAATGACCTTTTTTCCACACGGCCCAACGACACCCTGCCCGAGACGGAAAAGCCGGACGAAGCCCTGCCGTCCGCCCAGCCGTTGGCCGCGCGCATGCGCCCACGGAGCCTGGACGAATTTGTGGGACAGCAGCATATTTTGGCGCGTGGACAATTGCTGCGCCGCGCCATCGAGGCCGACCGGATTCAGTCGCTCATTTTTTACGGCCCGCCCGGCACCGGCAAAACGTCCCTCGCGCAAATTATCGCCCGTCAAACGCGCAGCAAATTCGAGCGCCTGAGCGGCGTGGAATCGAATGTCGCGGACATGCGGCGCGTGCTCGCCGCGGCTTCCAACCGGCTGGAAAACACGGGGCGCTCCACCATTCTTTTTATTGACGAAATTCACCGCTTTAACAAGGCGCAGCAGGACATCCTGCTGCCCGACGTGGAAAGCGGCGCCGTGCGGCTCATCGGCGCCACGACGCATAACCCGTTTTTCTTTGTCAATTCCCCGCTGGTGTCACGCTCGCAGGTGTTCGAATTGCAGGCGTTGCAGGAATCCGATTTGTTGCCCCTGCTCCAGCGCGCTCTCGCCGATGCCGAGCGCGGCCTGGGTCATCTGCGCATCGCGGCGACGGACGAGGCCTTGCGCCACCTGGCCCGCGTGGCGGACGGCGATGCCCGCAAGGCGCTCAATTCCCTCGAGATCGCGGCCCTCACCACGGAGCCCGGAGCCGACGGAATTATTCATATTGACTTAGCCGTGGCCGAACAATGCATCCAAAAAAAAGCGGTCGTGTATGACGGCGACGAGGACGCGCATTACGACACCATTTCCGCGTTCATCAAGTCGATGCGCGGCGCCGACGTGGATGCGGCGCTCTACTGGCTGGCCAAAATGATTCATGCCGGGGAAGACCCGCGCTTCATCACACGCCGCATCATGATTTGCGCGGCGGAAGACGTGGGGCTGGCTGATCCCATGGCGCTCTTGCTTTCCACCGCAGCGCATCAGGCCGCGGAATTTGTCGGCTGGCCGGAGGCGCGCATTCCCATTGCCGAGGCGGTCATTTACATCGCCACTGCGCACAAAAGCAACACCGCCATCACCGCGATTGACGCCGCGCTGAAGGACGTGCGTTCCGGGCGCACGCTGCCGGTGCCCGAGGCGCTCCGCGACGCGCATTACAAGGGCGCGGAAACCCTGGGGCATGGCAAGGGCTACCAATATGCCCATGATTTCGCCGGGCATTTCGTCGCGCAGGATTATCTCGGGGCGGCGCGCCGCTATTACGAGCCCACCGAACAGGGCACGGAAAAGAAGATCAAGGATCGCCTCGAAAAATGGCGGGAACAGATCGAGGCCCTGCGCGTCAAACCTAAACCTGAATGACTTCCGACCTGGCCGGCCAGAAAAAAGCGCTGCGGCTCGACCTCCGCGCGCGGCTGAAAGCTTTGACAAGCGAAGAGCGGCGTTTCGGCTCCCTGGCGGCGTGCGACCAGCTGCGCGCCCAACCGCTCTGGCGCGCGGCGGGTTGCATTCTTTTTTACGCGCCGCTGTCAAGCGAACTTGACCTGGCCCCGCTCCTGGCCGAGGCGCTGGCCACCGGCAAAACCGCCGCCCTGCCCGGCTATGTCGCCGCCACCGGGCTCTACGAGGCGTTTGTGATCACTCATCTCACGGACGATTGCGCGCCGGGGCGTTTCGGCATTGCCGAGCCCAAGCCCGGCTGCGCCCGTCTGCCGCTAAACCGGCTGGACTTGGCGCTCACGCCCGGTGTAGGCTTCGACGAGACGGGTCACCGTTTGGGCCGTGGACAGGGATTCTACGACCGTTTGCTCGCCCAAACCGCCGCGATCAAGTGCGGCGTGGCGTTCGATCTCCAGGTGGTGGAACGCATCCCGGCGGAACCGCATGACATTCGCATGAATTGTTTATTGACGCCGACACGCTGGCGCGAGCTGGCGCCCTCACACGCATCATGAATCCACTCACAGCCGGGGTTATCTGTCTGGTCGCCGGGCTTTTGGCGGGTTATGCGGCGCGCCTCTGGCGGGAGCGCGCCCTGCGCGGCGGCGTGGCCCGGGAAATCCAGGGGCTGCGCGAAGACGCGCGGCGCGACGCCGATGCCCTCCTCCGCGAAGCCCGCCTCAAGGCCAATGAAGACGCCCAAAAAGCCCGCGCTGAAGCCGAGCAAGCCGCCACCGCGCGCCAAAAGGAATTGGCGGTCGTCGAACAGCGCCTTATCACTCGCGAAGAATTGGTCAATCGCCAGTTGGAGCATCTCGTGAAAGAGGAGAAACTGCTGCGCGAGGACAAGGAGGAATTGCATGTGCAACGCGCGGAAGTTGCGCAGGTGCGCGCGCAGGCCGAGGATTTGGTGGCGCAACGCCGCGCCCAACTGGCCCATGCCGCCGGCCTGAGCGAGGCCGAAACCCGCGCCGCCTTCCTCAAGGAAATCCAGCAGGAATCCACGCGCGACGCGGCGCAACTTTCCCAGCACATCATGGAAAGCGCCAAGGCGCAGGCCGAAGATCAGGCCCGCCGCATCGTCACGCTGGCCATTCAACGCCACGCCGGCCATCACACGTTCGAAACGTCCACCGCCACTGTCAATATTAAAGGCGACGAAATGAAGGGCCGCATTATCGGGCGCGAGGGCCGCAATATTCGCGCCTTTGAAGCCGCCACCGGCGTCACCGTGCTGATCGACGACACGCCCGGCGCGGTCGTGCTGTCCGGCTTCGACCCGGTGCGCCGGGAAATCGCGCGCGAAGCGATGGAGCGGTTGATCCTAGACGGCCGCATTCACCCCGCGCGCATCGAGGAAGTCGTAGGCAAGGTTTCCGAGGAGACCGAATCCATGATCCTGCGCACGGGCGAAGCGGCTGTCAACAAATTGGGCCTGGCCCCCATGCACTCCGAATTGATCAAGGTGCTGGGCCGCCTCCATTTTCGCCACAGTTTCGCGCAGAATATTTTGCAGCATTCCGTCGAGGTGGCCGAGTTGATGGCCTTGATGGCCGCCGAACTGCGCCTCGATATCGTCGCCGCCAAACGCGCCGGGTTGCTCCACGACATCGGCAAAGCGCTCAATCACGAAGTGGAAGGCGCCCACGCCATCGTTGGCGCCGATTTCATCCGCCGCTACGGCGAATCCGAAGCCGTCGTCAACGCTGTCGCCTCGCATCACGGCGAGGTCCCGGCCACCGGCCCGCTCGGCCCGCTCGTCAGCGCCGCCGACGCCATCAGCGCCTCCCGCCCCGGCGCGCGCTCCGAGACGGTGGTGACCTACCTCAAGCGCGTGGAGGAATTGGAGCGCATCGGCATGGGCTTCCCCGGCGTGGAAAAATGTTATGCTTTACAAGCGGGCCGCGAATTGCGCGTGATGGTGCAACCCGCCGCCGTCACCGATGACCAGGCCTACCTCCTCGCGCGCAACATCGCCCGCAAAGTCGAGGACGAGCTGCAATATCCCGGCCAAATCCGGGTGACCATTGTCCGCGAAACCCGCTGCGTCGAATTCGCCAAATAGCTATCAAAACGCGTGCCTGCGCCGCGCCAAACCGCGGCGCAGAAGGAAAAATACCAGCGCCGTGTAACAGACGTTGCAGGCAGAAATTACAAGGCAGGAAACATACGATTGCATCTCGTACTCCACGAACGAATTGATGACCTTCATCACCATTTCCGAGGTGATCCAAGGCAGGAAAAATCCCAACCAAGTCAGAATGGCGGCAACCTGTGCATTTTTGATGCGAAGGGCCGCATAGGTGGAGACGACCGGAAGAGCGATAAACACATTGGCCGCCAAAACAACCGGCCGAATATTTTCCAGCCACCAGCTCCCACCAAAAACGCCGCCATATCCGCGATCCAAATCCTGAAAGCCTCCCAGACCTTGGATGGCGAGATTGTAGGTAAACAGCGCGACGGCCGCCGGCAGGAACTGATTCCAAAGACCCCACAAACGGCCACCAATTATTTTCGTGATAGAAATTGGTGTAACGAGCAGCACTTCCAGAGCGCCGCTTTTTTTATCCGAGAGAAAACCGCCCGCTGCGGCATAAGTGATCGCTGCCGCCAAGATCCCAGCAAGACCGGTTTGCGAAAAAAGAACCGTGTCCCGGCCCCGGCCGGCGCTATCATAAGCAAAAGGCCCGCCATTCAACCCGTACCAGGCCAACACGAAAGCTTCCGCTAAAACAAAACCTCCGCACAGTCCCCATTTGACGGCGCGCGCCCTCCACGAATACATCTGCAGCCACGCGATTGGATTTCGGTCCAATGCGCGGCGCGAGTGCCGTCCAAACCAGCGGGCGAAAAGACGCATGTAGAATTTGCTCGTCCAGCCTCCGCCACGCGCATGGGAAATTTTATCTTTCCAAGATCGCCGTATGACCCAAGCGCCGAAGGCCATCGCAAAAAATAGGAATAAGAGGGAAATGCTTATTCCTTGCGCCATCATCAGAATAAAGATGTGAGTCGCTGTGGGCTGGAGGAAGAGTTCAGACCAATCGCGGGCGGCCAAATTCCATCCAAGCGCCGCCAGATCCTGATACGTCGGGGGAGATGACCAGATGCCGGGCCCCATCAGCAATACTGAAAAATTCCCCAGAATCACCGCAGCGACCAGCAGCGGCACGCCCGCCAGCGTGTAGGCGAGGAAGAAAGCGGCGCCTTCTGTGCGTCCGAGTGCGGAAGCCGCCAGGCCTCCCGCCAGACAAATAATCCCCACGCAGAATTCGATCGCGACCGCGCTCAACGCGTTGCTTCCGCTCACGCCGCCGGTCAAAACGGGAATGGTGAGAACCGGCAGCAGCGCCAGCCAAATGGTCAGAGCTTGCAACGCGCGGGCGGCGCTTTTGGCGAGCACAATTCCGACCGCCGTCAGTGGCGTCAAGAAGAGAAGCCCCAACGTGCCCTCGCGCCGTTCCCGTGCAATGCTGCCAGAGGCAAGGCCGGGGACGACGACGCAAATGAGGGCCAGTATTAAGCCGTGCAGCCCCACGAACAGGCGCAACCCCGTTTGACCCATACTGCCCGACGCGCCGTTAACGGTGTAATAGACCAGCGCCGCGCCCGCCAGGGCGCTGGCCAAGCGCAAGCGAAAAAGCGCCGGGCGCCGCGCGCCTTCATGCAATTCGCGTTGCGCCACCGGCCACGCGGAAAAACTGGAAAACGGATTCGTGCTGGCCTTGGTTAGGCCGGGCTTTTTTCGCGGCCACGACTGATACCGCGCTCGCTGGCCCGGACGAAGGTGACCAAATGCTTTAGTTCCGCCGCGGGAGGCAGTTCCGCCTCAATTTTTGCCAGGGCGTTGGGAATGGTGAGGCGTTCGCGGAACAGAATCTTATAAGCTTTGCGCAAGGATTCCTGGGCCTCCGGCGCCAAACCGTTGCGCTCCAAACCCACTTTATTGATGGTGCGGACATGCGCGGGATTGCCGTCCGCCATCATGTAGGGCGGCACGTCCTGCACGACTTTGGAGCAGCCGCCGATAATGGACATCGCGCCAATGCGGCAGAATTGATGCACGGCCGCGAGGCCGCCAATCACGGCGCGATCTTCGACGGTGACATGGCCCGCGAGCGTGGCGACGTTGGACATGATGACGTGATTCCCCACCTGGACGTTGTGGGCCAGATGGCAATACGCCAAAATATGATTGTCAGATCCGACCACGGTGGTTTCGCCGTCGCTGGTGGCGCTATGGATGGTCACGTATTCGCGGAATGTATTGCGATGGCCGATTGCGGTGCGCGTGATGCCGCCCTTCCATTTCAAGTCCTGCGTTTTCAGGCCAATGCTGGCGAAGGGAAAAATCTCGTTGTCATTTCCGAGCGTGGTATGGCCGTCAATGACCACGTGTGAATGCAGCCGGCAACCGTCGCCGAGCACGACGTTTTCGCCAATCACACAAAATGGCCCGATGACACAATTGCGGCCAATCTGCGCGCGGGGATGAATCACGGCTTGCGTTGGCGTCATCAAGACCTTTCAAAAAGCATGAAGGTCACTTCGGCTTCGCTGACCGTCTCGCCGTCCACAGAGCAAACCCCTTTGGCTTTGCCGATTTTGCCGCGCGAGCGTGTGAGCTCCACTTCAATCACCAGGGTGTCGCCGGGGCGGACAGGCTTGCGCCAGCGCACGCTTTCGGCGGACATAAAATAAGCCAGTTTGCCGACGTTGTCCGCCTGCCGGAGCATCATCACGCCCGCCACCTGCGCGATGGCCTCCAATTGCAGCACGCCCGGCATCACCGGGTGATTCGGAAAGTGCCCCTGAAAATACGGTTCGTTGACCGTGACATTCTTGACACCAGTAACTTTGTTGCCTTCGATCTTGGTGATCTTGTCCACCATGAGAAAGGGATAGCGGTGCGGCAGGACTTTCATCAGCCGCGCGGTGTCCAGCACTTCTCCGTCGCGCAACGGCCCGGGGCCTTCGCTCTCGGAATTGGCCACCGGGGCGGGCGGGGGCGGCGGCGCAAAGGTCTGGGCGGCTTCCAACGGCTTGCGAATCTGCGCCACAATCTGCCGCGCCAGTTCGCAATTGGAGGCGTGGCCCGGTTTCACCGCGACCACATGGCCCGCGATAGGGCCGCCCACCAGCGAAAGGTCGCCGATAATATCGAGGATCTTGTGGCGGACAAATTCGTTCTCGTAACGCAGCGGCTCGGTGGTCAGGATCGCGTCGTCGCGAATCACGACCGCATTTTCCAGGCTGCCGCCTTTGATCAAGCCCGTCTTGATCAGGAATTCGATTTCCTCAAAAAAACAGAATGTGCGGGCATGGGCGAGATCGCGCTCCCACACCTCCGGCGAAATTTCCACGCTGAAAAACTGGGTGAAACGGCCTTTGGCATCCGCGCTGGTGCAGGTGATTTTAAAAGTTTCGTGCGGAAAAATGGAAATGGTGGTTTCGCCATTTTGCAACGTGATCGGCGTATGAATGGCGTGGACTTCGCGCGGCTCGTCCTGCGCGGCGACGCCCGCGGTTTCAATCATCTTGACGTATTGGCGCGCGCTGCCGTCGGCAATCGGCGGCTCATTGGAATCCAGCTCGACGATGGCATTGTCAATGCCGCGCCCCGCAAACGCCGCCAACACATGCTCGACGGTGTGGATTTTGGCGTTCCCTTTCGCCAGCGAAGTATTGCGGTTGGTGGCCGTGACGTAATCCACACGCGCCTCGATCTCGGGCTTGCCTTCCAGGTCCACGCGTCGAAAGCGAATCCCCGAATTGGGCGGCGCCGGCAAAAAAGTCATGTTGACCCGATTGCCGCTATGAAGTCCCACCCCCGAAAAACTGGCGGATTGTCGCAGAGTCTGTTGATGCAACACGCCGAAATTAAAACCAGCGGCCCGCGCCTTGGCAAGGATGGAAGTGTTTTTGCTCGGTTTTTCGCGTGCGCTGGCTTAACCATGACCTTTCATGAAGCTGGACGCGTCAATCTATGTTGCAGGGCATCGGGGAATGGTGGGCAGCGCCATTTGGCGGGAACTCACGCGCCAGGGTTACACCAACCTGATTGGCCGCAGCCGCGCGGAACTCGATCTTCTGGACGGCGGCGAAGTGAAGAAATTTTTTGCGGAGACCCGGCCCGAATACGTCATCGTCGCCGCGGCGCGCGTTGGGGGCATTCTCGCCAACAGCGCTCATCCGGCGGATTTTCTCTGGGAAAATCTGGCGATCCAAAATCACCTGCTGCACCACGCGCACCTGCAAGGCGTGAAAAAACTGCTGTTCCTGGGCAGCTCCTGCATTTACCCGAAAATGGCGCCGCAACCGCTCAAGGAGGAGCATCTCCTGACCGGCCCGCTCGAGCCCACCAACGAATGGTACGCGATTGCAAAAATCGCCGGGATTAAATTGTGCCAGGCGCTGCGCCGCCAATATCAATGCGATTTTATCAGCGCAATGCCGACCAATCTTTACGGGCCGAATGATAATTATGATTTACAAGCGTCGCATGTGCTGCCGGCGTTAATCCGCAAATTTCACGAGGCTAAGACCGCCGGCGCCAAAAACGTCGTCTGCTGGGGCACGGGCGCGCCGTTTCGGGAATTTTTGCATGCGGACGACCTGGCGGCGGCGTGTGTGTTTCTGATGCGCAATTATAGCGAGGAACAATTCATCAACGTCGGATTTGGCACCGATTTGACCATCAAGGAACTGGCGCAATTGGTGCGGCGCGTCGTGGGCTTCGAGGGCGAAATCGTGTGGGACACGTCCAAGCCCGACGGCACGCCGCGCAAGCTGATGGATAGCTCCCGCATTTTTGCGCTGGGCTGGAAGCCGAAAATCGATTTGGAAACCGGGGTGCGGGGCGCGTATGCGGATTTTTTGCGCCTTGAAACCACCCGCAACGAATACGAACCGGCGGCCCGGCATTAAAGGGCAGCCGACATCATGTATTTTGAAGATTGAGTTTTGGGCGTTCGTCTGTTGAATTGAACTTTATGCGCACGAAAATATTAGCTCTTACCATCGTCGCCGCCTCCGCTTTGGCGGGGATGGTGTCACCGGCTCAGGCGGAAAACACCAACGGCTACACGGACACTCCGATGCTGCCTTCAGGAAAATGGCACGTGCACGATCCCGCGCGGCCCGCGCCGCCGGTCGTCACGCCAGGCAAAACTTTCAGCGATGGCGCCGGCGCGCCGTCCGACGCGACTGTGTTGTTCGACGGCACAGATTTGTCCAAATGGTCCGGCGAAAAAGGCGAGGCGCGCTGGAAAGTTGAGAACGGCTATATGGAAGTCGCCCCTGGCACAGGCCAAATCACCACCAAGGATAAATTTGGCGATTTCCAACTTCACTTGGAATTCGCCGAACCCGAGGAAGTGCACGGCAACAGCCAGGAACGCGGCAACAGCGGCGTCTTCCTCCACGGCATTTACGAGATTCAAGTCCTCGACTGTTACGATAATCCCACTTATTCCGATGGCCAGACGGCGTCCATTTACGGGCAATCCACGCCGCTGATCAACGCCTGCCGCAAGCCCGGTGAATGGCAGACCTACGACATCGTGTTTGAAGGCCCGCGCTTTGATGGCGATAAAAAATTAACCCGCCCCGCCCGCGTCACCGTGATTCATAACGGGATTGTGGTGCAAAATCACCAGCCCATTCTCGGGCCCACCGGCCACCGCACGCTCTCGAAGTACACCGGCAAGGAGCCGGAGCGCGGCCCGCTTGCCTTGCAAGACCATCATAATAAGGTGCGCTATCGCAACATCTGGATTCGCGAAATCCAGGACGAAGAGCAGCCTTAATTCCGCGCCAGTTTGAGTTGCGCGATGATCGGATCCAGCGCCGCTTTGAACTTGGCGTAGCCCACCGCATTGGGGTGGAGCAAATCAGGAAACTCCGAGCGCGGGCAATTGCCGTCCGCGTCGGCGTAAATGCTCCACGTGTCGCAACTCGTGAACTCCGGGTCGCCTTTGATGCTGTCGGCGACCTCGGCGTTGAGCTTTTGAATTTTGTCGGCGCGTTTCACATGCCCGTCGCTGCGCGGCATGACCTTGCACACAATCACCGGCACATGGGGGTTGAAGGCCTTGATGCGCGCGAGAATTTCTTTGATGTTCGCGCACACGTCATCCGGGTCGGCGCCGTTGCCGACGTCATTGGTGCCGATCAAGAGGACAATCGCCTCCGGATCGAGATCGAGGACGTCGGATTTCAAGCGGTAAAGCACGCCGCGTGTGGTGTCGCCGCCAATGCCGCGATTGGCCACTTTGAGATTCGGAAAATCGTTGCTCAGTGAATTCCAGCCTTGCGTGATGGAATCGCCCAGGAACACGACGGCCCCATGATCCGCCACCACATGGCTGGCCCATTGCTCATGGCGCTGCGCCCACACTTTTGCCAAACCGCCCCACACGTTGGTGGGCCCTTTGCCGGGCAAGGTGGCGGGATCGGGAAATTTCGAAACATCCGGCGCCGTCTGACCCAGGGCGGAAACAGCCAAGGCTCCGGCCAGGAAAAAGCGCGGCCACGAAAATAGATTGGATTTCATGCCGAAAAACTAGCGTGGCGCCGCCGCGATGTCAGTCAAGAAGTTCGCGGAGCCGATGGGATAGCTGCACGAAATCGAGGGGCTTGGAAATAACGCGCCTTCTCGGCGCAAATTTCGAGCGCGACAAATCCGGGGGCGCATTGAGGCCCGTCATCAGGATCACCGGCAGGTCGGCCCGGATTTCGCCAATGATTTCCGCCAGCTCCGCGCCTTGCAAAGCCGGCATGGTGTGGTCGGTGATGACGAGGCGAAATTTGTCCGGCTCGGCGCGGAGCGTTTCCAGCGCGCTCACACTGTCGGCGCGCGTGATGACCCGGTAATTCATTTTGCGCAGCCGTTGCTGCATCATGCTCAAAATCAAAACTTCATCATCCACCACCAGGATATGCTCGCGCCGCCCGGAAATGGCCTGGTTCTTTTCCCCGCGCAACGGCGCCGGCGGCGCGGATGATTTGGGCCAGTAAATATGAAACGCCGTTCCCTGCCCCGGCTCGCTTTGCACTTCGACGAAGCCGCCACTGTGGCCGACCATCTTATTGACAAAGGTCAGCCCCAACCCCGTGCCGCGCCCCGCTGGCTTGGTGGTGAAGAAGGGATCAAAAATGCGCTCCAAAACCTCGCGGGACATGCCGCAGCCGTTGTCGCTCACTGTCAAATGCACAAATTCCCCGGGCGCGACATTCCGTTTGCCGGCGGTGACGGCGTTCACGCTGGCCAGGTCGAGGCCAAAAGTGAGGCGTCCGCCCTTCTCGCTCAGCGCGTGCTTGGCATTGACCCCAAGATTCATGACGATCTGGTGCAGTTCCGTCGGATCCGCGACGATCACATCCTCCTCGGTCTGAGTGGCAAGGTGAATCTCGACGGACGACGGCAAAGTCGCCTGGAGCAGCTTGACGGCTTCCTTGAGAATGGGCGTGATGCGCAGCGGATGCCGGGCGCCATCGGTCGGGCGCGCAAAGGTCAGAATTCGTTTGACCAAATCGCTGGCGCGCTCCGCCGAACGCAACGCCAGCTCCAGGTTTTCGTGCGACGCGCCTTTGATCTGCGGATCGAGCAAGGCCAGCTCCGTGTAGCCAAGAATGGCGCACAGCACATTGTTAAAATCATGAGCCATGCCGCCCGCCAGCGTGCCGATGGCGTCCATTTTCTGCAGATGCAACGCCTGTTTTTCGAGGCGCGCTTTTTCCGCTTCCGCTTCTTTTCGCGCGGTGATGTCCTCAATAAAACCCTCGTAATAAGGCGCCGTCCCGTCGGCCCCGGGAACCGATCGAGCGGATTCGGAAATCCACATGATGCTGCCGTCGCGCCGACGCACCTGGTACTCCAGGCCGCGCACCACGCCGGCGCTTTCAATTTCCTGGCGAAACCGCTCGCGAAACCCGGGATCGACGTAGATCTGGTTTTGAATGTCCGAGACGCTGCGCAGCATGGCATCGGGATCCTCGTAGCCGTACATGCGCGCCAGGGCCGGATTGACCATCAGATAACGGCCGTCCGGCGTGCTTTGGTAAATGCCCTCGATGGCGTTCTCGAAAATGCCACGGTATTTGGCTTCCGCCTCCCGGATAAATGTTGTGTCGCTACTCACAATTATTTTTGGCATTTGTCCCACCATGCAGGACGACAGCAGTTTATGGAACGCGCGCAAGCTGTCGAGGGAAAACGCCTCCGCGCGGAGGTTTGTCATAAGAATGGCCCGGAACTTGCCCCTTGCAGCCGCATGACCAAAAACCAAGCGTCCGCCGCCCCATCGGCGTCTCTTCCCCTGCTCCTGGCCTTGGCCTTTGGGGCGCAGGCTCTTCCGGCGTCCGCGGCCACCGCGCTGGCCAATCCCCTGTTATTTGTCACGCAGCCGCCGATTGCCCGCGAGTTGAATAGTTCTCCCACCAACACGTTTCTTTCCGTGGTTTCGCTCTTCGGCAACCACCTGCCGGACACCGCGCACGCCGCGCGCGGCGGCGATCTTTGGCTCATGACGACCAACGGCGGGGTTGTTAATTTGACACGGCGGGCGGGCTTCGGCGCCGCCGGCGTGCAGGCCGGCGGCGGCATCGCGGTGCGCGATCCCGCGATTGACTGGAGCGGCGGCAAGGCGCTGATCAGCATGGTGGTCGGAGCGCCCACCAATGCCACGGATCCCGCGCCGTATGTCTGGCAAATTTATGAACTGACGAATCTGGCAGCGGTCGTCGCTGCAACCAACACCGTCCCCGGCTTCGTGCGCCTGCCCCATCAGCCCGCCAATTACAATAACGTCAATCCTTCCTACGGATTGGGCGGCCGGGTGCTGTTCACGAGTGATCGCCCCTTTAACAACCAGCCGTGGCTTTACCCGCAACGGGATGAGTACAAAAGCGCGCCGACCGTCACAGGCACCTACAGCCTCGACCCGGTTTCGGGCGACCTGAAACTGCTTGAGCATCTGCCCAGCGGCGCCTTTAATCCTTTTATTGACAGTTTCGGGCGCATGATTGTCACCCGCTGGGACCACCTGATCCAGGACGGCGCCGCGGCGAACGACCGGTTGGGAACGACGACCAATGGCTCGTTTAATTATTTCAGCGAAGCGTTGAACAGCCCCACGCAGTCCACCAATCTCACCGAAACCTTTCCCGAACCGGACGATTTCGACACCGCCTACGCGGCGCAACTCGGCGTCAACGCGAACAATTTCAATTTCTTTTTCCCCTGGGCCCTGGATCCGGACGGCGGCAATGAGGAAGTGTTAAATCATGTGGGACGCCACGAATTAGTGGCCGTGCTGACGCCCTCCTTTCCGAATGATCCCAATCTTATCACCGCAACCAACTACTTGGTGCGCGCAGCCTCCGGCATTGAGAGCGCCAACACGAACACGCTCCTTGGTTTTTTGCAGATCACCGAGGATCCAAAACAGCCGGGCACATACTTCGGCGTGGATGCGCAGGACGTCTCGATTTTTGGCGGCACCCACGCCGCGGGGCAAATTGTGACTCTGACCGGGCCGCCCACGCTCAATCCGACCGGCATGGTCATCGGTTACGTCACGCCCAAGGCGGGCTCGGCGGGGCCCAATGCGTTGGGAGTTTTCCGCAATCCGCTGCCGATGTCGGATGGCTCATTGATTGCGGCGTTTTCCTCCACGCCCCGCGCAGTCAATTTTGGTTTTGACACAAACCTGGGCACGGCTTCGCTGCCAACTTCCATGTATCATTTCCGGCTGATGACGCTGCAGAACCTCGGCTCCTCCTGGACGACGAACCAGGCGTTAACCGGCGGCTTGACCAACGTGGCGGTGTATTGGGATGGCGCCACGCTTGTCACCAACGCGGGGCCGTTATGGGAATTGCAGCCGGTGGAAATTCGGGCGCGGCCCATGCCGGCGCCCGTGCACACGCCGGTCGCTCCCATTGAACAGCAGGTGTTCAGCGACGAAGGGATCGACCTCCCGACGTTCCAGGCGGATTTGGCGCAACGCGGCCTCGCGCTCGTGGTGAGCCGCAACGTCACGGCGCGCGATGCCGCGGACAAGCAACAACCTTACAACCTGCAAGTGCCCGGCGGCGTGCAAACGCTGGGGACGAATAACGGCAAAATCTACGACATCACGCATCTGCAATTTCTCGAGGCGGATTATTTGCGCGGTTACACATTCGGCGCCGGCAGCGTGCAGCCGGGCCGCCGCGTTTTGGCGACGCCGCTCCAGGCCACCGCCAGCTTCAACTACGCCAGCGCCCTGGCGAACGCGCCCACGGGCGGAACCCAAATCATGCCGGACGGCTCGCAGGCGACCATCGTGCCGGCGGGACGCGCGTTGACGTGGCAATTCACGGGCGTCACCAATGAAAGCATCGTGAAGGAACGGTATTGGATCACCTTCCGCGCCGGCGAAGTGCGGACCTGCGCGAATTGTCATGGCATCAACGATCGCGACCAGGCGGGCCGGCCGCCGCCGACCAATGCGCCGCTGGCCTTGCGTCAACTATTGCGTTACTGGCGCACCAACGCGGCCAATGCCTACACGCTGAGCGTCAGCCACGGCACAGGCTCCGGCAGTTTCGGCGCGGGGGCGATTCTGCCAGTCACGGCCAATCCGGCTCCGGGCGGCCATTATTTTGCGGGCTGGACGGGCGCCGCGGTGAGCAATGCGTCGGCAGCTTCCACCGTTCTCATCATGGCCACAAATAGCATCTCTCTCGTGGCGAATTATGCGGCGCTGCCGCCGCCCACTTTCGGCGTTTTTCAATTCAATGGGGGGAGCGCGGTGACGTTCACGGCCCAGGCCTTGGCCGGGCAGTCGTGGATTTTGCAAAGTTCGACCAATCTGACGGCATGGACGGATGTCGCGACCAACTACGCCAGTGGCGCGAGCACCGTGCAGTTCAACACCACGGTCAATCCCACCGGATCGCAGCGGTTCTTCCGCATCCGGTCGCCCTGATCAATCCTCCCAATAAAAGCGAATGCACTTGGTCTGGCTGGCCGAGGGGCCCACGCGGTTGACCACGCCGCCGAACTTGCGTTTGTAACCGTTGATCTCGGCGTCCACATGCACCTCGAATACGGAACTCGAAACGCCCACGTATTTCCAAATGGCTTCGGCCGCCACGGGCGGAAGGCCGTCGATGGCTTCGCCGCGGGTGATGGGCGTTTCGCTGCGTTGTTGCACGATGCGCTCGGCCGCGGGCTCGTCGATGCCCGGGATCAAGGCCAGGGTTTCGGGCGGGGCGGTGTTGATGTTGAGCAACCCGCCCATCGGGGAAAATAGTTTTTCAAAGCCGATGGGATAAACATCGGGATGATCATTGCGAAAACCGCGCGCGGCGGCGGTGTCGGTGGTTGCTCCCCCGCTTTGATGATAGGCGGACTCAGGATGGTTCGTGGCGCCGGTGCCCCAGAAAATTTCCGGCGTCATGCCTTTGACCAGGAGCAACTCGGAAAGGTCTTCCACAAAACCATTCTTGCAGGTGTAAGGCGGGTTGAGCGAAAGGTAATACTCGCTCTTGGCCCCGCTGAAATGGGCGTCCTCCGCCGGACTAATCCAGTCAATAATAGAATCAATGATGGTCGAGGCTTTTTCCTCGTCCGTCACGCCCACTTCCTGCATGGCCTGCTTAAGAATATCCATTTGCGGGGCGCGCGGGTCGGCCACGCGGTTGATGTTCCATTTGCGCTCCATGTCCACAATCGTGATCTTGAAGGAGCCCCGCCCGCTGTCCCATTGCATCGGCACATTTTCCACGCCATTGCTGCAGGTGGAATTGCCGCCCGCCCAGGCCTGGTCGAGCGAATCGACCCCGCGCTGGTTGGCGTCCGGACATTTGTTGGCTAATTGATAGCGCGCCAGCTCGATGCCGCTCCGCCCCATCCACTCCAGCTCATTGTCATAATCCGCGTTGCGCGCCAGCGTCATCTCCGTCTTCATGGACATGGCGAAGCCCGCCACAATCACCGTCAAGACGAGAATGACGCACATCACCAGGATGAGGGCGAAGCCGGCAGGGGGCCGCTTACTGTCAAATCTAATTTTCAATACGTGACGGCGGGCGGCGCCACTTCGCGCGTGATGAGCGCAAACGGCGTGTCCGGGTTTTCGCCCGCCCGCCCCACGCCCAAGGTGACGCGGATCAGGGCCGGCAATTGATTGGTCAAATCGTACGATTCCTCCCAATCCCCATCCTTGATCGACCAGAATTCAAGGGTGAACAGCGAGACGTCGCGGGCCAGCACGATCTGGTAAGGCGACTCCTTTTCAAACCCGGCGGCCAGCAATGGCGTCTGGGTGAGCATCAAATTTTTGACGCCATCGGCGCCGGCTTCGACGTCAAATGTGACCCGGCGCATCACTTCATCCCCGTAATACCCCGCGCCGGGAAAGGTGTTCGGCATGCGCCCGGCAAAGCTGAGGCTGGCAAATTTGCCGCTGGTGTCATTGAGGAAAGCGTAATAGCGAAGATTGGCGCGCGACATCTCGGCGACGGAAAGGGCGGTTTCAATGGTCTTCATGCCGATGCGCGCGCGCTGGCAGGCGGCGGCGGAAAGCTCGGCCACCTCCGTGCCGCGAATGATGCATTTCCAGCACGCGATGACTCCGATCATGATCAACGCGAAGACGCCGATGGCGACCATCAACTCCAGCAGCGTGAACGCCGCGCTCTGCCGCCGCATGCGCATTAGTTGGGGCGCCCGCTCATGAACGAGGCGCGTTTGCCGAGTTTGTTCAAGCCGTTGCCCGACTCGGGGCGGTAAAGAAGAATGCTCATGGCGGAAGCCACGTTGCCGTCGGCGTTCAGGACGTTGATGTCAAGACGATAAAGCCCATTCGTCGCCGCTTCCGACACATCCGCCGTCCAGCGGTAATTGGGATAGGAGTCGCCGAACGTCCCGGAGAGCGGGCCTTCGTCAAACTGGTTGGAGAGGCTCAACTCCGAGGCGATCATCCCCGCGGTGGGCCCGTCTTTGCGCAGGAGAAAAGCCGCGTGCAGGCCGGAGCTGAACACGCCAAGAATGGCAAACATCGCCATGAAAAAAATCGCGATCGCAATCATGACCTCCAGCAGCGTGAAGGCCCGCGTGCAACGCCGGCGCGCGGACGCCGCCTGGGTCATGTTCAGTTGGAGATTCATCGAATCGGCTCCAGGCGGGCCAGCGCAGTGATCGGCTCCAGGCTGACCTTGACCGTTTCGCCATCGCCGCTGTGCATGACAATCGTAAATTCGTCGCTCGTGCCGTTCGGTTTGAAGCAGACCCGCGCGAGATCGGCGTGCTCGAGCTGGACGAAGTTCACCCCTAAAATATCAATGACAATATCCTCGGGAAATTTCGCCTGGAATTGGCCCGGCACCTCCACCGTGCCATCGATCGGATGAAACGTGAGATACACCGGCTGCGCCGTGAGAATGGAGGTGCGGCGGGCGGTGCGGCAGGCTTCCAGCAGATCCATCTGCGCCTTGCGCATGCCTTCCTTTTTGAGCGCCTTGACGAATGACGGCAGGCCCATCGTAAGCGTCAAACCTAAAATCGCCACCACCACCATGATTTCGACCAGCGTGAACGCGGCGGCGGTGGAGCGGACGCGCGATGGACGGAACGGGCTCATTGCATCGAGATGCTCGATGTGATGGAGAACAGGGCCGATAACACGCTGATGAGCAGAAAGCCGACACCAATGGCCATGACGCAAATCATGACCGGCTCGATCATGCTCATCATCACTTTCAAGGCGAGATTGAGTTCGCCTTCGTAGGTTTCCGCGAGGTTGGACAAGGCGCCGGGGACATCGCCGGTTTCTTCGCCGATTTTGATCAGGTCCACCATCAATTGCGGGAAAAGTTTGCTGCGCGCCAGCGGTTCGGCGAGCGTTTTGCCATCGGTGACCTGCTGCCGGGCCTTGGCGATGGCTTCCTTCATGATGCGATTGGGCAGAATTTGCTCGGTGATTTCCAGGGCGGTGAGGACCGGCACGCCGTTATGGAGCAAAGTGGAGAGCACGCGGGAAAATTGCCCGAACAAGTGCATCCGCATCACCTTGCCGAATACCGGGGCGTTGAGGCGGAGCTTGTCCAGGGCGATCTTGCCATTCTCCGAGGCTTTGAAGCGGTTAAAGACAATCACGATCGCCACCACGATCAACGCCATGACCCACCACCAATGCTGGAAGAATTCGTTGATGCCAATCAGCAGGCGCGTCATCAACGGCAGCTTGATATTGCCCAGGCCGGTGAAGAGCTTGAGAAAGCTCGGCAGCATCACTGTCATGAAGAAAATACTGATCGCAATGCCCACGCACAACACGAAGATCGGGTAAATCATCGCCGACTTGAATTTGTGCTGCACTTCCGAGAAGCGCTCGAAGTGCTCCGCCATGCGGCGCAGAACATCCACCAGCGAGCCGCTCTGCTCGCCGGCGCGCACCATGTTAATGTAGAGATTGGAAAAAATAATCGGCTGCTTGGACATCGCTTCGGACAGCCCTTTGCCTTCCATCACGTCCTGTTTGAGCTGCAAACTCACTTCCGCCGGAATCCCCTTGGTTTCCAGGTGGCTCATGCTGTTCAGGGCCACCGTCAGCGGCATGCCGCATTTGAGAAGATTTGCCAACTGCGTGGTGAAAGTCGCCAACTCCTGCAGTTTGGGCGGTTTTTTGGCCTTGAGATATTGGCGCAAGGCCAGCGGCAGCAAATCCTGAAACGAACGCCGTGCGCCGGCCGGACGTTCACTGGCCGCAGCCGCCGCGAGCGCCGCCGCCCCGCGCGGAACATCCACCGCGATGGGAAACAGGCCCAAACGCTCAATCTGTATTAGCGCCGCGCCGCGATCCGCCACTTCCAAAATGCCGGTGACAACTTCACCCGTCCGGCGTCGGGCTTTATAGGTGAATTGGGCCATTTCTTCAGAGATATTAAACCCGTCAAACCCCAAAAGTTGCAAGCCGATATTCCCCAACCGGCTTAAAGCCGAGCGCGCTACGATCAATCGGGAGAATGGGCAAATTCGCCCCGTCTAGCGTGCAGTATTTTCCCAGCAAAGGCCATTCGACGCGATGTAAGCCGTTATCAATCGAGGGATTACACCCGTGGCACAAGCGATGCTCAGCAGGGAAGCGTGAATGTAGGCCTATACCAAGCTGCCGCTGCCCTCGACGCTAATAGTCGCTGGCAGGAAATGGTGGCGGACAATCTCGCTTCGGGTTCCTTGCCCGGCTACAAGCGGAAGGAACTTTCGCTGGCGGCCACGCAGGCGGGTTTGATGCCGGCGGGCTCGCAACAGGGCCACGGCGGCCCGCGCTCGTTCGTTATCCCCAAGGCGACCTCGGTCACAAACTTTCAAGCCGGCGACCTCAAACCCACCGGCGTCAACACGGACGTCGCGATCGATGGCAAAGGATTTTTTGCGGTGCAAATGCCCACCGGCCAGCTCGCTTACACCCGCGATGGAGAATTTCACGTCAACGCCTCGGGCGAATTGGTCACCAAGGAAGATTACCCGGTGATGGGCGCGACCGGCCCCATTCAATTGGACAAAACCAATCACAACGTCGTTTCGATTTCCGCCCAGGGCGAAGTCACGCAAGGCGGGACGACCAAAGGGAAGTTGAAAGTGACGGACTTCAATAACACCGCCCTGCTTACGCAGGTGAGCGGGAGCTATTTTGTCAGCGGCAGCCCCGATCTGCACGAGCAGAGCACCACCGCCATCCTGCGCGAAGGCTACGTGGAAGGCTCCAACGTTTCGTCTGTCACGCAAATGGTCAGCCTCCTTTCCGCGATGCGCGGTTACGAGGCCAATCAAAAACTCATTCAAATGGAGGACGACCGGATGGGCCACGCCATCAGCGACCTCGGAAACCCCACTTAAGCCATGGTTCGCGCCCTTTATTCTTCAGCGTCCGGCATGGAAGCCGAGCAGCTCAATCTCGACGTCATTGCCAACAATTTGTCGAACGTCAACACGACGGGTTTCAAGAAGAGCAAAATCGAATTCCAGGATTTGCTTTATGACACCACGCGCGCCGCGGGCGCCGAGCAGGGCAACAACGCGCAATTGCCCACCGGCCTGCAAGTCGGCCACGGCGCCCAGGCCACGGCCACGGCCAAGATTTTCACCGAAGGCGAATTGACCCAGACGGGCGAGCGCCTCGACATGGCGATTCAAGGCGATGGATTTTTCCAAGTGCAAATGCCGGACGGAACGCTGGCCTTCACCCGCGATGGCGCGTTCAAGACCGCCAGCGACGGCCGTATCACGACCAGCGACGGCTTGACGGTGCTGGGCGGTTTTCAGCCCATTGCCGCGGGCACGACGTCCATCACCATTGCGCCGAACGGCCAGGTTTCCACGGTGGGCGCGAACGGCGCGCAAACCTTCCAGGTGCAGATCGCGCGTTTTGCCAACCCCGCCGGCTTGCAAAGCACCGGCCGCAATCTTTACATCGAAACCCCCGCTTCCGGCACCCCGGAAACCGGCACGCCTTCCGAATCCGGCTACGGCAGCCTGCAGCAAGGCTACCTCGAAATGTCGAACGTCAAGGTCGTCGAGGAAATGGTCAACATGATCGTGGCGCAACGGGCCTACGAAGTGAACTCCAAGGCCGTGCAAGCCGCGGATGAAATGATGGGCCAGGCCAACAATCTTCGCCGCTGATGAAACGCGCGCGCCTTAACTTTTACGCTTTATTGGTCGCCTTGATCCTGGCGCCGGCTTGCCATGCCATTAGCGAGCCGGAGGCCTGGCAATTGGTTCCCGGGGCTGTCGTTGACAG
>DASZMX010000055.1:0-50656 GCA_035551475.1 Verrucomicrobiia bacterium
CCCTCTGAAGCAGGCAGGCGATCTTTAAAATGTTTCAGGACATCGAATTGCTGTCGCGTGAGGGAACCCTCAAAACCATCCGGAAACCGCACCAGAAAATGGCGTTCCTCATCGCTGGCTGGCGTCCGCGTGACCACTCCAACCGCGCCTCTCGGATGAATCAGCGAGTGGCCAGTTCCGCGGACCTCTACGAGTGCCACGACCTGAGTTCCGGCCGAAATGTTGTCAGGCTGGTGCGACATTTCACTGGGAGAATACCTCGCACCAGGTCGGGAAATCGAGCGTCTTTGGCCCCCCTCGTTGCACTGCTTTCGGCTCCGCCGAAAAAAGAATGACAACGTGCGAACAATCAGAGATGGGACTTTCCGCCAGCAGCTTCGGAAGTGCGCAACGTCGTCATGTTCTCCGTTCCGCGCCTGCGATTTGAAAACTACGTCAAACATTTTTATGCAATTTAGATCGGGCGGTCGCTTTCTTCAGCCGGGTGACCCCAACAAGGATTGAGAAAGGTCCGACCCAACGGCGAATAGCAGCCGGCATCCTCATTCGGATACGACGGAAAATCGGATCCGAAGCCGGAGCCCGCTGTTCGCGAATCCGCGCCCTCCTTGTGCGATCGTCCGATCTTCGTTTTTAAACGTCGAGTTGAATGAAGCGGCGCAATGTCCGGTCTCCGTCTTGGATTCGTCAGATGTTCTAGCTCGTCCCACCGGGTGTAAACCCGCGACGTCGCGGAGGCGTGTCCGTTTGACCAGAACCCACCCGCGTCGCCGTCAAGAAAAGCCTCGTTTTTGTAGCAAGATTTTGGGCGAAATTATGGGTTTTTATGGCTTTTTTGGCCGAGTTTATCTGAAGGAATCAGGTTGATGGGAAGCCCTTGAACCCACGTAACTTGCGTCAGGCGAATTGGTTGCGGGGATGGGATTTGAACCCATGACCTTCAGGTTATGAGCCTGACGAGCTACCAGGCTGCTCCACCCCGCGCTCCAATTGCGGCCTCACGTTAGGGGCGTTCGGCGCAGACCGCAAGTTCTTTCGCAAAGAAAAGCCCATGCGGTTGGCGCGCAGGGGCTCCAAGCTTGGCCATCAACTCGGTGGCGTGCTGGTCGATCAAGGTTTGGCAGGTTTCCAATTCCGCCTGGCGCAGGCGCAGGTTCTCGCGGGCAATCACTTCCAAGTCGTCGATATTCCAGAGGAAAACATTTTCCACCTTTTGCGCGTCTTCCGCGATGTCGCGCGGGGCGGCGATGTCGATCAAGACGAGGGGGCGGTGGGGGCGGTAACGCATGACGGCTGCCACGTCTTCCCGGTCTAAAATTGTGGTGGGGCAGCCGGTGGAGCTGATGACGATGTCGCTCTCGCGCATGGCGGTGAGGCCGTCGTCCATATAATTGACGGCGCGGCCTCCCACTTCGTGGGCGAGGGCTTGCGCGTGGTCGAGGGACCGGTTGGCGACAATGAGGTTGGCGGCGCCTTTTTTGGCGAGGTGTTTGACGCAGGCTTCGCCCATCTTCCCGGCGCCGATGATCATGACGGTTTTATTTTCGAAGCTGGCCCCAAAGATTTTTTCGGCCAATTGCACGGCGACGCTGCCAACGGAAGTGGCGCCGCGCCCGATGTGTGTTTGACTGCGAATGGCTTTGACGGTTTGGAACGCTTTTTGAAAAAGGCGGTGGGTGACGCACCCGGTCAAACCGGCTTGGACGGCGCTTTCATACGCCTGCTTGATTTGGCCGGTGATTTCCGTTTCGCCCAGGGCCAGGGATTCCAGGCCGCTGGCCACGGCAAATAAATGCCGCGCGGCGGCGGCGCCGGTGCGGTGGTAGGCGTGGGTGGGGATGTCCGCCTCTCCCGGCGCGAGGGAGGCGAGCAATTCCTCCAGGCCTTCCGGGGAATCGGTGGCGCCGTAGAGTTCAACGCGGTTGCAGGTGGACACGAGGACGGCTTCGGCGAGACGTCCGCGCAGCTTCAATTGGCGCCCGACATCGGCGAGTTGCGCGGGCGGCACGGCCAGGCGTTCGCGCAGGGCGATGGGCGCGGTTTTGAAGCTAAGCCCGACCACAAAAGGAATCATGGGCGGCCTCCGGGAAGGCGCCGCGGGGCGCGCGCTAGTGGCATGAAGGTTCTCATATTTCTTTTGAACTTACGGAAATGATTTTTTGCGGGCTCAACCAATTTTGCCAATGCCGCGCCATTTTTTGAGAAACGGGGCGGGCCTTTTTTTTGGCTTGCGCAAAAAATGTGAGGGCAATGCCAAGACACGGGGAGTTCGCGGCGGCGGCGCGCGTTAGTTTGGGGCGCATGATCGAATCAACGATGAACACGGCGGTGCCCGACTCGGCGGATTATACTTGCCCGCTCAGCCAGGTGAAGCAGGGCGCCGAGGTGCGTATTCATCAGATTTCGACGCCGCCCGAGGTGGCGCAACGCCTGCGGGAAATTGGGTTTGCCGAGCACCGCATTATCAAACTGGCCTTGCGGCAGTCGGGCCTCGTGTGTCACGTAAACAACGCGCGTTTGGCCCTCAGCGCCGAATTGGCGCGTCTGATTATCGTCCAACCGCTCGGCGCGCCATAAAAAACACCACGGTCAGCGCCAGCAATATTCCTCCGATCAAAGCCCAGGGCGGCGACGTCTTCTCTGGCTTGACGGGCGTGGGCTGTTCCGCTGGCGCCGCCGCAGTTAGCGGCGCCGAAGACGGGCGCGCGGCTGGCGCGGGCGGATTGGTTGCGGCCAGGTCGGCGCGCACTTTGGGCAAATCCACGGGATGGCCGGCCCAGGCGATGCCGTATTCGTGAAAGCCGCGCTGGATGAATTCAAAAACACGCCCGGCATGGCGCCGGGCCAGGTCCTGCTCGGGAATGCCGGTGTAGGCCGCGATGGCATAGCTCCAACTCTCCAGTTCGTTCGCGTCTGGCGCGTCGGGAGGTTTGGCGCCCTGGTCGTAAAGCTGCCGCAATAACGCCGCAGCCCCGCGCATATTTTGGAAGGCGTTTGTTTTGAGCAAATCCGGGCTCTCTCCCACCAAGGCCGCAGCTATTTGCAGGCTGTGGCCGAAATGGTCATTGTCCCACAACGCCATAATTCCATAGGCGTGAGGCATGCCGTTTTCGGGAGAAACCGTTTCGCCCGGCGGCCATTCGAGCTGCGTCCAGCGCGTTTCGGCAAAGGAAACACCCATGAGGATGTCTGGGGGGACGTGAAATTCCGCGGCGGCCTGGGCGAAGAGCGGGGGATAATTGGCGTCCTGCATGTGCCGCGTATATTCGGCAATGGCGGCCTCGCGCGCCGCGTCCTGCGCCGGCGCGGCGACGGCGCAAAAAGATGCGACTGCCAGAAGGAGTGCGATCCGGCTCACGGCTGGCGCAGGCGATAGAAGCGCGTCGCCTGGTTGGTGACGCCGGGATCCGTGAATACCGCCGTTCCGGTCGGATTCGGCACGGTGGCCAGGCGGCTCCAGTTAACAAAGTTGGTCGAGTCAAATAAAGTAAACGTCTTGCCGGTGAGGCCCACCAGATTCAGCGCCAGCCCGTTCGTTGGCGCTGAGAACGGCCCGCCGAATTGCGGCGCGCGCATCGGCCCCGCCGCGTACAGGGCCCCGATTTGCGACGCCGTTAGCGCCTTGTTGTAAATCATAATTTCATCCAGCGCGCCGGCCATGTTATCGCCCAGGGAGTCGGCTCCCAGGAGCGCGCGCGGCAGCGAGATGCCGGGCGTTACCGTGGCTTGCGCGGCGCCGTTCGCGTAGAGCGTCACGCCGGCGCTCGTGCCGACAAAAACCAGGTGCGTCCATACTCCGGCGGGAGCGATATAATTAAAAACGTAGTCGCCCGCGCCGAAATGCGTGAAGCCGGCTTTCCGGCCCTGATTGTATTGCTCCAGCTTCAGCGCGTTGGTGGCATCGCCCAACAGGGCGGCGGAGGCGCCGAATGCATCCTGTCGATTCACCCAAAACGCGGCGGTCCACGGCGGCGGGATTTCCGTTCCGCCAGAAATGTTGATGGAGCCATTTTGGCCGGCGAACTGAAAGGCGGGGCCGTTTTGCCCAGGGCTGTAGGAGACGTCATTGACCAGTTGCCCGTCGTTTGTGCCGCAGATGTCGCGCGCATTGCCGTCGCCGGGCCACCAGTTGATCAGTCCCGGCGGAGCTGGGGCGGCGCCGGGCGCATTGGAGAGCGCACCCACCACCGAAACATACGCCGGGCTGCTGACCGCCACGCCGACGGGATTGGAAGCGGTCACGCTGAAACGCGCGGCGTCGGAAATTCTGGCGTCAAGAATTCGATAGAGCGGAAAGGTGGCGCCCGGGAGATTGGTTCCGTTGCGCTGCCATTGCAGGGTTAACGGTCCTTGGCCGGTCGCCGCCACATTTAGCGTCGCCGTGCCGCCTTCGGCAACGGTGACGTTGGTGGGTGGCTGCGTGATAACGGGCGCGCCGCTGGTGATGAGCGACATGAAATAAGTCCAATCCCAATACTGGCCGGGATCGGTGTGATTATTGCACGTCGGGTCGATTTGCGGCCAATTGTTGGTCATCCAAGTCCGCCACGCCGCGTTCTGCCATTCGTTATGGCCGATAATATGGTTGCGATCCTTCTGAATGCCGTAGGTGTCACATAAATGACGCTGCAGGGCCGCCGAGGCCTGATACATGTTGGTGGTGTACCAGGCGGGGCTGCTGACGAAACCTTCGTGCTCTGTGCCGAACATGTAGCCATTCCAACAAAGCACATGCCACGCCCAATATTGTTCACGCACCATTTGCGTGATTTGTCCCCCCGGGTCGCCTTTATCATTTTGCGCCGATTCATAGCCGCTGCAGACGCAATAATGGATGCTGGCCTGCGTGGCTTGCGCTTGAAAGTAAGAGATGGTCGCTTCGTAATAGCCTTCCATGTCGTGAATCACGCAGAAGGAATGGCAGCAATCTGAGGTGTACCAATGCCCGGGATAAGCGGGGTTCCACAAGGCGGGGCCGTAATCGGGTTGGGCCCAGGCGTCCGCCGCCGCAAAAAGCAGCGCGCCACAAAAAGCCAGCATGGGAAATCTCAGTCGTTGCACGACGCATTATATTTACCACGAAAGACTCGTGCTGCCAATCGGCAGTTGCCCGTGATCCTTAAATTTTATCTCGAATTCACGAACTCAGGAACCTGATGTTCTGATTTCCCGAAGGCGGTTTAATCGTCGCTTGTCAGTTGCGGGGGACGGCGGCAAACTGCCGGCTTGAATGTGGAACAGTCAGCCTTAACGATCGCGGGGCGGCGTTTCCGGTCCCGCCTCCTTTTGGGCACCGGCAAATTTTCCTCGCCAGAGTTGATGCGCGACGCTTTGGCGGCGAGCGGCGCGGAAATTGTCACGGTGGCGCTGCGGCGGGCCGACCTTTCGGGCAAGGGCGATCCCTTCGCCAACATTCTGGATTTTGTTGACTCCAAGCGTTATCTCATTTTGCCCAACACCAGCGGCGCGATGAACGCGGCCGAGGCGGTGCGTTTGGCGCGCCTGGCTGCCGCGGCCGGCCTGCCAAAATGGGTGAAATTGGAAATCCATCCCGATCCCCGTTACTTGCTGCCCGATCCCATCGAGACGCTCGCCGCGGCCGAGATTTTGGTAAAGGAAGGTTTCGTCGTGATGCCTTACATTAATGCCGACCCGGTTTTGGCGAAACGCTTGCAGGACGCGGGCGCCGCCACGGTGATGCCCCTGGGCTCGCCGATTGGGTCCAATCGCGGTTTGGACACGCGTGAGCAAATTCGCATTATCATCGAGCAGGCCACGGTTCCAGTGGTGGTGGATGCGGGCATCGGCGCGCCCAGCCACGCGGTGGAAGCGATGGAGTTGGGCGCAGACGCGGTGTTAGTCAATACGGCCATTGCCGTCTCGAGCGATCCTTGCCGCATCGCGCGCGCGTTTCAGGCGGCCGTCGTTTGCGGACGTGAGGCGTTCGAAATTGGGTTGGCCGGCCCACAATCGCGCGCCAGCGCCACCAGCCCCTTGACGGGCTTTCTCAGCGCCGCGCCGGAGGGTTCATGGCGGTAAACCCACACAAAGCCGCGCGCCTTCGCGCCATGAAGGGCGTCGAACGCATTGCCGCGTTGACCGCGTACGATTTTCCGATGGCGGTGATTTTGGATCGCGCGGAAATTCCTTTGCTGCTGGTGGGCGATTCGCTCGGCATGGTGACGCTGGGTTATCCTGACACCACGCATGTCACGATCGAGGATATGGAGCATCATGTCCGGGCCGTGGCGCGCGCGCAGCCCAAGGCGCTGGTCGCCGCGGATTTGCCCTATCAAAGTTTCAGTTCGCGCGAGCGGGCATTGGACAACGCGCGGCGGTTGGTGGCCGCCGGCGCGGAAGCCGTCAAAGGCGAAGGCGGCCGCGAGATCGCCGGACATGTGCGCGCGCTGGTGGACGCCGGCATACCCTTTCTCGGCCATATCGGGATGTTGCCGCAAAACGCGGTGATCGAAGGCGGGTATCACATCAAGGGCAAAGTTCCCGCTGAACGGGAGCAATTGCTCGCGGACGGCGCGGCCCTGGCGGAGGCGGGCGCTTTCGGGATGGTTTTGGAATTGGTCGCTCCGGCGGTCGCCGCGGAAGTGACCCGCGCGGTTCCCATTCCCACCATCGGCATCGGCGCGGGGCCGGGTTGCGACGGCGAAATATTAGTGACACTCGATTTGTTTGGTTTTTCCGATTTTATTCCCAAGCATGTGAAACAACATTGGCCGTTCGGGGAGCAAATGCGCGCCGCCGCCGCGGCCTGGAAACAAGGGGTGACGGGCGCCAGAAAAGACGCATGAAGGAACTTTCTCATCTTGACGCCAAGGGCGAGGCGCGCATGGTCGATGTCTCGGCCAAGCCCGCGGTGCGGCGCGAAGCCATCGCCCGCGGCGAGATTCGCCTGCAAGCCGCGACCATAGAGGCCATCGAAAAGGATCAGGTCGGCAAAGGCAACGTGCTCGCCACGGCGCGTCTGGCCGGCATCATGGCGGCCAAAAAAACCGGCGAACTCATCCCGCTCTGTCATCCGCTTGCGCTGACGCATTGCGCGGTCGATTTTGAAATTCCTGCCACGCGCGATCGCGTGAACATTATCGCTTCCGCGCGCATCACGGCTCCGACGGGAGTTGAGATGGAGGCGCTCACGGCGGTCAGCGTGGCGGCGTTGACAATTTACGATATGTGCAAGGCGATTGATGCGCGCATGGAAATCACCGGCGTCGCCGTCGTCTCCAAAGTGAAATCGTAATGCAAATCGTCGCTGGCATCATTACGGTTTCCGATCGCGCCTCACGCGGTCTGTACGACGATTTGGGCGGCCCGGCGCTGGCGAAAGCGGCGCTGGAATATGGCTGGAAGGTGGCGGCCCAAACGCTGGTGGCCGATGAAAAATCCGAGATTCAACGCGCGATTCGCGAACAGATCGGGCAGGGTTGCCACTTGATCCTCACCACGGGAGGCACCGGCATTGCGCCGCGCGATGTCACGCCCGAAGCGGTGCGCGCATTGGCGGCGCGCGAATTGCCGGGCTTCGGTGAAGTGATGCGTCTCGAATCGATGAAACTGACCAAAAACGCGATTTTGTCGCGCAACCTTGCCGTGGTGGTGGAGAAAACCCTGGTGATCTGCCTGCCGGGCAAGCCGAGCGGGGCGGTGGAATGCCTGGGCTTTGTCGCTGGCGCGATTGCGCATGGCGTCGAGATTCTGCGCGAAACTCCCACCAATTGTTGACTATGCGTTGGCTTATTGTTGGCCTCATGGCGCTGATCTTGGCGGGCTGCGAATCTCGTCGCGCCGCCCGGGAACGGGCGCGTGAGGCGTACGTGGCTGGCCAACAGCAGGCAATGGCCCAGCAGCGCCTTTACCAAAGCCAGCGTCCCAGCGTCACCGTGGAAGGCCAGGTGCAGCAGCATCTTGTGCCTTGGACTGAGGGCTTGACGCTGGCGCGGGCGATCGTCGCCGCCACTTACACCGGGTTCATGAATCCCTCCTCGGTGCGTGTCCTGCGGAATGGCCAGGTCGTGCAGAACATCCCGGGCGTCGATCTCTTGCGCGGCCAGGATATGCCGCTGCAGCCGGGCGACGTGGTGCAGTTGAATCCCTAGCGCATGGAACCTGCGCCTCTGCAACAACTCCGCCGCACCTATGTCAGGTTCGAGGGGAAAATCCTGTCCTATTTTGCCGGCTGCGATTACTTCCGCCTTTCCAGCCATCCCCAAGTCCAAAAAGCCCTGGTCACTGGCCTGGAAAAATATGGCGCCAGCGTCTCGGCTTCCCGCCTCACCACGGGCAATCATATCCTATACGGAAAAGTCGAGGCGGCCTTGCGCCATTTCTTTGACAGTCCCGCGGCGCTCGTGGTCGCCAATGGTTATGCCACTAATCTCGTCGCGGCCCAGGCCCTGGCGGGTGAATTCTCGCACGCCTTTATGGACTCGCGCGCGCATGTCAGCCTGCGAGATGCCGCGCAGTTTCTTCGTTGTCCGGTGATCGAGTTTTCCCATGGCGATCCTGCGGCGCTGGCCGAAGCGTTGCGCAAGGCTGGGCAGGGGATCAGACCAATTCTTTTGACAGACGGAATGTTTTCGCATGACGGAGGGATTGCTCCGCTGGCGCACTATTTGCAAGTCCTGCCGGCGCGGGGACTGATCCTGCTCGATGACGCCCACGGCGCGGGCCTTCTCGGCGCGCGCGGACGCGGCTCGGCCGAGTGGGCGCGCGTGCCGGCCGCGCGTTTGATTCGCACACTGACCTTGAGCAAAGCCTTCGGGGCCTATGGCGGCGCGATTTTATGCTCCGCCGCGTGGCGCGAGCGCATGGTTTCGCGCAGCCGCATGTTCGTCGGCAGCACGCCCACGCCTTTGCCGTTCATGAACGCCGCGCTGACGTCGCTGCGCCTGCTGGAGAAACATCCCGCCTGGCGCGCGCGTTTGAATGGCAATGTCGCCGGCCTGAAGGCGCGCTTGCGCGCCGTCGGTTACAGCGCGCCCGAGACGCCTTCGCCGATCATTGCCGTCACGCCGCGCGACGCGCGCCAGGCCCGCGCCCTGCGCGCCGCGCTGCTCGCGCGCCGGGTTTTTCCGTCGTTCATCCAATATCCGGGCGGCCCGCCGCTGGGCTATTTTCGTTTTGTGATTTCGAGCGAGCATTCCCGCGCGCAATTGGATAGCCTCGTCGCATCATTGGAAGCATGTCATGATTAGGCCCCTGAGATTTCTGGCGCAAACCGCATGGGTCTGTCTGGCCGGCGCCGTGGCCGCAGCGCCCGAGACTTTGCCCATCGTCGCGCAACGGGCCGAGCAGGCATACCAGTCCGCCCGCGTGCGGTATAATCGAGCCCCCACGAATGCCGAGGCGGCGTGGCAATTCGGCCGGGCCTGCTTCGATCAAGCCGATGCCATCAAACACGACGCCCAGCGCGAAAGTGTCGCGGATGAGGGCGTCCGCGCCTGCCGCCAAGCCTTGATCGACGATCCGAAATCCGCGTGGGCTCATTATTATCTCGGCTTGAATTTGGGTGAAATGGCGAGCGCCCGCGGCCTTGGCGCCTTGCGCCTGCTGCACGAAATGGAAGACGAATGGCAAACCGCCATCCGGCTGGATGAGACGATTGATTATGCCGGCCCCAACCGTTCGCTGGGCCTGCTCTACCGTGACGCCCCCGGCTTCCCCTTGAGCCTCGGCAATCACGGCAAAGCCATCCAATGCTTGACGCGCGCCGTGGCGCTCAGCCCCGGCTACCCGGAGAACCAGCTCGCCCTCGCGGAAGCTTATCTGAAGTGGAACGAATATAATCAGGCGCGCAGAATCGCCGTGAAAATTCCCGAGGTCTTCAAGCAGGCTCGCAAGGATTTCAGCGGGCCCGCGTGGGTCGGCAGCTGGATTGATTGGAGCGGGCGCTGGGATGCCGTCGAAAGCCGGCTGCACGAAATCAGCCGCCCGCAGTCGCCGCATTCCGCGCGTTGAACCGCTCGCGCCACTGGGCCCGGGAAATTTTCCCACGCGTGTCGTCCGCCAGCGCTGGCACAAGCCACCAATGCCGCGGCACCTGCCAGGCGGGCAGGGCGGCGCGCGCAAAACTACTTAGGCTTGACTCATTCAAATCCGGCCCGCCCGCCACGCACGCCACAATCGCCTCCGCGCGCGCGCTGCCGCGCTCCGCGGCGCCGAACACGACGCATTCCCGCACGCCCGGATGCTGGCGCAGCGCTTGTTCGATGGTTTCGGGCGCCACTTTTTGACCCGCGATGTTGATGACGTCGCCGTGGCGTCCCAGGAGAAAAACGCGGCCGTCCCGCACTTCCGCGCGGTCGCCGGCGCGAAAAATCCCGTCCCTGAGCGCGGGCTCGGGCGCGGGCCAATAGGTCTGCCCCACCGCGGCGCTACGCACGATCAGGCGGCTTTCCCCGTCCGTCGCCAGCGTCACGCCGTGCAGCGCGGCGCCGGCGTCAGACTCGGCGGCGCGCGGCGTATCGGTGGCGTCGTAGGAAATTCCCCCGCACTCGCTGGCGCCGTAAAAGTTGTGCACCTTCAAGCCGTACCTGTCAAATATAGCGGATTCCAAATCGAGCGGCAGCATGGCGCCCGCGGAAATCGCGCGCCGCGCAGACCCCGGAATCGCGCCCGCATCCCGCCACACCCGCCACAGCGCGGGCACGGCAGGCAGCGTCAGGTTGGGAAACTGCGCGCCGGCTTGCCGCACCGCTTCGGGCAGGCGCGAGGGCAGGAGGATTAAAGGAATGCCATGCAGCAGCAGTGGCAGGACGAGATTGGAAAAGCCGTAGGAATGCGCGAGCGAAATCACCCCGAGGTTCGGCCAGTCGGGCCGCAGTCCCATTGTCGCCACAATTTGGCGGGCGTCGGCCTGCAATTGTTCCGCCGTGAACGCAATCAGCCGCGGCGCCCCGGCGCTGCCGGAGCTTATCTTGACATGAATGCAGCCCGCCGGTAGCCCGTTGATAAGCGGCGCGGCCTGGCCTGGCTCGAGCGCGCACACGGGCTGGCCACTGCGCCAAGCCGCCAAGGTTTGCAGGATGAACGCGCTGCCGTGCCCCGACGGACAAACCGCCGTTTCCGCCGCTTGCACCGCTTCGGCCAGTTGGCGAAACGTCCACCTTTCGCCTGAGCCGAGATCGGCCAGCGCCAATTCATTGGGGCGCGAGCGCACGATTTCCTGCCAGGCGGCGTACAGCATTGTCAGATTACTAGGGTGCGGTTACGCTGGGTGCAAGTTCATATGACGCTCACGACATCGGCCCCGGTCTTTGATTTCCAGGCCGACACCTTCGCGTTTCCCAATGAACTCCTCTGGGAATATCATTTCGATCCCGCGACGGGCCGAAGCTGGACGCAGAAACGAAATCCACCCCCGACCTACGCGCATCACTGTTTCGTGGTCGTTCGTTCCGCGCGCCAATTTCTGCGGCAGGCCGCGTTTCTGCCGGAGGCTCCCGCGCTGGAGGAAGCCGCCTACGCCGCCCGGATTCGGGCCGTGGTCGCGCGCCCGGCGGATGAGGCGGCGCGCGCCCAGCCGAAGATCGAGTTTCCCGGATTCGCCAGCCTGCGTGAATTCAGCCGCGCGCATCCTGCGCTGCTCAAGGACTGTTGCGGCGGCGCGTGGCAAAGTTATTTCCAACGAGGAAATTGGCGCATGGTTCTTCCTTTTAGCCGCGCCCATCAGGATCGCGCAGTTGCGCAAGTGTGCCGTAGCCTCGGGGAAGGGCGTCTGCCGATTATACATATCGCCACCTTTCCCAGCCTGACGATTAACCACGCTCTTATGCTGTTCGCCTTTGCGGAAACGTCGGCGGGCGTGGAATTTCAAGCCTACGATCCGAATATTTGCGAACGCCCGCTGGTTCTGCACTACGACCGCGCCGCCCGGTATTTTCAATTTCCGCGCACGCATTATTTTCCAGGCGGGCCGGTCAATGCCTACGAGATTTACTGCGACGCCTTCCACTGAGTCAGGTTGCGTCGCCCGGCAAAGCGTGCATATTTTGGGAGGAAAGCCAGGGCGGTCGCGGAAACAAAAAGATTGCGGCCAGCGCCTCGCGTTGGGTTAGATACAACGGATGCAGTCGATAAAACCTCTGGACGCAGCCACTCTGCGAGCCAATAGCAGCGTGCAGCATGATCTGCATGAACGGGCGGCCGCCGTCACGCGCCAACTTTTCGGACGTGAGGTTTTCGTCCGGGGCGTCGTGGAAATTTCCAATTTCTGCCGCGAAAACTGCCATTACTGCGGCATGCGCCGCGACAATGCCACCTTGCGGCGGTTCCGCGGTCAAACCGAGCAATTGGCGGAATTGATCATTGAGCATCGGCCCGCCAGCATCACGGACATCAATATCCAGGCGGGCGAAGATCCAGTGGCCATTCGCCAGGTGGCTCTGCCGCTCATTCGCTTATTGCGGGAGAAAACCAACCTCGGCATCAGCGTGTGCCTGGGCACCTTGCATGACGGGCTCTACCGTGAATTGCGTGAGGCCGGCGCCGCCATTTACATCCTCAAGTTTGAAACGGCAGACGAAAATTTATACGACCAGCTCGAGGCCCCTGGCAACCAGCCGGAGCGCCTGCAGCATATTCGCGCGCTGGCGGCCCAAGGCTGGCGCGTCAGCTCCGGTTTTATTTGCGGTCTGCCGGGCGAGGGCGACGCCGAATTGCTCCGCAATTTTGAGCTCGCGGCGCAATTGCCGCTGGCCGGTTGCAGTGTCAGCCCGTTTATTCCCGGCGACGAAACGCCGCTGGCGGGAGCGCCGCCGGCGCATGTGAATTTGACCCTGAATTGCATGGCCGCCCTGCGTTTGACTCGCCCCGATCTCGTCATTCCTGCGGTCAGCGCCTTGAATCTCACTGAGGCGGACGGCTACCGTCGCGGGCTGGAGGCCGGCGCCAATCTCGTCACGATCAACCTTACGCCGGAGGCCTGGCGCGAGGACTATTTATTATACAAGCGCGGCCGATTTATCATGACCGAGGAGCGGGTGCTCGCCGCCGTCGCCGCCGCCGGGCTGACGCCTTCCGCCACGAGCCTGGCCGATTACTATTTGACTGCGCCCCAGGACAACGCCGCCGCGCTGCCGAAATAATTCATCGGCATGAAGCCCGTGGAAGCCCTGGTCCTGTTGATGTGCGCCATTATCGGGCTCGCGCTGCTCGGGCGGCGGATGCGCATCCCGTACCCCATCGCGCTGGTTTTGGGCGGGCTCGTCATCAGCCTTGTGCCCGGCTTGCCCCAGGTGCGGATTGAGCCGGACATGGTGTTCCTGCTTTTTCTCCCGCCGCTGATTTACGCCGCGGCCTGGTTCACTTCCTGGCACGATTTTCGCGCCAACTTTCGCCCCATCTTTTTGCTCGCAGTCGGCCTGGTGCTGTTCACGACCGTCATTGTCGGCGTGGTCATGCATGCGCTTCTGCCAGAGTTGCCGCTGGCGCTGGCCTTTGCTTTTGGCGCCATTGTTTCGCCGCCAGACGCCGTGGCCGCGACCTCCATCGCCCAGCAAATGAAGCTGCCCAAACGCATCGTCACCGTGCTGGAAGGCGAGAGTTTGGTGAACGACGCCACCGGTCTGGTGGCGCTCCGCTTCGCGCTGGTGGCGGCCGTCTCCGGCCAATTCTCGCTCGGACATGCCGCCGCGGAATTCGTCTGGGTGGCGGTTGGCGGCATGGCGGTGGGGTTGATTTCGGGTTATCTGGTGGTGAAGGTCCTGCGTTTGATTCCCGACGATTCGCTGTTGGTGGCGTTCACGTTCGTGGCGCCGTATGCGGCTTATCTGCCCGCCGAACGTCTGCATGTTTCCGGGGTCCTCGCCGCCGTCACCGCGGGCATGTACGGCGGATGGATGGCGCCGGAAGTCTTCGCCGCCAAGGCGCGCCTCAATGCCACGGCCGTCTGGCAAATGCTCGTCTTTCTGCTCAACTGCTTCGTTTTCATTTTAATCGGATTGCAATTGCCGCATGTCATCCAGGATTTGGGCGGCCATTCGGCGGGGGAGCTTTTCGCCGACGGCGCCGCCGCCAGCGCGATCGTGATTTTGGTGCGCCCGATTTGGGTTTTTCCTGGCACGTGGCTGCCGCGTCTTTTGAGCCGGCGGGTGCGCGCCCGCGATCCCATGCCGTCCTGGCGGCATGTCGCGGTGGTCTCGTGGACGGGCATGCGCGGGGTGGTGTCGCTCGCGGCCGCGCTGGCATTGCCGGACTCGATCGCGCAACGGGACTTGATCCTGTTCCTGACCTTCTGCGTTATTTTTTCCACGCTGGTTTTGCAGGGATTGTCGCTGCCGTGGCTGGTGTGCGCGTTGGGCGTCGAAGGCCGGCCCAACGACGAAGGCGAACGCGCTGCCCGCCTCAAGCTGGCGCGCGCCGCCCTGGCCCGGTTGGGCGAGTTAAACGCCGCCTCAGACGGAGGCGAGGAATCCATGCGGCGCGTCACCGAGATTTACGAAAAGCGCATCCGCCTCTGGAATGACCCCGTCGCCGATTCCCTGGGTTGGAGCTCCGACCGGCAAACCTACGTTATGACGCGGCGCCTTCTGCTGGAAGCCGCCTCCGCCGAACGGCGCGAATTAATTCGCCTCCGCCACGAGGACAGCATTGACGAGGAAGTGATGCGCCGCATCGAGCGTGAAATCGACCTCGAGGAATCGCGCCTGCAAAGCTGATTACGCCGCTTCGCGCGGAATCACGGGCAACGCCAGTTTTTCCGTGCCACGAATCACCGTCGCCACACAAGGCCGGCCAATGCGCTCCGATGTCAGCAACTTGTGCAACGCATCCACGGAGGTCACAGTTTCGCCGTCGAATTCCACCAGGACATCGCCCTCGCGCAGGCCGGCGGTTTCCGCCGCGCTTCCCGGCAGGACCGAAATCACCAGCGTGCCCGTCGCTGCGCGCAAATTGAAATACCGCACCACGCGCCGATGCACGGGCACATTCTGGCCGCCCACGCCGATGTGGCTGCGGCGGATTTTTCCATCCTTGATCAGCCAGCCGGCCACGTATTTCGCCGTGTCGATGCCGATGGCGAAGCAAATGCCCTGCGCGGGCAAAATAACCGCTGTGTTGACCCCGATTACTTCGCCGCGTGAATTCACCAGCGGCCCGCCGGAATTGCCCGGGTTCAGCGCCGCGTCGGTCTGGATGATATTGTCAATCAAACGGCCCGATTGCGCGCGGAATGACCGTCCCAGCGCGCTGACGACGCCCGCAGTGACGCTGCATTGAAAGCCGTAGGGATTGCCGATCGCGATCGCCATTTGGCCGACGCGCACATGGCGGGAGTCGCCCAGTTTGGCGGGGCGCAGATTCGGCGCGTACACCCGCAAGACAGCCAGATCCGTTTCCGGATCATCTCCCACCAAATGCGCGTCCGGCTTGCGCCCGTCCGCGAGCGTCACCTCCAGGCGCGCGGCGCCGTGCGCGACGTGGCTGTTGGTCAGGACAAAGCCGTCGGGCGTGATCACAAATCCGGAACCGCTGCCGCGCCGCTCGCCGTTTTTGCCCAACACCTCGATGTTGACGACCGACGGCCCAACTTCGTCCGCCACCTGCATCACGGCTTCCGAATACGCGTCGAGCAAGGCGCCATCCTCAGGCCGCGGCGCGGGGGAAACTTCGGGTTTAAAATCCTGGTCCAGGGAAACTGGGGCGATCGTTGTTCTCATAGGGCGGCGGCCTTGGGCCGCCGTCTGGAATCTCGCCCGAAAATGAATCTTGTCAAGAAGGTGACACCGCCGCCAACGCCGGGCGCGGCGCCGTCTGCTCGCCGCGAAACCAGGTGCGCCAGCCTTCGGTCAACTCCAGCCACGCCCATCCTGCCAGGGAGCGCGTGATCCGCAGGTGCGTGGGCAGGGAAAAGCTGAAGCCAGGAAATAAAAACCGCCGCCCCGCGTTGGCCCGCCCGCGCGCCTGCCGCCGCCGCCGGTCGCGCGCCATGGCCGCAAACCGCCGGTTGTAGGTCCGCATCAGCCAGTAAAAGGGCACTGAGGGAATCGTCGAAAAAATCGGCTCGTAATAGCTTTCCGGGCCGCGGCGGTAAGGCTGCGACACGACGCCTGTATAGTATAATCCTATGTCAAGCACAAAGGCCAGGCGCATCAAGTCGAATTCCCCCATGTATTCGTACTTGTCCTTATAGATGCCGCGGAACCAGCGCTCGTAGCTCGCGCCGAAGGCGCGGTTGTGCCGCTCCACCAACGGCGCCAGCGGCTCCTCGCCTTTTTGCTGCGCCAAAATCAGGCGCACGGTCGAGAGGCAGCTGAACGAAATCCAGTCCAGCCCAGGACTGTAAAAAGGATCGATGAACGCCCCGGCGTCGCCCACGAGGGCAAAACCGTCGCCCGCAAAAGTCGTGCTGTAGTACGGCAGGTTCTTGCGCCAATGCACGTCGCCCTCTTCCCATTGCGCGTCGGCGAGCAATTCCTTCGCCACGGGGTGTTGCGACAAAAAGCGTTTGATGCGCTCCCCAATGGGGCCTTCCTCGGGCAATTGCGCCAGCCGTTGGTCCAGCACCACGCCCACGCTGGTGTCGCCGCCTTTGAGGGGAATCAGCCAGGCCCACCAGCCATCGCCGACCAAATGATTCGTCGCCGTGCCGCGAATCCCGAAACACGCGCGCTGCCATTTGGGAAATTTCGCGCCCAACTCCGCGCCGTCCCAGTCCTTCACGTTTTTCCAGCGCGACCACGCCGCCGCCGTGGGATGCTCGGTGTTGGCGCGAAACCAGCCATTGCGCCGCGCGAGAATGGCCGCGATGCCTGAAGCATCCACCACCCAGCGCGCGCTGACGGTGCGCGTCTCGCCGTCGCGGCGGACTTGCAATTTCTGTGCGCCCCCCGCCTTCAATTCGACATTCGTCACGTCCGATGGCCGCCACAGTTCCACGCCCGCGCGCACGGCGCGATCCAACACCTCCTGATCCAAACGCGCCCGGTCCACCTGGAAGGAAATCAGCCGCGACAACATCCGTCCGCCGATTTCCGAGCATTCATCAAGGTGGCGCGTTTCGCCGTTGAAAAACCAAAAGCGCATCCCTTGTTTTACCAGGTGCGATTCGTTCAAGTATTGCGTCAGCCCCAGCACCTTCGTCAGGAAATAGGTGCTGACCTCCACCGTGGCCTCGCCCACACGCCGGCCGAACGCGCCGGATTTTTCGATGATAAGGATGCGCAACTCCGGGCGTTCGCGTTTCAGCAGCAGGGCGGTGGCCGCGCCGGACATGGCGCCGCCAATGATGGCGACATCATAGGCGATGGACTCGTTTTCAGGAGGCATCTGTCAAGACACTTTCTGGCGCGCGGCGCGCCGGGGCAAAGTCTGGCGTTAATTCGCGCAGCGAATCCGGCAGCCACAGCCGCAGCAGCGGGCCGGTCATCGCCGTGGTGGCCAGCGACATGATGACGAACATGGTGAATAAGTCTTTTGGCAACAAGCCGAGGTCGTAACCCACGTTGATCGCCACCAGGCCCATGAGAGCGCGCGTGTTCATCAGCGCTGCGATGGACGCCGCGTCGCGCTGGGGTTGTCCGCTCAGACGCGCGCCCAGCCAGCAGCCGCCGAGTTTTCCGGCGGTTCCCACGAGGAGCACCAGCGCGCAGGCCCACCAGGCCGTGGCGGATTGCAAGGCGCCGATTTCTGTCCGCAGCCCGGTGTTGGTGAAAAAGATCGGCGCCAGCGCCACCAGCACGAAGTTGGACAACTGATCACGCCATGCTTTGACCAAATCAGTTTGCTGATGCAGCGCCGTGCCGAGCAGGAAGGCGCCAAAAATGGAGAATACCCCCAGCTTGTTCGTCACCAGACACGACGCAAAAAGCGCGATCAGCAGCGCCGCCAGAAAAGTCGAGGGCATCTTGGAGGCATCCGCTGGTTCGCGGGTCGCGACGCTTTTGCGCCAGAACCATTTTAACGCCGGGCCGATGGCCAGGTGCAAAGCCAGCAGCCAGACGATCACACCGCCGAGCTGGCCTGCCACCGGCAGCCACGCAAATTTTGCGGTGGCCAGGGCCGTCACCACCGCCAGCGCCACCCATCCAACCACATCGTCGATGGCCGCCGCGCTGACGGCCAGCGCGGCCAGCGCGGTCCGTTCCAGACGCATCTCCAACAGGATTCGGCCCATGATGGGCAGCGCGCTGATGGAAAGGGCGATGCAGACAAAGAGTTCAAATCCGAGGAATGGAATTTGCGGCGCGAAATGTTCGTGCAGCCACGGGCTAAGGCAAAGCCCCCCGAGCACGGGCGCCACAATGCCCATCACTGACACCGCGACCACCGTGTGCGACCGCGTCCGCAAATGGCCGAAATCAAATTCCATCCCCACTTGGAAGAGCAGCAGCACCAGCCCGATTTTTCCCAGCAATTGCAGGGATTGCTGGGTTTCCATCGGAAAAAGCGGCGCCCAACCGTGCGGCCAGATTAATCCCAGCGCCGAAGGGCCCAGCAATAATCCCGCGAGAATTTCCCCCACCGCCAGAGGCTGCCCGAACCGCCGGCCCAATCGCCCGAAGAGCCAGGCCACGGCAATGATGATCATCCATTGCAGCAGGACAAGCTTCAGGTGAGCTTCAATAGCTGTCGGATTCACGGCGCGGCAAATTTGCCGTCGGGGAGAACGGCTCGCAAGAAAATAGCGCCTTTTGGCCGGACGCCCACCAAAATTCGGCGCGAACCTTGAATCAGGGTTTTTCCCCTTGTTATCTTTCCGCCGCTCGCGTTTGTTAAGCGCGGTGTTATTTCCTCGGCGCCCAATCTCACACTCGCCCTCGACAGTGGTCGTGACCGGCGTCGGCGTGATCACGGGGCTGGGCCGCGGCTGGCGCGAGAATTCCGAGGGCTTTCGCACCGGGCGCGCCTGCTTTCGCCCCGTCACGCTTTTTGATGTCTCCCGCCGCCGCGCCCGCCTGGCTGCGGAAGCGGATGTGCCGGAGGACGTGGCGGTCGGACGATTGCCGCGCCGCCGCGCCCGGGCGTTGGATCGCGCCGCCAAGTTATTATTGACTGCGGCGGAGGAAGCCTGGGCGCAAGCCGGCCTGGACGGCCTCCGGCGCCTGCCCGTCGTGCTCGGCACCACCAGCGGCGGGATGGAATTGGGCGAGGCTTATTATCGCCATGCCATCGAGCAACCGGATTGCAACCACGGGCAGGCCGCGCGTGTCCTGCGCTACCTTTCGCAAACGCAGCCGATGGCGCTCGCCGGGGCGTTTGGATTTCGCGGCCCCATTACGATTATCGCCAACGCCTGCGCCTCGGGCGCCAACGCCGTGGGGCACGCCGCCGGATTGATTCGGCAAGGCCGGGAAGAAATCGTCTTGACTGGAGGTTACGACGCGCTCAGCGAAATGGTGTTCAGCGGCTTTGATTGTTTGCAGGCCCTCTCCGTGACCTCCTGCCGGCCCTTTGACGCCCAGCGCGATGGCCTGGCGCTCGGGGAAGGCGCGGCGGTTTTCATCCTCGAGTCCGAAGCCCGCGCCCGCGCGCGCGGCGCCGCCATTTTAGGCGAGGTCGCCGGTTATGGCGCGGCCACGGACGGCCATCATTTGACCCAACCGCAGCCGGAAGGCGCCGCGGCTGCGGCGTCGATGCGGGCCGCGTGCGCGGACGCCGGGATCGGGCCGGAGCAAGTCAACTATATCAACGCGCATGGCACCGGCACGCCGCTCAACGATTCCGCGGAAGCGAACGCCATCAGCCAGTGGGCCGGTTCCTTCGCCGCGCGCATTCCAGTCAGCTCGACCAAGGCCGGGGTCGGGCATTTGCTCGGCGCCGCCGGCGCGGTCGAAGCCGCTGTCAGCCTGATGGCGTTGCGCGGCCAATGGCTTCCGCCCATGCCGGGCGTGGGAGAGCCGGACGCCCGCTGCCAATTTCCGCTCGTGCGCGAACCTGCGGCCGCCGCGCTTGAGTATGTCCTGACCAATTCCTTTGGCTTTGGCGGAGCGAATGCCACGCTGATCTTTAAAAAACGCCCGTGAAACGAATCTTTGTCCATGGCATCGGTTGCATTTCGCCCGCCGGGTGGGGCGTGGCCGCCATGACGGAAGCTCTCGATCGCGGAGTTCCTTTGGCGGCGCCGCCCTTGCAGCGTCCGGGTTCCCGGCGTCCACTGCCCTTTCGCTCTGTTCCCGCGCCGACGGTCAAGTTTCCATTTCTCGCGCATCCTCGCTTGCGGCGCGCCAGTTCGCTCACGGTTTATGCCGCCGCCGCCGCGGTGGAAGCGATGGCCGCGCTTAAGCCTTCGCCGGAGCGGCGTTTGGGAATTATATTTTGCGTCACGGGCGGCTGCGTGCAATTCACCCGCCGCTTTTATCATGAGGCCTGGCGCGAAACCACCGCCAGCCCGGTCGTTTTTCCGGAAACCGTTTTCAACGCTCCCAGCAGCCATCTCAGCGCCTTGTTTTCCTCCTCTGCAATCAATTACACGTATGTCGGCGACCCCGCCACCGTCGTGCAGGGCCTCGGCACCGCCGCGGAATGGCTGGAGGACAATCTCGTGGATGCGTGCCTGGTGATCGGCGCCGAGGAAAATGATTGGCTGACTGCGGACGCTTATCGCCATTTCAGCCGCGACACGATTTGCAGTGAAGGCGCTGGCGCCATTCTGCTTTCCGCCGAGCCCGCGCCGATCGAATTGGCGGCCATCACCGATGCTGAATTATATTTGAGCGCCGCCGAACGCGCCCAAGCCCTGGCCGAAGTGAGCGCGCATTTTCCCGCGTCCGCCACGACGCTGTTGTGCGACAGCCAAACCGGCGCCGCCGCGCGCGACCGCCAGGAAAAAGCCGCCTGGGCGGATTGGCCCGGCCCGCGCCTCTCGCCGAAAAAAATTCTGGGGGAAGGCCTGTGCGCCGGCGCCGCCTGGCAATGCGTGGCGGCCATTCAGGCTTTGAGCCGAATTCCCTCCGCGATTGCGCATGTGGCTGGAATTCACGAACACGCCATTGCCGCCCAATTTCTCCGCGCCCAAACTTGAATTATGCCGCCCGGAGCGCTCTTGTAAGGAAAACCAATGGACCAAACCGAACTCAAATCCAAGATCAAGGCCATGATGGTCGAGAACCTCATGCTGAAAATTTCCGCCTCTGAAATCGGCGACGACCAGGCGCTCTTCGGTCCCGAAAGCCTCGGCCTCGACTCCGTGGACGCCCTCCAACTCGTCGTCGCCCTCGACAAAACCTTCGGCCTAAAAGTCCCCGACCAATCCTCCGCCAAAAAAATCCTCGAAAACGTCAACTCCATGGCCGCCGCCATCGCGGAGCGGCCAGCCGCCGCGTAAGCTTCGGAGATTCAAACGCCCATTGACTACCCGGCGCCAAAGTGGCACCATGCGGGTGTGGAACATGTCATGGAAGAGCCTCGCACGAGGATTACGGCTCGCGTTACTGACACCGTGCGGGACACGCTGGAGCAAGCCGCCGAGCTTTTGGGCGCCACCGTTAATCGGTTCGTGGTGCAGGCCGCCTACTTGGAAGCGCAACGCGTGATAGAGCGTGAATCGGTCATCCGGCTTTCGCAGAAAGACGCGCAGAAGGTGCTGGCCCTTCTTGACAACCCGCCCAAACCCAATAAACGCCTCAGGGACGCCGTGAAAGCATTCAAGGGCACGGTGCGTGCATAGGATTGAACCATTGGCAAAGTCACACGACCGCGAAGGCTTCGACTGCGGCAGTGACCCCCTGAATCTTTTTCTTAGGCAAACCGCGCGGCAACATGCGGAGCGTGGCATCTCGCGCACCTTTGTTTTGGTGGAAGAGGGGGCAACCGCGCTGATAGCCATCCTCGGCTTTTTCTCGCTCAACATCTGCCAGGTGAAATCGGAATCGCTTGCGCCGGGAGAGGCGAAAAAACTGCCTCGTGATGTGGCCGGTGTCCGGCTGGGCCGGCTGGCCGTTGCCCAAACCCGCCAACGTCAAGGCATCGGAAAAGCATTGCTGGTGGCGGCGATGGGAAAGTTTATGGAGATTTTCAACACAGTTGGCGGTATAGGTCTTTTTGTGGATGCGAAAGATCAAAACGCCAAACGCTATTACGAGCAATTTGGTTTTGTCGCGCTGCCGTCCCACGGCCTTGAATTATTCCTGCCGGTAAAATCCATTCAGGACGCCCTGGCGCAGAATTCGTAACAACTCGACATACCAACATGCCGATTCAAGGGAATGGGAAAGTTGTCCGGCCCGGCTGTCAGATCTACGCCTCCACCGGCGTTCGCGCCGCAAACCTTCCCATGAGTGTGGCCTGTTCGAGCACGTGGCCTTTCATGGCTCCTTCCACTTCGGAGCGGGTGGCGCCGCGGGGAAGGGGGAGTTTGGTGTTGAGGGCGTAGAGTTTGAAATAGTAGCGGTGCTCACCGGAAGGGGGCTTGGGGCCGCCGTAGCCGGATTCACCGTAATCGTTGTCGCCAGTTTTCATGACGATGGGGGTTACGTCCTCGTGCAGATTGGTGGTGGTGGGCGCAATATTGAAGAGGACCCAGTGCGTGAACGTTCCGCCGGGCGCGTCAGGATCGTCCATGATAAGCGTGAGGCTTTGGGCTTCTTCGGGCACGTCGGAGATCGTCAAGGGCGGGTTTTTGTCGTCCGCCTCGCGGCTGTATTCTTCGGGAATCGATTCGCCATGGTGAAACACTGGGCTGCTAATTTTCATGCGGCAATCTAGCCCGGTCGAGGCTCGGCGCCAGAGGGCGAACGGTTGGCGCTCACCGAAGGATTTGCCTAGCGTGCATTTAGGGGTTGCCCTGATTGTCTCTCAGGCGCCGCCCTCCCACAATGGCGGCGTGTCCGAACCTAAGACGATCTTGATCGCCGACGATGACGAAAATGACATTTTCTTCATGAAGCGGCTCCTGGGGAAGACGGGAGAATACCGCCTCCATATTGTCCATGACGGCTCAACCGCGATTCACTATCTGGCCGGTGACGGTGAATTTGCTGATCGCGCGCGGTTTCCCGCTCCGTGCTGTGTCATCCTCGATCTCAAGCTCCCGCACAAGGACGGCCTGGAAATCCTCGAATGGATGCAAACTCATGCCGAGGTGGCGCATATTCCCGCGCTGGTTTGTTCCGGTTCCCAATCCTCTGCGGAGATCACGCGCGCCCGGGAGCTGGGTGCTTCGTCTTTTCTGACCAAGCCGCCCGACCTGCGCCGCATGCGATCGTTTATGGCGGCGGTCGAACAGTAGCATGCCCACCGATTGGGAAGGCCGCTATCGCGCCCACGACACCCCTTGGGACAAAGGCGCGCCCTCGCCCGGGTTGATCGATTTTCTCGAATCCCATCCGCAACTCGCCCGGGAGCACGTCCTCGTGCCGGGATGCGGCCCGGGGCACGACGTGCAAGCGTGGGCCCAGGCCGGGTTTCCCGTAACCGGCTGCGACCTGGCTCCCTCGGCGATCGAGCTCGCGCGCCAAAAAATCCGGGACGCCGGGCTCGATGCGTCGTTTCTGACGGGCGATTTTCTGCGCGACGACCCGCCGCGTTTATTTGACTGGATTTTCGAGCACACGTTGTTCTGCGCCATTGATCCGGGCGACCGCGACCGCTACACCGAGGCCGTGGCGCGGTGGCTTAAGCCCGGGGGAAATTACCTGGCTGTTTATTACATTATACCGGACGTGGACGGCCCGCCCTTCGGCGTGACGCGCGAGGAAATCTGGGCGCGTTTCTCGCCGCATTTTGCGCCGGTGGCGGAGTGGATTCCGCGCTCTTATCCTCACCGCGAGAAATTAGAATTGATGATTTGGTGGCGCCGCGACGTCAGATAATGTTGCGGTGATTGAATCTTGCGCGAGCGGTCTGTTCCGTTAAATTGGGCAATATTCAGCACACACGACACTCAAATTATCTATGAATAGTGAAGAGAATTCCGTGGCCGGGTCGTCCCGCCGTCAATTTATCAAAAAATCCACCATGGCCGCCGCCGCGGTGGCCGCCACGGGCGGCATTTTGCGGACGCCGGTGTACGGGCAGAATCAAGCTCCCTCCGCCAATGTCGCCGGAGCCAATAACCAATTGATTGTTGGCTACATCGGGGTGGGCGGGCAGGGGATGGCCCATGTGCACACCCAGAAAACCGGCGCCGCCGCGAACAATATCGTGCAGGCGGCCGTGTGCGATCTTTCTACTCATCGTTGCGGCGTGGCCAAGGATGAAATCGGCGGCAATTGCAAAACCTACAAGGATTACGAGGAACTTCTCGCGCAAAAAGACATCGACGCCGTGACCATTTCGACCGTCGATCATTGGCATTGCAAAACCGCCATCGCCGCAGTGCAGGCCGGCAAGCATGTGTATGTCGAGAAGCCGGTCACGCGTTATCTTCCGGAAGTTTTCGACCTCTACGATGAGGTCAAGAAGTCCGGCAAAATTCTCCAGGTCGGTTCGCAGGGTTGCACCGCGGCTGGCTGGCACAAGGCTGCGGAATTGATCAAGGCCGGCCAGATCGGCACGCCGGTGTGGGCCCAGGGTTTTTATTGCCGCAACAATCCCAAGGGCGAATGGAATTACGCCATTCAAGATTGGTGCAAGCCCGAGGATTTGAACTGGGACAAATGGCAGGCGCCGGTCCACGATAAAAAAGCGTTCGACGCCGATTCCTATTTTCGGTGGCGCAAATATTACACCTATTGCGCTGGTTTGCTGGGCGATCTCGTGCCGCATCGCCTGCTGCCGCTCATGGTCGCCACCGGCAACCCCGAGTATCCCACCCGCGTGACCTCCATCGGCACCAAAAACGTCCACTCCGACAAAGGCACGCCCGGCACGCCGGAGCGCGACAGCCCTGAATTCGTGGAGCTGCTCGCCGAGTTCCCGAGCGGCCTGACACTTTCCATTGTCGCCTGCTCCGTGGCCGCACGCAGCCCCGGTTTCGTTATCTATGGCCAGAAAGCCACGTTGGAAATCGGCACCAGCGGCGAACGCGTCGAGCTCAAGCCGGAAAAGGAATTCGCCGACGAGGTTGATCTCCAAACCTTCGATGGCCTCACGCCGACTGAGGACATCGGCGAGCACGAAAAGAATTGGTTCGAGAGCATCCGCGCCAATAAGCAGCCCAATGCGGGCATTGAATTGGCCGTGCGCGCGCAGGTGGTCATTTCCCTCGCGGAAATGTCCAACCGCCTCAACATGATGTGCCTCTTCGACGAGAAGACCCGCACGGTCAAAACACTTGATGGCAAGGAAGTCAAACCGTTGAACTACGGCGTGCTCGAGCCGTCCTGATTCCGGCGATGCTCACCGTGACGCTCGCTCGCAACGCGATGGCGACGCGGTTTGAGATCGTTTTGCACGGCGAGGATGCGGCGCGTTTGCGCGCCGCGGGCGAGGAGGCGCTCGACGAAATCGAGCGCCTCGAAAGCCAGCTCAGCCTTTACCGCCCCTCCAGCGAAATTGCGCGGCTCAACGCCGGCGGCTTCGCCCACCCGCTCAAACTTTCTCCGGCGGTCTTTCGCCTGTTGCAGCAGGCGCAGACGCTCTCCCGTGAAACCGCCGGCGCCTTCGACATCACGGTCGCCCCGCTTGTCCGCTGTTGGGGCTTCATGGGCGGGGGCGGACGCAAACCTTCGCCCGCTGAACTGGACGCCGCTCGCGCGCAAGTCGGCCTGGAACACTTGCGTCTCGACGAATCCGATTTTACCGCCGGCTTCGATGTCGCCGGGGCCATGCTAGATCTGGGCGCGATTGGCAAAGGCTACGCCATTGATTGCGCGGTGGAGATCCTGCGCGAGGCGGGCGTCACCAGCGCGCTGGTGCATGGCGGTTCCAGCACAGTTTATGGCTTAGGCCAGCCCCCAGGCGGCGCGGCATGGCAAATCGCCATCCAAAACCCGCCGGGCGTAGATCTTGGCGCGGTCGTTGGTTTGCGCGACTCCGCCCTCTCCGTTTCGGCTGGCTGGGGCAAGTCTTTTACGCTCGACGGCAAGACTTACGGGCATGTGTTTGATCCGCGCCTCGGTCGTCCGGTGGAGGGCTGTCTGGTGGCCGCCGTGGGCCTTCCTTCTGCCACGGAGACCGACGCCTTTTCCACGGCGCTGCTCGTTGATGGCTTGGCGAGGCATGACCAAATTGCGTCCCTGCGACCTGGCATGGCGACGTTGGCGGTGTCTCCCGGCCATGAGGTCAAATCCCGGTTGATACTTTAGGCGCGGATTCTCTCATTCGCATTGAAATAACGTCCCGCGCCGGTTAGTATCTGTCACGATGTTGGACGACAGGTCATATATGCGCGAAGACCCGCGCAGCCGCTGGTCGGTGACCACGATTTTATTCGTGACACTGATCGTCTGCTTCGTCGCCCAAAAAATTCTCGAGGCTCAGGCTCCGCGTTTCATTTATAACTGCACGCTGCGCTTGCAAGGCTTGCGCGAGGGTCGCTTCTACGAGCTCATCACATTCCAATTCATGCATGCCAGCTTCTGGCATCTCGCGGGCAATTTGCTGGGCGTGTATTTCTTTGGGCGGGCCACGGAGGAAATGTTCGGCGGGCGCGCCATGCTGCGGCTTTATCTTTTGAGCGGCACGATCGGCGGCCTCTTGCAAATCGGGCTGGCCTTTTTGTTTCCGTATCATTTTGCCGGCGGCGTGGTCGGCGCTTCAGCGGGGCTGTTCGGGTTGGTGGCTGCGTTCGCGGCGCGCGCCCCTGATGATCCCATCACCATGCTTTTATTTTTCATTCTGCCCGTGACGTTTCCGGCCAAGGTTTTCATTCTCATGCAAGCGGCGGTTTCGCTCGCGGGGATTTTTGGCTTGTTCGGCAACGATAATATCGCCCACGCCGCGCATTTTGGCGGCATGTTGACCGGCGTCTTTTTTGTCCGCGGCGGGCCCTGGCTTTCCGCGCTGAATTTGCGCCGCGCGTCCAATCGCCGGCCCACCCGGGAGGTGGTCGCCCGCCGCGCCTGGCGCCGTCCGCGCAAACGCGCCGAGGAATTGCCCGCCGGTGATTTTATCAGCCGCGAAGTCGATCCCATCCTCGAGAAAATTTCCGCGCATGGCATCCACAGTTTAACCGACCAGGAAAAACAAATCCTGGAGGCTGCCCGCAATAAAATGGCCAAACGCTAACCGATGATCCTCCGCTATTCGCGCCCGCCCATGCGGGAAATCTGGTCCGAGCAACGCAAGCTCGAAATCTGGCTCCAAATTGAATTGCTCGCCGCCGAGGCCCTGAGCGCGGAAGGCTTGATCCCGCCCGCCGACCTGGCCCAGATGAAAGCCGGGGCGGCCTTCACGGTGGAGCGTTGCAAGGAGCTGGAAAAAACGCTCAATCACGACGTCATCGCCTTCACCACCAACGTCAGCGAAAACATTGGCGCGCCCGCCAGCCGCTGGCTGCATTTCGGCCTCACCAGCAGCGATATTGTTGACACCGCTTTTGCCGTCCAGATGGTTCAATCCGCCGACATTCTGATCGCGGACGTCCAGGAATTGCGCGCCGTCATCAAGCGCAAGGCCCTCGCGCATCAAGGCACCGCGATGATCGGGCGCAGCCACGGCATTCACGCCGAGCCGCTCACGTTTGGCTTGAAGATGGCGTTGATGTATGACGAATTTGGCCGCGCGCTCACTCGTTTGCAGCGCGCGCGCGAAACCGTCGCGGTCGGCAAACTTTCCGGCGCCGTCGGCACCAGCGCGCATCTCTCCTCGCGCGTGGAGGAGTTTGTCTGCGCGCGGCTGGGGCTGCGCCCCGTGCCTCTGGCCACGCAGGTGGTGCAGCGCGATTTGCACGCTGAATTCATGGCGGTCATCGCCCTGGTCGGATCGAGCATCGAGCGTTGGGCCACGGAATTTCGCCATTTGCAGCGCACCGAGGTTTTGGAGGCGGAGGAATTTTTCGCGCCCGGCCAGAAAGGCTCCAGCGCCATGCCGCACAAACGCAATCCCATCACGGGTGAACGCTTGACAGGGCTCTCCCGCGTGCTGCGCGGGAACGCCCTTGCCGCCCTGGAGGATGTGGCCCTGTGGCATGAGCGCGACATCAGCCACAGCAGCGTGGAGCGCATCATCTTCCCCGATTCCTGCACTCTGCTGGATTACATGCTGGAGACGTTGCGCAAGCTGACCGACGGCTTGATCGTTTATCCCGAGAACATGAAGCGCAACCTGCAATTGTCACTCGGCATGTGGAATTCCCAGACGGTGCTGCTGGCGCTGATTCGCAAAGGGCTCACCCGCGAAGCCGCCTACGACATCACGCAGCGCAATGCCATGAAGACCTGGCAGGCCAAGCATGCGGGCGAAGGCGCGGCGGATTTTCTGGCGCAACTCCGGCTCGACCCGGAGATCAACCGGCTGTTCCCGGCCGGTGAGCTGGAAAAACTTTGCTCGCTTGATTTCCACTTCCAGAACGTTCAGGCCAAGTTCGACAAAATCTTCGCCGCCTGACCCGCCGACGCTCTATTTGACAATCGTGACGCTGGTCGGCTCGACCGCGCCGGGCTTGAGCCAGTTGGCCTGGCCGAAGCTGGTTTGGCTGGAGTTGGTGAACGTGATCCAGCCGAGGAACAGGCCTTTGCCGGAATAGAGCGGCGCATACAGCGGAATGGCGGCATCCTTCGTCATCGGCGCCGTGCGCGTGAGACGCGCGCCGTCGGCCAATGTTCCGGTGATCAACGCCGTGCCGCCGGCGCTGTTGGTGATGCGCAAATAACCCGCCGGCGCCTCATTGCCGTCCGGCACGACCAGCGCAAATTCTCCGCCCACGCGCGGCGCGGGATTGGTGGCGGCATTAAACACGGCGCGGTCGGCTTGCAGAATGGAAAGCCACGCGGTGTTGCTGATCACGCCCGTCATCTGGTCATCAATCGGATTCAGCTCCAAATGCAGCGAAGCCGTGACCGGCGATTTGCCGGCGCGTTTCACCACCGTTTGCGCGTTGCCCAGCGCGTCGAATTTCCCGGTAAAGGGATAATTCCCGCCGTCCAGCAGCAGATAAGCGCTGAACGCCCCCGCGCCTTTGCTCGCGAGCGTCGCGCTGAAAAAGCCCGAACTCGCCACGGTGACGCCGCTCGGCGGATAAAAAAGTCCGCTGTACGTTCCGGCGGCCGCCGCCAGCTCGCTCGCGGCGGCGTTCGCGGCGCTTAATTTTTCCTGCGCGGGAATGGCGAAATTATATGTGACTTTATGTGTGACAGGCAGCGACAAGTTTCCGGACAAGTCCACGCTTTGCACGGTGAACGTGTTGGCTCCCGGCAAAAACGGCACGGTGATCGTCCAGTTATTGGTTCCGGTCGCGGTCAGGACGGGACCCTCTCCATCGATTTGCAGTTGCACCGCTGCCACCCCGACATTGTCCGCCGCCGTCCCCGTGATCGTCACTTGGCTGTTCGGGGTCACAAAATTATTTGCGGGCGTTTTGACCACGACGGTGGGGCGGGTTTTGTCTTGCACGACCAAGGTGGCCGAACCGCTTGTCACCACGCCGTAGGTGTTGGAGGCCACCACGTAATAAGTTCCGCTGTTGGTCCAGCGCGTCGCGAAAGCCAGCGTGGCGGCAGTCGCGCGCGGGATCGGCGCGCCGTTGAAATACCATTGATAGGTGAGATGGTTGGTTTTCACATTGACGCCGATGGCCGTCACGGCAAACCGCGCCACACCGCCGAGCGTCACAGTCGCATTGGACGGGCCGGTGACAATGGCCGGTTGATATTGCAGCGTTAGCGCCGCGGGCGGCGAACTTGTCACCACTCCCACCACATTGCTGACGATGACGGCGTAATTTCCCACGTCGTCATCCTGCGCATTGGGAATGGTGCAGGTCGATTTCGTGGCGCCGGGAACATCCGCGCCGTTTAATTGCCATTGATAAGACAAGGTCGTGCTGCCCAGGGCCGAAGCTCTGAAGGTCACCGTGCTGCCGGCCGTCACCAATTGGCTGGCGGGCAGGCTGGCAATGGAGGGCGGTTGGCCCACGCCGATATGCAATTGAGCCAGGCCTTCGGCGCCTTGATAACCATCCACCACGATAAAAAATTTCGTGCCCTTCGCCACATTGGGGAGGACGACATTGGGCTGGTCTTGCACCGCGCTGTTCGTGATGTAGCCGCATGCGATTTCTGTCAAGTCATCGAAGCTCGTGCCGTTCCCGGTGTAAATGCCGAGAATGGTGTTGTAGGAGCTGCCGTCCAGGCTGACCTGCATGATGCCCGCGCCGGGAGTGGTGTAGGTGAACCACTGCGACGCGCCGCCAGCCTGTCCGCACGGATGCGGTTCGCCGGGTTCGCGGCTCGCGCCGACTGTGCTGAACACTTGCGATATTGTCGAACCACGGGTGTCGCCGCCCGCCGCATAAATGCCTCCCAGATCAAACGCTTCTTTGGCGGGCGTCGCGCCGGTGGCCGGACTGGTGATGAACTTGTCCTGCGCTGAAATTCCGCCGCTGTTCAACACCTGCGAAATTTGCAAAGTGGCCGGCTCGCTCTGGGCCGAGCCAACCGCGTTGGCCACCAGCACGTCATACAATCCCACCGAGGCCGGTTGAAAATGCGCGATCGTAAACGTCGATCCAGTCGCCCCATTGATGGGCGCGCCTTGGAAATGCCATTGGTAAGTCATCTTGGTTGCGCTGGTGGCCGCCACCGACAAGGTTACTTTGGCATTTGGCGCCACAGTCAGGCTTAACGGCCCGCGCGTGATCACCGGGACGCTAACGCCCGTGGATGGACTTAGGACGCGATAGCCCGTGCCGCCCGGCAGTCCCAGCACGACATGGCCCGTTGCTCCCTGAAATCCGTCCACTGCAATTTGATAATCTTTGCCCGCCGTCACATTGAACGTCACCAGGCTTGTAAAATAGCCGCCGGAATCGTCGTCCGAGGCCACCGCCGTCAACCGCCGCACATCTGTGCCGGTGTAAACCGCCAGCAGCGTGTCGAAATCGCTTCCGGCCGTTGTCAAAGAAACGGTGCCCGTGAAGTCCGGGCGCCAGGTGAACCAAATCGATTTGCCGCCCGGCTTGCCCGCGTGTTTGGGTTCGCCGGCCTCCACCGTCGCCCCCTGGTTATTGGCGATCACCGGGCCCGCAATGGGGTCGATGCTGATGCGATTGGCGAAATTATCCGCCGTCTGCGGCGTGGCGCCGGGCGGCGTCACCAGCACCGGGGCCACCGCGCTCACCGTGGAAGCGGCCTGGTTGGCGGCGATGACTTGATAATTTCCCGACTGCAAGGGTTGCGCCGCCAAAATAGAATAGGTCCGGTTGGTCGCGCCTTGAATGGTCGCGCCATTCAAAAGCCATTGCCAGGTGAAGGCGCCGCCGCCGGTGGCGGTCACATCCATGCTCACATTGGCGCCGGTGTTCACGGTCGCTCCCGCCGGTTGCTGGGTGAACGTCGGCGGATCCACCACGGTCAAAATCGCCGGGTCGCTGAACACGTTCGAGCCCTTGGACGTCACGGTTACGGTGTAACTGCCCGCATCTTGGTCCTTGATGGGAGGGCCCACCACCAGCGTGGAGCTGGTCGCGCCCTGGATCGCGGCGCCGTTGTGCGACCATTGATAGGTCACGCCGTTGGTGCCGGTCGCCACGACCGTGAATGTGACACTTCCCCCCGCCGCCACGGTTTGGTCGGTGGGCTCGCTCAAGATCCCGAGTTGCGAGGCCGATTGCCGGATGGAAAGGTTCACCACGGCGGAGGTCCAACTCAGCCCCAAATTGTCTGTCGCCACGGCCGTCAGGAAATAATTCCCCACGGGCGGATTGGACCAGTTGATCGTGTACGGGCTGGCCGTCGCCGTCCCCAGCAGGGTGCGTCCGCCGCGGTAAAACGCCACCTTTTGAATGCCGTTTTCATCCGCGGCGTCGGCGGTGATCGTGACCGAAGGCGGATGCGCCAGGATGCGCCCGGAAATCGGTTTGGTGATGGCCACGGCCGGCGGGAAGGGGGCGGGATTCGTTGTCAATATTAAATCATCCAGCAGCATTCCATTGAACGTCGTCAGCCCATTTCCTTGCGTCGCGAATTGGACGCGCGCGATGCCCGGTCCGCCCGGGCCGCCCAGCAAAAACTCCTTCTTGCCCGAGTCCACGGCGCTGTCGATTTCCCGTTCGCTCACTTGCCCAACGATGGCGCCCGCGCCGTCATAGGCCGTGGCTTGCCACGCTGGATGGCTGACAAAGGGATTCGCCAGCAACTCCGGCCGCGTGAAGCCAAATTCGTCCAGCAACGGCGCAAAGCTGAGCGTGAACTGCTCCTGGCCGTTGCCGCCCGTTTGCGTGAGCGCATTCAAGCCGGAAGGCGCGGCGAAACCGGCGCCATTTCCCAATTCCTTCTGCCGCCCGACCGTTAGCGCCGTGCCCGCGGTCAGGCTGTAAATCTTCACTCCAAAAGTATTCAGGTAATTCTTCACGGCTGTCCCGGAGACCGCCGCCTTCAGCGTCGCCAGCGTGTCGAAATTGATCACGGTGGAATTGGCGGGTGGCGCCACCGTCACCACCACTTCCTTGGAGCGCACTGAAATCCCGGATGGGCTTGTGACGCGCGCGCGCAGAAAATAGGTGCCTGGCAACACATTCGTCAGCGTGAGCTGGTAAGGGCTTTGCGTCACTGTCCCGAGAAAGTTCACCCCCGAGAAATACGAAACCGAGGACGCCGCGCCTTGCACGCTCGCCGTCAGCGTAATGGTGGCGGGGCTGGTATATTGCGTGGAGCCGACTTGCAGCGTCACCGAAAAGGACGTGTTGGTTGGCCGTGTGTCCAGCAGCAGGTCGTCCAGGAGCACGGCCGAGAAGGCCGCCGTCTTCTGGCTGTCCGAATCAAACCGCACGGCGGCAATGCCGTCGGCTGAGAGTGAGAAAGTTTTGGATAAAACATCCTGGGAGCTGAGAGTCAAATTCTCCCCCGCCGATCCCAACTCGTTTCCGTTGGTGTCAAGAATTGTGGCGGTCCACTGCGGATACGACACCAGACCTGAGGAGGCTGACGCTCCCGCGCGGGTAAAGGCGAACGTGTTCAGGAGCGTGGCGAATTTCAGTTCGAAACTCACCGGTTGGTTCAATCCTGCCTGCGTGAAGAAATTCGGCGCAGACGACGCCTCGCCTGGCACGGCGCCGCTTTGATCGCCCTCATTAACGGCCTCCAGGACCGATCCCACGGTCACACCGTTCAGGGTCACTCCATGGTTCGACAAGTATTTGGTCAACGTCGTTCCACCGACGGCGCCTTTCGAAGTGTCCAACGCGTCGAAATCGATCAACGTCGTGCCGGGCGTATTCACGGTGAAGTGAATCAAGTCCGACGATCCGCTGGTTCCGCCGCTGGTGACGGCCACGAGGCGCGCCGTGTGTTCGCCCGGCGCCAGCGAGCCCGCCGGCAATACGAAGGTGTAGGGTGGAATCACCGTCGCCTGGGCTTGCGTGTTGTCCAGATAAAGATCGACCTCGCTGATCACTGATTTGGTGCTCGCGCGGATGGTGATGTCATTCGTCGTGGTGAAGACCGCCGCGTCAGCCGGGCTGGCGATGGAAATCACGGGCGTCGGCTCCGGTTTGGTTGTGCCTGTCACATTGATTTGCACCTCGGGCGTCCATCCAATTTCACCGTTGCCATCGATCACCGCCGCCTGCAAGCCATGCGTTCCCGCCCGCACCAGCGCCAGCGGCGGCGCAAAAGCGAAGGGCGCATTCGTTCCGGCGCCGATGACGTTGGTGCCATCGAGAAAATAAATAACCACCTCAATTGGGTAGGACGAGGTCGCGTTGCAACTAATCGTGAAACGCTGATTGGCCGGAAGCACCGCGTTGTTGGCAGGCGTGACGATCGTCCCGCGCGGCCTGGACGATTGCTCAATCTGCGTCACCGTCGTCACCGTGGCGGAGCCGTAGCATGAGACCGCAAAATCCATGTTGCCATCGCCGTTAAAATCCGCCGCGGTCACGTAATTGGGGTAATTACCCGAGCTGTAAGCGCCCACGGGTTGCACATAAGCGATCGCAAAATTTCCGTGCCCGTCATTTGTAAAAACGCAGCCTGAACCTTGGATGCCGTTGTTATTGTTATTGCAGACGAGGTCGATTTTCCCGTCGTTATTGAAGTCGGCGGGCCACACCATCGCTCCCACGGTTCCCGGAGGCGTCGAAACCGTTGAGTGGCGCGTAAATTCAGCCTTGCCATTGTTGATCCAGGTGGCGACGGTGCTACCTCCCACGGTGACCAAATCCATTTTTCCATCCGCATTCACATCCGCCGCCGCCAGGGTGCCGACGCCGGCGGGGTCGGTGAATGTTCCGGTGTGGGTGAAAACGCCGCGGCCGTTATTGGTGAAAATCCAAAACGTATTGTCCGAGCTGCCCACGGCGAGGTCGATCGTCCCGTCGCCATTGAAATCCCCCACCGCCAATCCGAACGGCGAATTGCCGCATTTGAAAGTGGAGCTGGTGGCAAAGCCGCCGTGTCCATTATTCGTCAACACTGTTACGGTGCCGTCGATATAGTTTGCGCAGATCAAATCGACTCTTCCATCGCCGTTCACGTCCGCCGCTTCCAGATGCGCCGGACCTTTTCCCACGGGATAGGTCGCGGCGACATTAAATCCACCGTCTTGATTATTGATCAGCAGGGACACAGTCGCATCGCCCACGTTGCCGCACGCGAGGTCCATGACGCCATCGCCGTTGAGATCGAAACTTACCAATCCCACTGGGTAACGCCCCACCGTCACGGTATCCGTGAGATAGAAGCTGCCTTCGCCATCGTTGGAGAACACGGACAAGGTATTGCCCGTGCCGCCGAAGCCGCTGCCGAAATTCGCGCCGAAATTAAACCCGAAATTGGCGGTCACCAATCCCGGCAGCCCGTCCCCAAACAGATCCACGGGAATCACCGTCGCGGGCCCGCTCTGCGTGGTGAGATTTTCACCGGTAAAATACAGTGGGGAATCCTGGGCCAATATCGAACCTGCGCCGACGAGCATGCCAAACGCCAGGGACGCCCTGAGAATTGAGTTTTTTTTCATTCGAGAAAGGACCGTGACAGGCGCACATTCTAGCAGGCCTTTCTCTTCCTGACAATGGCCGATGTCAGTTATTCCAGGGCGGGGCGGCGCCCAGGTTATAAACCCATGACTTTCCGCACGGCGTCGAGCTTCGGCGGGACAATAATGGGGGAAAAGCCAGCGGTCTTGATGGCGTTGTCCGGGTCTTTCAGGCCGTGGCCCGTCATAGTGGCGCTGATGATGGAGCCGGGGGGAATTTTGCCGGCGGTGACGCAGCGCATCAATCCCGCCAGGCAGGAGGCGGAGGCGGGCTCCACAAACACGCCGTCGCTGCGGGCGATGGCCTTGTAGGCGGCGAGAATTTCGTCGTCGCTCACCTTGTCAATAAAACCGTTGGACTCCTTCAACGCCGCGTTGGCGAAACTCCAGCTGGCGGGGTTCCCAATCTTGATCGCGGTCGCGATGGTTTCCGGATGCTCCACCCGCTTGTTGTCCACGATCGGCGCGGCCCCGGCGGCCTGAAAGCCGAACATGCGCGGCATGCGGTCGGTTTTTTTGGCCGCGAAATATTCCTGGTAACCGCGCCAGTAGGCGGTGATGTTCCCGGCGTTGCCCACCGGCAGAAAATGAAAATCCGGGGCGCGCCCGAGCTGGTCGCAAATCTCGAAGGCCGCCGTTTTCTGGCCCTCGATGCGCGCGGGATTAATGCTATTGACAACTTCCACCTCGCCGGTTTCGCCGAGCTGGCGCACCAATTCCAGCGCCTCGTCGAAGCTGCCTTCGATGGCAATGGTCATGGCGCCGTACATGAGGGCTTGCGCGAGCTTGCCCAAGGCAATGCTGCCATGCGGCAATAGCACGACGCATTTCATGCCCGCGCGCGCCGCGTAGGCGGCGGCGGAGGCGGAAGTGTTGCCGGTGCTGGCGCAAATGACGACCTTCGCGCCGCGCTCCTTGGCTTTTGTCACGGCCATCGTCATGCCGCGGTCCTTGAAGGAGCAGGTGGGATTGAGCCCCTCGTATTTCAGCCAGAGCTCGAAATCGCCGCCAATGCTCCGCACAAAATTGTCCACGCGCACCAGCGGGGTGTTGCCTTCGTTGAGCGAAACCACGGGCGTGTTCGCCGTTACGGGCAGGTGCGAGCGATAACCGTCGATCACGCCGCGCCAGCGCTGGCCTTGGATGGGTAAAATCGAATTCATCATTACTCGAACGTTTCCACCCGCAGCATCACGGGCGGAGCTTTGATCACCGAAAGTTTGGCGATGGTCGCCAGAGCCTTTTTCATCGCGGCATGGGGGGCATCGTGCGTCATGAAAATCAGGGGCACGCTCTTGCCTTCGTGGCCCTCCGGCTGGATGACCGACGAAATACCGATGTTGGATTTGGCCAAAACCGCCGCAATGCGCGCGAGCGTCCCGGGTTTGTCCACCACCGTAAAACGCAAATAGCAGCGGGAAACAACCTGGTCCATGGGCAGCACGGCGCCGGAGCGGTCATGCGGCACAAAGGGAGGCACGCGCGTTTTGACGCCGTGCTTGAGATCGAGCGCGGCATCCGCCACGTCGCTCAACACGGCGCTGGCCGTGGCGTCCTTGCCCGCGCCGCGTCCGTAGAAGAGCGTGTCACCCACGACATCGCCGCGGACAAACACTGCGTTGAAAACATGATTGACGCTGGCCAGCACGTGAGTGTTCGGCACCAGCGCCGGGTAAACGGACACCTGCACATACTTGCGCGCGGCGCCCCTGGCTTTTTTCGGCGCGACCCCGGGCGCCATTTTGACGACGCCGAGCAGCTTGATGGTGTAGCCGAGCTTGCCGGCAAATTCGATGTCCGTGCGCGTGAGGGAGCGAATGCCCTCGACGGAAATTTCCCTTTCCTTGACCCAAAAACCGTGGGCGAGCGAGGCCATGATCCCGATTTTGTGCTCGGAATCGAACCCATCCACATCGAGGGAGGGATCAGCCTCGGCGTAGCCAAGCTGCTGCGCTTCCTGCAGCGTGGGCGCGAAATCCAGCCCTTCCAATTTCATCCGGGTGAGGATGTAATTGCAGGTGCCGTTGACGATGCCGTAGATATGACTGATCTGGTTTCCCACAAAGCCTTCGCGCAGCGCCTTGATGATGGGAATGCCGCCGGCCACCGCGGCTTCATAATATAAATTCGTCCGGCATTCCCGCGCGACCGCGAACAGTTCTTCGCCGTGGGCGGAAATCAACGCCTTGTTCGCGGTGATGACCGGCTTGCCCAGCTTGAGGGCGGCGAGCGTGATGGTTTTCGCCAGGGTCGTGCCGCCGATCAATTCAATGACGACATGCACCTCGGGATCATTGACGACGGTCGTCCAATCGGTCGTGAGGACTGACGCCGGAATGGGATACGCGCGCGGCTCGTCGAGCGCCTTCACGGCGACGCGCCGCATGGCGATCTTGACGCCGAGGCGGGATTCCAGCAGCGCGCCGTTGCGCTGCAAATGGTGGAACACACCGCTGCCCACCGTGCCCCCGCCAATCATGCCGAGATTTACCTGTTGCATAGGAACGCTTACATTGGAGAAAATGGGCCGCGAAAACAATGGTGAAATGGAAAACCTATGGCTGAGGAACGCAAAAACGGGATTCGCTGGCTGCCAGCCGTCTTCATGGACAATTTCGGGCTCAACCGCATCCTGGCCGTGGCGGCCAGCGTCGCGATTGTCCTGATTGTGGCGCTGGCGGTCGTTTGGTTCTTCCAATCCGCGCCGCCCCGGGTCATCACCATCACCTCCGGGCCGCCCGGCAGCAGTTTTGAGCGCGCCGCCCTTTGGTATCGGACGAACCTGGCGCAGAGTGGCGTCACCGTAAACATTCTTAATTCCCAAGGCTCCCAGGAAAACCTGCGGCGCCTCGCTGATCCGTCCTCCCGCGTCGATGTCGGCTTCGTGCAGAGCGGCAGCTCCAATATTCTTTCGGCGGCGGAATATGAGCGCGTGGATTCGCTCGGCAGCGTGGCCTATCAGCCGTTGTTGATTTTTTACCGGGGGCCGACGCGCGGTTTGCTCTCGCAATTCAAAGGGCAAAAACTGGTGATTGGCCCGCCCGGCTCCGGGACGCGCGCCCTGGCGATGACCCTTTTGGAAACAAACGGCCTCAGCTCCAACCTGGTCTCTTTGGTGGATCTGGACCCGGCGGCGGCCGCGCAAGGTTTGCGGGACGGGTCGTTGGACGCGCTGTTTCTAATGGGCGATTCCGCCACGCCGGCGGTCATGCGCGATCTGCTGCATGACACCAACATTTCGTTGTTCGATTTCAGCCAGGCCGACGCTTACACGCGGCGGCTGCCGTTTCTGAATAAGTTGATGTTTCCAAAAGGCGCCATTGATTTCGGGCGCAATGTTCCCAGCCACGACGTGACGCTGATTGGGCCCACGGTCGATTTGCTGGCGCGCAAAAAACTGCATCCGGCCTTGTGTGATCTGGTGTTGGAGGCGGCTGGCCTTTACCACGGCAAACCGAGCTTGATGCAGCGCAAAAATGAGTTCCCGGCCGCGCTGGAGCATGATTTTCCGCTGAGCGCCGAGGCGGCGCGTTTCTATAAAACGGGCAAAAGTTTCACCTATCGTTACCTGCCGTTCCGGCTGGCCAGCCTCGTCAACCGGTTTGTCGTCGCCTTTGTGCCGATGCTGGTGGTGCTGATTCCCGGCATGCGGCTCATCCCGGCCCTGCTGCGCTTGCGCATGCGCATCCGGCTCTTCCGCTGGTATCGCGCGCTGATGGCGATTGACCGCGATCTTTTGGCGGGCGCGGACATTTCGCGGCGCGATGAACTCAGCGCGCGCCTGGATGAAATCGAAACCGTTGTCAATAAGATGAAGGTGCCCGCTTCGTTTGCGGACCAATTTTATGTGTTGCGCCAGCACATTGATTTTGTGCGCGCCCGCCTCCCGGCCCGCGCCGAGGCTTAAGCCGCCGGCGGCGCGTCGCCGCGATAATGCAGCACCTCGATTTTTTCGAGCGTGACCAGCCCGCCTTTCACCATGGCGTCAATTTCCGGGAGCAAGGCCTGGATTTTTTCCGCGCTGTCCACAATTTCGATCACGATGGGAAGGTCGAGGGAAAGCCGCAGGATTTTGGCGGTGTGCAAATGGCTGGACCGGCCGAAGCCCATCGGGCCGCGCAGCACGGTGGCGCCGGCCATTTCCAGTTCGCGGGCTTTCAGCACGATGGCCTCATAGAGCGGCTTATGGTTCCAGCGATCGCTTTCGCCGATGTAAATCCGCAGGAGTTGAGCTTCGCGAGGCAAGGGCATGGTTACAGTCCTTTCGTTGGTTTCCAAGCCAGGGCCGCGGCGTAGCCGAGCCACGCCGCCGCCAGGCAGAGGGTGAACGATCCCACCACATTGGCGCCGGCGCGAAGCCATTCCCCGGCGCGCGCCAATTCGAGGGTTTGCAAACTGAACGAGGAAAACGTGGTGTAACCGCCGCAAACGCCCACCATGAAAAACGCCCGCAACTGCGGCGAAACCAGCCAGCGTCCATCCGGCCCGGTCAACGCGCCGAAAAATGCGATCAGGAACGAGCCGGTGATATTGATGAGCATGGTGCCCATCGGAAACGTGTCAAAATAACGGGAGACAAATCCATTGACCCAATAGCGGGCCACCGTCCCCAGAGCGCCTCCCAAACCGAGCCAAAGATAGATGAGCATAAAAAACCGACGGCACGTTCCGGCCTCTTCATAGCGCCGGGGCCAAGGGGTGGCAAGCGTCCGGGTGGAGCGTCAGGCCGGGGCGGGGGACAAACGCGGCGCGTCGCCGTTCCGGGTCGGATGCAGCAAATCGTGCAGGGCGGTGAGAAGTTTTTCGGCGGTGTAAGGCTTGGAAAGAAACGAGCGGACGCCCATCGAATGCAATTCCTGGGCGCGGGCCCGTCCGCCGGCATCGGCGGATAAACCGCTGGAGGCGATGATGCACAGGTCCGGATTGGAGGCGCGCAAGCCGCGAATCAACGTCAGCCCATCCATCTCCGGCATCATTAAATCAGTGACGACGATATTCACGGACTTCCCATTGGTCTTGATGCTGTCGATGGCTTCCTGCCCGTTTTTGGCGATGAGCACGCGGTAATTTTGGTTCTGCAAAGCCACGCTCATGCCCGAAATAATATCCGGCTCATCATCGACGATCAGGACGGTTTCGCCATCGCCGCGCGGGAGTTCGACCGGGGCCGGAGCGGCGGTCTTGGCGGCGGCTTCGGCCGAGGCGGGCAGGAGAACTTCGAAAATAGTCCCTTGCCCGATTTCGCTGCTCACGCTGATGACGCCGCGATGGCTTTTGATAATGCCGAGCACGGTGGACAAGCCGAGCCCGGTGCCTTTGCCCACTTCCTTGGTCGTAAAGAACGGATCGAAAATGCGCTCGCGGTCGCACGCCGGGATGCCGGAGCCGGTGTCGCAGACTTGCAGACAAACATACAGTCCGGGTTGCGCGGGATTGGGCAGCGCTTGCTTCGGTTCGCGCAGGGTGACGTTCGCGGCCTTGATGCTGAGGCGGCCGCCTTTGAGCATGGCATCGCGCGCGTTCACACACAGATTCAAGAGCACCTGATGAATTTGCGTGCGATCTCCGACGACGGGCCACAAGCCCGGCGCCAGTTCCGAGGCGATGACGATGTCCTTGGGAAAGGTTTGGCCGACAATCTTGCAGACTTCCTCGACGATTTCGCCCGGCTGCACGGGGACGCGGTCGCCGTTGATGCCGCGGCCAAAGGTCAACACCTGCTGAATGATCGCCGCGCCGCGTTTGACGCTGGTTTCAATGCGGCTGATGGCCAGTTCCTTATCGTTGGCCGACATATCCCAGCGCAGCGTGCCCGCCGACATGAGAATTGGCGCGAGAATGTTGTTGAGGTCGTGCGCCATACCGGTGGCGAGGGTGCCGATGCCTTCCATGCGTTGGGCCCGCAGAAATTGAGTTTCGAGCCTTTTCTTTTCCGTGATGTCGCTGCTGATCATCAGGATGGAGCGGGCCTTGCCGTTTTCATCGCGCACCAGCGTCCAGCGGCTCGCCACAAAAATTTCCTGGCCATGCTGCGTGCGTTTGCGCAATTCGCCGTTCCATTCGCCGCGCGCTTCCAGCTCCTGCTCGGCGCTGCGCAAGGCGCGCATGTCTTCCTTCGAGAATAATTTCGCCAGCGGGCTGCCGACGGCTTCCTGCGCGGTCCAACCGTAAAGCCGCTCCGCGCCTTTGTTCCAAAATTGAATGCATCCCTCCACGTCGCGCACGACGATGGCGTCGCTCGCCAAATCCAGCAGCGCCGCCTGGTCGCGGATGCGGTCCTGTGCGAGCTTGCGCTCGGTGATGTCTTCGGTGACGGCGAGTTTCAATTCCCGTCCGTCAATCACAATAATGCGGGAAACGACTTCGACAAAAATCATCGAGCCGTTCTTGAGCTTGTGCCGCATGATTTTCCCGGCCACCGGTTTGTTCCGGTTTTCCGGGGTAAAGCAGGTCATCAAATCGGGAATATCCTCCGGCAAATAAAGATCGGTCAGGTTCATGGCCGCGAATTCCTCGGCCGTGAAACCGTATTTCTGCGTCGCAGCGGCGTTGACCGCCACAAAACGGGTGGTGTCGAGATCGATCAGCCAGGTGGGCAGGGGATTCTCCTGGAACAGTGAATGGTAACGCTCTTCGCTCTGGCGCAAGGCCTCGGCGGCGCGGCGCCGTTCAATGATTTCCACCTGCAAAACCTTGGTGCGTTGCTCCACCAGGGTTTCCAAATGGTCCATCTTCGTCTTGACTTCTTGGACGAGCCGCCATTTTTCCGTCAAGGCGTGGGCCAGTTGCAGGACTTCCACGGCGTCGAATGGTTTTTTTAGGATGACCAGCCGGTCGGGGCTTTTCAGCTTTGCCGCCATTTCGTTCCACGAATAATCCGAATAGGCGGTGCAGATGACGATCTGCAAATCGGGGCAGACTTCCCAAATCTTGGCCGTCGTCTCCACGCCGTCCCAGCCGGGAGGCATGCGGATATCGATGAACGCCACCGCATAAGGGCGGCCTTCGTCCTGCGCTTTTTGCGCGAGCGCGAGGCCTTCCTGCCCCTGATAGGCGGAATCCACCTGGAAGGGCGGACGTTTGGCGAGCGGTTTGGGGCTGTCAAATAAAGCAGCCTCCACATCGTCGAGGTCGCACTCGATCGGGGCGCAAAGAATCTTGCGGAAATCGTCGTGAATGGACCGGTTGTCGTCCACCACCAGGATGCGCAGGTTTTTGTCCGGGGTTTCGCTCACTTTCCACCCTCCGGCGCGCAGGGCAATTCCAGGGTGAACACCGCCCCTTGGTTGGGGCCGTCGCTGTGGGCGGAGAGCGAACCGCCCAACTCCCGGGCGGCCAGCGCGCCGCTGTGCAGGCCAAAGCCGTGCCCATGCTTGCGCGTGGTGAAACCGTGCTCGAAGATGCGCGGCAGATGTTCGGCGCGAATGCCGATGCCGTTGTCGATCACGCTAATTGCCACCCGGTGCGCGCCCTGGCGGCGAATGCGGAAGGTCATGAGCTTGTCGGAATGCCCGCGATCGTCCAGCGCGTATTTGGAGTTGCGGATCAAGTTAACTAGAATCTGCAACACTTTGTGGCGATCCACCAGTGTAGAAGGAGTATTTTCATAGTCCCGGATCACCTGCACATGATGGCGCTCCACCGCCCCGATGTTCAGGCGGAGGGCGTCTTCCACCAAATCCTTCGGCAAAATCATTTCCTGCACTCCCGCCACCTTGGCGTAGGCCTGCTGCATGGCGACAATCTCGTTGATATGGTCCACGTTGTTCCGCAACTGGGCCAGCTCCCGCAAAATCAAGTTCTGTTCCTCCGCCAGCCGCTCCGCGAGGCTCGACAAATAATTGGGCAATTGCTTGCCCTTCGCGTCCTGGGTCAAGAACTCGGGCAAATCATCGGCATGGTTCTGCAGCATCGCGGCCGCCTTGGCGAGGCCGGCGGCTTTGGAGGCTTTTACTTTGTCCGCGATGACGGTCACGGAAATATTGACGCTGTTGAGCACGTTTCCGACGTTGTGCAGCACGCTCGTGGCAACCTCGGCCATGCCCGCCATGCGCGAGCTTTCCACCAACTGCTTGGTCATCGCCTCCACCTTGGCCTCCGCGTGTTTCAGCGGCGTGATGTCCTTGGAAATGCCAAAGGTGCCGATGATCTCGCCGTGTTTGTTGCGCCACGGCATTTTGGTGGTCAAAGCCCAGCGCTCTTCGCCGGTCTTAAGTATTTCCCGTTCGATCTTGTCGATGAGCGGCTGGCCGGAGCTGACGATCGCCTGCTCATCCACAAACGCCGGGTGCGCGTGCTGCTCGTTGAAAAGATCGAAATCTGTTTTGCCAATGACTTCCTGGCGGGTCAGGCCGAAGCGGCGGCAAAGGGCCTGGTTGCAGTAACGAAATTTGGAGTCGCGCTCTTTGAAATAGATTTGGTCGGTGGTGTGCTCCAAAAGCGCGTCCAGCAACTCTTTTTGGGAATCGAGCGCGGCGTGACCATTTTGTAGTTCCATGTTCATTGCGTGCCACCCCACCCGGGTTCGCGGGTGGGAGGACTCACCACGCACGAATACCAGTTCGGGCGATATTCGGTTATCGGCTCTAATGCTCAGGCACTTAAGGCTCGCCGCCCAGACAGGCCGCCAAATTGGCAACTTAAACGCTTAAACTACAGCAATTTGTGCATCAGCTGGCGCAAGGCAGCGAAACTCGTTCAATCTTAAGGGCGCGCCCGCTTTCGGGGTCAATTTCGATCAACGCGCCTTGCAGCAAAATCCGTCCGCTCGCCACGCCAAACTTCTGCGGCGTATTGGTGCGAAAACGCTCGATGACGGGCGCGATTTCGCGCCCCAAAACGCTTTCATGCGGGCCGGTAAAACCTGCGTCGGACAAATACGCCGTGCCGCCGGGGAAGATTTGCTCATCCGCCGTCTGGACATGCGTATGCGTTCCAACCACCGCGCTGACTTTGCCATCGAGTAGGCGCGCTAGCGCGATTTTTTCCGAAGTCGCCTCCGCGTGCATGTCCACAAAGATGATGGGAGTGATGTGCCGCAGGCGCAGCGCCTCCGGCGGCGCGCACAGAAAAGGGTTTTCCAGGGCTTGCATAAAGGTTCGCCCTTGGAGATTCATCACCGCCACCGGACGCAAGCCGCGGCCGGAATGCCACACGACGCTGCCTTGGCCCACCGTGCCCGCAGGATAATTCAACGGGCGCAGCACCTTGGATTCAGTTTGCAGCAGCAGCACGACCTCCTTTTGGTCCCACACATGATCGCCCGTCGTGATGACATCGACGCCCGTCTCGAAGATTTCGTTGGCGGTGTTCACGGTGATGCCCGCGCCGCCGGCGGAGTTTTCGCCGTTGGCAATGACGACGTCAATTTGGCGGGATTCGCGAAATTTCGGAAGCAACATGCGCAAGGCCCGCCGACCTGGCTCGCCTACGACGTCGCCGACGAAAAGGAGATTCACGCGCTGAGGTTAGCGCGCGATCCAACGGAAGGAAGCTAAAATGTTTTAGGCGTCCGACGGCTGGCGGCGCTTGAAAAACACGCCGAGCGCGGCGGTGAAAATCCCGCCTAAAAGCATGACGCTCGGCTCGGGGGTGATCACTTGGGGCGAGGGCACAATGCGAGTGGGCATGCCATTGGCCCCGGAGCCGTCGAAAGTTTCCCGCGCTTGTTGGCGGATTTCTTCCACGCCATCCGAGCCGCCCAACGAAGTAAATTGCACCGCCCGGTCTTGTTCCGGGGCGGGGACTTCGAGGTCAGGTCCCGTGCCCTTGCTGATGTCAAGTGATTGGCGGCTGGCTTCGGCTTTCCGGAAAGTGGCTGCCGGGGAAAAATCAACCTCGGGCTGCTGGGCAGCCCGCGCTCCGGCCCAGGCGGCCACGGCGTTCGGCGCGTCGGGGGCGGAAGCGCGCGGCGGCGCGGGGGCCACCAAGCGATACATGCCATCCTCCACCGTGAAAACCGGCGCCGCTTCCCCGCGCAATCCAGCCGGGTTCTGCCGCTCGAATTCATGCAGCAATTCCATGGGATCGCGGCTCTCCCGCAGCCACGGCACGGCGCGCGCGGGGGCATTCGTGACGGAAATTGGATAAGCCGTTGCGGCGTTCGTCGGCATGGCATCCACGCGCGCTTGCGCCAGCGCGCCAATATTTGACAGCGCGAGGGCGCCCAGAATGAGGAGCTTGGGGGATACGCTCATTGGTTTTAGATTATCCAAGCCCGCAGCTTATCTCGACGGGCGCGGCGCCGCAATGTCAAAATGAAATTATTTCGGCGCTGTGGCCGTCGTGTATTCCCTTTTATCCATGCTGTGTAAAACACGACAACGCGCCGTCGCGTGGAAGATTTTTGGCGCCAGAAATAAAGCGGTTAGGGAGGCGGGAGCGGCCATGTAAAACTGTAAGCCATAGCGGTTAAGATTTGGCATGAGTGGCGTTCCTGCTTTTCAGAAAGCTCGTGCATTGGTCCTTGGAGGGGGTGGCATTGCCAATGCTTAGAGACGTTTGGATGAAGAAAGAATTTATGGTTCTGGAACGCATGGTTTTGGCCGCTCGCACGGCGCGAAACCAGCGTTCTGGAACCTCATGGTTTTTGAACCATTAGGCAAAAGGGGCGCCTGGACAACGCCCCTCGTTTGGACCCGTCCGGCCGGCGCTTTTACCCGCCGGCCGGACTTTTGAAAAGATGTTCAGCCACATTTCATTTTATACTTTCGGCTTCGCCCTGGCGGTAGTTTTGCTTCTGTTCTACGTGCTTTGCTCCAAGGAGGCGCAAAATCGGTCGAAGCCGATTTCTTTCGTGAAAAATCCGCGCCACCGCGCCGGTTCCGTTCCGGTGCAGCGCTGGGAAGAGGCGGTATATTTTCCGCGCTTTTCCGCCCGTCCGCCGGTAAGTTTGGCGGCGTGACGTTCCTGCCCATTGTGGACCGCGAGTTGCGCATCGTGGCGCGCCGCAGCTCCACGTATTGGGGCCGGGTGGGGCTGGGCGCCGTCATGACGTGTCTGGGCGCCTACTTTGTCTCTGTCTTCCAACACTTGCCGCGCGGGGGATTCTCGATGGGAGCAATCTTCCTCGGCACGCTCGGGAAAGTGGCTTTTGTTTACGCCTGCACCGCGGGCATCCGGCATACGGCCGACTCCATCAGCCAGGAAAAGCGCGACGGCACCCTGGGGCTCTTGTTCTTGACAGATTTGAAGGGCTACGACGTCGCTTTTGGCAAACTTATTTCCGGCTCGCTGGCGGCGTTTTATACCTTGCTGGCCTGCCTGCCCGCGCTGGCCTTTACGTACTTGCTCGGCGGCGTCAGCGGCGGCATCGCCTGGCGCATGGGGCTGGCGTTGCTCAATTTGCTTTTGTTCGCCAGCGCCGTCAGTTTGATGGTTTCAACTTTCAGTGTGCACAACCGGCCGGCGTTTGCCGCCGCCACCGCCGTGTTGGTCCTCTACCTGATCATGTTTCCCATCGCCGCAGAGTCCCTCACGCAGTTTGGTTATTTGGATTATGCCCACGTTCTCAATCTCTTGAATCCCGGCTTCGCCTTCACCGAAGCGTCGCGGACCGGCGGGCGCACGGCCACCTTTTGGTCAGCGTTATTCATATCGGACCTTAACGCCTGGGCGCTGTTCGGACTGGCGAGTTGGCGGCTGCCGCATGTCTGGCGGGAGAAAGGCGAGCGCACCACGATCGGCTGGCGGGGACGGTGGCGGCAATGGTGTTATGGCAATGCGGAGACGCGCGCCGCGTTTCGCCGCCATCTGGTCGCCATCAATCCTTTCTATTGGTTGTCCAGCCGGACCCGCGTGGGCCCTTGTCTCGTATGGTTGACGGTTTTCGCCGGCGTGGGCCTCTTGTGGCAGTTGTGGCAGCCGACGGGCCGCAGTTTTATCCCGTTCGCGATCGTCACCGTGGGCGGCTTGCACACGGTTTTAAAATTCTGGGTGGCAAGCGAAGCCAGCCAGCACCTCGAGGAGCAGCGGCGTTCGGGCGCCCTCGAATTGCTGCTGGCCTGCACGCCGCTGGAGCCGCGCGACATTCTGCGCGGGCAATGGCTTTCCCTGCGCCGCACTTTCTTTTGGCCCACGATCGTGGCGCTGGGGTTGGACCTGGGGTTTTTCTTCGCGGCGAGGATACTATTGACGAGTCCCAGCAGGCCTATCACGCTCGATGAATTCCACCAATTTCGGGTGGCCGTCATGGCGGCGATGATTGTGCTGGTGGCGGATCTTCTCACTCTCGGTTGCGTGGGCATGTGGCGGGCGATGGTTGGAACCAAGCCGAGGGGCGCCGCGGGAACGGCCATCTCCCAGGTCATCATGTGGCCCTGGATTGCCTTCGCTCTGATCTCGGCCTTCGCCGGATTCCATCATCAAAGCGGTTTCTATCTCGATCTTGGAATATGGTGGAGCGTGAGCCTCGCCGCCGACTTCCTCCTCGCGACTTCCGCCCGGCGCAATCTCGCGCGCCATTTCCGCACGCTGGCCGCCGTCAGCGCGGAGCACGTTGGCTGGATGGGACGGCTCGGGCGAGCGCTCGGCCTCCTCTCCGCTCGCGCCGCGGTTCCAGCCCGGCCGTGAGAGAATTCAGCTTGCCTCCCCGCGATTCCGCGAGTAAGGTCGCTGGCGAAAACCGCAGTCCTCGTAAAACCATTCTTCAGTCAAATTATGAAAATGATTCGCCGTTGCGTGCTTTTGTGTTTGGTCATGGCTCTCGGCGCGCGCGCCGCCACATTTACGGTTTCCCCCACGGTCGTGAGCAACGACTACAACGGGCTGATCACCTTTCAGGTGAATGGAATTTCCGCGGGTGAAACGGTCCGGCTCCAGCAGTTTTACGATGCCAACAGCAACGGCGTGGTCGATGTCGGCGAATTCTGCATCCGCAGCGAAATCATCACCGATGGCGACGCGAAGCTTGTGCAAGGCGCCACCAACGTCAACGTCGTGCGCGATGAAGACGCCTTGGCCAATGGCTCAATCCATAGTTCGCTTCGTTTCACCTTCGCGCCCGATTTGGCCCGGGCGATTGGGTCACATATTTTTCGCCTGAACAGCCCGTCCAGCCATTTTGCGAATATTGATGTCAGCTTTACGGTCGTGGGCGAGCCTTACGCGCAAACCGTGCAGGGGACAGTGTTGAACAACGGCGTGGGCGTGGGTTTCGCGCGCGTGGCGCTGATTCAAAATGCCGCCACGGCCTGGCGCTCGATCTTCGCCGCCGGCACCGCCGATGCGAATGGCAATTACTCGCTCAGCGCCCCGCCCGGCATCTACCAGGTGTTTGCGTTCCGCGCCGGTTACGTCGGCAGTCTCGCCACGTTCCCCGTCGTCGGGTTGGCGCCCAATGCCACCGTGACGACCAACGTCAGCATCATCGCGGCCACCAGTCTGTTGGCAGGCGCGTTGGTTGATGACAAGACGAATTCAATCCGCGCCGTGCCAAATGCGCAATTGCTAGTTTATTCCACCAACTTTTTGGTCGCCATCAGCGTGGCGGATAGCAACGCGAATTTTTCGGTGCCGGTCACGCCCGGCAATGTATGGGCGGTGCAGCCTGCTTCGCAAAGCTTGATGGCAGAGTCGTATTTGTTGCCCGACCCGAACAACACCGCGTATTTTCAGACCTACACTGGCCCGGTGACCAACGCGGTGGTTCCATTGCGTCATGCCACCGCTTTGATTTATGGCCGCACCGAGGACAACCTGGGCCATCCCGTGGCGGGCGCGAGTCTGGCCGCCAATGCCGATTTCGGCCAATACGATTCTTTCGGTTTAAGCGATTCCAACGGCCTTTATTCCCTGGCGATCGATGCCGGCGTCGGCGCCGTCGCGGTGCAAAATAACGCCAGCGCGCCCCTGAATAATTATATTTGGCCGACGCCGCAATTCGGCATCAACGATGGCCAGGCCCAACCCATCGATGTCGTCGGCCAGGTGGCGACCGCCCGCATTCGCTCCCACGTCACCACCGACGCCGGGGCGCCGATTGCCGGCGTGACCGCCACGGCGGATTCCGAGGAAGTTTACGGCGCCTACACCTTCGCCACGGCGGATGCCAATGGTTACCTCGACATGCCGGTTTTCGGCGGCCATTGGAATTTTATGATTTTGACGAATATTCCCGGCCTGATTTTTCCCGATATTCCGCTTTTCACGATTACCGACGGGGTTAACGCCACCAATGACATTGTGGCGCGCACTGTCACCGGCTCAATTTCTGGCTATGTGCAGGACGGCTCCGGCGCTGGCGTCGCCAATCTGCCCCTTCTCGTCACGAATCAGGTCGGCGCCACTAATTTTACTTTGCGCGCGCTCACCGATAATAGCGGCCACTATTCCACGCCCGTTTTTAACGGCAATTGGACCGTGACCCTCGATCCCGACACCCTTTATGTCCGTGGCTATAATGCGTCCGACTCTGTCATCGTGTCCGTGCCGCCGGCCAACGCCGTGGCGAACTTCGTGCTCTCTTCCGTGCCGCCGCCGCAGATCCTCACGACCAATCTCTATGACGGCTACCTTGACAATTTCTATTCGACTGGTCTCGATGAAACCAATGGCTCCTATCCCACGCTTTGGTCTTTGGTTTCCGGCTCGCTGCCGGACGGCCTGGCCCTGAATCAATTTGGATTCATTTCCGGCACGCCCACGAATCTGGGCGTTTTCACCTTCACCGTCAAAGCGCAGGATCCGCGCGGCAGCAACGACGTCAAAGCCTTGTCCATCCGCATTCGGCCCGCGCCCGTCGGCCCGCCGCAAATCCTTACGTCCTACCTCAACGATGCCGCCGTCGGCTGTCCTTACCACGGCTTGCTTGTCGGCACCAACGGCTCCATGCCGTACGTGTGGTCGCTGACTTCTGGCGCCGAAACCATGCCCCCCGGCTTGACCCTTAACTCGGACGGATCGATCACCGGCACGCCCAACGCGGACGGTTATTACTCGTTCGATGTTCTCTTGACAGACGCGGACATGAACACCGTTGCGGCCACCATCCAATTCCAGGTGAACACCGCTTTGCAATTGTACGCGTCGACGCTGACGCCGGGCGAGGTCGGGGCCAATTACTATGGCTCCCTCTATGCTTCCGGCGGCGCGCAGCCCCAGACCTGGAGCATCGTGGCAGGGGCGTTGCCCGGCGGATTGGTCTTCGACCCGAATTCCGGCAATATCATGGGCATTCCCACCAACACGGGGGTGAGCTATTTCACGCTGCGCGTGACGGATGGCTGCGCGACGTTTGACACCCCGGTGGCGTTGACCAATTATCCCGCTCTGCAATTTCTCACGACCTCGCTTCCACCTGCGCCGTTGAATGTTCCTTACTCCGCCCAGCTTCAGGCGGCGGGCGGCGTGGCGCCTTATTCGTGGTACACTTACAACTCGCTGCCCTATCCGCTGGTTTTGGGCACGGATGGCTCTATCACGGGCACGCCCTACTATGACAGTTCCACCGCGGTTGATTTCGTGGTTTACGATGCCCTCGGCAACTCGCTGGATCGGATCCTCACGCTGGTCGCCACATCTTTGCCCGTCCTCGATTCTCCGGCGCTCACGGGCCATGAATTCACCGTTCACGTCACGGCGCCCACTGGTCAAAGTTATGTCCTTCAAGCCACCCCCGACTTCACCAACTGGTCGGACCTGAACACCACAAATTCGCCAGACAACGGATTCTACCTGACTGACACCAATG
>DASZMX010000056.1:0-20355 GCA_035551475.1 Verrucomicrobiia bacterium
TGAGGATGCATTGAAAATCCACGCAGAATTGCTGCACACACCGGGGAACCTGACTTTGAGCGCGTATAACCGGCAATTGTGGAACCACCCCTTCGACGAAAAGAAACTTCAATATGCGCAAAGTAACGTCGTATTGACTCGAAAACTCGCCGATTCATCGCAATGGGGAGCGGCGGAAATCCGCGCTAGGGGCGGGATGCTGGCCAAGGTAGCCTCGGAGATTTGGACCGGACCGAAAGGCCTGAGTGAATACGCTTAACAATTAAATTGAGATGACAGGACGCAGTTTTTCTATACTGCTTTTCTATACTCACGGGCTAAAATTGGGCTAAAATTGGAAAATATTGGAATGATACTTTTTTAAAATGCTTCTGTTTCTGCTTGCAATCCAACGACTTTGACAAGGTGAGATAACTTGAGAAAGTTGAGAAAATTTGCGTTTTGGGCTTAGAAGGCAGTTGCTCTATCCAACTGAGCTACGGGCGCAACCGTTTAAAATCTATGACTTGCATTGAGGAAAAACGAATCTAATTGACAGTTTGATACCGCGGCCCATGCGACGCCAAAAAAGCCTCTTTGGCAAAAGACGCATTAGGCAAACCTGATTCGCTACGTTCCATCGGGGGTATATTATGCGCGAATTTGGATTCGGGGCAAGCTGCTGGTCAAATCGCTTGAAACCGATCTGGTTTCGGTCGCAAAACTCAGACTGAGCGATCTTAAATAACGGAACGCCAAGCCGCCGAAAGTCTCGGCTCCGCAGGTGACGGCAGAACGGCGGTTGAACAGACGATGGCAACTCTGAAACCACGGGCCAATGGCGACCCATCATTGAAGCCGCGAACTCGGGAACGCCTCAACCGCCCAGAAAGGTTGACAAAAGGATTAATTAGCAGAACCCTTTTAATACACCGGTTAATTTTTCGCCTGACGCCGAAAAGCCGATCCCTCCCGAATCGCCCTTCGACTAAGGCAGGAGCGTTCATTGCGAATTCTATTAGTGGAAGATTCTGAGGACGATGCCGCATTGCTTCTGACAGCATTGCGGGATTTCGGCTTTGCGTTTGAATGGGCTCGAGTGCAGACCGAACCCGATTTTCTGAAGGAACTTCAGCGGCAGCCGGATATCATCATATCGGATTCGGCGCTGCCCGCGTTCAGCGGTTCGAGAGCGACGGAACTTCTGCGCGCCAGCGGATCGGACATTCCATTCATTCTCGTTTCCGGAACTGTCGGGGAGGATTTTGCTGTCGAAGCGATGAAGCATGGCGTAACGGATTATCTGCTGAAGGATCGGCTGGGACGGCTTGGCAGCGCGGTGGAGCATGCCTTGGAACAAAAGCGTTTGCGCGAGCAGCGCCAACAAACGGAAACGACATTGCGGGAATCCGAACGCCGGTTCCGCGAACTGCTGGAAAATGTCGGCCTGATCACGATGATTCTCGACACCAAAGGCCTGGTCGTTTTCTGCAACGATTATCTGCTCAATCTCACCGGATGGAAACGGGAGGAAATTATCGGAGCCAATTGGTTCGATAGGTTCATCCCCGAGTCTGACCTGGCGGTAAGACGGATTTTTTTCGACACTCTCGAAAAAGCGGCGGTGCCGGGGCATTATGAAAACCCGATTGTCACCCGCCATGGCGAATTGAGACAAATTCGATGGTACAATACCATGCTGCGGGATTCGACCGGGAAAGTTAGCGGCACCGCCAGCATTGGGGAGGACATGACCGAGCGCAATCGCGCGGAGGAGTCGTTGCGGGAGAGCGAAGAGAAGCTCCGTCAACTGGCCGAAAACATCAATGAAGTTTTCTGGCTGATCGATCTTCAACAAAGGAAGGCGCTTTATGTCAGCCCTGCCTACGAGCGGATTTGGGGCCGTCCCCGCAGTGAATTCGAGGCCAACCCCGCTGCCTGGCTGGCAGGCGTGCATCCGGATGATCGCGAACGAATTTCCGAAGCCGCCAGAACCACTCAAATTGCAGGGACGTATGACGAACGATTTCGAGTTCTTCGTCCTGACGGATCGGTCCGATGGATTCGGGACCGCGCGTTTCCGGTTCGCAATTCAGCGGGAGAAGTATACAGAATAGTCGGGACGGCAGAAGACATCACGGAGAGCAAGAAAGGGGAAGATCGGCTGCGGGAATACCAAAAGGTGGTCGAAGGGACCGAGGAGATGATTGCGGTGGTGGACCGGCAGTACCGTTATGTCATCGCGAACCGTGCTTTCCTGCGTTATCGCGGGTTGACGGAGGCTGATCTCATCGGCAAGACCGTGCCGCAATTGCTCAATGTTGGAGTTTTTGAAACGGACGTAAAACACCGGATCGACGAATCTTTTGAGGGCCGGGTGGTAAAGTACGAAATGCGATACAATTACCCCGAATTGGGAGAACGCGATCTGGTGATATCCTATTTTCCAATCGAAGAAACGGGAAGAGTTGATCGCGTCGCGTGTATTCTTCAGGACGTCACCGAGCGCAAGAAGGCCGAGCGGCAAGTGCGAGAGCGCGATGAACTGATCCGACTTCTTCTGGATTCAACCGCGGAAGCAATTTATGGAATAGACCTCGAAGGCAAATGCACCCTCGCCAACCGGGCGTGCGCCCGGATGTTGGGCTACGAAAACCCAGGCCAATTTACTGGGAAGAATATGCATCAACTCATCCATCACCACCGGCGCGACGGGTCGGAGCATCCGGAGGCGGCATGCCCCATCTACCAGGCCTATAGCCGAGGGGAAGGAACGCACATCCCTGATGATGTTTTTTGGCGGGCCGATGGCTCCAAATTTGACGTGGAGATTTTTTCGTATCCAGTCCGCCGCAACGATCAGATCATCGGCGCCGTGGTCACCTTTCTCGACATCAGTGACCGCAAACAACTGGAGGAGCAAATCCGCCAGGCCCAGAAAATGGAAAGCATTGGCATGTTGGCGGGTGGGATCGCCCACGACCTGAACAACGTTCTCGCGCCGATTCTGATGGCATGTAATCTTTTGGAGCAGGAGGTTCGCCATGAGCATGGCCAGAGTCTGACGGCGACCATCAAAGGCAGCGCTCAACGCGGGGCAGATCTGGTCAAACAGGTGCTCTCCTTCGCCCGGGGGGTGGAGGGCCGCAAAATACCCCTGCAACCCAAACACCTTATCCGCGAGGTGTCCGGTTTTATCCGGGAAACCTTTCCAAAATCCATTCGGCTCAACACGAAAATATCCCAGGACCTGTGGCTGCTGTCCGGGGATCCAACGCAGCTTTACCAGGTTCTCTTGAACCTTTGCGTCAATGCGCGCGATGCTATGCCCAATGGAGGCGTGCTCCTCATCTCGGCTGAAAATGCCACTATCGAACCGGGCGCGGTTCCGTCTGCGCCAGACGCAAAAGTGTCTCAATACGTCGTCATCCGGGTTGCCGACACCGGGAGTGGAATCGCGCCAGAAATACGCGACAAGATTTTTGATCCGTTTTTCACTACCAAGGAAATTGGCAAGGGAACCGGTCTGGGTTTGTCCACCACCATGGCAATCGTGAGAAGTCATGCCGGGTTTATAAAGCTCGTGACTGAGTTGGAAAAAGGTTCCAGCTTTGAAGTGTGGCTGCCCGCCAGGATCGGGGATGAACCATCGGCCGTCGCCATCGAGAAACCGCCGCTCCAACCGGGGCATGGCGAGTTAATTCTTGTCGTTGACGACGAAGCCTCGATCCGTGCCATCGGCCGGGACGTTCTGCAATCTTATGGTTACAACGCTCTTACCGCCACCGATGGGGCCGATGCCATCGTTCAATACGCGCAGCGCAAGGATGAAGTTCGGGCGGTGGTGACTGACATAATGATGCCGGTGATGGATGGAGTGGCATTGATCTTCGCCTTGCGTCGCTTGAATTCCGCTGTTCCTATCATTGCCAGCGGCGGTTTGTCCAATCCTGAGCATCAGGCTAAAACGACTGATGCCGGAGCCAACTACTTTTTGCCAAAGCCGTACACGGCCGAGGCCTTCATCCATATCCTTCAAGATGCGTTGCGTTCCCGCTAGATTTCGACCCCAGCCACTTATACGCGGTTTTCATTCGAACCTTTATTCGCTTCAAAGCAGAGGCGCTCAACCCGAGAAAGGCGAAACCAATGTTTTCACGCAGGTTGGCAGCGCTACGAGTCGGGCGGGATTTAGGGGTTGAAGCCGCTTTATGCGACATGACGGTGAGCGGGGGGCGGGATTAGTCTGGTGGCATTCAAAACACCCGCATCATCACGTCTCGCGAAAGCGTGTCGTCGCAGGGGGAGGATTTCCCTTGGGACGCCAGACTTTCCGTCCCCCTCGCGTGTGGTGCGAAGGTCATCACCTAATATATGAGACACCATCTGCCAAAAATGGCCGCAGCCGCGGCTTTCGTCACCCTGCTCGGCGCGTCGCTCACGGCGCCCGCCCAGACCTTGACTCACCGTTATAGTTTCAATGACCCGGCGGCCAGCACGACCTTTTCCGATTCGGTCGGCGGCGCCGCCTGGGACGGTTCGCTCGTCGGAAATGCCGTGCTCGACGGCGCCAATCTGGTTCTCGATGGCCAGGGCAGCTTTGCTTTGTTGCCGGCCAACATTATTTCAGGCCAAACGCAGATGACGGTGGAATTTTGGGCTGATCTCGGCCCCAGCGCCGCGCCGTGGAGCCGGGTTTTTTCCTTTGGCGACCAAAGCACGGATGGCAACAAATCCTCGGGCGTGGATTATGCGCATTTCGCCGGCGGCAATTATCAAAACCTCGACCTGGTCGCGACGAACGCCGATGCTTACGCGAATAATCCTTCCGGCCTTGACGGCACGACGAATGTCCATGTGACGGTGGTGGTGGACACGCTCAACGGCGCCTTATACTATTACAATGGCGTCAATATCGTCTCCACGCAGCACAATCCTGTGCCCTCGTTGCTGGCGGTTTCCGACCCGATCAATGTGATTGGACGATCCCTGGTGGATGTCGATCCGACCCTTACAGGCACGATTCACGAGTTTCGAGTTTATAATGGCGTCCTGCCGCGTTCGGCGGTGGAACTGAACGACGCCTCCGGCCCGGATAATTATCTCACCAACCCCGGTTCGCTCGTGGCGCTGCGTTTCAGCAGTTCCGCCAATCCGATCGTTATCAATCAAAGCGCGCCGCAAATCATCACGGGCGATTTCACTTCCGTCAGCAATGTGGATCTCTCCATTTATGGCGGCGTCACTTATTCGACCGGCAACCCCAATGTGATCACGGTCAGCACCAATGGCGTGGTCAAAGGAACCGGCGTGGGCACAACCACCGTGGTCGCGGTCGCCGGCTCCTTGCGCGCCACCAACACGATCACAGTCATCAATCCCCCGGCGGCCTTGGCGCATCGTTACAGTTTCACGAGCGGCCCGGTCGTCACGGATTCCGTCGGCGGCGCGGATGGCGCGCTCATGGGCAACGCCGTGATTTCCGGTGGACAAGTGGTTCTGGACGGCTCGGATGGAACCTACGTGAATCTTCCCGGCGGCCAGATCAATATCGCCACCAACGCCGCCGTGACCTTCGAAGCGTGGACTTCCATCGGCAACACGCCGCAATGGTCACGCCTGTTCGAATTCGGCAACACCACCGGCGGCAATGGCAACAACTCCATCTATTGCGCCCCGGTCGCCGACGGCGGGTTTCATGAATTTGGCTTGAGCGAAAACTTCCCGGTGGGGGGCCAGACCTTGAACTGGGCGCATGGCTGGACTAATTTGACGCTGCACATCACGGGCGTCGTCGATCCCACGACGAGTTCGCTCGCCGTCTATACCAACGGTGTGTTGATGCAGGCCCGTTACGATGCGTCGCAGCCGGTTTCCACCATCGCCACGAACCTCGCCTACCTTGGCAAATCGACTTTCAACGATCCTTACGCCGTCCTGTCCATCGATGAATTTCGTATTTACAGCGGCGCCTTGAGCGCGGCCCAAGTGGCCGCCTCCGACTTGCACGGGCCTAACACCGTGAACTTTGATCCGGGAACATTGCAATCCATCACCGTGGCCGCGACCAATTACCCCGCCTACTCCGCACTGGTGGCGCCGGTGATTCATGCGACTTACAGCGCCCTGGCAAACTTCAACCTGATGCCCAACCTCATGGCCAGCATTCCCGGTCTAGTGGTCACGTCCAGCGACACTAATGTCGTCACGGTCAACGGGCAAAACCTCCTCACCACCCACGCGCCAGGCATTGTCACCTTGACAGCGACCTATCAAGGCAAAACCAACAGCGCGACGGTGCGCATCAACAACGAAGCCGCATTAACCCATCGTTACAGTTTCACGCCGGATACGGCGGTGAATGGCACGGTCAGCGATTCCGTGGGCGGCGCCGACGGCCAACTGATGGGGACGGCGACCGTGTCGGGCGGCCAGGTGCAGCTCGACGGCGGATCGTCGGATTACGTCAATCTGCCGCCCGGGCTGTTAAGCACGTATGACTCCACCACCATCGACACCTGGGCGACGATCAGTTCCTCGCAAGGCCCGTGGTCGCGCGTTTGGGAATTCGCCGACGTCGGCCCTTCCAAGTCGGACGAATTTTATTTCGCTCCCGCCTGGAACGGCGATCGTAGCGCCAACTTTACCAGCTTCGGTGTGCCGTTCGGCGGCGGCTTCATCAATATCAATGGCGGCCTGATTAATCAGACCATTCATTTCACCTGTGTGCTCGGCAACGGTTCGATGGACGTTTACACGAACGGCGTCTTTTTCGGCTCCGCCGGCAACATCGTCGCCCCGGCCAGCCAGGCGGGCATTTTCGATTCGTGGATCGGGTTCTCGCCCTACGGCGATCCCGGCATCACTGGCTCGGTCGATGAATTCCGCATTTACCGCGGGCGCCTTTCGCCGCAGGAAATTCTCGCTTCGGACCTGCTCGGGCCCAACGCCACCTTGTCCACCACCGCCTCGCTCAGCGTGGCGCGCTCCGGCAATTCCCTCGTGCTGACGTGGCCGCTGGCCGATGCCAGCTTCTCCCTGCAAACCCGCTCCAGCTTGAGCCCGGGCTCGCCCTGGATGACATTGACCAATGTCCCCGTTTACAACGGCACGAATTGGCAGGTCAGCGTCCCCGTGACCGGCACGTCCCAGTTCTTTGAATTGGCGCATTGAGCAAATAATTAATTAGCGGCGCGGCCTCCCGCTGGCAAACCGGCGGGAGGCCCGCTTAGGCCGCAGAAAGAGGAAATGAAAAAATCGAGCGGTTCGGCGTTTACCCTGATCGAGTTGCTGGTGGTCATCGCCATTATCGCAATTCTTGCCTCCATGTTGCTGCCGGCCCTCTCCAAGGCCAAGGAAGCGGCGAAGATTTCCCAATGCAAAAGCAACGAGCATCAACTCGGCCTGGCCACATTGATGTATGCGGGCGATAACCGCGAGTATCTCCCCAACCTCGAAAGCAAAGGCCGCTGGTTCTGGGACATGGATTCCATTGTGGCCACCAACCTCCTGCAATTTGTCGGCAAAAATCCCGCCATCTTTTATTGCCCGAACGAATTTTATCTCTACGACAACGGCAATTCCCCGGCGGGCGCGTGGCTTAATTTTCAGCCGAATTACGTCGTCACCGGCTACATCTGGCTTTATCCCAACAATCCGGTGATGGCCAATAATCCCGTCATTGGCGAAACCAACATGGTGGTCAAAATCACCGATCGCCGCGGCAACCTGTCCAGCACGACGACCGAGATGATTTTGGATCCGGTGATTTTCACGCAGACCATCACCGGCGGCAAACGGTACGTCAACATTCCCGCCTCGTCCGTCGGCCCGCTCAATGTCGTGCGCTCGGCCCATCTCAACCGCGACCAACCGGCCGGCGCGAACATTTGCTTCCTCGATAACCACATCGAATGGCGCGCCCCCGCCCGCATGACCAACATCGTCAACACCTCGGGCATCCCGTCGTTCCAATTCTGACGGTTCGCATTTTATTTTTGCGCGAATCGAATTATATTTGGCGATGAGATTTCTCCTGCTGCTGGCGTTGTTGGCCGGCGGCTCCGCCGAGGCGGGCGTCAACCTGCGCGGCTACCTCGACACGCATGACCCTTCCACGTTGATCAATTGCCACGGCGTCTATTACCAGTTTTACACCGGGCAAGGCATTCCCACCAGAAGCTCGACCGACAAAATTTTCTGGAATCCCGGCCCCTCGGTGTTCGCGCATGCGCCCGCCTGGACCACCAATGCCGCGCCGGGCTTTGACGGCACGATCTGGGCGCCCGACGTGTTTTTCTGGAATGGCCGGTATTATCTGTATTACGCCATCTCCAGTTTTGGCAGCCAGGTTTCCGCCATCGGCCTGGCCACCAACCCCACCCTCGACCCTTCCGATTCCGCGTATCATTGGACCGATCAAGGCCCGGTGATTCAATCCGGCAACGGCTCGCCCTACAACACCATCGACCCCAGTTTTTGCTGGGACGAGACGGGGCGGCTCTGGATGTCGTTTGGCTCATATTGGACCGGTATTTATCTGACAGAACTCGACCCCGTAACCGGCCTGCGCGTGGCTCCAAATTCCCCCACCTATCATCTGGCCTACAACAGCTCCATCGAGGCGTCCTACGTTTTTCGCCGTGGCGGCTATTACTATTTATTTGTCAACTGGGGCTCTTGCTGCTCCGGTGTCAACAGCACCTATAACATCCGCGTCGGCCGCGCCACCGTCATCACTGGCCCATACTACGACGCGCAGGGTCGGGACATGGCGTCCGGCGGCGGGTCGCTCTTCTTGGAAGGCTCGGGGAAATACACCGGCCCCGGGCATGTGGGCATTCTGCGCGAAAACGGCGTGGACTGGCTGACCTATCATTACTACGACGCCGGCGCGTGGTCGCCGGCTTACCAGGCCTTTGGCGTGTCGAAATTCGACTTGATGCCGTTGAGTTGGACGGCTGACAACTGGCCCGTGGCGCCGCACGACTGGAGCGCCATCCACAATTTCGCCCACGACGCGCGCGACGACAACAATCAATACTACGGGCTCCTCCTCAACGGCGCTTCGACCCACGACGGCGTTTTGCATCTCAATGGCGTCAATCAATACGCGCAACTTCCCGCCGGAGAAGCCTTCGCGCGCAGCTACGAGGCCGTGGTGAACTGGAATGGCGGCGCGCCGTGGCAGCGCATTTTTGATTTCGGCGTGGACACCAACCATTGGCTTTTTCTCACGCCTTCCGACGGACAGGCCATGCAATTCGCGATTACCGACGACCGCAACTCGCGCGTGCAAACCATTGAGGCGCCCGCGAAACTGCCCTCCAACACGTGGGTGAACGTGGCCGTCACGCTGGATGGAACAAACGGCATTTTGTATCTCAACGGCGCACCCGCCGCCGTCAGCGCGATAAGTCTTTCCCCCCTTGATGTGCGCGCCCAGACCAATTACCTGGGACGCAGCCAGTGGCCGGCTGATCCTTATTTTGCCGGGCAAATCGCCAGCTTTCGCTCGTTCGCCAAAGTGTTGTCGCCGTCGGAAATCACCGCGCCCCAGCCCATCATCTCCGCGCCTGCGACCTTCAGCCCCGGAGCGGCCCTTTCGTTCAGCGGCAGCGCGCGGGATTTCATGGCGCAACCGATTGCCACAAGCGGCTTGTCCTGGACGGTGACGCTGGCGCGCGACGGCGTGACGAACGTCGTGTTCGGCCCGTCCAATGGCGTGGCCGGCGGTTCGTTTTCCGTTCCAACCACTGTCAACTATGGAACGTACGCTGTGACACTGACCGCCACCGATGCGAGCGGCCGCAGCAACACTGCGTCGGCGTTTATCGCCGCCGCTCATCCGCCCTCCCAGCTTTCGTCGTATTATTCATTTCGCGCCGATGCCACCGATGCGAATCGGCGCTTGGACGGCGTTCTGCACGGCGGCGGCAGCATTCAATCCGATCCCACCCGCGGCAATGTCCTAAGCCTCTCGGGAAATGGCCAATACGTCAGCCTGCCGCCGGGCGCTTCGGACTTCAAAACCTTCATGGCTTGGGTCAAATGGAATGGCGGCGCGGCCTGGCAACGCATTTTCGATTTTGGCGACGACACCAATCGTTACACCGTGCTCACGCCCATGGCGGCGAATGGGAAATTTCGCCACAACATTTCCATTGCCAGCATCCCCGGCGAAGAAATCAACGATGCCGGCGGCCCCCTCCCGGTGGGCGTCTGGACGCATGTCGCCGTCGTGATGGACGGACAAACCGGCACGCTCTACAGCAACGGCATTCCCGTCGCGACGAACTTATTCATGGATCTGACCCCGGCGGACGTCGGCGGCACGAACAATTATTTCGGCAAAAGCAATTGGCCCGATCCTTATTTTAACGGAGAGCTAAGTTCCGTGCGGCTCTTCACCACGGCATTCACCGCGGCCCAAATAACCGCGCCCATCGGCTCCATTTCACAGCCGATTTCCGGCGCGACCTACACCCCGGGCCAGGTGATTCCTTTCGCGGGAACCGCTTCCGATTTCAATGACACCTCGCTTGCCGCCACGTCTCTGACTTGGGTGATCGAATATCACAATGGCGCCAGCACGACCGTGGTGGATACGCGCCATGGCATCGCCAGCGGATTGTTTTCGCAAGTCACGGCGGCGACTGGTTTTTATCGGTTCAATTTGGTGGCCACGGACGGTCAAGGCCGCGCGTCCACGAATTACGCCGATGTTTTTCCGTCAGCGGCCGCCGCCAACTGGCAATCATTTTACCCTTTTGATTCCAGCGCCAACGACAGCAGCGATCTCAACAACGGCGTCTTGAAAAACGGCGCCTCCATCGTGGCCGATCCGGCGCGCGGCAATGTGATGAATCTCAGCGGCTTCTCCCAGTATGCCGCGCTGCCCGCCGGCGTGGGTGGCTTCGAGACTTTTTCCGGCGGCGTCTATTGGCGGGGCGGAGCGGCGTGGCAGCGAATTTTTGATTTCGGCAACGACACCGCGCATTGGGCTTTCCTGACGCCGCAGGACGCATCGGGCAACGCGCAATGCTCCATCACTTCTGCCGGCGGCACGTTCGTGCAATCCATCGAGGCGCCGGGGCCTCTCCCTCTCAATGCGTGGACGCAAGTCGGCGTGGTCTTCGATGGACGGCAGGGCATCCTGTATTTCAACGGGCGCGCCGTGGCCGTCAATAATAGCGTTAACCTGTTGCCATCCGACATCGCGCCGACGAATTGCTGGCTCGGGCGCAGCCAATATCCCAGCGATCCTTACTTTCGCGGCGAAATGGACGGGGTGTTTTTGTCTTCGGCCGTGGCGCCTTTCTCCGCGTTGCTGGGCCCCATCCCGCCCGATATTTCCTTCGGCGTAACCAACGCCACGCTCACCTTGTCCTGGCCGGCATGGGACGCCGAATTTAGTTTGTATACCGCGACCAATTTGAACGCGTGGAGTTACGTCACCCAAGGCGTCACCAGCGTGCAATTTCCCCTGAAAGACACCGCGCGCTTTTTTCAACTCAGGGAGTAACCAAGCCAACATCGATGTATTGGCCGCCATCGAATTGATGGCAGTGCGCCGCCACCGTGACGACTCCGGCGCGCAAAGGAGGTATGTCAAATAAAGCGTAGTCGGTGAGCCACGCCTTGGTAGCCAACGCCAGCCGTCCGTCCAGGTAAATCTCCACATCATCGTCATGATGCACGCGCAATTTGGGATGCGGCAGATCACGTGGCACAACGACCGCGCGGCGCAACCAGATGTCGGCCGACGTCCAAGGGGTGCGGATTTCCGATTGCGCCACCACCCCGGCGCCGAAGCCAGCGGGCCCTTCCGCCCACGCGCTCGCGTCGAAATCCGGCTGCGCCCAATTCGTCGGCGGCGCCGAGAATGTGTAACGCCACATTGCCGCCGCGGGAATCAAAGGCTCGAATTTCTCGCGGCCCAGCCGTCCCGAATTCACCTCCGCAAGCCAGGCGGCGGGAAGTTTTTGCACGGCGCGATCATACGTGAGCAAGCCATTGCATTCGGTTTCCACATCCGTCGTTTGTGTGTAAACGACCGCGTTGAGCGAGCCGTTTTCGTGCTGATCCCAGACGCGGCGCAGCAGCCGCGAATACCACGCTTGCAGCGAATATTTGTCCGGCCACATTTGGTAGCTCCAGGCATTGGACGACCAAACGTGCCCAGGTGTGACCATGCCAAGACCGCCAAATTCGCCAATGACGCCCGCGCGCGCCGTTTCGGCCGGCGGCGCTTCCGGCTCAGGATACGTATGGACGTCGAGCACGTCGCCCGCCTGCTTGTCGGTCCAGCCGCTGGCGTTGTCCACCAGGCGGGTCGGATCAAGGTCCTTAATGCGCCGTGTCAAGCGTTCAGTGTCGTATTGGCCCCAGCCTTCATTGAACAGAACCCACTGCACGATGCTGGGATGATTGCGCAAGGCGGCGATCATTTGGCGCAATTCCTCCTCGAATTGCAGGCGGCTGGGCGGCGTGTTGTTGTTGCCGCTGGGCATATCCTGCCAAACGAGCAACCCGATCTGATCGCACCACCAATACCACCGGTCCGGCTCCACTTTGACGTGTTTGCGCACCAGGTTGAAACCGGCTTTCTTGAGAAAATGCAGGTCGGACGCCAGCGCCGCATCGGTGGGCGCCGTGTAAATGCCATCCGGCCAAAATCCCTGGTCCAGCGCGCCAATTTGCAGAATCGGCCGGTTATTGAGCACGATGCGCGGCGCGCGGCCTTCGGCTTTTTGCAGCGAAATCTTCCGCATCCCAAAATAACTGAGGACATGATCGATCACCCGCCCATCACGCGAAATGGCCACTTCCAATCCATAAAGAAACGGATCATCCGGCGACCATAGATGCGCCGAGGAAATCGGCAGAGTCAGCGTCCCATCCGCCGGACCGTTGGTCTGGGCAACCGGCGCATCGGCGATAAAGGCGGTCGCCGCCAAAGTCACGTGAGCAGCGTCGCCGGTGAGATCGGCTTTGAGGCGAAGACAGCCCGCGGCAATATCGGGAACCAACTCCAGTTTGACGATGGCCGTCGCGGGAACCGGCTCCAGCCACGCCGTTTGCCAAATGCCCGAGCAGGACGTGTAAAAAATGCCCTCAGGTTTGCGCGATTGTTTCCCGCGCGGCTGATCACCCTCCGTCGGATCAATGACGCGCACGATCACCTCATGCGCGCCCGACGCCGTGAGCAGCGGCGTAATATCAAACGAAAACGGATCGTAACCGCCGGCATGATAGCCCGCCTCGTGTCCATCCACAAAAATGCGCGCCGCCCAATCCACCGCGCCGAAGTGCAGCAGGATGCGCGACGATGGCCACGCCGCGGGAATTTCAAAGAAGCGCCGGCACCACAATTCGCTATGCTCGTCGAGCTTGCGCGTAACGCCGGACAGCGCCGACTCAATGGGAAATGGCACCAAAATCTTTCCTTCGTACTGAGGCGCATTCGTCGCCGCCACCGGCGTGATGGCATAATCCCAAAGCCCATTCAAATTCAGCCAATTTGACCGCACCATCTGCGGGCGTGGATACTCCGGCAGCGCATTCGTCGGCGTCACGTCCGCCGCCCAGCGCGTGACCAACCGCCCTTCACCCGCCGCCGCTTGCGCGAGGAGCGCCAAGCCGAAAACCTGGCAAAATAATTTGGGCATAAGCGGAAAATGCGACATAGATAAAGCGGTATCAGCGGCGGAGGTATTTGGCCACGGCTTCGGTGCTGGAACGGACGTGCAGCTTTTCGTAGATGCGGCGGATATAGGTGCGGACGGTGTGAATGCTCACGCCCATGACGTCGGCAATCTGCTTGTAGGCGCGCCCGGCGGCGAGGCCGTCCAGCACCTGCCGTTCGCGCTCGGAAAGCTCCACGCTGGCGTCGGTGGCTTGCGGAATGGTGCGCAACAATTCCACCACCGTGCGGGCAATGGGCGCCGACATCGGAGAGCCGCCTTCGTGGACTTCGCGAATCGCGTCCAGCAGCTTGGCCGGCGGCATGCGTTTGAGCAGATAGCCGCTCGCGCCCGCCGCCACGGCGTTGAAAATTTTGTTGGTGTCCTCGAAAACTGTCAACATAACGACTTGGGAATGCGGCAGGAGCGGCTTCAGACGGCGGACGCATTCGATGCCGCTCATGCCGCCCAGATTGATGTCCATCAACACCACATCGGGCTTGTCGAGAATGAGGTGCTTGAGCGCCTCTTCCGCGCTGGCGTAATGACTAAGGCAGCGAAATCCCGGCGACGAGCCCACGAAGACGCCGATTTTTTCGCGCAAGGTGAGGTCGTCGTCCACGATGGAGACGGTGATGTTTTTTTTGCTCATAACGCCGGCAGGGGAAGCACAAGGATGACGGTGGTTCCGGCGCCCGGCGCGGCTTCGACGCGGCAGGCGCCGCCGAGTTGGGCGAGGCGTTCCTTCATATTGACAATTCCATTGCGCGCCGGTTTGCCCGAGGGCGCGCCCGCGTGGTCAGGGCGGAAGCCCCGGCCTTCATCGTGGACGCGGATGACAAACCGCGCGTCACTCTGCTCCATTTCAATGCGGACGCGCGCGGCGCCGGAATGCTTGAGGACGTTGCCCAACGCTTCTTCAAAGGCGAGAAAGAGATTGTGCCGCGCCTCGGAGGAAAGCGGGTATTGCCGCAGGCCCTGGGCGATTTGCATTTCGAGCTCCACGCCGGTGTTTTGAAAATATTCGTCCGCATAATGGCCCAAATAGGCGGCCAGGTGTTCGAGCGTGTCGTTTTGCGGATTCACGGCCCAGACAATTTCATCGAGAGTTTGCAGCAACTGTTGCGACGTGACCGCAATGGATTGGAGATTTTCACGCGCGGGCTCCTGGCCGCGCAGGGCAATTTCGCTCAGAAACGAAATGCGCGTCAGCTGGGAGCCGATCTCGTCGTGCATATTTTGGGCGATGCGCATGCGCTCCTTTTCCATGGCCTGTTGCTGGCCCAGCAGCGCGAGATTATGGCGCAGACGGCGATGCGAGATGAGCCGGACAACGGCCGCCACCATAATGATGCCCAGCAACGAATAAAGGGCAATGGCGCCGCCCGATTTCCAAGCCGGCGCGGTCAATTCAAAAGCGAACGAGTCTGGCGCTTCGCACCACACGCCATTCCCCCGCGAGGCGCGCACGCGAAAACGATACTTGCCGGGCGGCAGCCGTCCATAACGGACAAAACGCTCGGCGCCGCCATCCACCCAATCGGCGTCAAAATTTTCTAATTGACGCTGGAAGCGGACCCGCTCCGGCGACGAAAGATCGATGGCGGTGAACCGAAATTCCAGCGAACGGGTTTGCGCGGAGAGGCGGACCGGCCCGCGCGCGAGCGGCAGCGGTTGGTCATTCAGCGTGACGCTCTCCAGGCGCACCGGCAGGGGCTGGGCGTCATCGCGCCAGGCGCGCGGATCGATTTGCAGGAGGCCGTGGGTGGAGATGAAGTAGAGCGCGCCATCGGGCCCGCGCGCGGCGCCGGGAGAGCCCGGCAATTCGAGTCCCGGCAAGCCCGGCGATTCGGTGAAAACCTGTTCGGCGCGGATTTCCGCCAGGTGCGGTCCAGCCAGATCGCGGCGTGGAATGCGCCACAATGCCCGGCTCGCGCGCACCCAAATGTTGTGGTCGCGGTCCTCGTCGATGCCATGCACATCCGTGTCGGCAAAGCCGCTGGCGGAATCAAAATGTTTGGCGAGATTCGGCCCGGCGCACGCCAGCCCGGCGCCCTCCGCGCCAATCCACAGCACGCCCTGGGAATCTTCAAAGAGCGCCCGGATGGCTTTGCCGGCGAGCGCGGCAGGCAAGGCGAGCGGCGTGATCCCGGCGTCGTCCGCCCGGCACACCCGGCCGGCCCCGCTGCCAATCCAGACACCGCCAGAAACCGCCGGGCTGACACAGGAAATGGGAGCGCCGGACGGGCCTGCGGGGGCGATGGCCTCGAGAATTTTATTGTCGGCAATTTTATGAACGAGCCCCGAGCGGCACCCCACCCAGATCGCTCCCGCCGCATCGGCGCACAGGGCGGGGATGACATTATCGGAGAGGCCATCGGCGGTGGTGAAATGCTTGACAACATTTTCGCGGAGATGATAGACGCCATCGCCGTACGTCCCCACCCAAAGCGAGCCGTCAGGAACGGACGCGAGCGAGGCGATGAGCGGCGGAGCCCCGGCGAATGCGGCGCCGCTGGATTCCAGCCGATTGGGCGTGCCGTTGAAGAGGCCGTTTTGCATGAAGCCGGCCCACAACCGCCCCTCGGGCGTGAGCGCGATCGACGTGGCCGGTTCATCCGGCAAGCCCGAGCCCGGCCCCACCAATTGCCACGCGCGCGGCTTCATCCGAATGAGCCCGCCGCCGAACGTCCCCAGCCAGACGTCGCCCTGGTTATCCTCGCAGATGGCGCGGACGTCGCTGGAGACGAGCCGTTCCCGGAACGAAACCGGAGCATAGGGTCCCTGCGTAAACGAAAAAATCCCCTGGCCGCTGGTGCCGATCCAGAGCTGGCCGTTCCGGCCCTCGCACAAACTCCAGATGCGGAAAGAGGCAAGATCCCCGTTGCGGAAATAATTGAAGCGCTTGCCGTCTTTTAAGTTGACAAGAAAGGTGTCGCCAAACGCCCAGAGATTGGTCTGGCTGTCTTCGTAAATGCCGAGAAATTCCGGGTTGCGCCCCAGCCCCTGGGTTTGCAGCTCAAGCGGAAAAAGCTGGCCGTCGCGCCATTCGCACATCCCTGCGCGGGTGGTGATCCAGAGGGCGCCGGAACGGGCGCCATGGACAGCGGAAACAAAATTGTCAGGGAGCCCGTCGGCCGTCGTGAATAATCTGACTTGGCCATGACTGAGCCGGGCCAGGCCGGAGCCGGCTCCGATCCAATAATCACCCGCCCGATCCTGGGCCAGGCAGGTGATGTTGGTCGGAAGCGCGCCCGACACCGGCGTGAAGGGCACAAAGACATTGTTGGTCTGGACGAATAAACCGTGGTTGGCCGCGCCGACCCAGATCACGCCTGCGGCGTCTTCGTAAAGGGCGGTGATGGCGGGCACGGCCAAAGCGGATTCGAAACGCACGCCATCGAAACGCACCAAGCCAGACAGGGTGCCGATCCACAAATATTGGTCGCGACTTTGCAGCAACGTCGTGACGTAGTTGTCAGGCAGGCCGTCCTCCTTGAGCCATTGGCGGCTTTGGAAATTGCGCAGGCTGGTGTCCGAGGCGGATTGCGCCGGCAGGCGAAGAGTCCCCAAGCCGCAGCCAAAAAGCAGGGCCGCGAGCAAACGCGCTGGCCGGGGAACGATCATGGCCGAGTATATTTTTGCGGGCGCAGGTTGGGCAAGGCTGGAAGCGCGGGACTGTATACTTCCCAAACCCTAGGGTCATTGTGAAAATTCACTAGCTTTTTAATTAAGCCTGTTTAATTGTTGCCTGAATGAATGCGCTGCAAGAGAAAACCGAAACAGCGGGTGAAAGATTTCTCAGACGATGCGACGAAACCCAAGCCGAGATGGCTCGTAAGGCAGGTCTTTCGGTAGAACAATGGCTGGCCCGGAGTATTCAAACGTCACCTCCGGTTCAGTTGAGAGTTTTAGCGCGACGGGGTCAAGAGGGGAAACCAGCCCGTTTAGCATTCCTGAGTCCTCGCCCCAATAAATCACCGCGTATGGAATCCCTTCGCTGTACTTTATGTCAAATTGCATTGCGACTATTTCACCATCGGCCATCTGTGCTTTGGCGCGTGCTGTCATGGCTTGGTCTTTCATCGTAAAATTGGGTTTGCAGAGGGGCTTCCGCTTATTTTTCCCAACACCTACGGATTAACCTCCGCGCTGTCAAGGCGGTACTTGACAAGTTGTTCACAAACGTGTTGACGGCAATGCTCCAAAAGCCTTTCATGGGCTCTTAAATTTAGCGTAGCGGTCTGGTCGCACAGAAAACTTGGAACTTTCGATACGAGGCCAGCCAAAGCACGCGCCCCCTCGGCGCGGGCTTGGCGTGCTTTCGTAAAAGGCTCTTCCAAGTGCCTCTGTGCGTGGTGCGCTGGGTTCGCGCCTTTTCCTTTTCCGCCTCTCTCAAAACCCAATAAAAAGAAAGTTTTTATCGTATGAACTTACGCTCGCTTAGGCTCGGTATACCCAAGTTCTGTTTCATTGCCCTTTTGAGCGCTTCCAGCGCAAACGCCTTTGACTGGTGGTGGAGCAAGCCGAGTTTTTCGCCAGAAGAAACGAAGGTTTTTGAAGACGCCAAGGCAGCCGCTAAAAGCGGCAGGAATGACGCTGTGCGAAACCTGGGTGTCTGCTACGCGGCGGGCATCGGTGTTGCCACCAACTTTCAAACCGCCACTGAATATTATTTGGACGCGTGCAACAGGGGAAGCGGAACGAATGGCGACGTTTTGGCAAGAACGTTTCTCGCCTTAAACTATCTTAACGGTCAAGGCACGGAGCAAGACATCTCCGTCGGAATTGATCTGCTCAAAACATCAGCAAACCTCGGCGACGTTTTTGCCCAAGAGTTTCTTGGAGACATTTACTCCTCGGGATTACCCGGTGAAAAAAAGGACTTGGTTCAAGCCTACAAGTGGTACTCGTGTGCCATGCTGTCAAAAGATGTGGAGCGATTTAATACTGAGCGCGAGAACCGGGTCACTGAAAGGTTTAATTCCATCAGAAAGCAAATGACGGAACCGGAGATTTGTGAGGCAGACGGAATCGCAAAGGCGACATTATGGAGCCTCTACCTGCGCCCTTCGCCATACGAAGGAGTAAACATCACCATGCCCGCAAAGCCATCGGCGGGAAATCCGGTGGCGTCAGACAACGCGGTAACACCAAGTGAGAGCGTTTCCATTTCTGCCGCAGATGCGCAATCCCATATCGGAGAAATGGAAACCGTTGAGGGAGCCGTCAGCGAGGTAAAAGTAACGGCAAAAGCGGTCTTTCTGGATATTGACGGCATTTACCCAAACGAGGCTTTGACTGCGGTTTACTTCGGGAAAAACCGTGAATGGTTCACTTCATTCCGAGGCAAAAAGGTTCTGGTCACCGGGATTATCAGACAATATAAATCCAAACCTGAAATCGTCGTCCGTTCCCGATCAGCCATAACAGAAGCAAGATGAAAGCCCCGAGTCAGGGTTGCTTGTTTTTCGGCGTGTGGGGCGGCTGCGTTCCGAGCATTTTACGCAGGACATCCTCAAACTTCGCGCCGCTCAGGTTTTGAGCCTTGAGCGGCGTTTTGATGGCGGGCTTACTTTGCTTTCTTTTTTTCACGGATGCGCTTGCGCCCCCAGCGGGGGAGCGGCTTCCGTTCTTTTACCAGTCAATCGTAATAACGGGCAAGCCTGTTCAGTCAGATGGTCTGGCGGTAGGTGAGGCGTTTGCCTTCAATGCGCTGAATGGCTTTGACCATGCGCGGGCCGTCGTCAATGCGCCGATGGTTCCAGCGAAATTCAAACTCACTGGCGTAACGGTGCAAGTGTTCGCGGCTGACGTGATGCCATGCGCCCACCACGCCGCGTTTGAGCAGGCTGAAAAAGCTTTCGCAATGGTTCACGCCTGAACTGGAGCCGTCCGGGTTGCGCCGGATGTATTCAAACCGGGAATGGTTCACGATGTCATGGCGCCGGTAATCCCGGTATTTGAGGCGGTAAACGCCAGAGTCGTCCGTGTTCAGAATTGAGTCCTTATGCACATGCTCGCGGATAATGGCGCCCAAGTTCTTTTGCGTCACGTTGGACACGACTTTGGAGCGCATAATGCCGTCACGCTCAATTAACGCCACGACAGGCGTTTTGCGAAAGACCTTGGTCTTGGGGTCGCCCTTGCCGCCAACGTAGGTTTCGTCAATTTCCACGGTGCCGAGCAATTGCGGCAGGTTCTTTTCGTCCGTCGTGCCCATTGCGTAACGGATGCGGTGGCACATGAACCACGCGGTTTTATAAGTCACTTTCAACATGCGGTGCATTTGATGGGCGCTGATGGACTTCTTGCTGGAGCAAAGGATAAACACGGCCATAAGCCACGTGCTGATCGGGATATGGCTGGACTCAAACACGGTGCCGACCGTGACAGTGAATTGCTTGCGGCATGCTCCGCATTTGTGAACGCCTTTGCGCGTCTTGCTCTTGGGGGCTGGGCGCAGCGCATAAATGCCCTTGGTCTTGCCGTCATTCTTGCAATGCGGGCAGATTTCGCCGTTGGGCCAGCGCAGAGACTCCAGCAACGTCCTGGCCTTGTCATTGTCGCTGTATTCCTGGGCCAGCGTGATGAGGGTTAATTCCTCGGCGTCAAAAACGTCGGTTTTCATGGCTATTCGTCAATTTCGTTTATTGGCTTGAGGAGCAAAAAGCAGTTAAGAAACTCCGCC
>DASZMX010000057.1:0-3565 GCA_035551475.1 Verrucomicrobiia bacterium
GATCGCCAAAAACCGAGCACGAATCCAAAAACTCCGCCGCGTTGCAGGCCGACGGCCGGCAGCGTCACCACTTCCATGCCGGAGATTTTGCTGATGGCCTGCTGATCGACGTCCTTGGGCGACACCATTAAAGTCACCACGCAATCGCGCCGCCGCAATTCCTCGCCCACGGCGATGCCAGGAAACAGATGTCCGCCCGTGCCGCCGCAAGCAATGGTGGCAACCATCCGCGCTGGACTGGTGGAGGCGTCAGGCATTGGTGAGTTCGGGGGAAGGCGCGAACGGATCCGCGGCGCGGCGCTCGGATTCGACGGCGAAACGTGAAATGCTCAACAGCAATCCAATCGCCACGAGCATCAATAATAAATTCGATCCGCCATAGCTGATGAAGGGCAGAGGCATGCCTTTGTTCGGCAGGGTGCTGGTGACGACGCCAATGTTGATGAACGCCTGGAACCCAATCATGAACGTGATGCCGGCGCCGAGCAAAAGCCCAAAGGTGTCGCTGGCGCGGCGCGCGATTTGGCACCCGCACACAATTAACACGATGAACAGCGCCAGCACCGCGAGCGTCGCGATCAGTCCCAGTTCTTCGCCAATGATGGAAAAAATAAAGTCCGTATGATGTTCGGGCACGAAGCCGAGTTTTTGCCGGCCGTTGCCCAGGCCGAGGCCTTGCACGCCGCCCGAGCCCAGCGCGATCATGGCCTGATATGACTGATAGCCCACGCCTTCCTTGGCTTGTTCGGGATGCACCCAGGCCATGATGCGCCGCATGCGCATGGGATCATGCAATATGGAATAAACGACGAACGCGGCCCCGAGCGCCGCCGGCGGCACGAAGAAGAACAACCGCACCCCGCCCAGGATCAACAGCACGCCGCTGACCGCCGCCAGCAAAATGGTGCAGCCGCGATCCGGTTCGATGAAAATCAAACCCAGCGTCAGCGCGATGATGCCGCCCGGGATCAGCAAGCCAAAACGAAACTCGCCCATGCGCCGCTGAAAACGCTCGGCATACGCCGCCAGAAAAAGGATCAAGGCCAGCTTCGCCAGTTCCGAAGGTTGAAAGTGGGGCTTGCCGGGCAAACCGATCCACCGATGGGCGCCATTGCGGGTGATGCCGATTTTAGGCGCAAAGACCAGGCAAAGCAAAACGATGGAGAAAGCCAGGAGCCAGGGGGCAAATTTTTTGAGCTTGCGATAGTCGCTGCTCGCGACGGCGACGCAGGCCAGGAGCCCGAACCCGAACCACGTCAATTGGGAGAGGAGGTAATGCGCGCCCACCGACGACCGGTTCATTTCCATATTCATGCTCGAGCTGTAGAGCATGACCATCCCCAGGCCAATCAGCACAGCCACACACAGAATTAAAATGGTCGTCGTCCATTTCATCGTTCGCGCGGCGGGGGAAAAAGGGACGTCCGGTGAGGCGCCGGACGTCCTAGTCAAACTATTTTGTCGGAGCGGGCGCCGGTTGGGAGGCCGCATACATCGAGGGCGAGGCCGGCGCGCTGGTCGCGGTGCTCGGCTCGCCGCCGGTTTTGCCCGGCAATTTCAATTTCTGGCCCACTTTGATGGACGTGGTTTTCAGGTCGTTCAAGGCCTTGATCTTGGCCACCGTGGTGCCGTGCGCCTTGGCGATGCGTCCGAGCATGTCGCCGGCTTTCACGGTGTAAACCGAAGTGTCGCCCGTGTCCGCCGCGCCCGGGGTGGCGGCCGCCGCCGTCGCGGAGGCGCCGGAAGCGGAGCCAGGGATTTGCAGCTTGGCGCCGATCTTCAACTTGCGCGCATCGACGCCCGGATTGGCATCGGTCAACGCCTTCAGGGTGCAGCCATTTTTCTTCGCGATGGTCGCCAGCGTGTCGCCGCGGGCGATGACATAATCCTTGCCTTCCGGCGCGGCGGGAGCCGGAGCCGGGGCCGGGATGGGCGCGGGCGCCGGAGCCGGAATGCTGGCCATGGGGTTGGTGCCGGCCGGCGCGGGCGCCGGGGCGGGAATGGCCGTGTAAGCATTGGTGGAGGGCGGGGCCGGGGTGTAATTAGTGTTTACAGGCGGCAGGCTGCCAAGATCCGTGTTGGTGGCGGCCATTTCGTCCGTATTCTTGACTTGATCCTGCTGCTTGGTGTCCTTGCAGCCCTGCAACAGAATGCCGCCGATCAGGACGACATGCAGGCCCAGGATGGTGACGATGTTAAAAAAGAGACGGGATTTGCCGCGTTCGGGCGATGTGCCTTGGGGCACCAGTGGACTGGGCGTATTCATAAATAATGGGGCGCTAAATGTTTTCTGTTTGTGAGGTTTTCTTGTTTATGTGTTTGCCCCGCGGTTTTCCCTCAAAAAACCGCGAAGCAAAATTCCTGCGGACGGTAAAGTCCAGTAATCCGAAACATCCTGTATCTTGTGGTCAAAAATAGCCACCCACAATATCTTGGGCGTTCGAAGCGTTCCGAGAGTCGTTTGTAACAACGATTTCCATCCCATGCAAGCGGCATTTTTCATTTTCATCACCTGATCTTGAGCGTGCTCAAAGCGACCACGGCAAACAGCACGCAAAGGATGTAAAAACGGGTCACAACCTGGGATTCATACCAGCCCTTTTTTTCGAAATGATGATGCAAAGGCGCCATCAAAAATATGCGGCGCCCCGTGCCAGTGGTGGCGCGAGTCCATTTGAACCAACTGCGCTGAATTAAAACCGAGCCGGCCTCCGCCACAAAAACGCCGCCCGCAATCGCGAGCACGAGCGGTTGATGGATCAAGACCGCGATAATGGCCAGCGCCCCGCCGAGCGCCAGCGAACCGGTGTCGCCCATGAAGACCTGCGCCGGGTGGCAATTGAACCAGAGAAAACCCAGGCCGGCGCCGATCATGGCCGCGCAAAACACGGTCAATTCACCCGCGCCGTTCACGTGCGGAATTTGCAGGTAAGCGGCGGCGCGCGCGTTGCCCGCCAGATACGTCAAGACGAGGAACACAAAGGACACGATCACCGTGCAGCCCGCCGCCAGGCCGTCCAGGCCATCTGTCAAATTGACGGCGTTCGAGCTGCCCACGATGGTGAGCGTCGTCAGGATGATGCCGATGATCGCGCCCGCCAGGCCGTCCGCGACCGGATATTTGTAGAAGGGCACCATCACTTCGCTGATCAAATGGGTGGTGGCCGGCATGCGCCATAAATAGAACGCAATGAACAGCGCCAGCGCGCCTTGCACCCAGAGCTTGAGAAATTCCTGCACGCCCGAGCTGTTCTGTTTTTTGATTTTCGCGTAATCGTCCAAAAAGCCCAGGCCGCACAGCACCACCACCGAAAGCAGTGTCAAGAGAATCAATGTGTTCCACTGCGCCCAGAGCAGCACCGTGACGTCCAGCGCCAGCACGATTAAAAGCCCGCCCATCGTCGGCGTGCCTTTTTTGCTGAGGATGCGCGCCTGCAAATTGCCCGTCTCTTCCGCGCGGTCGGCGTAATCCTGGCCGAACTTCAATTGTTTCAGCCAATGAATAACTTTCGGCCCGAGCCACCAACTCAACAGCAACGCCGTGATCGCGGCGCCGGCGCTGCGA
>DASZMX010000058.1:0-61315 GCA_035551475.1 Verrucomicrobiia bacterium
AACTCTGCAAGGCCGGCTCCCGGTTATTCTTTTCCCACCGGGTTCGATAATGAACCGATCTTTTCGATCTCGATCACCACCGAATCACCCTCCTGCAGCCAGCGCGGCGGCTTCTGCGCCATGCCGACGCCGTGCGGCGTGCCGGTGAGTATCACCGTTCCGGCGAGCAACGTTGTGCTGCCGCTTAAGAACTCAATAATGGCGGGAATATCAAAGATCATGTCGTTGGTGTTCCAGTCCTGCATCACCTTTCCCGTTATAGTTGACTTGATCTTCAATTGATTGGGATCGGGAATTTCATCGGCGAGCGTCAGGCACGGGCCCAGCGGAGTAAAGGTGTCAAATGTTTTTCCCCGGGTCCATTGCGAGCCGCCGCGCTTGAGCTGCCAATCGCGCGCGCTTACGTCATTGGCGCAGGTATAGCCCAGAACGTGCTGAAGGGCCTCCGCGCGGCTGACGTTCTTGCATGTTTTGCCGATGACCACGGCGAGCTCCGCCTCGTAATCCACCTCGGCGCTGGCCAGACGGGTGGGCAGAAGAATCGGCTCCCCGGGATTCTGCACGGTATTGAGCCCCTTCATAAAAACCACCGGGAACTGCGGGACGGCGGCGCCGGATTCTTCGGCATGGCGGCGATAATTCAGGCCAATGCCAAGGATCTGCACCGGCGCGATGGGCGCGAGTAATTTGCCGATGACGGCCCTTTCTGACGTCACGCTGAATTGGCCGAAGATATCCCCCGTGATGCGGCGGGAAGAGCCATCGGGCTCCAATGTGGCGTATTGTATTTTTGACTCGGAATTTAAGTGACGAATAATTCTCATAGTTGACTGGATATCAAGTTAAGCTGAACTAAGCGCGGCTGGCTTCCAGCACGCGGTGCACCAGGCCTCCCGGCTGCGCGGGAGCGCCAAAATCCTGGCCGGCCAGCGCCGCCGGCAACGACCACAACATCATGTCCTGGTAATAGTCATTGCCAAAGGTGCGTTCCCCCGTGTCCACATCGCCGCGCATGATATTAGGCATGTCCCACGTATAACCTTGCAGGCAGACCAAATTGTGCCAGACCTTGCGGGCCAGCTCGACGCCGAACTCCCGCTCGCCCTTGTAAATATAATTCATGGCCAGCATCAAGGCTTCCGGCGGGAAGTAGGAGTAGGTTCCGTAACCTTTGACCTGCGCCGGAGTGCCGTCCTGGTTGGCGTAATTGACGGCGCCATATTTTGTCACCGCCACATTGCAGCGCTTGATGGTTTCCAACGTAGTCTTGACGCGATCCTGCGGCAGCGCGCTTTTCAGGCCGTGATGATCGGTAATCCATTCGCCGTCCATCTGGTAGCCGAAAACGAGGTCCGATTTGCGTCCGGTTTCCGGCTCGAAGTAATTCAAGTAATAGCTTCCGGTCCAAAGCTTGTTCTCCATGGATTCCGCTCCCGCCTTAAGCCAGGCGCGGCATTGCTCGGCAAAGGCATGGTCGCCCGCCGCCTCCGCGAACCGCTCGGTGATGCGCAATTGGGCGAGGTGCAAGCCGCCCACATGCGCCGTCATCCCGGCCCAGCCCGGCTCGGGCGCCTCAAACCATTCCGTCCCCACGTTATTCGTCGGCATGGCGATGATGCGATCGCCGATCTCGTAGGCGGGGCGCAAGTTGACGGTCCAAATCATGCACTGCTTGAGCGACGGATAGAATTCCTCGATAAATTTCTTGTCGGCCTTATAACAGAGAAAATAGCGATCCAGCATCGCGGCCAGGGAAATGCCGTTGGTGGCGAACTGGTAGCCGCGCGTGGTGTTGGCAAAATCGATCGGCGGCGTGTTGCCGGTGCAACCTCCAAAAATCCACGGCGGGGCGCCGTCGGGAAATTGATACCCTTTGTAGCCGCGATAGGTGGAAAGAGCCAATTCGGGAAAGAAATAAACCAACGGCGCATTGCCATAGAAAGAACATGGGATGCATTCGAATTGCGGGCAGCCGCGCGGGCATTCGATCAAACCGTAGAGGCCGTCTTTTTCCTGGACCCAGTCCGGCAGAGGCGCTTGTTTTTGCGCCCACATGCCATCCTCCGTAATCATATAAAGAACATTCACGAGGGATTCACGCAGCCACACCGGCAGAACCGCCTCACTGTAGATGACTTCCTGCCACGCCAGAATCCGGCGCAAGAGCGAGGCATGGCGGTCGGCCAGCGCCTTCGCGGCGGCGAGGGCGGTCGGATAGTTTTTCACGTACATATGCGTGAAGGTGTGCTCCGCGTTGGCCCAATTATAGCCGCCCGCATTCCAGGTCGGCGCACACCAGGAGAGAACGAACCGCACCACGCGCGTTTCGCCGGCCCGCAATTCGAAGTCGATGGCGGCCGACGTGTCCGGATGCTCGCTGCCCGCCTCCGGCAGAGCGGTGGCAATCGCGGCCCATTTGCCGCCGTCCCGACCCAACCCGCCGCCAAATCGCGCTTTTTCTTTTCCGATAACTCCCAAGGCGTAGGAGGCCAGCTTCCCGGAGACCAACATGCCCTTGAATTTTCCTTCGTGCGCCGGCTGGCGGGAGAATTCGTTCGCCCTTGCTTCCTGGGCGGTCGGTCCTGGAATGGAAATCGCAATCGTCCCAGTTTGCTTTTCGGCGGAGCCGTTGCGCAGGTGAACTTCGAACACCACTCCCGGCATCATGGAGGCGGCAACGTCTCCGGGCAAAAACGGAGCCCACGCCCGCATCCCGACACTCACCGGGCTGTCCGTTTCGAACTCCAAATCCGCGACGGGATAATGGCCCCAATAATGAATTTCTTTGGCCGTTCCTACGCCGACGACCTCCGTCTTATCTGGGTTGGGCTCGAACGGTTGATCGGTCTCTTTCCAGGCTTTGTCTTTCCAGACATGCAGCTTCTTCTCGGCGGCGGGATACTGATATTCGCCCCAGCCTTGCTTGATTTGGGTAGGATCACACAAAACCCAGGCCCGGCCGCCGACGCTCAGCCCAAGCAGCGGCGTGTTTTCCGGGCCGCGTCGCGGAATCACCGTGTTGAAAATGGTGTTGTAGCCAATCATTCCACTGGTTTCGAGGTCGAAACAACCGGTGTCCACGCCGCCCAAGGCCATGCCGTTGGTCACCTTGTCCGCCACGCGATAGATAACGCCGCACGCCGGCTTCGAAAATCCGGCCGCCTTGAATTGCAGCCATTCTTTGCCCGGCAAATCAGTGGGGAAGAGCTTTTCCTGGGCTTTGGAGGAGTTCGAGCCTAAAGCCGGCAATCCCGCGCAAATCGTCGCGGCGGCCGCGGTCCGAATAAAATCGCGGCGTTTCATCCGATGGAGATGGTTCATGCTGTTCATAGCTTCAATGTTAGAGGAGCGTTGCTTGGGATTTTTTTACGCCATTTGTTTGACAGTAGCGCCGTTTTCTTTGGCCGCTTGCAGGATCCGATCCATGAGGCTGCCCGGCCGGGTCGCCGTGGGAATATCTTCAGAGGAAAAGGCGAGAGGCAGCGCCCAGATAATCATCATTTGATAGAAATCGGTGCCAAAAGTTACTGCGCCAGTTTTTGGATTTATTTGGTTGGGCAGGTCCCATCCGACGCCCTGCCTTAACACCAGGTTCTCGATCACGCGCCGGGCCAGGTCCTCGCCCTCGGCGCGTCTGCCCATGTAAGAAAAAGTCATTGCCACGCATAAATTTTCGGCTGGGAAAGTTCCCTGGGAATGGGTGGAGCCGGTCGGATCAATGGCCCCATCGGGACGCAGCGCGTTATAAATCCCCCATTCTGATTTCGGGAAATGGAGGGCCTTAACCGTGTCCAGGACGGCTTCCGCGCGTGGCGTGGGAAACATGGGAGGCAACCCGTGGAGAAACGACAGCCATTGCCCAACCAGTTGGTTGGCGAGCACGGTGTCTGAGCTTCGCCCGGTGGCTTGATCGAGATAGAGCAAATAGGATCCGTTACGCCAAAGATCTTCGATGGTGCGCTGGCCGTGCGCGCGCCATTCCCGGCACTGGCTCGCGAACGCCGCGTCTCCATAAGCCTCCGCCATTTGCGCCGCCAGTGTCAGGACTGGCAGCCAGTATCCGTTGGTATGGACGGAGGTTCCTGGCCAGGGCCACGCGCCATAAAATTGATTGCCCGTCGGCTCCGGCTCCAAATCCAACAACCCATCGCCATCGCGATCCAGGGATTTCGTGTAAAGCACGGCCTGTTTCACGGCGGGATAAAATTCCTTCAGCGCCGCGGGATTGGCGCCGCGCCGCCAGAGCCGGGCGACCAATTCCACAAACACCGCGCTATTCACCGTATGCAGAAAATGATAAATGGGCGAACCCAGGTCCGTTCCCCACCCCAGGCCAAGCGGAATTTCGCCGTTGCCCAGCTGGAAATGCGCATAGCCGCGAAGCAGCGCCGCCATTAAGTCGGGAAAGAAAAAAACCAGCGGAAAACTGCCATACCAATCGCTGGGTATGGCCACGTGCGGGACAGAACGGGGGCTTTCTGTCAAACCGAATATCCCAAAGGGTTCGCACCAATCTTCGCGCGGCACGCTGTTGGCCGCCCAAAAACTGTCCTCCGTGACGGTGTGCAAAACATTGACCATTTGATCGCGCAACCAGACCGGCAGGCGTTTCTCCGCGTAAATGGTCCGCTGCCAGGACAGGATCCTTTGCAGCAGGCTGCGATGCGAACGCGTGAGGTATTCGACGACATCTTCCGCGCTGGAAAATCGGCGGCTATAGGCGTGCAGGTAATGGCGATATTCTGTTCCCTTCCAGCGTGGGGCAAACCAGGCCAGGGCGAAGCGGATCGTCCGGCTTTCGCCCGGCTTCAAATTAAAATCAACGGCCACCGTCGCGCCCGCATCGTTGGCCGACGCCTCGCGCATCGAAACAAAATCCTTGAGCGACGCCGCGCCTAAATCGAGGTAACCACCGACTCGCGGACGGTCCTCGTCCAGGAGCGCCAGCGCGTAGGCTGTTCCTCCGGGCGCCGTGACGGTCACGCCCTGGGTGGAGATTTTCCGCTCGAACACGGAGCCTCCCGCTTCTGCGGGGCTGGGCCCCGGAAAGGAAAAGTACAGCGTGCCGAATTGGACGTCGGCCGAGGAATTTCGCAGATGCACCTCGAAGACAGCGCCGGGCGTATTGGAGGCGATGGCATCACCCGGCAGAAACGGCGCCCAAGCGCGCAAGCTGGCTGCCACCGGCGCGCTCGTGACAAATTGCAGGTCGGCCACCGGATAATGCCCCCAATAATAGATCTCTTCGGCGGCGTTATCGGCGCCGGCGCGTTTTTGCAGCGTCCAGGTTTTACCGCCGATCCCTAAAGCAAAAATCGGCGCATTCAACTCCCGCGGCGGCGTGAAGGAATTGAAAATGGAACAACGCCCCAAGGCGCCGTCCGTGTTCAAATCCAGGCAGCCCGCGCCAATCCCTCCCAAGGGCAAGCCGCACGTGGCTTGTCCGGCCCGGAAAACCACGCCGCAAACCGGAACGTCAAATCCGGCAGCGGTAAACTCCCGCCACTTCAACTCGGCGGGGCCGCGGTCAAAAAGTTCCTGAACCATGCGGGGGCTTTGCTTAATTCTTCGCCGTGGCCTTGGACGGCTCCGCGGAGGGCGCGGCCGCCGCGGTGATAATCTGATTGACAAGACCGCCCGGAGCGCAAAATGTCTGCAAATCCTGGCCGAGAACACTGGCGGGAACCGCCCAAAGCATCATCGCCTGGTAGTAATCCGTGCCGAACAGCCGCGCCCCGGTTTTGCCATCCACCATGTTCGGCATGTCCCATTCCAGGCGTTGCCGGCAAATCAAATTTTCCCAATGCTTGCGAATCATCTCCAGCCCATAATCCCGCTCGCCCGCTCCCATGTAGGTCATTCCCAGGATGGGCACTTCCGCGACGAACATGGTGTAGATGCCATAATGCGCCACGTCCGCCTCGTTGGCCTTGTTGATATCCGCGCCGGCCTCGGCGGGCTTTTTCATTAGCGCGCTCCCATCCGCGTGCGCAAAATTGGCCGCACCGATTTCCGGCGTGAGCGCGACATTGCACCGCTTGATGGTTGCCAAAGTCGTCTGGACACGGTCCGGTCGGAAAACACCCTCCAAGCCGTGGAACCTGGCCGCCCATTCGCCATCCAATTGGTACGCCATGACGTCATCGCTTTTCCGTCCCGCTTCCGGGTCCAGGAAATTCAGGTAATAGGAGCCATTCCACATTTTCTCTTCCATGTCTTTTTGCCCCTCGGCCAGCCATTGGCGGCATTGCTCCGCGTAGGACGCATCCCCCATGGCTTTGGCCATGCGCTCGACCATTCTTAATTGCGCAAGGTGCAATCCGCCCATGTGCGTGGCCATGCCGGCCCAGTCGCCGTGCTCAAACCATTCCATGCCGCCGTCATCGGGCATGCGAATCACATGGCCGGATTTCGCCGTCAGGTTCATCGTGTAGGTGTTGCAGCGCTTGATTGATTCGTAAAAATCCGCCAACAGGCTGGCCTCGCCTGTCCGCTGCCAGAGCCGGTCCACCATATCGATGTAACAAGTGCCGTTGAGGGATTTCTGCCAATAGAATTCCGGAGAGGCCATGTCCGGCAAGTCGCCGATCTGGCCCAGCGCGAACGGGACTTCGCCGTCCGGACGCTGATATTGCTTGAAGGCGTTCAGCGTGGTCCGCGCCAAGTCGGGGAAAAAGTAAACGATCGGCAATCCACCATACCAATCGCACGGGATGCACGACGTATGAGGACATCCGCGCGAGCTTTCGTTCATGGCGAAAACTCCGCCCGGCGCAGCCCAATCACCCAGCGGCGGGCGCGGCTGCGCCCAATACCCGTCGGCCGTGATCAAGTGCAAATTGTTGACCAGCGAATCCTTCAGCCAGGCGGGAGTTTTTTCCGAGGTGTAAATCACGCTCTGCCAGGCGAGAATCCTGCGCAACAGATCATCGTGCGTCGCCGCGAGGCGGCGGGCCACGTCCAAGGCCCCCGTATAGCGGCTGGCGTACATGTGGGTGTAATGCAATTGGTCGCCCATCCAATCGGCGGCCTTCCATTCTTTTTTGGGCTGGGCGCCTTCCTGCTTGCGGTCAGCGCCTTCCCACGTCGGGGCGTACCACGCCAGCAGAAAACGAACGGTTTTCTCGCCGCCCGCCGCCAGTGAAAAATCCACGGCGGCCGAAGAGCTTCCTTCCGCATAACGGGCCAGGCCGCCTTCCTCCCGGAAATGAGTTACAGGCAATTGCGAGCCAATGGCGCTCCAGCCATTGGCGACCGTGCTCAATCCCGCGCCATACCGCGCCTGCGTTTGGCCAATCGTCCCGAGCGCGTAACCCACGCCTTCACGGGATGCCACCACGACGCCCTGAAAATTTCCCTCCACGGGGATGCGCGTGAATTCGGCGCCCATCGCCTCCTGCGCGTCTGGCCCGGGAAAATTAAAAGCGATGGTTCCGTGTTGTTCCTGGGCCGAAGTGTTGCGCAGATGCACTTCAAAAACGGCCCCGGGAATATCTGAGGAGGCGGCGTTGCCTGGCAGAAACGAGGACCACGACCTCATCCCCACTTGCAGCGGCGCGTCGGTTTCAAATTCCATATCCGCCACCGGGTAATGCCCCCAATAAGCGATGTCTTTGGCCGGGCGAACGCCCGTGATGGCCGGCGCCTGGATTTTTTCGATTTTTGATTCCTTTACCCAGCCGCCCGGATAATGCGGTTCCGTGTCCCAGACAATTTGGCTGCCGTTGATAAAGCGCTGCGGCGCCAGGACCCAGGTATTGCTGCCAATCGCCAGGCCCAGGATCGGCTCGATATGCGCCGGCAATTTCCGGGGCATCCGCCATTTCGGGTTGTAAGTGAATTCCGCCGTCGGATTAAAAATCGTGCTGTAGCCCCAAATCCCGTTGGCATCCACGTCGATGGCTCCAGTGCCCACGCCCCCCAGCGGCACGCCCGACACCGGCGGATGATCGGTGTGGTAAATCACGCCCGTGACCGGCGCCGCAAAACCGGCGGCGTCGAATGTCGTCCACTCCGCTGACTTTTGCTTGACAGGAAAAAGCGTGGCGCCCCCAACCGCGGCCAGCGAGGAGAGAAAGGCGCCGGCCGCCAGGCCATAGCCGGAGCCAGCGCGGAAACGTCGAGTCATGAAGATTTTCATAAAGTTTGCGGGCGGGCGTCAGTGACCGGCTGCCGGTCCTTGCGCAAGGCTATTGCCGTAGGCCAGGATCGCCATCGCGGCGATCAGAATCGCGATGCCGCCATATAGATTATGGGTCGCCCTTTTCGATGCGCCTTTCCATTCGCCGGTCATAAAACCGATGCCGGAGGCGACGATGAGCGCCATGCCTAAATTGACGCCGAAACCGACCGTCGTCCCCAATTTGCCCAGATAGTAGGCGCCAATGCCGTAGGGAATTTGCGCCAAAAAATGGACGCCGCCCATGCTGGAGGCGACGATAAAATCGCGCAGGGAACCAGGCGCGAAGTAATTCTTCCAGCTCTGGGTCCTCCACATCGAGCCGCCCATGAAAATGAACAGGGCGGTGATGCCGCCCCAGTACATCGGCATCCAGCGAATCAGCGTGGCGTAGAGATCAAGGCGCCCGAGGTGGCTGGCGGCTTGTTCGAGCGGTTCGCCGAAATCGTAGCCCAAATTCGCGCATCCGCTCAACAAACCCGAGATGGCGCACCACATCATTCCCTGCCAGAACACTTTTCCCTTGGGGCGATGATGCACGGTCATCGCCGGGCGGACTTTCACTTCTTCGGCCACCGAGATCGCCCCGCCGGTGACGGGGGCTTGCGCTGGAAATTCCTCCGTCTTTTCCAAAGGAGTGGCATCCGTGTCGCGCTCCCGCAGGATGCCGGCCCGTCCGCTGACGGCTGTGCCAACCAGCAACAGAAGAATTCCGGCAATCGTCCAAAGCCGGGCATCGGACGGAACGGTGTGCCAGCGGCGAATCAACGGAATGCCGGAACCCAGCGCCACCGAGACGCCTTTGATCATCGCCGCGCCCAGCGCCATGCCCAGCATATTAAAACCGAAGGCGTAAGTGATGGCTCCCAGCCCCCAGCCGAACCCGAAGAAAAAGACCGTGGCCAGCGTCGTCATCGACGTCGCGGAAATGGCCCTGGTCCAACCGGGCAGCACAAAATTGATGACGATGAGCGGCACAACGATGGTGGCGAAAAACATCGAAAGCAGGGCCGTATTGGCGACGGCGTACTTTCGCTGCACGCGATATTGCAGGCCGAAGGCGCCGCCAGCGACCGACGCGAGAAAAATAAATCCGAAACCTGGAATCAGTGGGTTCATAGACCTGGGTTCACAACATTATACATTTGACTGGTCCGCCCGGGAACGCGACATTCGACGCGCCAACTTCCCTGGAGGATGGCGGCGACTATAAACGAAGTTTCTCAAACTGCGCAAGCATAAACTTCTTTTGCTCGCTAAAAAACAATTGGCAATTGGAGTCGATTCCTTTACTGTGCTCCCGCCGCCGAGATGGCCGCTTGCTCATGGACGCCAAACTAAAAGGAAAAACCGCGCTGGTCACCGGCGGATGCAGCGGCATCGGACGCCAAATCGCGCGCGCGCTGGCGGAGGAAGGCGTGGCCGTGGCCATCGCCGATCTCAAGCCCGACCCCACGATGGTGGAAGAGTTCACGCAATGGGGGGTTCCCTGCCATCTTATTCCCTGCGATGTCAGCGTGGAAAAGAATGTCAACGCCATGGTCAGCGAGGCCATCGCCAAGCTGGGAAAACTCGATTTCTATATTAATAATGCCGCGGCGGCCCTCCATCAGCCTGCCACAAAAATCACCACGGAAGCCTGGCACACCGTGCTGAATACGAATCTCGCGGCCTGCGTTTGGGGTTGCCGGGAAGCATCCAGGCACATGATTGCGCGCGGCGGCGGCGGCATATTGATTGTGGGTTCCACGTCCATCTACACCCCGGGTCCGGCGGAAACGGTTTATCGCATTTCCAAACTCGGCTTGAAGTCCCTGAGCCAAAGCTTGGCCATCGAACTCGCGCCCTTTCACATCCGCGTCAATCTCCTGGTGCCGGGCCATTATCAAACTCGACTCACCGCCGGCATTCCGCCGGAGATCGAGGCAAAGTTGATCCAGCAAATTCCGTTGCGACGGTTTGGCAATCTGCGCGAATGCGGTTGCGCTGCGGTCATGCTCCTGTCGGACGAATTGAGCGGCTACACCACGGGGGCGGAATTGGTCGTGGATGGAGGATTGCATTTGCGCACCCTGCACTTTTTATCGGACGAGAAGTTGGCGGCGCTAAATCAGGCGGAAGCTTAAGCCTATTATCCAGAGCGGACACCCTGCGATCATAATATCTTTTTCGCGTCAAATAGTGTATTCTCTCAATAAAATTACTTTTTAAACTAATAAAAGAATTGCCTTCTTTGTTTATATTGATATTCTCAACCCAGATAGACCCCGATTTCACAAAGCCGGTCGCAATCGGAGTGGCCCCAAGCTCCACTGAAGTCGGAATTAAGAAGATTTATGCCAAAGTTTGCCGCTAAGGATCTCGAAGAATACGCCATCGCCGTCTTTCAAGCTGCGGGATCGTCCCCCCACGAAGCGCGCATTGTTGCCCAACACTTGATCGACGCCAACCTGGCCGGCCATGACTCCCATGGCGTTCTCAGAATCCCGCAATACCTGAACGCCGTTAAAGCCGGGAGAGTCAACGTCAACGCGCGCCCGAAAATTATTAGCGAAACCGCTTCCACGGCTTCCGTGGACGGTCAAGACGGCTTCGGGCAAGTCACTGCCAACGAATGCATGGCGCTCGGCATCGCCAAGGCCAAGGCGGCCGGCATCTCGGCTGTGACCTTTTGCAACGCCTATCATTCCGGGCGGATCGCCAGTTACACGAAGCTCGCGGCGGCGGAAGGGTTTATTTCCATTGTCGTCGTCAATGCCGGCGGCGGCGGCCAATCGGTCGCTCCTTTTGGCGGCCTGGGCCGCCGTCTGGCGACCAATCCGCTTTCCATCGCCGCTCCCTCCGGCAACGGCTTTCCCATCGTTTTGGATATCGCCACCAGCGTCGCGCCCGAGGGAAAAATCCGCGACCATTTTCAGCAGCGCAAGCCAGTGCCGTCGGGATGGATCATCGATGGAAAAGGAAAACCGACGACCAACGCGGCGGATTTTTACGAAGCGTCCGGCGCCTTGCTGCCGCTGGGAGGATCGGCCGGTTACAAGGGTTTCGGCTTGGGTTTCATGATCGATATCCTGGCCGGCGCGCTCTCGGGCGCGGGATGCTGCCGGCTCGATGCCCCCGAGCCGCAAGACGGGCTTTTCATCATTGTCATCGATATTGAACGTTTCATCCCGCTGGAGCGGTTCGCCAGCCATGTGGAGCAACTGGTGGAGCATGTGAAGTCCAGCCCCACCGCGCCTGGGTTCGACCGCGTGTTCGTGCCGGGCGAAGTCGAATTTGAAGAGGAGAAAAAACGCCGGCGCGACGGGATCATGGTCGATGGCCGCACTTGGGACGAGATCAAGGAAGCCGCAGCGTCGGTGGATTGTTTCCACCGTCCGCTCGAGCGCGGCGCGGAACCCGAAGCCTCGCTGCAAAAAGTTGTCTAAATCTTCCGCGCGCCGCCGGCGCCGGGAAACTTATATACTACACAACCATGGATAAACTCATCATTACGGTCACTTGTGATTCCACGATGTCCTACCCCGGAAACCCGCACAACCCCACGCCGCACGGCCTAGCCGCGGTCGCAGCGGAATACGTGCGGGGCGTGAATGCGGGCGCCAGCATCTGTCATTTGCACGGGCCCTATACCGTCGATGCCAAGATCCAGGCCGATGGCACGAAGCTCTCCAATTTGGACATACCGGGCTGGGCCGAACTCAAGGGCATGATCACCAAGGACGTCAAGCCGCTGATTCAATATGGCATCGCCAACGGCCGTTTTCCCCAGCGAAAAATCCTGATGCGCGAACAGAAACCCGACATGATCTCCACCTGTTTCAACGCGCATGATGAATGCTTCGATTACGAGCCCGGCCGGGAACCGGTGGAGCTCTACGGCCTCCATGACCGCGAAGAATTGACCGAGTATTGCAAAGTGACCAATGAACTCGGGGTGAAAATTGAAGCGGAATGTTTTCATTACGGCGGCGTTTGGAATGCGGAGCGCATGGTTGCAAAAGGCCTCCTTACCAAGCCGGTCTGGATCACGTTCTTTCTCGGATGGCGGGGCGGTTGTTACACGCCCCCGACCTTGAAAGCCATGCAGTACATGCACGATCATTTGCCGGACGGTTTTGTTTACAACACGTCGGTCATGGATCCGGAAGAACATTGGCGCGTGCTCACCATGGCCATCATGCTCGGAGGCCATGTGCGCGTCGGCATGGAGGACAATCCTTTCCTGCGGTCGGGCGAATACGCCAAAAGCAACGCCCAACTGGTGGAGAAAATCGTGCGCATCGCGCGGGAAGTGGGCCGCGATATTGCCACGCCCGAGGAAGCGCGAAAAATCGGCGGCATTTGAACCCGCCATGCAGGCCGCCGTCATTGACGAAATCGGAAAGCCTTTGCGCGTCACGTCCGTTCCCGTTCCCACTCTGCGGTCGGACGAGGTCTTAATTGAGACCCGTACATGCGGCATTTGCCGGACGGATCTCCATATTCAGGACGGATTGGCGTATGTTCCCGCGCTGCCGCATGTGCCGGGACACGAACCGGCTGGAGTGGTGGCGGCCATCGGCGCTGAAGTGACAAATTTCAAAGCCGGCGACCGGGTGGCGCCCTATCTATTCATGACCTGCCGGGTATGCCGTTACTGTCGGACGGGCCGGGACGCGCAATGTCTTGATCTGGGAGGCGTGTTGGGCGTCACGATGAACGGCGGGTTCGCGGAGTTTTTTAAAGCGCCGGCGCGTAATCTGTTGCCTCTGCCCCCCAACGTGCCCTTTGCCGAAGGCGGCTTGGTGAGTTGTGCCGTGATTACCGCAATGCATGCTTTTCGCCGCGCCCGGCTGGGAGTCAACGACGTTGTGGCGGTCCTCGGCGTGGGCGGCATCGGCCAAATTCTGACGCAAATACTGGTCTCCGCCGGCATGAAAGTTCTGGCGATCGGCCGCTCCCCGCAAGGTCTCGATCTGGCCATCAAGGCCGGCGCCCACCTCGCGCTCGCTCCCGAGGACGCCACCCGCGCCCGGGTCAAAGATTTCTTCGGCATTGATGGCGTCCGCTGTGTCTTTGAATGTGTGGGCACGGCCAAGACCATGAAGCTGGCGAGTGACCTTGCGGAACGCGGCGGCCAAATCATCGTTATTGGCGAGGAAGCAGAGGCCCCGGGCATCGAAACCATTGCCATCGCCCAACGTGAACTGGAAATCATTGGCTCACGCAATGGCTCCCTGCAAGACGCCGCCGACGCCCTGCAGATGATGGAGGCCGGAATCATTCGCCCCGCCGTCGTGCGCCGTTTCAAGCTCGCGGAAATCAACGACGCTTTCGATTTCATGCGCCGCGGCGAAGCGCACGGCCGGATAATCATCGACGTCAAATAAATTCCCGTCCGGAAAAGTTGCCCCACTTTTTTTATGAAGCACGAACCTTCCCGCTGGCTCAGGCTCGCCCTGCTGGTTGGCGCCGCGTCCTGCGCGCGAGGCGCCGCGGACGCGCCGTTGATTCCAGACGAGGTCCCGCCTTTGGAATGGGTGCAATTCTCCACGCCTTCCTATTCCGCCCCGGTCTCAGGAATGGTTTTCGATGATCAACATCCAACTTGTTGCGGGCTGGCTCTGGGCGGAATCGCCACCGGCTGTCTGGATCTGGATGTGGATGGAACCATCGGCTTCGACACTTTGTGGCAAGGCTATCCCAAGAAACTCCAGCGCAAAACGCCGTTTCTCGGCATGGCCATCGGCGACAAGAGCTGGGTGCTCGCGGCGCCTGCCATCATTCGCGGCGGCATTCAGGAGGGATGTTACGAGCCTGGCCGCGATCCTTACACCGGGCCGCGCAAATGGAATATCGCGACTCCCGCCATCGCCGGTGTGAAGAGCGCATCCAGCATTCGCTATTTCGGCCATTATCCAGCGGTCAACTATCAATACAAGACGGAGGCGCCGGTGACGGTCAGCTTGCGCTCATGGAGCCCATTTATTCCGGGCGACGTGGCGGCCTCGAGCATTCCTGCCATCGTTTTTGAAATTCATCTCCAAAATACAAGTGACGCGCGCCAGAAAGGAGCCCTCGCTTTGAATTATCCGGGCGTCCAACCGTCCGACGCGAAAAACACGCGCTGGGCGGATGCCGGCCAAAAAGGGGACGTCCTTCTCAAGGCCGGGGCGCCTCCCTTTGATGGCAAAATGCTGCCCGAAACTCAACCGGCCTTTACCCGGCCCAACCCAGGGAGCGTCCCGGGCGGGAAAATGGTCATCGCCGATCTTTCCCAAACGGGACGCCCCGAACTTTTGCTCGCCGTGCGCGATCGCGCCACGGATCGGGGCTTCTTAATCTCAATGCGGCGCACCGCCGAAACCTTCGGCAAACCGATGAACGGCGCTGGAAAATACGAATATGAAATCATCGACGCCATCGCGCATGACGGCTTTTCCGCCGTTGCGGCTGGCTCGTTAACTTCCCATGAGCAACGGATCGTGGCCGGCACAGAATCGGGCAAAGTGTATTCCTATCGGCTAAAAACCCCGGGTTACCATCCCGCCAGCGTGGAACCGCTGGCCTTCTACGACCGCGTCTGCCTCAATCCCGCGCAAACCGATGGCGGCCACATTTCCGAGATTCGCCTCGCGCCCCTGTATGGCGCCGGCAACGAAGTGATCTATTCGGTCGGTTACAAATCCCCGCACAGCGACACCAAACCCGGCGTGTATGTCATCGACGAGCAAGGGCCGTTTCCCGTTTCTACCGATTCGCAATCGGAATACCTCGGTTGTGCGGCCGGTGATTTCCTGGGCGACGGCGCGACCGAAGTGGCCGTCGCTTCAAAGTCATCGATCGCGGAGAAGAATTGGGTGAAAATGTTCCGCCTCACCGGCCATGGGCAAGTCACGAGCGAGGAAACGGTTCTCAGCCTGGACGCAAACGAAGGTCCGCAATGGCTGGCGGCGGGCGATTTCAATGGCGACGGCACGAACGACCTGCTGGCCGGAACCTTGCGGCGCGGAGTATTATGGACGCAGCGCCTGAAAAATTCTTCTCGACTCGAACACGCCTGGTCGGAGCCGGAAGTCGCCAGCGCCGAAGATTTTGTCGCTTACTCCGATCCCGTCAAGGCCTTCAAAAATGATCCGCGCACTTATCTTGCGGTGGGCGGCCAGAACACCATGATGCTCGGGCGGCGCGACGGCCCGGACGTGCCTCCCGGCCAAAGTAAAACCTGGGCGATGCAAAGGTACTATCTCGGCCCTCATCAGGGCTTGCAAGACGCCGCGCTGCCGGCGGTGGCCCTGGGAAATTTGAGCGGCGCCGACGCGGCGGACGTCCTCACATGGAACTCGCAGGGTGAATTGACCGGCGTCACTGAAGAAGGCGGAAAATTCTTCGATGTTCCGCTCCCTCGCGCATTGCGGCGCCAAACGACAGCCAAGCCCATGTCAACCGTGGTCTCACTGCCCTTTAACGAGCAATACGCGTTAAGCTTTCTCGACGGCCAGACCGGCCGTTTCGGCGGCGACCTCGGCAAATCGCCGCACGGCTGGGCCGACATCCAAAAGGAATTGCCGGCGGCCGATGCTTCCGACACGGGCGCTTCCGCCGCCATCGATTTCGACCTCGCCCCCGGAGAATCGCGGGTTTATCGCGTCGCGCTCAGTTGGTTCGCGCCCCAGTGGCGCTCCACCTTCACCTACACGCGCATGAACCTTGGACGGTATCGGGACGTGACCGACATCGCGTCGTTCATGAATGCGCACCATGCGGAATTGTGGACGCGCATCGAAGCGTGGCAACGCGTCGTTGACCAGGAGAAGGATTTTCCGATTTGGCTAAAAGACGCGCTGATCAATTCGCTGGCCTTGATTACAGTGGACAGCTATTGGGCCGCCGCACAGCCGCCGCTCGGCAATTGGTGTTTTCCCGGGGGTCTCTACGCCATGATCGAATCGCCGCGGGCCGCTCCCCAAACCGAATGCATTCCGTGCACCTGGTATGGGAATATTCCGGTGGTTTATTTTTTCCCGGAATTAATGCACAGCACGCTGCGCGGCTTTAAGGAATACCAACGCACCAACGACGGCGCCATGGCCTTCAATTTCGCGCCCCGCGACGAGATGTGGTGGACCGGTGATCATGCTTTGGAAAACCAGATTGCCCTCAACGGCTTTTGTTTTGTTGACCTGGTGAACCGCCAATGGCTGCGCACGGGCGAGGATGCCATCGTTCACGAATTTTATCCCGCGGTCAAAGCCGCGACGCAATTTGCCATCAACTGCCGGCCGCAGGCATTCGGGCTCATGCACATGCCCCAGTATGGGAGCGCCACGGAATGGTGGGAAGGCTGGCAATGGGAAGGGCTCACGACCCATGCGGGAAGCCTCAACCTGGCGGGAGCGTTAATCGCGGAAAAAATGGCGGAAAAAGAAGGCGATCACGATTTCGCCCAGCAATGCGCGCAGTGGGTTCACCAGGGAGAGCAAATCCTGGAGCGCGACATGTGGAACGGTCAAACGTATTTGCTGTTTAAAAATCCCAAAACCGGCCGGATCGCCGATGATATCATGGCCAATCAATTCGACGCGCAGTGGGTTTCCTTTTACGGAGCCGTGCCCCCGGTTTTTAATTCCGATCATTTTGCGACGGGCCTGAATTCGGTTCGCACTTCGTGCATTGTTGACACCGGCCTCTCCGCCTTCGCGTCCAAAGCGGGAAAGCCCTATTTGAAAGCCTACGGAAATTTCACCCCGGAAGCATTCATCCTGGGAATGACCTACATGTATGCGGGCGACCCGGAAACGGGCCTGGACCTTTGCCGCCGGACGCTGGACAACATTTACAAAAAACAACGCTATGCCTTTGACTGGCCCAATGAAATCGACTGCGAAACCGGCAAGCGCAGCTATGGCACCGATTACTATCAAAATATGATTGTCTGGGCGATCCCGGCGGCCTTGCACCGCCAAACCCTGGCGATGGCCGTGGCGAAGGGATCGCTGGTGGATCGCGTGATCGAGGCCGGCGCCCGCCCGTCGCGCATCAGCAAGGAGCTGCAAACGGTGAAACCGGCGGGAACACATGACAATCTCGTGCCGGATTACATCCCGCCGACCACCGGCGATGTGAAACCGCTGCCGGCCAAAACCAACTAATCGCGGACGGGCAGCAGCTTGACAATGGCCGCGGTCACTTGTTTGGCCTGAAGAGCGGTTCCGTCGCTGTTGAAATGCACGTTATCAATGTGCAGTTCGGGATGGCCCGCCGTGAGCGCTGCGAGATCATCCACATCAATGTGGGCGGGTTGGACGAACTCCAGGGCGGTGGCGTTGCGCGCCGCAATTCGCTGGTCCGTGGCATGAGCTGGGTCGTGGGGCGAAACTTTGAGGGTGGTGGTGCTGGCCCAAACGAGCCGGGCTTGCGGCGCGTGTTGTTGCAGCGTGGCGAGGAACTGGGGAAACGCCGCGCGATATTCCGCCTCGGAATGCTCCCATCCGTGCATGCCATTATTAAAATGGATGATGTCGAAATGGTATTGATCGAGGACCATGACGACTTGTTGCATCAGGGCGGGATCGGAAATGAAAGCGGATGTGGCCAGCTTCGCCACATAGGCCCTGCCTGCCAGACTTTTTTCCACGGCCGCGTAGTAACCCTGGGAAATTGAGTCGCCGAGGAGCAGGACGCGCGGCAGGCCGGATTCGTTGGCATGCGGTATCCAAACGTCGCACCACGCGACGGCTTCAGCGGACGCCGACGGAGCGTGGATCGGTTCTGCCACGGCCGCAGATAACACAGCCAGAAAAAGAGGCGCGCACACCAGGCTCGTCTTCATGATCTCCAATCTTGCCGCACGCTTACGGTTGCGAAGGTTCCATCGGGAGGGAATGCGCCTGGCCGCCATAAAAAACAACATTATTGGTGACACCACTGCGATCCACCGCCGGCGCAAATTTGTCCAGCGGCGGGGTCACTTCGATGACATTGTGATTGGCGCCGGGATCAAGGACGATCGACTTCGTTTGATTGCCCTCGTGCGGCCGGAAGTGCCAATCCATCGTCCCCATGATGATGAACCATTTGCCAAACGAGCCCGCGGTGCGGACCGCCACCGAGTTGGAAATGCTGGCATCGACGTTGACATTCCAATTGCCGCAATCAATCCCCGTGCGCTGTTCCCAAATGCAGGTGTGGCACATGCGGACGTAGCTGAACCAATACCAATCGGTGTCGGTTTTGCCAGAGCCCTGCTGGCCGGGTCTTGGCGCGCGCGCGTCGGGCACAAACACCCCGATGTCAAACCCTCGTATATCGGTCCCTTCAAATCGCATCGTGCACACATTTTCCACCGTCGAATCCACACACAGGCCAACGCCGCGTTGATTGGCCCCAATCAACCCGGTGAAGTTCACCAGGCTCATCAGTGACGGCATTTTCTCCGTCGGCTTGATTCGCAAGGCCGCCCCGGTCGTGTCGGTAAAAATCGTCCCAAAATAAAAGCGGTCGCGGCTTAAACCGGTCAACACCACGGCATCGCCCGTGGGCAAAAGATAATGAAATCTCGATCCCTCGGCGTGAATGGCGCAGTCCTCCATATCGGGAACAGTCAGGGTGCCGTCCAAATAATAATCGCCCGGCAGCCACTCGACGGAATACCCGCCGTAACACTCCGTGGGTTCGAGCGTCCGGGGATTTCTTTCAAAAACCGTTTTGATGCGAGGAGCCTTTGTCAACGAAGCCAGCAATGTGGCCTGATCGCCATGCCCGCTGCAGACAAGATCCGCGCGTGCGCGGGATTCCGGTGAGGAATTGGCGGCAGCCACGACGAGCGAGGCCGCGTGCGCGGAGGCGCTGATCCATCCGATGGACAAGACGCGGAGCGCCAGGTTGGGGATGTTCATTATCGTTGTTTCAGGTTAAGCTTTTTCATGACTTGGCGAACGTAGGGCAGGCTCACGCGCGTGCCGGCCTCCGGAAATGGATAAAGCCATAGATCAAGCATCATGCTTCCACGGTAGCGGATGGCCTTGAGCGCCTTGGTAATTCCGGCGAGATCCAGGCAGCCCTTCCCGATCGCAAAATGCAATTCCGAGCTGATTTTGTCACTGTCAGAGAAATGGACGTGCTTGATGCGAGGTCCCAGTTCGCCAATAGCTTTAATATAGGAATCGGGCAGCCCGACTCCAAAATGACAGCAATCATAGGTCACCCCAAAAGAGTCGGAAGCAACCCCATCGCAGAGCTTTTTCAAAAACTCCACGTCAATGCCCAGCGTGTAGGGATGGACCTCCACCGAAACGCTGATCCCGCGGGATTGGCCGTACGAAACCGCCTCGCGAAAAATTCCAATGGTTTCCCGCAAAAGCCAGCCGTGAACGTCGCGCGCGCGCGCGCCTTCAGGGCGCCGGCCTTCCCACGTCAACAATTCCGTCATCCCCAGCGATTTGGCGAGGTCGATGTCTTTTTTCAGCCCGGCGACGATTTGGCGGGCGTCGCGCGGCTTCTGCAAGGGCACGAAATAATCCGCCGCCGCCGCGTTTAAACGCACCAACTTCAATCCCAGAGCGGAGGCCAGTTGGACAAATTCACCGCGCAATTTAACGGTGCGGCACATCTCGATCTGCGCCGGCCAAATTTCCAGGCTGCGGTAGCCAAACTGCGCCATCAGCTCCAGCGCCGCTTCCAATGGATAATGGCGAAAAATCATCGGGTTTCCGATTGGCATCATAAGCGTGCGCCATGGATAGCAAGAGATTGTTCATATGTCAAAGAAAAGCTGTTTTTTAGCACTAAAAAGAATTTGCCTCTTCCTCTTTAACAACCTATAAACGTCGCCACACACATGTCTCCCATCAAAAAACGTCGTCGGGCGGCCCGCGCTTCCCGCGCCTGCGCCGCCGCCTTGGCCGCTCTCTGCGGGCCCTGGCTCGCCGCCCGCGGCGCGGAATTTTCCACCGTCCTGCGCTCCAGCCTCGTCACCAATTTGGCGGACGCGCATCCCGCTCCCACCGATTGGCCTTGGTGGCGGGGAATCACGCGCGACAACAAAGCCGTCGAGACGGAGCCGCCTCTCCACTGGAGTTCGACCAGCAATGTGGTTTGGAAAGCATCCCTGCCCGGACGGGGCCATGCTTCCCCCATCCTCTGGGGCGACCGGATTTTTCTGGCGACAGCCGATGAAACCGCCGCCACCCAATCGATCCTCTGCCTGGAGCGCAGCAGCGGGCGGCAACTTTGGCAAACCCAAATCCATCAGGGTGGCTTTCTCAAGAAGCACGACAACAATTCCCACGCCTCGGCCACGCCGGCTTGCGACGGGGAGCGAGTGTACTTTCCATCGCTTTTCGATAACGCCCTTTGGGTCACGGCGGTCAACCTGCAAGGCCAAATCGTTTGGCAAAAGAAAGTCGGCGATTTTATTTCCTCCAATGGCTACGGCTCATCACCGGTGTTGTACAAATCACTCGTCATCGTCGTCAGCGACAATGTGGGGGATGCCTGTCTCGAAGCCCTCAATCGCGCCACCGGCGAGGTGGCGTGGCGGGTGGAGCGCCCAAAGCTCGATAACTTTTGCACGCCAACCTTGGGCGACGTTTGCGGCCGCCCGCAGTTGCTGCTTTGCGGCTCCAAAATGGTGGCGAGCTATGACCCCGCCACCGGCGGAAAACTGTGGTTCTTCGATTCACCCACGGAAGTCGCGGCCTGCACGATGGCCTTCGGGACCAACCTGGTCGTAGGCAGCGGGAATGTCCCTGTCCGCGAGATGATTTGCGCGCGCGCGGATGGCTCGGGAAATGTCACCGCCACCCACAGCCAATGGCGCTCAAAGAAAAACGTCACCTACGTTCCTTCGCCCTTGATCGACGGCCAGCGCCTTTACTTTGTCAACGATGGCGGCATTGCGTATTGCCTCGATTTGCCGACCGGCGACGAGATTTGGAAGGAACGTTTGGGCGGCGATTTTTTCAGCTCCCCAGTCTTATGCGCGGGCCGCATTTATATTGCCAATCACGACGGCGTGGTTTTCGTCCTGCGCGCCTCGGACAACTTTGAGGTCCTGGCCAAAAACGATCTTGCGGAAGAAAGCTTTTCCAGCCCGGTGATCTGCGGCCAGCGAATCTATTTGCGGACGGCCCACACTCTTTTCGCCATTGGGAACACGTCCCCGTAACTCGTTCCCCCTTTCCCTTCGCACCATAAAAAAAGCCGGGGCCATTCGGCCCCGGCTTGCTCTCGGCGTGCGCCGTGGAACTTATTGTTTGACGATGTAGAACTTTTGCGCACCTGTCGGCGCGATCACGTAAGGGCTGGTCGCGCCCGGAACGACGGCGTAAGAGCCGTCCACCGTGGCCGAGGACTCGAGGACCCCGCCGCCGGCCCAACTGATCGAGACATTGCCGCCGGTCAACGAGACCGAGATCGTCGGTCCGAGGACCAGGCTTTCGGCGGGTCCAATTCCGGTCGGGACGTAGTTCGGGTTGGAGGTGATCAGCAACTTGTCAAACGCAAAACCATCCTCACGCATCCACACATTGACGACATGGATGCCAGGGGTGGTGACGACCATCGGGCCGCTGCCGGCGATCGGCGTGTTGCCCCAGACGTATCCCTGTCCTTGGGGAAACCCGGTCCACAAGGTGGTCAGGACGCCGTCGAGGCCCACGAGGATGGAATCGTCCGCGCTCGGCCCAGGCGCGCTGTCGCCGACACCGCGGATGAAGACGTAGTTGGAGCCGGCGGTCGGGAAATAGACTTTGTAGTCCAGTTCCGGCCCGGAAGTGACGGAGCCGCGATTGTGGCCGAGGTTCGGATCCGCTTCCATGGCGCCTGTGCCGGAATAGTTGGTGTTGACATCCGTCGGATGCAAGTCCGTGGGAGTGGTCACAAAGATCCAGCTGTTGCCATCGGTCGAAGGGGAGAGATTGCGATTGTAATCTTCCGCTTCCACCACCAGAAGATGGTCGGAGCTGGAATCCTGCACGTGCGTCACGTCGCTCGGCACGGCGATCGTCACGAGGGTGTTGGCGGCAATCGTGTTGCCAACCGTGTCCTTAATATTATTGAGCGTAAGGACATTGGTGGTGTTATTGGCGATGTTGTTCGCCAGGGTCAGCGTCACCGACGTCAGATTGCTATTGGCGACCGCGGCGGTGACCGAATTCCCGTTGTTGATGCTGTAATTGGCCAGGTTGGTCGCCCCGCTCCCTTGCACCGGCTCGGAGTAGGTCAACGTGACTTGGTTCAAGGCCAGGAACGACCGCGCGGCGGAGGCCACCGTCGGCGCGGTGTTATCCACGGAAAGGGAAACGGGATCGCTCGTGGTGCTTCCAATTCCATTGCTCACCGTCACGGTATAGACGCCGTTCTGCGCCGTGCCGACCTGGGTCAAGGTCAGCGTCGGGGTGTTGACGCCCAGATCGACGCCATTCCGCTGCCAATCGTAGGTCAGGTTGGCGCCCGTCGCGGTCACCGTATAGGTGACATTAGCGCTGGCCGCCACGATTTGGCTGAGAGGGCCCGGTTGCACCGTGATGTGCGGCGTCCCCGCCGGCGCTTCGACGATTTGTTCGGTCACATCGATGAAGCTTTGGGTGTCGTTCGGAGTCCGGCGCACGTAAAGGTCAATATAATCACCGGACTTAAGCGAGATGCCGTTGGTGCTCCAAGTCAGCGGATTGCCGCCCGTGATGGAGTCATCCACCGTGCCTTGGGCATAGACGAATTGATTGGTGTTTTTCCGCACAAAATACTGCTGCGTTCTGCCGTTGCCGTCCGTCGTCCAGACCGAGCCTTGGGCGTTCACGGTGATGTCCCGTTTCGCCGTCCAACGGAAAATCGTCGGCTGAAAATTGGGGCCGCCCGAGGTGTGGTTGGCGACGAAGCTGCCGAGCGACTCCGAGGATTCGGGGTCGGAAGGCGTGACGGAATATTGGCCCGGGCCGCCCACAAAGGAATGGCTGTTATCCCAAACCGGATAGGGCGTGAAGTTTAGCGGGTCCAGATAATTGGTGGAGCTGGGATCGCTCATCAACGAATACCCGTAAGACCAGGCGCCTTCCGGCCCGATGTTAATGGGCGGCAAAACGTCATCGATCCAATCGCCCGCCAAATCCCATGGCGTGCCGATGGGTTGTTGCGAGATGGCCAGAGAAACAACCACCGAATGCAGCGTGCCCTTGGGGCTGGTCACAGTCGCCTGGTAACTGCCGACATCGCTATTCTGCACGTTATTGATGTTCAGGGTTGCGTTGGTCGCGTCGGTAATCGCGCCATTGTTAAAAAACCATTGGTAGGTCAAAGGCGAACTGCCGGTGGCGCCGAGGTGAAATGTCGCGGTGGCCCCTTGAGGAACCGATTGCGGCGCGGGCTGCAAGGTAATGAACGGATCAGGCGACACATTGGTCGTGGCGAGATTGAACACGATCCCTTGGTATTCGAATTCATCCAATTCCAGGCGGAACACATCGCCCGGCGCATAGCTGGTGACCAGCGCATCCGAGCCGCCGCTGCCGGTGGCGAAGGATTTGGGCGCCGCCGACGTGCCGGTCGAATCGTCAATCGTGCCGGAGGTCAAAATGGTGCCATTCTTGTAAATGCTCCAATTGCCGGTTTCACCGACGTGCCGGATATTCCACAGACCGCCGCTGATGGAGATGAAGCTATTGGTGTCTCCCGCCGGGGCCTGCCACAGAATGCTGGACGGACCGTAGCCGATGAGCGTTCCAAGCGGAGCATCGTAACTGTTGGGATTCTCCAAAACCCGGGCGAAGCCCGCCTGCGGGTTGAGCGGCGCGCCCAGCCATCCTGGCTGGCCCGGGCCAAAATCCTGGCTGTTCCATTCCGCCGTCCGCGGGCCGCCTCCCGTCCCGCCGCTGGCTACGGCCTGGCTATATTGCCATCCGCGGGCCGTCGGGTTGGAAGCCAGACTGAAATCGCCGGCCGCATTATGCACACCCGAGGCGGGGGCGAGGACGTCAACGACCGCCACGGCGCTTGTCCGGGTGTTGATGGAGTTCATCACCACGACGTAATACAAACCCAGGTCACTGACGCCGGAATTATTGATCGCCAGGGAGGAACTCGTCGCTCCCGAAATAAGCGTGTCGTTGTGATACCACTGGTAGCTCAAGCCGCTGCCGCTCGCGCCGACCGTGAGGGTCGTCGATCCGCCGGCCGCGATCTGGGCGTTGGTCGGCTGGGTGGTGATGAGCGGACTGCCGGCGGGAACGTAGTTGATCGTTTCCGTGTAGCCGCTGTAGCTCTGCACCGAGCCAGGATGCCGCCAGTAAATAATGTCCAGGTTGTCGCCCGCATTCACCGCCGCGCTGGCCGACCAATGAATTTCATTCTGCGGGAGGTTCACTCCGCTGCCATCGTTAAGCGTGGAATCGCTCACCGTGCCGGCCGCGAGAAAAGGATTGTTATTGACGCGCACGTAGTAGTCCTGCATGCGGCCGTCACCCTGGTTAAAGGTGAATTTCCACGAGGAGCCGTCCACGTAAATGGTGCCCGCCACCGGCGCCGTCCAGCGAATGACGGCGCGCTCATTCGGCACATCCGAATCGTGCGTGATCACGCCGTAGCCGCCGCTGCCGGGCGACTGATAAATGCTCAAGGGCCCGTTGGTGTAATAAGCGTCGGGGCCGGCTGGCGCTCCGCCGTGGAGGGAATAGGGGGTGAAAATAATCGGATCAGCGATATTGCCGGTCGTATCGGTTTGGTCAAAACCGTATGACCAGACGCCGTTGATTCCCACCGACGGAATCACGTCATCTTGAAAGTCAATGCCGAGATCGTACGTCTGCGCGCAGGCGCAGCCAGCAATGGCGAGGCCCGCAGCCCCGATCATGCGAAAGTTAAGTTTATGTTTCATTTAGTTGCTCCGATAGGTTTCTGAGTGGTTCGGGTCATCCATCAACGCGTTTTTTTATTTCGCCAAATTTCCCCGGTTGCGGTGGCAGCGAGTCTGTTTTTTTAGTTGTCGATTTCGCGCACATGCCCAGCCCACACGAGGCCGACACGTTCGTGAACAACATGGATTTTGCATTGGATAGCGGTGAGGCTAAATCTTGGGCGCACTTTCGTCAACCTATTTTTTTTCATTAGTGTTTAAAGATTGATTTTTAGCGAATAAAATATCATTTTCCATCTCGCCCATGAATCCATTCATCTTTTGCCGCGCGGCCACTCCCCGGCTGCTTTCTCGCGTTCACCCTCTATGATTTCACCCATGACGAAAAGACTTTTGCGCCTGTTCTTGGCTCTGCTCGTTCCCGGCTGCCCCCTGGCCTCGCCCGCCGAGCAGCCGGCCCGCATTCATTATCAGGAGCTCGATCCGGCCAGGGCTGATCGCCCTTGGTCCGTCGAGTTTTCCGTGTGGGAGGGAGGCGCCAGCAACGGCGTCGATTCCGGAAAAGTCCTTTTTCGGGAGAAGGCCGAACTCCAGCCGGACTCCACGGGCTTTGCCCAATACTGGCTGGGAAACGGGACGCGGCTTTTGGGCGCGCTGCCCGAACAACGGCTGGGGCTGGAAAAAGTCCTCTTCGTCCAAGTCCGCGATTTGGGAAACGGCCAGCCGGCAGCGCGGCGCTTTGCCCTTGGCGCCATTGACCAAGCCTACGTGGTGCAAAACATGCGCTTTAAATCGTGGCCCGCCCCCAAGCGTTACCATCCAGATTTTAAAACCGTCCTGCCCGACCAGATTCGCCGCGGCGTCGCGGTGCTGTATCCGGATGGGCGGGTGCAAAAAGAGGATGGGTCATTTTTGCGCTTCACCAACTCCATGACTTCAGGCGTGCAGGAATTATTCGATTATTGCGCCAGCGGCAACGTGGACGGCTACATCGTGGGCGGTTCTGTGCCCCATTCCCAACAGGTGGTTTACCAGATCAAGGCGCCCCTTCACCTGCACCCGGCGCAGGGCTTCACGCTCGAAACCGGCAGCATCCTTCTCGCGATCAGCACCAATATTGTCAACGAAAACGGCCTCACGATTGATTCGTGCATGATGGTGAATATTTTCATCCGCGGCCTGATTGTCTATCGCGGCAATGGTTATGCCGTGGCCGTCCAGCCGCACGAGTTGCTGCCGCTGGACACGTTCGTGGGCCGCACGGTCGTGGACACAGATGTGGAAATCACGTCCCTGGCCGGCGGGGGAATTCTTTTCGACGGGTCCATTAATTTCAGCCGCTTTGCCGTGAGTGAAATCAACGGCGGAAAGGTGGGCGTCCACGTCACGCCCGGCAGCTCCTTTTCCAACAACAAATTCACCTGCATGCATGTCCATGGCCACTCGCAAACAGGGTTGTGGATCGAAGCGGGCGCGCGCAACACCTGGGAAATAAATTACCATCCGGATGGCATGGATCCCACCCCGGTCATCACCGCCGCGACCGACGATCTTTGGTTCGCCGCCATTGGCGCCAACACCAAGCCCGGCCTGATTCTCCGCCCCACCGCCTCCGGCAACCAATTTCATTTGATGGCTCTCGGGGGCGGCTTCGTCAATCAAGCGCTCCGCCCTTCCAATCGCTTCTATGTGGCGTCCGATCAGCCAGCCGGACTGTCCAAGCTGGGCTTCTCCGTGGAGCAACCCGCGGTGGCCGCTTCCGGAGTCTCGACTGTCAATCGAAATCCCTATCCGGTGATTGTCACCATCTTGACACCCGGCGCCGCCACCGGCTGGGCGCTCGCCGATGTGTATCAAACGCCGCAAAAAATTGCCGCCCCTCTGAGCGCGGGCCAATCCATGACACTTATGCCGGGGGAAGGGCTGGCCTTGGATTACACCGGCCCGGCGCCCACCTGGGCTTGGCGCGCCGTCCCCTAAATATTATTTTTAATCGCTAAAGAACAAACTTTGAACAATTTTAAATAAATGCTTTGACAACTTTTGGGGCGGACGCCACGATGGCGCCATCACTCATTGGACTTGTGCGATGCCATTTAGAAATATGAGATTTTCCATCCCATCCTCGCCCCGCGTTTGCTGCGCGCTCCTGCTCGTGGGCGGCGCGGCCCTCGTCGGATGCGGCCATTCCACTCACGCCGCGGATAAAAACCTGCCGCCGCCTATCGCGGCCGCCGCCAGCCAATTGGAAGAGGTGTTCAAGTCCGCCGATCCGCTGGTCAAAAAAGACGTTGACCGGGCGCTGCTGGCGATCCGCGCTTCCGATTTTTCCAAGGCCTCCTCCATTCTCGACGAGCTTCGCGCCGAGCCGCACCTGAATTATCCGCAGGACAAAGCCGTCCGGAACGCGCTGGAGGTTCTCGCGCCTCCCGCTCCCCCGGCCTCGGGCTAAACGTCATGCCTATTTCCGCCAGATTTTTTCACCGCCCTTCGCGCCGCGCTCTTGCCATGGTGGCGCGCGCGACCGCGGGCGCGCTCGCCTTGGCCACCGTGTGGCGAGTGAGCGCCGCGCCCGTTCTGGGCGATCTGGATGGGGACGGCCGCGTCACCGTCCTCGACCTCGTCATTTTTAACAACTACCTCAGCCATCGGATCAATCTGACCGCGGCCCAGCAAAGCGCCGCGGATCTGAACCAGGATGGATTTATCAATCAAGTCGATGCGGACCTGCTCGCCAATGTTATTTTCGGCCTGGCCCCGCAGCCGGCTGGCCGGCCCTCGGTCATTCTGGCCGCCGATAACACGGGGGATTTTGGCCCCGCGACACCCGGGACGCAAACGTCCGGCTGGCAGGAAGCGCTGAATTATTGCGTGGCCAATCGCCGTGACCTCTACGTCAAGGGCGGTTACGGCGGAAATGTGGTCTTCAACACCGCCACCACGATCAATTTTCCGCCCGCGCAGGATTTCCGCATCGATGGCGGGGTGTATGTCATCAATTACGTCGGCCCCACCAACCTGGATTGCGTTGTTATTGACAGCGCCATGAACTGTGATTACACCCTCGGCATCATCGTTTACGGAGGGGCGCAGGCCGGCCTGCGGATCAAACCCGTCAATAATGTCCCGATTGACGGTTTCCCGGTGGTGATCGAGTCGGTCATCCGCAGCCAGGGCATTGCCGATCCCCATCCGTTCACCGCGGGACCGCGCGGACCCGGCGCGGGTCTCGTGCTCGATGGCAGCGCGGCCCCCATTTCCTACACCAAAATCTATTTCGCCTCCGTCCTGAACTTTTCCACCTGTGTGGATATTTTATCGTCTGGGAGTGTGTACAATAACGAAATTGTCGTGGAGCACCTGCACAGCAACGCCACCGACGGCAAGCTGATCAAGGTCGGCTCAAGCGCGCGCGAAAATCGGTTCCGTTTCGGCATCGGGGTGGATCAGGGGGCAACCGGAATTCAAGGCGTGATCATTTCTGGCTCGCGGAACGAGTTCCAAATCACCACCCGGCCCGGCGGCTTTGCCACCAATGCCGAGGTGATGTTGCAACCATCGGCGGAAGGCAATCAGATTAATCTCAGCACCGATGAAGATCCCTCGACGCTGCTCACAGACCTCGCTTTCACCGCGGACAACGCCCTTACCGTCACCGGCCCCGCCGCTCCCATCACGACCATCACCGGCGCCGCCGGGACATTCAAATACACGCAGCGTCTTTATCCGGCTGTCGTGACCGTGACCGGCGGCACATCCCTGGGCGTGGGATTGCAGCGGCTGAATTCCGCCGGCGTCAGTTACGGCGCCGCCCTCAACAAGGACATCTTTCTCAGCGCGGGCGACAGCTTGTCTATCACCAGCAGTTCGCCGCCGCTGCTTCGTGTCATACCATTGAAAATCAAATGACGCCGCCTCCGTCGTTGCGCGCGCGCGGCCTTCGCGCTCTGTGGTGGACGCTGCTCCTCGCGCGCGCGGCTCGCGCCGGCGATGTCGAATTAACCGTCGGCCACGTGGAGGCCAGCCGCGGAGGAACCATCACCGTGCCCGTGCAAATCCACGCCGGCAACTGCGCCGGGCTGCAATTCGATTTCGTTTATCCGGGAACTTTTCTCTGGTCGGGCTACCCATTTACCGCGCTGGGCGGCAGCAGTCCGCTGCTCCTGTCCTCGCTCGTGAACAGCCAAATGCGCCGGGTCGTTCTTTATTCGCACGCCAACACGGCGTTGCCGCAGGATTTTGAAATTTATCTGCCGCTAACCGCCCTGACCAACGCCGCCAACACCACTTTTCAGATTTCCATTACAGGTCTCATTGCCGCTGGCGCCGACGGGGCGGCAGCAACGCCGACCGCCGTCACGAATGGCGCCCTGCAAGTTGTCACAGTGGCGCCCGCGCGTTTCGATGCGCCGCAAACGGGCCCGCACGGCGAACTTGGCCTTCAATTTACCGGGGGAGTGGGAGCGGCATATATCCTCCAGACCTCCACCAACTTGGTGAATTGGAGCAACGTGAGTACGTATTTGACAGACGGCGGAGTCATTGCTCTTACCTTTCCTTCAACCGCGGATTCGGCCTCACGATTTTATCGCGCGCAAACCGGACCTTAACCGTCTTGAAACCAAAAACCGACCCGCCCTGACACCAATCTTTATCATATGAATAGGCGCCGCTTCTCGGAAATCCTCCTCGGTTCTTTAGGCATGGGTCCGGCCTTGCTCAACTGCGCCGCCCAAGGCGCCGGCGAAAGCCCCGGTTCAGGCGCCGCTGCCAATCCACAAACGTTGGACCGTCGCGGGCGGCTTTTTCCCATTGATCTTCCGGGCAACCAATGGCGGTCCTTTCCCAGCGCCGGATTCGCGAAACCCGCGTGCGGCCTCGTTTACCGGCGCAAGGAACGGCCGCAAAATGGCATGCCGTTGGGCGGGATGGGGACCGGCCGGCTGGACCTCAAAACCAACGCCACGCTCGGTTTCTGCACCATATTTAATTCCACCGTGCCGCAACGCGGGCCCTTGGATATTCCTTTTTTGGGCATGAGCGTGGGCGACCAACTTTGGCTCATGGGCCAGCCCCATACGACCTACGGCGAGTACATGTATTCCGGATTGCAAACGCCGACCGAAATCCATTACTGGGGCCATTATCCAGTCGCCGACATGGAAATGGACATGCCGGGATCGCCCGTGAATGTTGCTGTGAGAAGTTGGGCTCCGTTCCTGCCGGGCGACGCCGCCGCCAGCAACACCCCCGGCGCCGTTTTTAATGTTCACCTGCGAAATGCCACCCAGGAACGGCAAACCGGGCGCCTCGTGTTCAGCTTTCCGGGCCCCACCCAGGCCGAGGCGCAAGTTGGTCCCGACAGCCCGCGCGAAAAAGCGCCGTTCATTCCTTACGGCCACGCCTGGGTGCCGGTGGCCAAAGAAAAAATCCACGCGCAACGCAAAACCGTCCGGGGCGACTTCAGCGGTTTGGTTGTGACCTCCCACCAAGGCGTGGGCTACGCGCTCGGCGTGGCGGGCAACGCTGAAATCATCGCCGGCGCCGGCCTGCATGATCCCGAATCTCCCTACAAAACCGGTCAAACCTGGGGCAAAATTGCCACGGAACTGCCAACCGCCGCCGCCGATGATTTCAGCGGCTCCATCGCGATAAAATTCGAACTGGCCCCAGGGGAAGAAAAAGTCATTCCCATTGTGCTCGCCTGGTATGCGCCGAACTGGATCGGCGAAGGGTCGCATACGTTCACGCAAATGTACACGACGCGCTTTGCCGATGTTCTGGCAGTCGCGGAATTGTTGTGCCGAAAGCGCGAGGAATGGCTGCAACGCATTCTCGCGTGGCAGGAAGTGGTGTATGGCGCCGTCGAACATCCCATTTGGTTGCGCGAATCCTTGATTAACATTCTCTATTTATTTCCCGTCAATAGCTTCTGGGCCGCCGCCCGGCCGCCCGTCGGCCCCTGGTGCCGCCCGGAAGATGGGCTCTTCGGCCTGTTGGACGGCATCGTGGAGGATCCCGCGATGGAGCCCATCCCGGACACATTTTACGCCAACGCGCCCCTGGTCTATTTCTTTCCCGACCTCGCGCTGTCAACCCTACGAGCTTACAAGGCTTATCAATTCGCCAGCGGCGCGGCAGTGTGGATTTGGGGCGGCGTGGTGGGAGCCGCCACCGGAGGCTACGAGATGACCGCCGGGACGGAAATGGCCATTCCCACTCCCGGCTATCAAACCACCACCAATGGCCCGTGTTATGTGGACATGGTGGATCGCTACCTGCAGCGCACCGGCGATCCCAAGGTTCTGACGGAATTTTACGACTCCATCAAGCGAAACACCATCTACACGATGTCGCTGCATTCGGCAGATGGAGGCGATGGAATTATCAGCGTGCCGCAGGGCAACGTCGATCCGATGAACCCCGCGGGGCCGCCCGGTTTCCATTTGGAATGGTTTGAAGGAATTCTCTGGTTCGGAATGACATCGCATGTGGGTGGAATTCATTTGGCCAATCTTAAAATGACCGAGCGCCTCGCGCAAAAAGCCGGCGACAAAGAGTTCGCCCAGCAATGCCGCAATTGGTTCAAAGAAGGCAGCCAATCCATGGAGGAAAAGATGTGGACGGGCGCCTATTACCTGGCCTACTTCGACCCGAAACTTCAGAAAAAATCGGACAACGTTTTTGCCTACCAGCTCGATGGCGAATGGATGACCCGCTACCACGATTGCGGCGGCGTGTTTCGGCCCGAGCGCGTAAAAACGGCCCTGGCCTCGATCCGCAAAGCGTGCATTGATCGCTGGGCCTACGGAGCGGTGAATGCGGCGCGGCCGGACGGCAGCCTCGCGCACGATGTCGGCTATGGGCCCAACGCCTTCTTCGTCCCGGAAGTTTACATGCTCGCCATGACCTACATTTACGCCGGCGAACACGAATTTGGCGTCGAACTGGCGCGCCGTTGCGTGACCGCGCTGAACGTGGAAAACCTCCTCACCTGGGACCAGCCCAACCTCCTGCGCGCCGACACCGGCGACATGCTCTTCGGCAGCCACTACGTCCAAAACATGATGCTCTGGGCCCTCCCCGCCGCCATGAAAAGCCAGGGCATAGGCGCCTTCTGCGCACCCGGCGGCCTGGTCGATCAAATCCTCCGCGCCGCAAAATCTTAAACCCGCAACGGTCCGCGAGTGTTCCTGAAGACGAGAGGTGCACTGAGCGCGATAGTCCTAAATTCTCTTCGGCACACTGCAAAAAAAGACGCAGAGAATACCTTCAGCTTTCGCAAATTCTCCATAGTTTGACGGGGCGGCGCTTCCAGACCTTCCCGTCCGCTTAATCAACCCATCCCATCCCCAACGGCGCGGCACGGCGGCTTAGCGGCAAACCCGAGGAAACGGAAAGGAGAAACGGGAACAGCCACGCCCGAGACATGATTGGCTTGTAACAATTGTGCAACGGAGCGAATATGTAGCCTGCAGCCATGTTGAAAACTAATCTCCCATGGGACCTTTCCCGGTCGTTTCGTATTTTTTGGACGTTTCTCTTTTGCGGCGCCGCGCCTTGGGCGCAGGCCAGTCTGCCCACGGGGTGGACGGACGCGGATATCGGCTCTCCGGGCCTGGCCGGGGCGGCTTCCGTGGCGAACGGGCTCTGGAGCGTCACGGGCGGCGGCGGCGATATTTGGAACGCGGCGGACCAGTTTAATTTCGCGAGCGCTGGATTTATCTCCGACGGGGCGGTGATCGCCAAGGTCACTTCCTTGCAAAACACCGATTCTTATGCCAAGGCCGGCGTCATGATCCGCGGCGATTCCTCGGCGGGCGCAATGAATGTTTCAGTCGTGGTCACCCCGGTCAATGGCATCAGCTTCCAATGGCGCAATGCCGACGGCAGCGGCACCTCGGCGGCGGCCGTTCCCGGGACGGCGCCGGTCTGGCTGGCGCTCACGCGCAGCGTCAATAATTTTAATGCGTACTACAGCCTGGACGGCGTGGCTTGGACGCAAATTGGATCCGCCCAAACCTTCGCGATGAACGGCTCCGCCGTGGCCGGCTTGTGCGTGACCGCGCATAACAATTCCGCCCTGAACACGGCGACGTTCACCAATGTCTCCCTGACGACTCCCGTCTTCGGCGTTTATCGGCAGCTTTGGACCAACGTCACCAGCCTGAACCAGCTCACCAATCCGGTGTCCAATCCGGGCTGGCCCAACCAGCCGACCGCTTCGTTCACGCATGTCTTCACCAATTTCGAAACCGAGATCAACAGCGGCATGGAGAATTACGGGCAGCGCGTCCGGGCCCTGCTGGTTCCGCCGCAAACCGGCGCCTACACGTTCTGGATCGCGAGCGACGACAATTCGCAATTGTTCCTCAGCACAGACGAAACCTCGGCGCACAGCGTTCCCATTGCCTCGGTGACCAGTTGGACGGGCTCCGAACAGTGGAACGAATACCCAAGTCAACAATCGGCGCCGATCACCCTCAAGGCCGGCAGCCGCTATTATATCGAGGCCATCATGCAACAAGGCCCCGGCGGCGATAATCTCGCCGTCGGCTGGCAATTACCCGATGGCAGCTTGGAGCAGCCGCTCACAGCGCAAAGCGCCGCCGGGACGTATTTGATTCCTTTCACCGGGGCCGCCGCGCCGCCCGGAATCTACGCGCAATCTTCCGCCATCAGCGTGGTGGAAGGCGGCGCCGCCACTTTCTCGGTGTTGGCAACCAATGGCAGCCCGCTCACCTATCAATGGCTTCTCAACGGCGCCCCCATCACCGCCACCCAGCCGGAATTCTATTTGACCAACGCGAGCATCGCCGCCAACAACCAGCAGACTTATTCGTGCGTGGTCTCCAATGCCCGGGGCGCGATCACGAGCGCGCCGATGGTTCTGACCGTTCTGGCCGACACCACGCCGCCGGTTGTCTCACAAATCTACAACGTCGGCGATTCGCAGGTGGCGCTGGTATTTTCCAAACCCGTCACCGCCGCCACGGCCAATGATCTGGCCAATTACGCCTTCACCAACGGCCTCGCGATCACGGGGGCCGCGCTGGCCGCGGATAATGTCACGCTGACTTTAACGACCGCGCCTCTCGTGTACGGCAGCAATTATGTGGTCGTGCTGAACGGGGTTGCAGATCAAGCCTCCACTCCGGTGATGATTGCGGCGGACACGGCGGCTTCGTTCACGGCGTCGCCGTATGTGCCGCTTGACCTCGGGTCGGCCGGCCTGCCCTCCACGGTCGCCCTTCTGACCAACGGCCTCACCGTCACGACGGCGGGCGCGGGGCTCGGCGGCGCGAACGACCAGGGAAATTTTCAATTCCAATCGGTCACGGGTGATTTTGACGTGCGGGTTTGCCTGGCCGGGCTGGGCCTGTCCAGCGTCTGGGCCCAGGCCGGTTTGATGGCCCGGCAAACCAGCGACATGGGCAGCCCGTTCGCGGCCGCGCTCGCCACGCCGCGGATGGTGGGAGCCTTTTTCGAAACGCGCGCGACTGAAAGCGCCGCCGCAGTGACCACCGGAACCTTCCCGGTCAACTATCCCAACACCTGGCTGCGCCTGCGGCGCTCGGGCAACACCTTTTTTGGATTTGCCAGCTATGACGGCCAAACATGGGCGCAGTTGGGCGCTTCGGTTATTACGATGCCGTCGTCCATTTTGCTCGGTCTAACCGTGGCGAGCCACGACACCAACCAGCTCACCTCGGCCACGTTCTTGAATTATTCGAATACCCCGGCAGGCGTCATCCTCGCGAATCCCGCGCCGCCGCACGAACCGCTCGGCGCCTCGAGCCGCACCACGCCGATCGTTTTTTCGGAAATCATGTGCAAGCCCGCGCCGCGCACGGACACGAATAATTGCGAATTCATCGAGCTGTATAATACCCAGCCCTGGGCGCAGGACGTGGGCGGTTATCGGGTGGCGTGCGCGGACATGAGCTACAGTTTCGCGCCCGGTTCGAGCATTCCGGGCGGCGGCTTTGTGGTGTTGGCCGCATCGCCGGGCAGTTTGCGGGCGGTTTATGGATTGACGAACGCCTTGGCCTACCAAGGGAGCTTGAAGAAGGCCGAGACGCTGCAACTTTTCGACGAGCAATCCAACGTGTTGCTCACCGTGCCTTACACTGGCGCCGCGCCGTGGCCGATTGCGGCGGCCGGAACCGGACACTCGCTTGTGCTGGCCAACCCGAGCTACGGCGAAGGCGATCCGCGGGCCTGGGACATCAGCGATGTGCGAGGCGGTTCGCCCGGCGCGGCGGAGGCATATCGGCCCAGCGCCTTGCGCAACGTGGTCTTGAACGAAGTCCTGCCGTACGCTGCCGCGCCTTTCGTGGAGCTTTACAATCACAGCGCGCAAAGCGTGGATGTGTCGGGCTGCATCCTGACAGACGACACCACTGTCAACAAATGCGTGCTGCCCGCCGGCTCCGTCCTGCCGCCGGGCGGCTTTTTGGCGGTGGGTCAACCGCAACTGGGTTTCGCGCTCAATCCCGCCGGCGGGACGATCTTCCTGGTGCAATCCGACGCCAGCCGAGTGTTGGATGCCGTGGCTTATACGGCGCAGGCGCAAGGCGTGTCGTGGGGCCGCTGGCCGGATGGCGCGAATGATTTTTATTCGTTCCAAACCAACACACCGGGCACGAACAACAGCGCCATCGCCATTGGCCCGGTGGCCATTAACGAGTTGATGTATGACCCGATCAGCGAGAGCGACGACGATCAATACATTGAACTCTACAATCAAGGGACGAACACCATCAGCTTGTCGGGCTGGCAATTGTCGGGCGGCGTGACGTATGCGTTTCCGTCGTCCGCGTCGATTCCCGCCAACGGCTACGTGGTGGTGGGCCGCAACGTGGCGAACTTGCTGGCCAAATACGCCAATCTCACCTCGGCGAACACGTTCGGGAATTTTAGCGGCAAACTGTCGCACAACGGCGAGCGCGTGGCATTGACCATGCCGCAGCCGCTCTACGTGACCAACAGCATCACGGTGGTGGAGGACGAAGTGACGTACGGCGTCGGCGGACGCTGGGGCCAGTGGGCCGCCGGCGGGGGCAGCAGCCTGGAATTGATCGATCCGCACGCCAACCATCGGCTGGCGGCGAATTGGGCGGACAGCGATGAGACCGCCAAATCCGTGTGGACGAACATCGAAAACACCGGCGTGCTGGACAATGGCGGCAACTACGACAGCTCCATTCAACACGCCCAACTCGGGCTGCTGGACACCGGCGAATGCCTCGTGGACAACGTGGAAGTGGATTTCAACGGCGTCAATTATATTCCCAACCCGGGTTTCGAAGGCAACCTCGGCGGATGGGCGCTGCAAGGCGATCATTCCCGCTCCAGCCGCGAGGCCGGCGGCTATCAGAGCAATTTCGCGCTGCACCTGCGGGCCAGCGACCGCGTCTGGACGGGCCTCAATTCGTGTCAAGTAAACCTCTCCGCCAATTCCATGGCCGCCGGCAGTTCCGTCACGCTGCGGTTCAAAGCGCGCTGGCTGCACGGCTGGCCCGAGGCGCTGCTGCGGCTGAACGGCAACTGGCTCGAAGCCACGGGCAAAATGCCCCTGCCCAACAACCTCGGCTCACCGGGCGCGCCGAACAGCGTGCTCAAGGCCAATGCCGGCCCGGCCATTTACCAGGTGACCCACGCGCCGTCGGTTCCGCCCGCGGGCCAGCCGCTGGTGGTGTCCGCGCGCGTGCACGATCCGGACGGGTTATTCGCCATGGCGGTGCATTATCGAATCGATCCCTCCACGACTTACACCACCATTCCCATGAACGACACGGGCGCCAACGGCGACGCGGTGGCGGGGGACGGCATTTACAGCGCGTCCATCCCGGCGCAGGGCGCGAAGGTGGTGGTGGCGTTTTATGTGACAGCGACCGACGGCAAAGGCGTTTCGACGCAATTCCCGGCTTTGGTGAATGACAATGCGCCGGTCCGGGAATGCGTGGCGATGTTTGGCGACACAGAACCGGGCGGCGCGTTCGAAACCTGCCACGTGTTCATCACGCAAACCAACATCAACCGCTGGGCGAATCTGGCCGATTTGAGCAATGAGACGAGCGACTTCACGGTGGTCAATAACACGCGCGTGATCTACAACGCGCAGGGTCGCTTTGCCGGCAGCCCGTACCATCAGAATTTCGACACCCCCACCGGCAACCCGTGCCATTACAAATGGGTGTTCCCGGATGATGACAAATATTTGGGCGCCACCGATTTTAACAAGATTCATCAGCCGGGAAATTTCGCCGGCGACGACGCGAGTTTGCAGCGGGAACAGGTGGCCAACTCCTTTTTGCGCGCGCTCGGGCAGCCGTGGCTGAACCGGCGCTACCTGGCGGTGTACGTCAATGGCAATCGCCGCGGCGGATTGATGGAAGACGCGCAAACGCCCAGCTCGGACCTCGTGAAGGAGCACTTTCCGAACGACACCGGCGGCTTTCTGTTCAAGATGCAGCCGTGGTTCGAGTTCGCCCCCTTGCCTTCCGGCAGCTCGATCAATTTCGCGCAGCAAAGCTGGTGCGACCTGCTGCCTTTTACGACGACCGGCGGGGCTTTCAAGACCGCGCGTTACCGCTACATGTTTGAAATGCGGCGCACGCCGGATTCGGCCAATAACTACACGGACGTCTTCTCGCTGATTCAGGCGGCGAGCTCTTCGGCCTCCCCGAACTTTGCGGCCAACATGAAAAATTTCGCGAACATGGAAAATTGGATGCGCGTCTTCGCCGCCAACCATGCGGCGGGAAATTGGGATTCGTTCGGCTCGCAATCCGGCCAGAATCTCTACGGTTACATCGGCGCGCTCGGCACGAAATACACGCTGTTGATGTGGGACTTCAACCTCGTCCTGGGCAATCCCCAATCGTGGGGGCCCGGCCAAAATCTGCTCACGCTCAACAGCGAGGACGCCAACATCCAGGCCATTTTTGCCCAGCCGGAATTTCTGCGCATGTATTGGCGCGCGCTCGGCGAATTGGTGACGGGCCCTCTTTCGCCCGCGGTTTCCGGGCCTTTGTGCGACGCCAAATACCAGGCGTTCGTCAACAGCGGCGTCACGGTCGAAAATCCCCGTTCCGCGCTGCTGCCGTGGATGGGCCAGGCAGCCTCCAGCATCGCCGCGCAATTGGCGGCCGTGGATGCGGGCGCGTTTTCAGTCAATCCGAATGTCACGATCAGCAATAACGTGGCGTACGTCAGCGGCGTCGCGCCGGTCAAAGTCGCCACCATTGCGATCAACGGCGTGAATTGGCCGCTCGTCTGGACCGGCCTGACGACGTGGACCGTGGCCGTGCCGTTGGCCGATGGAACGACCGTTCTGAATGTGGCCGGATTGGACCGCAGCGGCCAGCCCATCGCGGGCGCGACCGGTTCTGCGCAAGCGGTCGTGACGTCGCCCGTGGCGTCGCCGGTGGGCCAGGTGGCGCTCAACGAAATCATGTATTCACCGGCTGTCACCAACGCCCAATTCATCGAGCTCTACAACCATTCCACCAACACGGAATTCGATCTTTCCGGCTGGCAAATTCCCGCGCTCTCCTATGTCTTCCCTTCCGGCTCCGTCCTGGCGCCATCGCGCTTCCTGACGTTGGCGGCGAATTTTCCGGCGTACGCGGCGGCCTACGGCGGCGCCAATACTTGGTTTGACACGTTCTCCGGCGTTTTGCCGGCGAGCGGCCCGTCGTATCTCAGCCTCGTCAAACCCGGCGCGAGCAACACCATTGTGACCCAAGTGGCATATTCCGATCATGGCCCCTGGCCCACCAATCTGCAGGGCTTGGCGGCCTCACTGCAATTGCTCGACGCCCGGCAGGATAATTGGCGCGCCGGCAATTGGGCGGCCGTTCCTGTCACCGGCCGCGCGGCTCCGCAATGGGTGCATGTGACGGCCACTGGCGCCGCCAGCTCCTCGGTGCTGTATATCTACCTGCAATCGGCGGGCGACATTTACGTGGACGACGTGCAATTGGTGGCGGGCAGCGTCGCGGAGGCGGGCCCGAATTTAGTGACAGATGGCGATTTCGAATCCGGCTTTCCCGGGACGGCCTGGCATGTTTCCGCAAATTTAACCGCTTCCACTGCCAGCATGGATGTCAAACATACAGGCGCCAACAGCCTGCATGCGGTCTCGTCCAGCCCCGGCATGACGCAATCGAGCGCCATCTGGCAAACCATTTCGCCCGCCCTGACAGGCAATGGAACCTATACCCTGAGCTTCTGGTATCTCCAATCCACCAACGGCGGACCCTTGACCTTGCGGCTGTCGGGTTCAGGCATCGTGGCCAATGCCGATCCGGCGCCGCCCACTGACGCTCCCGCCACCCCCGGCGCCGCCAACAGTGTCGCAACCGTTCTGGCGCCTTTTCCCACGCTTTGGATTAACGAACTGGAGGCGAACAATCTGTCGGGCTTGACGAATAGCGCCGGCCAACGCGCGCCTTGGATTGAAATTTATAACCCGGGCTCCAACGCCGTCTCGCTCGCGGGCCTGTATCTGGACACCAACTACACCACCCTGACCAACTGGTCGTTCCCGGCGGGAACAACCATTGCCGCAGGCGCCTTCAAGGTGATTTTCGCCGATGGCCTCACCAACCTCACGACGGCCAATGAACTCCACGCCGGCTTCACGCTGCCGGCTTCGTCGGGGTCAGTCGTCCTCAGCCAGCCTTACAATGGAACCCCGCAAGTTCTCGATTACGTGGACTACGCGGATTTGCCGGCGAACTTTTCTTACGGCTCCTTTCCCGACGGGCAAAGTTTCATCCGCCAGGAATTTGCGCATCCCACCCCAGGCGGAGCCAACAACGGCTCCGCCCTGCCGCCCGCGTCCTTTATCCCTTACTTGACAGAAGGCTCCATCTACACGCAGAACTTTGACGCCCTGCCGAATCCGGGCGCGACATCCGTCGGCAGCGATAATCCGGTGAAAATCAATGGCATTACTTACCACCTTTCCAACCCGTTCGACTTTGCCTACCCCGTGTCCGCGACCGGCCTCGGCGGGGCGGGGCTCTCGGCCATGGCCGGTTGGTATGGCTTGGCCGATCCGACCGCCAGTGCGGGCGTCCGTTTTGGCGCGACCGATGGCGACGACACCACGGGCGGCGACCTCAGTTTTGGGCTGCCCAACAGCGCCAATCGCGCGCTCGGCTTGCTGGCCACCGGCACGACGGGTTACACCGCTTTCGGCGCGAAATTCATCAATGGCACGGGCGTGACGCTGAATTACATCAACGTGCAATGCACCGCCGAGGTCTGGCGCCAGTCAAACCTCGCCAAGACCGTCCAGTGCTTCTATTTTATTGACAATTCCGCCACCAACAATTTTTCGACCCTCGCCACCGGCTTCCTGCCCGCCCTCAATCTCGTGTTCCCCACCGTCGGGGCGGACACGGGCGGAAAAGCCGTGGATGGCACCACCTCTGGAAACCAGTACCATCCCTTCGCGATCAATCAATACATTGGCAATTGGCCGTCCGGCGCCGCCCTGTGGCTGACGTGGGAGATGGCGAGTCCGGCCGGCAAAGCGCAGGGCATGGGCATCGATGATTTTAGTTTCTCCGCCACCGCAGGCGCCACCTTGGACGCGGTGCCGGTGAGCGTGCAAACCTCCGGCACGAATCTGGTCATGGGCTGGACTGGAATGCCCGGGCAAACGTATCAAATTCAATCCACCACTAATTTAGCCGAGCCTGATTGGCAGCCCGTCGGCGCCGCCATCCCGGGAACCGGCGCCGCCGTGACCGCCACCAACGGCGTCAGCAACGCCGGCCAGCAGTTTTACCGCCTGGAAATCCTGCCGCCCGCGCACTGAAAAACAAAAAACTCCTCCGCGCCGGCGGCAAGGATCTCGCGCAGAGACGCCTAATTCTTCACCAAGCGCTCTCTGCGCGACCCGTTAAGGCGATGTAATGCGATAGAATCGCGAGGGGCGGTGGTCGGTGTCGATGAATTGGAACGTGTTCGATCCGACCAGCGTGGCGGGCCCGAGCGGCAGCCATTGCGAGAGGTTCGTGGAACCGAAGACGGTGTAGCTATTGCCGGCGCCACTGATGCGGAGCTTGAACCCGGCGCCGTTGTTGGTGAAGGCGCCGCTTTGAATGGACGACGGCGCCACGACCGCGAGTTGGACGCGATAATAGCGATGGACGAAGGCCGACGTGTTGGTGTCCACATAATCGTAAACGCCCGGAGACGTCTGCGTGGCCAAACCCAGCGCGAGCCAGATTTGCAGGTTCGTAGAGCCGGCCACCAGGTAAGTCGAATTCGGCGCGCCGGTAAACCGGACATGGAAGCCATTGGTCTGCGTGGCGCCCAGGGTGAATTGCGGAATCACAATCGTGACGCCGGCGTTGATCGTGACGCTAAAGGTCTGGGAAACGCTCACGCCCGTGTCAAGCACTGTGACCGTGATGGGCGCGAGGCCCGTCTGGCCGGAGGTCGGCGTGACCGCGAGGCTGCGACTGGTTCCGCTGCCCGTGAGGGCGAGGTTGGAATTGGTGACCAACGCCGAATTGCCGGAAGCCGCCGTCACGCTGTAAGGGCCGACCCCCGCCTGCGCGCTGACGGTGAAGGCGACGTTAAACGCCTTGTTGGTCGTGACGTTGGCAATGGGGCTGATAAACGGACCGGACCGGCTCGCAATCGCATCACCGCTTTCAGAAATGCGCAGGAACCCGCCGCCTTGCGCCAGGGGAACAAGATCCGCGCCGCCGCCGGGATTGGACAAGGTGACGCCCACCAGCGTGACTTGATTGGTTCCAGAATCTGTCAAGAGGAACAAACCGCCGCCGTTTTCCGCGGCATTGCCGGACAGAACGGAGTTGGAGATCGTCAACTGGCCGTTGTAATTGAAAACACCCGAGCCGTAACCGTGGCCGGGGGCGCCGAAGGTGATGCCGCCGGAGCCGTTGCCGCCCGCGCCAGCCGTGACCGTGTTATTGGTGAACACGCAGTGGTTAAGCGTGACCGATCCGGCGTCGTTGAAGATCACGCCGCCCGCGCCCAGGCCGCCGCCGCCGCCGCAGGCATTGCCGCCGCCGCCGCCGCCGCCGAATCCACCCAGGCCGCCATAATTGATGCTGCCATTTCCGCCGCCCGCGCCGGCGCCGAAACCGCCCGCCATACCCCCGCCCAGGCCATTGGCGCCGGCGCCGCCGCCACCGCCACCGCCAAAGCCGCCGTTGGTTCCGCTATCGCCATAAGGCAACGCGCCCGCGCCGCCATTGGCGCCGCCGCCGTTGCCGCCGATCGAGGTGCCCGCAAAGGGGCCGCCCGCGCCGCCCGTCGCGGCATTGTTCATGAAAATGACATTCGAGAACGACAAGGCGCCCGTGTTGAAAACCACGCCGCCAAAACCGCCGCCGCCGCCGCCCGCGCCGTTGCCCGCCTGGCCGGCTCCGCCCTGTGCCATCCAATTGCTGATCACCAAATTATTGACAGTCAACGACCCGTTGGTGGCGACCCGCGCAAAACGCATGGACACGCCGGCGGAATCGCGCGCGATGCTGGCGCCGGGAGCCGCGCTGCCGTCAATTAGAATAAGGCTGGAGCAAACTATCGCCGAAGCGCCGAACGCCGTGTCATCCGCGCTGCTGAGGCGCAAGGTTTGGCCCGCCAGGCCGGGCGCCAGGTTGATGTGCCAGGGCACGCCCGGGGCCGCGTTGGCCGCGGCGATGGCGGCGCGCAGGGAGCCGGCTCCGCTGTCGGCTGCCGTGGTCACGCTCAGCGCGGAGCTAAGAATGGCAATCGACACATGGCCGGTGGCGGTTTGCACGCCATTGGTCACTACGTAGGTGAAGAAATCCGCCAGGCCGCCGGGCACGTTTTGATTGTAACTGAGGGTTCCGCGCGTGAACGATACCGCGCCGTTGGTGCCGGCGGTCACGCTCTTAATGCCCGAAAGCGAGTTGGCCGCGTAAATCGTGAAGTTATTCGACACGCCGTTGAAGACCGAGGCGGCGAAGTCATAGCTCGACGTGACGCGCACCGCCAACGCGTAAACCGAGAAGGAGTTGGTGGCGGAAACCGTGAGGTTGGCCGTGCCCGGAAGGAACGGCGGTGTCACCGTCAACAATCCGTTCCCCGAATCAACCGCCAGCGCGAACGCCGGGTTGTCCGAAGTCGCATTGACCGAGCCGACCGGCGGCAGGGTGAAGGCCACCGTCGCCGGCCCGTGCACGATTTGGTCGGGCAAATAGGTGATGTTGGTCGTGCTGCCATAGGTATAGAGGGCAGCGCTGAGGGGCGTGTTCGAGAGCATGATCGAGCCGTTGAAATTGAACACGCTCGCACCATAAGCCAGGCCCGCATTGCCGTCGTAATAGGGAGACGCGGCGCCAATGCCCGCGGCGCCCGGCGTAATCGTGTCGTTAATAAACGCGCAACCCACCAGCGTGACCGAGCCGCCGTCATTGAAAATCGCGCCGCCTGCGCCCATGCCGCCGCCGCCGCCGCAGACATTCCCGCCGCCGCCGCCGCCGCCGAAACCGCCCAGGCCGCCGAAGCCGGATGTGCCGGTTCCGCCGCCCGTGCCGCCGCCAAAGCCGCCCGCGGCGCCACCGCCCAACCCGCCGGACGCGCCGCCGCCGCCACCGCCGCCGCCGAACCCGCCGTTCGTGCCATCACCGTAAATACCGCCGCCAAAACCGCCATTAGGCGCGCCGCCGTTGCCGCCGTAACCGCCGCCATTGTAAGCGCCACCGGAACCGCCGATGGCCGCGTCGTTCACAAAAACCGCATTCGACACGATGAGCGCGCCGGTGTTGAAAATCGCGCCGCCCATGCCCGCGCCGCCGCCGCCGCCGCCGTTGCCATCGCCGCCCGCCGCGCCTTGCGCCACCCAACCGGAGAGTGTGACGTTGTTCAACGTGAGGACGCCGCTGGCGTCCACCCGGAAGAAACGCATCGCCGCGCCGTTGGTGTCGCGCGCAATCGCGGCGCCGGGAGCGGCGCTGCCGTCGATGGTGATAAAGTTGGAGCAGACGAAAGCCGACGGGCCAAACGCCGCGTCGCCCACACTGCTCAAGAGCAGCGTTTTGCCGGCAAGCGCCGGGGCCAAGGCCAGACGCCAGGGGGAGCCGGGCGTCGCATTCGCCGTCGCCAGCGCCTCGCGCAATGAACCCGGGCCGGAATCGGCCAGGACGCTGACGCTCAACGTCGTGCTTTGAATGCTGACCACGACATGCCCCGTGGCCGTTTGCGCGCCATTCGTCACCACGAAGGTGAAGTAATCCGACGCGGCGTTCGGATTGGTTTCCTTATATGTGACAGAAACGCGGTCGAAGGTGACAACGCCATTGCTGCCCTGCGTGATGCTCTTGAGGCCGGGCGCGGCGCTTGTCAGGAAGATCGGGTAGCTGGCCGTTTGGCCGGTGAGGAGCGAAGCGGTGAAGTCATACGTGGAGACCGCTTTCACCTGGACGAGGTAGGTGATGTTCGTATTGACGCCTGCAGCCGTGACGGTGACGGAGCCCGGCACAAAAGGCGGCACAATGGTGAGCAGGCCGTTGGTGTAAGAAGCGCCAAAACTGGCGTTGTCCGACGTCACGGTCACCGGGTTGGGCAGACTCACCGGGAGGGCGGTCACGCCATGCGCGATTTGGTCGGGCAGATACGTGATGTTCGTCGCGCCGCCATAATTGTAAACCGCGCCGCTGACCACTTCGTTGGAGTAACTAAGCACGCCATTATAATTGAAGATCGCGTCGCCAAAACTCGAGGCGAGGCCGTTGGCGCCGTTAAAGTAAGAATAGTTTTGACCGCCCGTCACTGTGTTGCTGGCAAAGGAGCATTGGCTCAACGCCAGGTTGCCGCCGCGAATGAAAATCGCGCCGCCCAAACCCGCGCCGCCGCCGCCGCCAGCGACAAATCCACCACCGCCGCCGCCGCCAAAACCGCCGTCTCCGCCCGGCCCGGCGTTCGGTCCGGAGGGATACGTGCCGCCGTTGCCGCCGCCGAAGCCGCCCGTGCCGCCGTTGCCGAAGTCCACCGCGCCCGCGCCCGCGCCGCCGCTGCCGAAACCGCCCGGCAAGCCGCCCACGGCAAACTGGCCTTGGCCGCCATTAGGCCCGCCGCCGTTGCCGCCGGGAACCTGGTAATCAGGCAAACCGCCCGTGTCATATTGACCGCCATCGCCGCCGACGGCCGCATTTTGCGCCAGACTCACATTGGACAATGACAGCGATCCTTCGCTGAAAATGGCGCCGCCCAACCCTGCGCCGCCGCCGCCGCCGCCCGTTCCATTTTGCCCAAAACCGCCTTGCGCCAGGCCGGAGCGGAGCGAAAGGTTGCGCAAGACCAGGTTGCCGTTGGTCGCCACATGGAAGAGGCGCATGGCGGAGCCGTTCGGGTCGCGGCTGATGGCAGCGCCGGACGTTTGACCGTCAATTATAATGTGATTGCTGACGATGAAGGCGGAGGCGCCAAAGCTGGCATCGCCCGCCGTGGCTGCGACCAGCGCCTGGCCGCCGAGCGAGATTTGCCATGTGACAGAGGAGTTGGCGTTGGCCTGCGCCATGGCGGCGCGCAACGTGCCGGGGCCGGAATCCGCGGTGGAAGTCACCGCGAGCGAGGAGAGACCGCGCACGCTGAGAGAGATAATCGCCGTGGCAGAATTGTGGAGGCCATTGTTGACGTGGAAAGAGAAACTGTCCGCCCCCGCGTAATTGTTCGCCGGCGTGTAAACGAGATTGGGCGCCACGCCTGACAGGGAACCGTGAGCGGGCGAGACGTCAATACTAAACGTCACCGCGTCGTTGAAACTGTCTGAGCCCGTCAGCGTGACCGGAAGCGGAGTATTTTGCTCGGTGACGAGTGATTGGGCCACGGCGACCGGGATGACATTGGTCGCGAGCACAATCGTGACCGCGCCAAAGGCGCTGCTCGTGCCATCTGTGACTTGATAGGCGAAGAAATCGCCGCCCAGCGCCCGGCTGTTGGAATAGGTGAGCGACGAGTTGTTGAACGTGACCGGGCCGTTCGAGCCTTGGGTGACGCTCGTGATGTGCCAGGTCGAGAACGCCGGCAAGGCATTGATCGTCACGGATTGATGCGGCGTGATGGTGGCCGTCAAGTTGCGGGAAATATTGACGCCGAAAATTTCCGACATGCTGACCGACCCGTCCACCACGGTCACGGTCACATGCGCGGCGCCAATGGGGCCCAGGGACGAAGTGATGCCGAGTGTGCGATTTGTGCCGGCGCCGGTGAGAAGCAGGTTGGAATTCGGAATGAGGAGCGAATTGTCGGACGTCGCGGAAACCACGGGCGTCAGCACCGTCAGCGCCAAGTTCAGCGATAATGCGCCAATGGTTTGCTGGTCGGCAATCGTGGGGATGGACGGGGCCGATTGCGTGAGCGACGAGAGGTTGTCGCGCAACGCGGAAACAGCGCCGCCATTCAACGAGGTTTGCACCAGGTTGGTGGAGGAACCGCTGGCGACCGTCGTCTGCAAGAGGGTGACCGAGGCGGAAAGGCCGTCGGCAACGTTATACACGACATCCGCCTGGTCGGCGGCATTGGTGGTGAAAGTGCAATTCACAAACGCGGCCGTGCCGTTGTAGTTGAAGGCGCCGCCGCCAAAACCTTTGCCGGGGTCGCCTTTGTAGTTGGAGGCGGGACCGTCGCCCGGAGGACCCGCGAGGGCGACGTTGCCAATGAAGGAAGAATTCGTCACAGCGAGCGCGCCGCCGTTGTTGAAAATCGCGCCGCCGGCGCCGAGTCCGCCGCCGCCGCTGAAAGCCGATTCGCTGCCGCCGCCGCCGCCGCCGCCAAAACCGCCTGCGCCGCCGGGAATGCCGCTGCCGTTGCCGCCCCCTTTGCCGCCGCCAAAACCAGGCGCGCCGCCGAAGCCAAAAGTGTTGTCACTCGAGCCGCCACCGCCGGAAGCAAAGCCGCCCGCGCCGCCGCCGGAAGCCCCGCCATTGGGACCGCCGCCGACGCCGCCGCGCGGAGGAGGCGCCCCGCCGGAAATTCCGCCCGCGCCGCCTTGGGCGGTGTTGCGGGCGAAAACCACATTGCTAATGGAAAGCTGGCCCTGGCTGTAAATCGCGCCGCCAAAACCGCCGCCGCCGCCGCCACCTCCGCCGCTGTCCTGCGCCCCGGCGAAGCCCGCCAGGAAACCGTTGGACAGCACGAGATTTTTCAGGACGACTTGCGCCGCCGCATCCACGCGGAAGAACCGCATCGGATTGGCGTTGGCGTCGCGCGCCAGAACCAATCCGGGAGCCGCCGCGCCATCGATCGTGAAGGAATTGCTCAAGGCAAACGCTGACGCGCAGAAATTGGTGTCATCGGATCCGCTCAACGTGATGACATGGCCGGCCAGCGCCGGCGCGAAGGTGATGGCAAACACATGTGCGCCCGGCGCGCGATTGGCCGATTGAATCGCCTCGCGCAAGCTCCCGGAGCCGCCATCGGCGTTGGTGGTGACGACATAATTGAAGTTGGTGCGAATAGCGACCGTGACCGCCCCCGTGGCAACGCCGCCATGGCCATCGCTGATTTGATACGTGAAGAAATCCGCCGTCGCCACCGCGCCGTTCTGCGTGTAAGTGACAGAGTTCGTCGTGAAGGTTGCCGAGCCGTTCGTGGGCTGGGTGACGCCGGTAACCTTGATTGGATCATTGTCGCCGTCAAAATCATTCACCAGGACAGGAACCACCGCGCTGCCGCCGCGATACACCAAGGCCGCATCGGCCGTGGCGACCGGAACTTGATTCACATGCGCCACCGTCAAATCCACGGAAGCGGATGAAGTGTAGGGGCCATCAGTGGCCGTGTAGAAAAATCGGTCTGTCCCAACATAATTGGTGTCGGGCGTGTAGGTGAGGCTCGGCGGAGTTCCAGTGAGCACGCCGTGGGCTGGCGGAGTGGAGATCCCCCAGGTAATCGGGTCGCCATTCAGAATCGTCGCGTTCAGGACGAACGACACGGGTGCATTTTCGTTCGCCGCAATGTTCGTGTTCAACAATCCCGGGTAGGTCGGGCTGGGTGAAATATAAAGCGTCACCGTCCCCGGCAAAGAGGTCAGGGACCCATTATTGACAGTATAAGTGAAGCTATCAACGCCGCGGAAATAACTCTGCAACGTGTAATACTCAAATTGATCCATGTAGATCGGAATCACCGCGCCATTGGTGGGCTGCGTGACGATCGCATACGTGAGCGGCGCGCCCTGCGGATCGGAGCCGGGCAGGTTCACGTAAAAGGCGCCGCCGACATTGGTGACGCTGAGATCGGCGGCAATCGGCGCGGCGTTGGTGACATACAGCGTGGCGATGGCCGAATAAGCGTGCAAACAGCCATCCGAGGCCACGCAGCGGAACTGCGTCCCGTTCAGGCTCACGCTGAGGTTCGTGATCAAAAGGTTGGAGCTGGCGGAGCCGATGAATTGCGGATCATCCCCCAGGACGCCGAAGGGCGTGTTGGTGTCGGGCCGATACTGCCATTGGTAAATGGCGGCGGCATCGGACGAAACCGCAGTCAACAGCACGGAGTCCACCGTGGAGCGCGTCTGATCGGAAGGCTGCGCCAGGAAGGGCGGCTGCTGAAGTTCATACGCGCCAATATCCACCGCGGCGCCGGAAATACGGGCCGCGCCCGCGAGATCGGTGTCCAGGGCGGCCTGGGAGCTGTCGCCCGTGTCCACCAGCGGCGAGCAGGCGGTGATATGGAAATCACCCGCGACGGACGGCGCCAAGGCTCCATCGAGCGGCGCGGCAAATTGCGGATTGGAATCAAAATTGCCCTGGCCGCTGAACTTGCCGGCAGGCTGCCAGTTCTGGATGTCGCAAGAGGCGACGACGGAACCCGCCAGGGCCGCCATGCTCAGTTGCGCATCCTGGCTGTAGGGGGCGCCGCTGGGAATGGTATTGCTGTAAAAGACCGAGTTATAAGCCTGGACGGCGCCGGAGTTCAGCAGGCAGCCGCCGCCGCTGACCCCGGCATAGTTGCCGGCAAAGGTGCAGTTGCGCACGACGTCGTCGCCGATGGAAGCGATGCCGCCGCCGAAGGTCGCGGCATGATTGCCCGAGAACAAGCTGTTGATGACAGTGAGATCGCCGCCGTTGTCCCAAATCGCGCCGCCGACCGATGTGGACGTGTTGTCGGCGAACACGGAATTTTCGATCAGGACCAAATCGCCCTGAGAGCCGTAATGGGTGATCGCGCCTCCGCCAAAATTGCCGGTGAAGCCATTGTGACGGAACGCGCAATTCAAGATCGTCGTGCTCGAATACGCATTGGAAATCGCGCTCGCGCCATTGTTCAGAAAAGTGCAATTGGCCAGCGTCGGCGCCTGGTCGAAAGAATTGACGAGCCCGATGTTTGCGTTTTGGATCGTGAACCCGTCCAGGCGCCCGGAAGGGCTGACGTTTTCCTGGGTGAAACCATGCACCGGATCGAAGGTGTAATATTGCTGGTTAAAGACGACGTACGGGCCGCCATTGCCATCCAGCACGGAAGCGTGCGCGCTCCAATTGCGCTGGCTCAAATTCGTTTCGCTGCCGGCAAAGCCGCCGTAGATCACGACGTTGTTCTGCATTTGATAGCCGGAGAACGGCGGATTGTACGTGCCCTGCGCCACCCAGATTTCATTGTTGCACGCGGCAAAATTCACCGAGAGTGCATCGTTCAAGGAATGAAACGCCGTCGCCCAGGAAGAGCCGTCGCCACCGCCCGAAGCCGCATTCACATACCAGCGTGACACCGTGAATTGCAGCGCCGCCGCTTGGGAAGTGACCGCGCAACCGCCCGCGCTGCCCACCACGCAACGGAAGAGGGTGCCGTCATCGGCGGACGTGGCGGCGCCAATCACCAGCGTGGCGGTGGCCGTGCCGGAATAAACGGAATTATCCGCCAAATTCACAAAGCCTTGTCCGTCGTTACGGTTGATTTGCCACTGATAGGAAAGCCCCGTGCCGCTGGCGTTCAACGTGAAATAGTTCGAACTCGTCGCGCAGAAGAAAAGAGCCGAGGGCTGGCCCGCGATGTTGAGCGCGGCCAAGGGGGATCCGCCGAATTCGTAGGCGCCGACATCCACATGGGCCTGGGCGATACGAGGCTGGCCGGCGAAATCCGTGGTGACAGCGCCGCTGGCGGCATCGAGGCCGGCATCCAGCAAGGGCGAGCACCCGAGCAATTGATAGTGGCCGCCGCCGGCAAAGAGCGGGTCGCCGCTGACATTGTTATTCCCGGCATACGTCGAAAGACCCTGGAGGCAGGAATAAGACACCGCGACGCTCCCCGAGGTGATGGCAATCTGGCCCGACTGATCCGGAACCCCGGCGCCGGTGTTGTGCCAGAGAATCGAATTCTGCACCGTGAGCTGGAGGAGAAATCCCTGGATGCCGCCGCCGCTGTTGGCCGCGGCGTTGTCGGCAATTGTGCAGTTGACAACCGCCGCCGTGCCGGCATCGGCAAAATCGATGGCCGCGCCGTAGGGAGCGGCGTTGCCGGTAAACACGCAGTTGGTCAACGCGGCGTTGCCATTTTGCACATACAACCCGCCGCCGCTGGAGCTGGCCGTGTTATTCGAGAACAAACAACTGAGAAACACCGGCGTGCCCGTGAAAGATTCCACGCCGCCGCCGCTTGCGCCGTGACCGCCCGTAAAGACGCAATTCACAAAGGCCGCGGACGATTGGTTCGCCGTCACGCCTTGCGTGTTGTTGCGGAAGACGCAGTTTTGCAGCGTCGGAGAGGCGGTGAGAAGGTTCACGGCCAAATTTGCGCCGGTGAAAGTGACTCCGTCCACCACCGTGTCCGCGCCGATGGCTTGGGCCGTGCCGTTAAACAGGGCGATCGTTCCGGCGTTGGCTCCGCTGAAAATCACCGGATGCGCCGCCCCATCGCGTTGCGCGCGATTGGTCTGGCCGGGAATAAAGCCGCCGTAAATCGCGGCGCCGGACGGAATTGTCAACGTGCCCGAAGGCGTGTAGGTCCCCGCCGCCACCCACAATTCGCGCGCGCAGGAAGCCGCATTCACCGCCGCCAGGGCGCTGGACAAATCATGAAACGCCGTGGCCCAGGATTGGCCGTTTCCGCCCGGGGCCGCCGCGGCATCGACATACAGCACGCCCGAAGCAGTGACCGTCAAATATACTGGCGCGCCGACGTAGCCGGATGATGGGATCGTCACGCGGAATTGGTAGCCGTTCATGGCCGTCGTGACCGGGCCGAGCGTCAAGGTGGAAGACGACGCGGTGCTGGCGATGCCATACGCGCCCAACGCGGGCTGGCCGGAGCTGAAAGGCTGCCAGTTGGCGCCGTCATAATATTGCCACGCGAACGTCGCCGGCGCCGAGGCGACGATCGAGAAGGAGGCGCCCGCGCCATCACAGACCGACACGCTCACGGGCGCATTCAGCAGATTCACGACCGGGGCGGTGGCGCCCGAGAATTCGTAAGCGCCCAAATCGACCTTGGCATTGACGATGCGCGCCTGACCCGCGAGATCAAGCGTGTTGCCCGCGATAAACGTGTTGGTGCCCTGGTCAATCGCCGGCGACGACGCGGTCAATTGAAAATTATTATGCGCGCCATCGAGGAACAACGGATCGAAGCCGATGTTGCTGTGGCCCGCATATTGATTGAGGCCCTGGATAATCGAACGGGTGATCGTCACCGAGCCGCTGCCATTGGTGGCCACCTGCGCCTGTTCCAGCGAGCCGAAGAACGCCACGGCGTTGCCCCACACAATCGAGTTATCGATGGCGGCCGAACCGCCCTGCACATCAATCGCGCTGCCTTCGTTCACGGCGGCGTTGCCGGTGAACGTGGAATTCACCACGGTCAAGGCGGCGACGCTTTCAATGGCGCCTCCGGTGGCCGCCGTGTTTTGCACGAAAAGGCAGTTGGTGACGTTGAGCGAGGAACCCGACGCGTTCACGACCGCACTGTTGTGGTTGCCAAGGAACGTGCAACGCGTGAGAGCGGCGGTCGAGCTGTCGCTGTAAACTGAATTGCCCGCATTCCCGCGGAAATCGCAATCGATGATCGCCGGGCTGGAAGCCTGGCCGACGTAAACCGCCTCTCCCACGGTATTGGTGAAGACGCAATGACTGATGGTCGGCGCGGCGTCAACCAGATTGACCGCGGGAAGGCTGCCCAGGCTGGAAATCACGAAGCCATCGAGCACAGCGGTGCGATCGCACGCGGTGATTTGCCCATTGGCCGTAAAGGCGCTGCTCGCCACGGAGCCATTCACGCGCGTCGGATGATTGACCCAGTCGCGCTGCGCGGCATTGGTTTCGCCTCCGGCAAAACCACCGAGGAATTGCACCCCGGAACGCAGAGTGGCCGCTGCCGCAGGCGTATAAGAGCCTTGGGCCACCCAGACCTGCGCTTGACACGCGTTGAGCAAGGGGCTGGCGGCCGCTTGCTCCAGCGTGGTGAAAGCCGTGGCCCAGGTCAGGCCGTCGCCGCCCGCGGTGGCGGCGGCATTCACATACATCTGCGCCGGCAGCGCCGTGACGGAGGCCACGCCGGAATAAAGGGAGCAGGCGCCGCCTTGGACGAAGCAGCGATATTGCCAAGGCGTCGCCGCATACGGCGGCGCCGTGAGGGTCAAGGTCGAGGTGGCCGAACCGGAATGCACGGCGTCATCGGTGACATTCACGAAGCCCGCGCCGTTGTTCTTATTGACCTGCCATTGGAAGGCGGATGCGCCCGTGGCGGCGAGGCTCAACGTATTGGCGCCGCTGCCGCAATACGTGATCGAAACGGGCTGGGTGGCAATGAAGAGGCCCGAGCCCCCGCTGGTTTGCGATTCATAAGCGCCGAGGTCGATCGTGCCCGCGAACACGCGCGCATTGCCGTCGAGATCGGCGGTGAGCTCGGAGGCGGCGGCCGTCTGCCCGGCGTTGATCAGCGGCGAGCAAGGCTGGAGGTGGAAACCCGCCGTGAACAACGGATCGTAGCCAATATTATTGCCGGTGGTGAAAGTCGTCAGGCCCTGCACGCAGGTGTTGGACGCCGTCACGCCCGCGCCGAAACGCAGATCAATTTGCGACGCTTCCGCAGTGGGCGCGGTGGAAGTGTTGCCCCACAGGACGCTATTGATGAGGACCGCGGAGGTCGGGCCGACTTCCAGTCCGGCGCCGCCGTCGAAGGCGGTGGAGTTGCTGGCGACGGTGGAATTGATGAGCGTGAATTTGCCCTGGCTGGCGGAGATGGCGCCGCCGCCGTTGGTCGCATAATTATACGCGAACAAACAACCCGCAAAGCGCAACGTCGCATCCTGAATGAAAGCGCCGGCGCCGCTGTTGGCGCGATTGCCGGTGAAGATGGAATTTTCCACGACGGGCCCCAGATTGGTGGCATTGAGGCCAAAGGCCACAAGGCCGGCGCCGAGTTGGCTGCTCGTATTATTGACGAACGCGCAGTTCTGGAGCAGCGGCGCCGCATCGCGCGTCGTGAGGCCGGAAACCACATTGGACGTGATCAGGCAATGGCGGATGGTCGGCGACGCATTATCGCAATCAATGCCATATTGGCCCTGCGCAATCGTCACGCCATCCACGATGGTGCTGCTGGAAATCGGCGCCGTCTGGCCGCTGAAATTCAGCACGATGAAACTATGCGCCGCCGTCTGGCCCAATCCGCCAATCGCGCCGCTGAGCACGGCGACATTCGTCTGCCAATTGCGCTGGCTCAGGTTGGTCTCAAAGCCGGCGAATCCGCCGTAAACCACGGCGCCGGCCGGAATCGTGAACGTGGCCGAGGTGTCCGTGCCGAGCGTCGGGCGATACGTCCCGGAGGCCAGCCAGATTTGGTTTTGACAACCCTGAATGGCCGCGAGCGCCACCGTCAAATCGTTATAGGCGCGCGCCCAACTGCCGCCGTTCCCGCCCGCGGGCGCGGAGGCGTTGACATAAATAATGCCTGGCGTGGCGACATTGAGCAGGAGCGGCGCGCCCGTGAACACGCTGGGGATGACAAAGCGGAATTGATACGAGTTCATCGCCGCCGAGACGCTCGAGACCGTGAGCGTGGAGCCAGAAGCGTTGGACGTGATTTGATACGAGCCCAGAGCCGGGCCGGTCCAGACTCCTGTGCCGGAATTCAAACTGAACGGCAGCCAAGCGCCGTTGGTGGAGTATTGCCAATTGAAAACCTGGGCGGTCTGGCTTTGCACCGGGTAAACGGCGCTGTCGTTCGCGCAAATGTTTTCCGAAGAAGGCGTCGCGACCAGCGCGAGGGCGGTGGATTGCGAAGCGCTTTCGTACGGGCCGAGGTCGATGACGGCCAATTGCACGCGCGCCGCGCCGGCCAGGTCCACGGTCGTGGTGTTGGCGGAGTTCACGCCGTGGTTGACCGCGGGTGAAGATGGGCTGAGTTGGAAATTGCCGGAACCGCTGCCAAGGAATAGAGGATCGGTCGCGACGTTGTTGTTGCCCGCAAGCGCCGTCAGGCCCTGGATGCAGGAATTGCTGGCGATCACGGAGCCTTGCACGAAATCAGCTTGCGCATTCTCCAGGGAGGAAGCGCCGCCGGCGGAATTTTGCCAGTCAATGCTATTGAGCAAATAAACCGTTCCGCCCTGGGCGCTGAAGCCGCCGCCTGCCACCGTGGCGTTGTTAAGCGCGACGGTGCAGTTGACAAGCTGGAGCCCGGCGTTGTTGAACAGGCCGCCGCCCAGGAAGGCGGAGTTGTTGTAGATGAGGCAGTTGGTCAGGGCCGTGGAGCCGCTGTTCAGGTTGGCGATGGCGCCGCCCGCCGAACTGGCGCTGTTGCCGTTAAAAATCGAATTGACGATGGCCAGGGCCGCGCCGTCGTTCCAGATGGCGCCGCCATAGCCCGTGCCGCTGTTGGATTGGAACACGCAATTCAACACGAACGGCGTCGAACCTGCGGCCGCCGTGAGCGCCGCGCCGCCTTGCGGGCTGAAATTGCGGATGAACAAGCAGTTGGTGAGCAAAGGCGAACCGCCGCCGCGGCAATCGACCGCCACATCCAAATTGTTGGTGAACACGCAATTGACCAGCGCGGGACTGGACGACCCGATGATTTCCACCGCGAAAAAGCCATTGGATTCAAAACGGCAATTCTGGATGGTCGGGCTGGCCTGATAATTGTTGATGGCCGAAAGCGGGCTCGGGCTTGTGAGCAAAAATCCGTCAAGGATCGCCGAACGGTCCGCTGGCAGGAAATCGCCGCGATTGTCAATAATATCGGTGTTGTGCGCCGAACGCAGGACGGCGACGTGATTGGTGGCGTTGCGCTGTGTGCGCAACGTTTCCGTGCCGGCAAATCCGCCGTAAATCTGCAGCCCCGTCTTAAGGCGCGCCGGCTGGTTAGTGAGCGGCTCGTAGATGCCTTGCGCGACCCAGATTTCCGAGCAGGAATCGGCGGCGGAAACGGCGGCGGCGAAGTTGGTGAAGGCGCTCGTCCAATTTGTGCCCGCCTGATTGCCCGTGGCGGAGGCATTAACGTAAATCACGCGGCGCGGAAACACATTCAGGGCCGCGGCCGGCGAGGTGAACGCGGGGCTGGAAAGCGTAATGCGATAAGTGCGATTGGTGTAAGTGGCCGGGATATTGGAAACCACGAGCGTGGAAGAGGTCGCGGTGTTCTGGACGAAATGGAATCCGTCATTGGGCACGGCGACAAATCCCGAGCCGGTGTTGACCTGCCAGTTTATTTGACTGACCAGAGTCGAGTCGCCCACGAACACGAAGGAGGCCAGCCCGCCGACGCACGCGCTGGCCGGCTGCGGCAGCGCGGACACCAGCAACGGCGTGGCCGCGCCGGGATTCTGCACCTCGATGGCGCCGCGATCCACGGTGGTGGCGACGATGCGCGGCAGACCGAGAAGATCCGTGTCCGAGGAGCCGACGGCGGAATTGAGCCCGGAATTGACCGCGCTGGAAAGCGGGCCCGGGGTGAAATTTCCCGCCGGCGCGTTGGAGAAGAGCGGATCGTAGGCGACGTTGCCCAAACCCGCGAATTTCGTCAGGCCCTGGATAATGCAGTTGGCCGGCTGCGCCGTGAAATCGTCCAGATGAATTTGCGCCGGTTCGGGCGTGGCATCGTTGCCGCTGGCGTTCAACCAGAAAATGGAGTTCGTCGCGTAAAGCGATGACGCCTGCGCATCGATGCCGCCGCCGTCCGTCGCCGCCGTGTTCTGCGCGATGGTGCAGTTATTGATCGTGACCTGCGAGAAAGCGAACATGAACGCGCCGCCGCGGTAAGTAGAGACATTCCCAGCGAACAAGGAATCGACCACCAGCGGCGCTGAAGAAACACTGTAAATGGCGCCGCCGTCGCCGGAGGTATTGCCCTCGAAAATCGAGTTGCGAATCACGCCGCTGCTGCCGTCCTCCAAGGAAATGGCGCCGCCGGCGGCGGAATTGTTGGTCAGGAAAACGCACCCGGTGATGAGCGGAGCCGCCCCGGAATTATGAATCGCGCCGCCGACCACGCCGCCGGAGGAGTTGGCGACGAAGAGACAGTTGGAAATAACCGGGGCGCAATCGACGTTGACGATCGCCTGCCCGGGATTGTTGCTGAAAACGCAGCTGGAGATGAGCGGGTTGGCGCCGGAGGTGTTCCAGATGCCCGGCTGCCCATTGATGAACGTGCAGTTCTGGATTGTGGGGCTGGCGGAGATATTGACGATCGGATTGACGTAGCCGTTTTGGCCGGAAAGCGTGAAACCATCCAGCACCGAGGAGGCGGTGATGGGGGTGGACAGGCCGTTATTTTCAAACACCGAAAGATTTGTGAGCCCTGTCAAAAGAACAACGTTGTTCGTCCAATTGCGCTGGCTCAGGAGTGTTTCCGTTCCGGCGAACCCGCCATACACGCGCTGGTTGGGCTTGAGGCTGAAGGAATGCGAGTTATCGGAGGAAATGGTCACGGCGTAGGAGCCCTTCGCGACCCAAATTTCCGTGCAGGCATCGCCGAATTGCAGGGCGTCCTGGAGATTGGTCATGGCGTGGGCCCAGGAGGAGCCGTCGCCCGGCGCCGCATTTGAGGCATTCACATAAACGACCGCGGCGGGCGTCACGCCCAGCGAGAAGGTCGGCGAAATATAACCTGAGGCCGTGCTGACAAAGCGATAGAGCGACCCGTTCAGCCCGGCGGAAAGGGTCGGGATTACGAGCGAGTTGGTCGTGCCCGCAGTGACCAATTGATACGGCGCCGTGTTCGGAACCGCGACAAAACTGCCGCTGGAAAAGAGCTGCCATTGGAAAATATTCGTGTCGCCCGGTTGGGTGACGAGATCGAATTTCGCGGAGGAATTGACGCAATTGGTGAACGACTGCGGCAAACCGAGTATGCGCAGCGAGCCGGACGCGGCGCTCTGGAATTCGTAAGCGCCCAAATCCACGCCCGAGCCAAACACGCGCGGTTGCGCGGCCAGATCGGTGGCTTCGCCGGCCGCCGCGGAGGCGTCGCCCACATTCAGCGCCGGCGAATAAGCGGTCAATCGAAAATCCCCGCCGGCCGCCGCGGAGAAGAGCGGATCGAAACTGGAGTTGTTATGGCCCGCGAGAGTTTGGAGGCCCTGCACAATGGAATTGGAAACCACCAGCGAACCGGTGCTGTTATCGAGCTGAAGTTTCTCGACGGAATTTTGCTCGGGGTTTTGCGTGACAAAATTCTGCCAGAAAATCGAATTATTGACGTTGCCGCCCGTGCCCTGGAAGTAAAACGCGCCGCCGGAATACGCGGCGTAATTGCGCGCGAACGTGCAGTTGGCCAGGTTCAGCCCGGACGTGAAATCCGCGATCGCGCCCCCGCGGAAAATGGAGTTGTTCTGGTCAAACAAACAGTTGCGCACGATGGGCGCCGAGGTTTCCTGGTCGTAGAGGGCCCCGCCGCCGGCGCTGGAGGAGTTGCCGCGGAAGACGCAGCGGTCAAACACGGGCTTCGCCATGGAATCATTGTAAATCGCCCCGCCCCATCCGGCGGAATTGCTCATGAAAACGCAGTCCAGGACTTGCGGGCTGCCCTCCCAGTTGACCATCGCCGCGCCGGTGTAGGCGGTGATGTTCGAGCCAAAGAAGCAGTTGGAAATCACCGGCGAAGTCTGCTGATTGTAAATGCAGGTGCCGACGTTATTCGTGAAAACGCAATTAAGAATAACGGGGTTGTTGCTGCGGCCGAAGATGCCGTAGCCGGCGTTGCCGGTGAAGACGCAGTTCCGAATGGTCGGCGCCGCCTGGTAATTGTTGATGGCGCCGGCGTAACGGTTGGTCGCCGTCAAGATGAATCCATCCAGCACGGCGGAGGCGTCGATGGGCGTCGTCAGCGCGGCGTTGTCAAACAGCGAGTAAGTCCCGACGCCGCCGGTCACGAGCGTGGGATTGTTCGTCCAGTCGCGCTGGCTGCGGTTCGTTTCCGTGCCCGCGAAACCGCCGTAAATGCCGACCTGCGAAAGCAGGCGGAAGGACGAGCGATTGAATGCATCGGTGGCCGGCGAGTAGGAGCCGCGCGCGACCCAGATTTCCGAGCAATACCCCGCGGAGTTGATCGCCTGCTGCAAGTTGGTGTAGGCGCTGCTCCAGGCCAGTCCATTGTTGGCGCCGGTGGCGGAGGCGTTGACGTAAATGATCGTGGGCGATTGCACGGTGAGCGTCGCGGGCGTGGAGATGTAGCCGAGGAGCGGCAATGCGGCGGCGTATTGCCAGCCATTCATCGAGAGCGACAAATTGGAGACAATCAACGTCGAGGTGGCCGCGCCCAGCACAATGGTGTTCGTCGTGTCGTTCTGCAGCGGCAGGAAGCCGTGCCCGTCGTTTTTATTGACTTCCCAGACAAAGCCGGACGAAGAGCCGTTCGTGCCGAGAACACTGAACATGCCCAGGCCGGAAAGGTTGCACGCCGCCACCGGTTTGGGCGCGGAGAAAATTCGCACCGGCCCTGCGCCGGCGCCCTGGTATTCAAACGGCCCCAGATCGGCGGCGGCGCCGACCACGCGAAGATTGCCATCAAGATCAGCGCTGAGGCCGGCCAGGAGCGATGAGGCTGCGGCGTCGATGGCCGGCGAATAACCGGACAAGCGGAAATTGCCGTGCGGCGCATCGGCGAAGAGCGGATCGTAGCCGAAATTGCCGTTCGCATTATTCGTCCAGCCTTCCAGGCAGGTGTTGGTCATGTTGGCGACGGCGGGATCAAGGTAAAGCTGCGGGCTGATGGCGGTGGGGAAATATTCCTGGTCGGTGTTGCCCCACAGAATGCAGTTGAGGATGTCGATGGTGGAGGATTGCGAATAGATGCCGCCGCCATTGTAGAACGCAAAGTTATTGGCGAAGGAGCAATTGATGAATTGCGGGTGCGCGCTGTAAATCGAGGCCGCGCCGCCGCGGAAGCTCGTCTGGTTATTGTCAAATAAACAATCAACAAAGATCGCATTGGCGTCGGAAGAGCAGTTGATCGCGCCGCCGTCGCCCGAGGAATTCCCCGCGAAAACGCAATCGGAAATGGTCGGGGAGGCGGTGTAATTGTTCCGCATCGCGCCGCCCACCTGCCCGGAGTTATTGGTGAAGATGCAATGGCGAATGGTGGGGCTCGCGTAAAAATTCAGCATCGCCGAGCCCACGGCGTCGCGCACCGTGAAGCCGTCCAAAATCGCGGTCGGCCCGCAATCCCAGCCGATTTGATTGCCATAGTTGAAAACGACGGAAAGACTGTTGTCGTTGGTGCTGGCCGGATCGCCGAGGTTGCCGCTCAGCGTGGTCACATTGGCGCGCCAATCCCGCTGCGCCACGGTGGATTCCGTGCCGCGGAAGCCGCCGTAAATGGCGATGTCCGACCGCATCCGGAAGGAGGCGTTCACATCGCCATTGGTGGCGGGATAATACGTTCCCGCCGCGACCCAAATTTGTGAGCACGGCTGGGCCGCGCCCAGGGCGTCTTGCAAATTGGTGTAGGCGTTGGCCCAGCTCGTGCCGTTATTGGCGCCGGTGGCGCTGGCCTTCACGTAAAAGAGCGTCTGTGAAACGTGCAGCGTGCCCGTGGCCGACGTGAATTGCAGGCTGGGACTCGTGCCGCGCACGCGGAAGCGGTAGCCGTTCATGCTGACGGGCGGATAGGTCGCCGTGAGCGCGGCCGATTGGGCGCCCTGGAAAACGCCGCCATTGGTCAAAGTGACGAAGCCCTGGCCGTCATTGCGATTGACCTCCCATTGATACGTGGTGTTGGGCGCGTTGGAGCCAACCAACTGCAGGATGTAATTCGCGCCCGCCGGATCGCAATCCCGCGCGATTGAAATCTGGAACGCCACATGAATCGGCGTTCCTTGGAATTCATACGCGCCGAAGTCAATCGTGCCATTGGCGATGCGGCTTTGGCCGATCAAATCACTGTCAAACGAATCCGCCCCGCCCTCATTTTCGCCCAGGTCCAGGCAGGGCGAATAATTGCGCAAAGTGAAATCGCCCGCCGCGGGATTGGAGAAAAGCGGATCGACATCCAGATTCGTCACCGTGACGGATCCGGCGAAGAGGTCGAGGCCATCAATGAGCGTGTGGCTGATGTAGGTCGCGGCATTGGAGGACGTGAGAACGATTTGCTGGCTTTCGACGGAGCCCGGCGAGCCGAGCGCGTTGGAGACGGTGTTGGCCCAGAAAATCGTGTTCAGCGTCGATAACGCCTGGGAGTGTCCATTGCCCGAGAAGCTGATGCCCGCGCCGCCGGGCGCGCCCGCCGCGGCGTCGATGCGCGCGGTATTGTAGGCAAAGGTGGAATTGAAAATTTGCAACGCCACGGAATCCGCCTGCAAGGCGCCGCCGCTGGAAGCGGACCCTTGGACCGCGTTGCTCACGAACAGCGAATTATAAATCAACACCTGGTCGCTATTCGTCAGGCCCACCGCGCCGCCGTGCGCCGACGTGTTGCGCACAAAGCTGCAACTGACGGCCTCCACGCGGGAATTGCCGTAAATCGCGCCGCCCGCCACCGCGGCGGAATTGCTGACAAATAAACAATACGAAATCGGCGAGCCCTCCAAACCGGCCGAATAAAAGGCGCCGCCCTGCTGCGTGGCGGTGTTGTCCACAAAAACGCAATTATTGATCGTGGGATAGGCGTTGACGTTCTTGATGCCGCCGCCGAAATCGCCGCGCCCTTTGGTGATGGTGAAGCCGTCCAGAATGGTGAGCGAATCAATGTTGGTGTTGGCCAGGACGTGCAGGCTGTTGTCCGTGTCCACGCCCTTGCTGCCAATGTCGCCGCTCAGGATGGTCGGATGCAGCGTCACGTTGCGCTGGCTCACATTGGATTCGCCGCCGCTGAACCCGCCAAACACCTGCACATTGCGCCCGAGCGAAAAC
>DASZMX010000059.1:0-15541 GCA_035551475.1 Verrucomicrobiia bacterium
CCGGTCAGATACATGTGGTGCGCCCAAACGATGAAGGACAGAAAACCAATCGTCAGCGCCGAATAAACCAGCGATTTGTAACCCCAGATCGGCTTGCGCGTGTTGTTCGCGATCACTTCGGCGACAATGCCCATCGCCGGCAGAATCAGCACGTACACTTCCGGATGCCCGAGGAACCAGAACAAATGCTGCCACAACAACGGGCTGCCGCCGCCGCTGATGTGCCCCAGCGTGCCGACCGCGAGCCCGGTGGGCAGGAAGAAACTCGTGTGCGCGACTTTATCCATCAATTGCATGACACCGGCGGCTTCAAGCGGCGGGAACGCCAGTAGCAGCAGAAACGCCGTGACGAATTGCGCCCACACAAAGAACGGCAGGCGCATCCAGGTCAGCCCTTTGGCGCGGAGTTGAATGATGGTGGAGAGAATGTTGACCGAGCCCAGCAGCGAAGAGGTGATGAGGAACACCATGCCGATCAGCCAGAAGGTTTGACCGTTGGGCACATGGCCGAGGCCGGCCACCGTCGCCAGCGGCGAGTAGGAGGTCCACCCGGATTTCGCCGCGCCGCCAGGAATGAAGAAGCTGGCGAACATGATCACGCCGCCGCAGAAATAAAACTGGTAGCTCATCATGTTCAAGCGCGGGAACGCCATGTCAGGCGCGCCAATTTGCAGCGGCATGACGTAATTGCCGAACGCGCCGGTGAGCAGGGGCACGATGGCCAAAAACACCATGATCGTGCCGTGCATCGCGCCAAAGGAATTATACAAATCCGGCGACATCACGCCGGCCTTGCTGGCCATTTCCTCGCCCAGCAGGCGGGAAAGGAATTTGCCCACCACGGGGAGAGGATGGCCGGGATACGCCAGTTGCCAGCGCATCATCAGCATCAGCGAGAAGCCGAAAAGCAGAAAGAGCAGGGCGGTGATCGCGTACTGGATTCCCACGACCTTATGGTCGCTGGAGAACACGTACTTTTGCAGGAAGTTCAACTCATGATGCTCGGAATGATGCTCCGAGGAATGAGCGTGCGGATCGGCATGTGCGGCGGCGGCCATAGCTAGTTATTGCTTCGACAACGACAATTTCACCTTAATGATAACTGATTTAAAATCAAACCTTATCGAACACCATTAGCCCAAGTAACAATGGCAAATAGATGATCGACGTGTAAAAAAGAGCGCGGGCGCGGGCTTCCGTCAGTTCGCGGGAGAATCGCCACGCCTGCCAGACAAAGGCGGCTCCAAGAAGCAGGGCGCCGAAAAGATAAACCGGGCCGTCCAGCCGAAAAACGAATGGGCACAAGCTCAAGGGCAACAACCCCAGCGTGTGGCAAAATGCCTGCCGGCCAGTCCGGGCGCCGTCCGGGTCCACCACCGGCAGCATAACGAAGCCGGCCTTGCGATATTCATCGCGATACATCCAGGCAATGGCCAGGAAATGCGGCAACTGCCAGAAAAACAAAATCGCGAACAACGCCCAGCCTTCGCCGGAAATGTTATTGCGGGCGGCCGTCCATCCCATCAGTGGCGGCAGCGCGCCGGGAATGGCGCCCACGGCGGTGTTAAGCGTCGTCAGGCGCTTTAGCGGCGTATAGACCAGGACGTAGCTGCACAGGGTCACGGCCCCCAGGACAGCAGTCAAAAGATTCACGGCCAGAGCCAGGTAAATTAAGCCGGCGCAGGCGCAGCCGCCGCCGATCAACAGCGCCGTCTCGGGCGTCATGCGTCCGGAGGGCAAAGGACGGTCTTGCGTGCGCCGCATTTTGGCGTCGTGCTCGCGTTCGAGCAATTGATTCAACGCGGAGGCGCCGCTGGCGAGCAGCGCGGTTGCCGCGAGGGTGTTGAGCATCAAACCGTAGGCCGGCGCCCCGCGTGAGCCGACGTAAAAACCCACCAGCGTGGTCAGCAAGACCAGCGTGGTCAGGCGCGCCTTGAAGAGATCGGAGAGCAGCGCCACCCATGATTTATGGTCCGCCTGCGATTTCAACATCGCGGCGGGCGCGGGCATGGTGGGAGCAGACGCCTTCATGAACGCGCGGAGGAGGGCGCAAAAGGCGGCACAGTTGTTTTGACACGTGATGCTGACAGCACAGGCGCGGCCAGAATCCGAAAAGAAACGATGGAAGTCAATCCGCCAGTCATAAGACAAAGCGCGCCGCACGCCACATGCGCCGTGGCGATGTCAGCCGATTTGCCCGTCCAGATGGTGGCGGCGCCGAGAAACGCCTGCACGCACACCAACCCCAGCCAAAGCAACGCGCCCCGCGTGAGCCAATGGCGCGACCCGAGAAATTTCCAACACCGCGCCGCGCATGTGGCCACAAGAATCAATATCGCGGCGGCGCCGAGGCGATGCACCATTTGCAAAATAACCTGGGCGGCGGTGATGGGCTGTTCGCCCGCCACTTCCACGCGTGTTTGATTGTATTTCAGGATCGAAGCGGCGTCGGTGTCGGGCCAGATTTTTCCGTAAGCGGCGGGAAAATCAGGGATCGACAGGCCGGCATGCTGGTGGCGCATGGTCGCGCCGAGCATTAGTTGCCCGAGGACGACGCAGGTGGTGAGCGTGAGGAGGCAGCGCAGGCCATGTGTGTCGCGTTCCGCATGGAGCGGCAGGCGTTGCCAGAATTCCGTATGCACCAGCGCAATGACGCTCACGAGCAGGAAAAACAATTGCGCGAGCGTCGCGTGGAAAATGCCGAGGACGTCTTTCAACTCAATCACGCGCAATCCGCCCAAAACTCCTTGCGCCACCACCGCGACAAACGCGGCGATGCCCAAGGTGCGCAGCCATTTCGGGGCGCGGCTGGCGATAAGCCAGATCATGAGAATGGTGGTCAACATGCCGACCGCCGACGCCACCAGCCGGTGCGTGTGTTCGTAAAAGATGTTTCCAATCCATTTTGAGATCGGAAAGAAAAACATGTTATAGCCATAGGTGTTCGGCCAATCCGGCACGGCCAGGCCAGCATTGTGGCTGGTGACCAGGCCGCCCACCCAAATCAGGGCGAACGTGGCCAGCGCGGTCAGAAAAGCGAACCTTTTCCGCCACGGCGGGGCCGGACTTTGATTTGCGTCAAACATTAAATCGTCGAAAACAAACCAACGCCTCCCGCGGGCGGGATGGCGTTGGGGGCGTTGCCGAAAACTCGCTTACTTCAATGCCACCGTGAAGTTGGCCGTCACCGGCGCGCCTTCGACTTTGACCGCTTGGGACAAGCCGGGCGTCTTCTGGTGGGTCTTCAAATGGTAGGCGGTGAGTGTGTAGTCGCCGGGAGGCACGTTGGCGATTTTGAAATTGCCGTCCTTGTCGGTCACGGCGAAAAACGGGCTGTCCACCACGCCCACGTAGCAGAACATCCAGTTGTGGACATCGCATTTGAGCTTCACGAGCACTTCGGGCTTGGTGATGCTCGCCGTCCATTTGGTGTCGTTGGCGTCGCCTTGGGAAATTTCCGCGAAATTAAATTCCGAATTGCCATCCACCGTGGGCAACGCGTGAATGTTGTGCATGATGGAATCGGAGTTCTTGATTCGCACCGTCTGGCCCACCATCACGCCCGAAATATAGGGGTCGTAATTGCAGCCGACCTGGTTGATTTCCACCACGTCCGTGGGCGGTGTGAACTTTTTGCCTTCCAAACCTTTGGAAATATAAACGAACACGTTGGCCAGGCCGTTATCCTTGCCCACGACATAATGGCGCGTGGTTGTGACTTTCGGATCCATTTTGCCGCAGGTGTCGTCGAAAGCGATTTGCTTTTCCGGCGGCGGAGTTCCTTGCAAGGTCACTTTTCCAGTGATATCGCCCGCCGAAGCGAATTCGAGGGACGTGACAAGGCTGAGAACGGAGAGTAATAGGGCTGAATTTTTCATTCTTTAGGGTCTCGGTCGCACCGAAGATATGAGAAAAGTTAGCGCTCCAACTCCTGAGCGCAAGCCCTTTGTGAAAAATTTCACAAACTTTTGACTTTCGTCAAACGCTTCAAAGCGACCGCATGATACGCGCCATTTCCAACGCGGTTTGGGCCGCTTCCGTGCCGCGGTTGTGGGTCTTGTCGAGGCAGCGGACGACGGCTTGCGCCTCGTTCTCCAGCAGCAACACTTCGTGGATCAACGGCACGGTGTATTCCACCTGCAATTGGGCCAGCGAGGCGGTGACAGCATCGGCGATGGCTTGCGCGTGGGTGGTTTGCCCGCGCAGAATCACGCCGAGGCAAATGATCCCGGCCAGCGGCGTTTTGCGTTTGAGCAATTTGGCCGCGACGACTGGCACTTCAAAAGCGCCGGGCACCCGCACCACCAATGGCTTCTCCAAGGCCGCCCGATGCAATTCCGCCAATGCCGCCTGCAACATGCCTTCGACGTAACGCGGATTGTATTTCGAGGCAATGATGGCGAAGGAGCCCTCGGCGGGCGCGGCGGGCGTGGATTTGAGATTTTTTCGCAGCATGGTGTGGGAGGTTAAAGGAGATGGCCGAGTTTTTCGCGCTTGGTGCGGAGATATTTTTCGTTGTGCGGATTGGAGCGGATTTTAATGGGGACTTGCCGCGCGATCTCCAGGCCGTAGCCTTCCAGGCCCACCACTTTGCGCGGGTTGTTCGTGAGGAGCGAAATGGTCTTGAGGCCGAGATCGACCAGGATTTGCGCGCCTAAACCGTATTCGCGCAGGTCCATGCCGTAGCCCAGCTTGAGATTGGCCTCCACGGTGTCGTAACCGCGCTCCTGCAGTTTGTAGGCCTGAATTTTTGGCGCGAGGCCGATGCCGCGCCCTTCCTGCCGCATATAAACAATCACCCCGCACCCGGCTTCGTCGATCTGCCGCATGGCTTGGTGCAATTGCGGGCCGCAATCGCAGCGGCAGGAGCCAAAAACATCGCCGGTCAAACATTCACTGTGCACGCGCACGAGCACATTTTTTTTGCCCTGCACCTGCCCGCGGACGAGGGCAATATGGTGCTGTCCATCGGTGTGGGATTTATAAAGGTGCAAATCGAAATCGCCGTAGGCCGTGGGTAATTTCACGACTTCCACCCGCTCGACCAATTTCTCGCGCGTGCGGCGATAAAGGATCAAGTCTTCGATGCTGCAAATCTTGAGGCGATGCTGCCGGGCGAACCGCTGCAATTCCGGCAGGCGCGCCATGGAGCCGTCGTCGCTCATGATTTCGCAAATGACGCCGATGGGGCGGGCTCCGGCGAGTTTGACGAGATCGACGGCCGCCTCGGTGTGGCCGGCGCGTTGCAGGACCCCGCCGGGCTTCGCGCGCAAGGGAAACACATGGCCGGGTTGCACCAGCGCCGCGGGGGCCGCAGTGGGATCAGCCATGATGCGAATGGTCAGCGCGCGGTCAGCGGCGCTGATGCCGGTGCTGATGCCGTGCGCGGCGTCCACGCTCACTTGGAAATCGGTGCGGAATTTGTCGCCGCTTTGAGAGACCATTTCGTCCACGCCCAACTCTTTGAGGCGCTCGGAAGTGGTCGGGGCGCAAATCAAGCCCCGGCCGTGTTTGGCCATGAAATTAATGTCTGCCGGTCGCACCCTTTCGGCGGCCATGACAAGGTCGCCTTCGTTTTCGCGGTCGGCGTCGTCCACCACAATGACCATGCGCCCGCGGCGCAGGTCCTCGATCACGGACTCGATGGAGTGAAACGGCTGTTTGGGTTTCGCGTTGCTCACAAGGGGGAAGTGATAACAAAAAAAGCCCCGCTTGTCAGCGAGGCTTTGCGAAATAGTTTAGGGCCGGCCCGGTCAGTTGACCTTCACATGCTTTTTGTGCTTGTGATGCTTGTGCTTGATATGATGGAAATGACGCCCCGCGCGAATGTGCCGGTGAGTCACTTGGCCATTGGAAGAAACGGTGGTCTGCACAATCTCCGCCTGGGCGGACGTCCCGAGCAGCGCGCACATCAGGGCGAACGCCGCGCCAAAAGTCATTAGTTTTCTCATAGAAATCGTTTTCAGACTTATACCGTGTCGCAACCGTTTTGTCGAGAAATAGTTGGCTTCATTTCGGCAACAATTCCCGGGCCTTGCGCAACGCTTCGTCGAGCTTGCCCACGTCTTTGCCTCCGCCGCGGGCGTTATCCGGACGTCCGCCGCCTTTCCCGCCCACAATCGGCGCGATCGCTTGGATGATTTTGCCCGCCTGAACTTTTGCGGTGAAATCAGCCGACACTGCTGCCACCAAAGCGACGGCGCCGCCGCCCGTGCCGCCCAAAACCACGACGCCTTTGAATTGTCCTTTGATCGCGTCGGCGACCGCCTGGAGAAAATCCCCGTCCACCGGGCCCAGATTCTCAATGATAGCGGGCGTGGCTTCGCTGGCGGGAGCTTTGGCCATCAGTCCGCGCGCCGTTTCGCCGGCTTGCTTTTGCTGCATGGCCTTGAGCTGCTTCTCCAACTCCTTTTGTTGCGCGAGCAGGGTCTCGAGCTTCTTTTCCAATTCGCCGATGGGCGCATTTATTTTCCCCGCGATCGTGGCAATAAGGCCCGCGTCTTCCCGCGTCTTCTCGTAGGCTCGCAGACCGGAAACCGCCTCGATGCGGCGCGTGCCAGCAGCCACCGCCCCTTCGCCCACAATGCGGAAGAGCCCGATTTGGCCCGTGGCGCCCGTATGCGTGCCGCCGCACAACTCCATGGAATAGCCGTTGAGGGCCGTGCGCTGGCCGCCGATTTGCACGACGCGGACGAGGTCGCCATATTTCTCGCCGAAGAATTGCATGATGTCCCTGCGGCCTTTGACGTCCGCGTAAGGAACTTCCGTCCAGAAAACCGCGGCGTTCTCCACGATGCGTTCGTTGACAAGCCGCTCCACATCGGCCACCTGCGTGGGCGTGAGGGCGGCGCTGCTGAAATCAAACGTCAATTTGTCCGGGCCGACGTAGGAGCCTTTTTGCGTGGCATCCGGGCTGACCACTTCGTGCAGCGCCCAATGGAGCAAATGCGTGACGGTGTGGTGCCGCTCAATGGCATGGCGGCGGCCGGCATCCACGCGCACCTCGACGCTCGCGCCGAGTTCGGGCGCATCGTTTTCCGCGAGAACATGCAGAAACGTGTTGGCGGTTTTTTGGGTGTTTGCCACGCGCCACATTTTTCCGCCGGCCTGCACTTCCCCGGTGTCGCCGACCTGCCCGCCCATCTCCGCGTAGAGCGGCGAGGTGTCGAACACGAGCGCGATTTTATCCTTTAAGTTGACAATGTCCTGCACGCGCGCGGGTGATTGCAAATGGTCAAACCCGATAAAGCGCGTCGGTTTGGAGGTGTCGATGTTCGAGGCGGCGATGATCTCCTTTTTCTGCGCGGCGCGGGCGCGGGCGCGCTGCTCTTCCATGTGCTTTTCAAACCCGGCGCTGTCCACCGCCCAGCCCCGCTCGCGTGCCATCAGCTCTGTCAAGTCGAGAGGAAAGCCGTAGGTGTCATACAGTTTGAACGCAAATTCACCCGACACATTTTTGGCGCGGGCCGCTTCCTCGTTGAACAATTCGATGCCGCGATCCAGCGTCTTGTTGAACGCCTCTTCCTCGGCCTGGATGATTTCCTGCACACGGGTCTTGTGCCGGCGAATTTCCGGGAACACATCGCCCATCGTATCGGCGAGGACTTCGACCAGTTTGTGGAAAAAAGGGTCACGGAATCCCAGGGTGCGCCCGTACCGCACCGCCCGGCGGAGGATGCGGCGCAGGACGTAATTGCGGTCGGTGTTGCCGGGCAAAATGCCGTCGGCGATGGAAAAACTGAGCGTGCGAATGTGATCGCCAATGACGCGAAAGGCGATGTCGATTTTTTCCTGTTCCGTGGGCGCCGCGCCGGGCGCGGGCAGGGTGGCGGCGTATTTTTTGCCGCTGAGCTTCTCCAGTTTGTCGAAGAGCGGACGGAAAATATCCGTTTCGTAATTGGAAATCGTCCGGGTGAAATCCTTGAAACCATCCGTGTTTTGCAGAATGCCTGTGACGCGCTCGAAACCCATGCCGGTGTCCACATGCTTGGCGGGGAGCGGCGAGAAAGTGCCGTCGGCATTGGCGTTGAACTGGATGAAAACGAGATTCCAAATCTCGATGCAACGAGCGTCGCCCTTATTGACCAGCGCGCCGTTGGTGTCGCCCGCCGGCGTCAAGTCAACATGAATTTCAGAGCACGGGCCGCACGGGCCGGTTTCGCCCATCATCCAGAAATTATCCTTTTTGTTGCCGTTGACGATATGGACTTTTGGATCCAGGCCCACCGCCGTGAATTTCGCGGCCCAATGATCGTAGGCTTCCTGGTCGAATTCGCTCGGGTCGCCCGCGGCTTGGTTCGGCGAATAAACCGTGGCGTACAAGCGGGCGGGCGGGAATTTCCATTTGTCCACGACCAATTCCCAGGCGAAATCGATGGCTTCTTTTTTGAAATAATCGCCGAAGCTCCAATTGCCGAGCATTTCAAAGAGCGTGTGATGGTAGGTGTCCATGCCCACGTCTTCGAGGTCGTTGTGTTTGCCGCCGGCGCGGATGCACTTCTGGGTGTCGGCGGCGCGGGTCGCCTTCCCCGGGATGGCGCCCGGCCACTTGTCCACGTCAGGCGCGCGCTCATTGAGGAAGATGGGGACGAACTGGTTCATCCCGGCGTTGGTGAAAAGCAATCCCGGCGAATCCGGCATCAAGCTGGAGGAAGGCACGATGGTGTGCCCCTTGGACTTGAAATAATCCAGGAACGATTGGCGAATCTGAGCGGACGTCATTTGGCGTAAAGGCTAACGGCGAAAGGTTGAAGGCTAAAGTTAAAAACGGGCGGAATCTCAGGCCGTTTTCTTCATGTGCCGGTGCACGAAGAAGAAATAGAGCCCGCCGATCACGAAAATGAAAGCAAGCAGCCAGACCATGATTTGCCGTAAATCCCCGCGCATGAGCGCCTCGTCCTTGCCCGCCACGACGCCGACAAAGGTCAGGACGCTGCACCAGATGGCCGAACCCAGCAGCGTGAAGATGGTGTAAAGTTGAAAATCCATTTTCACGATGCCCATTGGCAGGCCAATGAGATGCCGCACCACCGGCAAAAGACGCGCGACGAACACGCCGAACGAGCCGAAGCGCGCGCACCAGCGCTCGGCGGCATGGAGCTTTTCCTCGGGCACGAGGAAATATTTCCCATAGCGCAGCACGAGCGGGCGCCCCGCCCAGCGCGCCACCCAATACATGATCGAGGCGCCAATGACCGATCCCACCGCGCCCGCCAGGGCGATGCCCCACAGGCTCAGATGGCCTGTGAGGTGCGCCCGTTGCGCCGCGAAAGGAATGACCAATTCGCTGGGGATGGGCACGATCGTGCTCTCCATCGCCATGAGCAGGGCGATAAACCAGTAGCCATTGGAATCAAGGCCCGTCTGGTACCAATCGATCAGCTCTTTCAAACTGGCCTAGAATTTGCCGCCGTAAACGGCGTTCTTGCCGAGCAATTGTTCGATGCGCAGCAGTTGATTGTATTTGGCCACGCGATCCGTGCGGCTGAGCGAGCCGGTCTTGATCTGGCCCGCATTGGTCGCGACGGCGATGTCCGCGATGGTCGCGTCCTCGGTTTCGCCCGAGCGATGGCTGATGACGGCGGTGTAGGCGTTGTCCTGCGCCAATTCCACGGCGTCGAGCGTCTCGGTGAGAGAGCCGATTTGATTGACTTTGACGAGGATCGAATTAGCCACGCCTTCGTCGATGCCGCGTTGGAGGAATTTCACGTTCGTGACGAACAAATCATCGCCCACGAGCTGAATTTTGTCGCCCAGCTTGTCGGTGAGATGTTTCCAGGTTTTCCAATCACCCTCCGCGCAACCATCCTCGATGCTGATGATCGGATACTTCGCGCAAAGATCGACATAGAACGAAACCAGTTCCTCGCCCGTGAGCTTGCGTCCGGAGCTTTTCTTGAACACGTAGCCGCCGGTCTTGTGATCGAAGAATTCGGAGGAAGCCACGTCCAGCGCGAGGAAAATGTCCTTGCCCGTTTTGTAGCCGGCATCCTTGACCGCTTGCAAAATCGCTTCGATGGCCGCCTCGGCGCTCTCCAGCTTCGGCGCAAAACCGCCTTCGTCTCCGACGGCCGTGGAAAGCCCCTTTTTCTTCAGGACGGACTTGAGGGCGTGGAAGGTTTCCGTGATGGCCTGCAAGGCAAGCGAGAACGTCGGCAGGCCCTTGGGCACGATCATGAATTCCTGGAAATCAATGGGAGCGTCGGAATGGGCGCCGCCGTTGATGACATTGGCCATCGGCACTGGGAGGACTTTGGCATTCGGCCCGCCGAGATAACGAAACACCGGCTGGCCCAACTCTGCCGCCGCCGCCTTGGCATTGGCGAGCGAAACCGCGAGAATGGCATTGGCGCCGAGCTTGGATTTGGTGTCGGTGCCGTCCAGGTCCAGCATGATTTTATCCACCGTCAACTGGTCGAACGCATCCTGGCCGCGCAAAGCCGGCAGAATTTTACCCGTCACATTTTTGACAGCCTTGCTGACGCCTTTGCCCAGGTAACGTCCTTTTTCGCCGTCGCGCAGCTCAATCGCTTCGTTCTCGCCCGTGCTAGCGCCCGACGGAACGGCCGCGCGTCCGGCGGCGCCGCTGGCCAGCAGCACATCAACTTCCACGGTGGGGTTCCCGCGGGAATCAAGGATCTCCCGCGCCTGAATGTCCGAAATTTGACTCATATTGCGCGCAGTTTAACGCCCCCCCGTCGTGGCGCGAGCGCAAAATGGCGTATCCTCTCTGCCTGTGAAATTTTGCTTGATACCGATTATGTGTCATACCTATGACACTTAATCGGTCGTGCCGGAAAGGAGTTTTGCGTTCGTTTTTTGGAGGATTAAGCGCAGGCGTGAGCCGGCGGAAGCTGCTTTTTACCAGGAAGCCAGTTGCTGTGGCATATCCACTCCTCCTATAAAATTCTGCTTGATACCGATCTTATGTTATACCTATGACGTTTAATCGGTCGTATCGGAGAGGGATTTTGCGTTCGCTTTTTTGGAGGATCAAACGCGGGCGTGGGCGCCGGAAGCTGCTTTAACTATGGCGCCAGTTGTTGGAGCAGGGAACAGAGCGCGGCGAGGCGGGGGCAGGGGATGCCAGCTTTTTGCGCCTGGCGCCAAGGTTCGAGGAAAAGGCTCTCCAATTCGAGCGGTTGACGGCGCTCGAAATCGATGAGCGTGGACGCTTTGTAGGCGCCCATGGTGCGGGTGCGGGTGATTTGATGGTCGGCGGCGGATTCGGGAATGGGATAACCCAGGGCGTTGGCGGCGTGAATCGTTTCCAGCATGAGTTCGCGCACTAGCTGAGCCCAGCGAACTTCGCCCAGTAAAATGTCGGTGGTGAGACAGGGGCCGACGGGTTGACTCGGGGCGAGATGGCCAGAGACCACGGCCTCATAACCCGCGGCGCCGGCGACGCCGAGGCCGTTGAAAGGAATATTCCACACGAGTTTCTCCCAATGCGCCTGTTCAATATTGTCGGTGGCGTGACAACGGATGCCGGTGTCGGCAATGGCTTGAGCGATCATTCGGGTGCGATCTTCGGCGGGGCGGCCGTATTCGCCGAGAATGACGACGCCGTGCGCGATGTGATGAATTTTCCCGGGCGCAATGCGGTTCAGGCAAACGAAACAAAGCCCGCCCAAGGTGCGCTCACCGCCGACGATGCCAGCGATAAAAGATTCGTTGCCCAGCCCGTTTTGCAGCGTCAAAACGAGCGTTTTCGGGCCGATCAGCGCCGGCAGGATTTGCGGCAGCGTGGCGTTGGCCGTGGTTTTCAGGCCGATGATCACCAAGTCGGCGGGGCCAATTTCTTCCGGGCGACGCGCGCAGTGGGGATGGACATTGAAATCGCCGTCGCCGCTGAGAATGGTCACGCCGTCGCGGCGGACGGTTTCGTAATCCGAGCGGAGCAGGAAATGCGTTTCGTGCCCGGCGCGGCAGAGCAAACTCCCATAATAGCTGCCGAGCGCGCCGCAGCCAACGATCGCGATTTTCATAAAAAAGGCGCCCCGCAGACCAGGGCGCCTCACCGTGACGGCGGGTCAGCGGGCGCTGGAAACAGCGTCGCTAAAAGCTTTGGCCACGCGAAACTTGACGACTTTGCGGGCGGGGATTTGCACGGGGGCGCCGGTCTTGGGATTGCGGGCCATGCGCGCTTTGCGGGGCTTGAGAATCAACTTGCCAATGCCAGGCAGCGTGAAGGAGTTCTTGGCGTGCTTGTGGGCGAGCGACGCCAGGTGCTCCAGGAGTTCGGCGCCGGCTTTTTTGGTGAGACCGCTTTTCTCAGCCAGGGCCGCGGCCAATTCTGCTTTCGAGAGTGCTTTTGCCATAAATAGTGCGTCTGTGGAGTAAGGTTTTTCGTTGGCTCAGGGCGCAACGCATCTGACAGCGGCTATTAAATGCTTCGCGGCCACTCACACAAGGAGAAAATCATTCTCCCGGCAAAATCATCTCTGGTTATGGTCGTCCCGGCCATCGTGACGGTCGCCGCCACTGGCCGGAAGCCCATGGGCGGAGCGGCTCGAAGTCTCGACGCGGCGCACGGCTTCATCGTGATGCGCCGCTTCCACCTGGCGCACGTCGTGATGAATGTCGCGTTCCTGGCGCACCGCTTCGTCGTGCCGGATATCGTGGCGAATCTCCGCGGAACGGACGTGTTGAATCTCGCGCGCGCGCGCGACGCGTTCGTCGCGAATCCTGATGCGTTCAATGGGAACTTCATGATGCGTCAGGACGGCAATGCGTTCCCGTCCCAAGCCTCCCACGACGAAACGGCCGCTCTCAAAATGGTAATCATTGATGACAACGCTGGCCCGGAACAGGGCGTCAGCCCGCCATAAGGGAGCGACAAAGCCATGATAGCTGTGGTCCCAGAAATGATCGAAGGGCACAAAGACATACGCCGAAGCCGGCAAGCCGAAATCCACGTCCAAGCCCACATGACCGCCAAAAGTCAGGCCCACGCCCACTTCAAAACGTGCTTCCGGGGGCAACGGAGCCCAACCGCAGAATCCGGCGCCTTCCGCATGCCGCCATGAAACCCAGGCCGGGCCCCAGTTGTAACCGGGCGTCCACACCCATCCCCAGCGCCAGTCGTGGTACCAGCGGCCATAGTGAAAGGCCACGTCGCCCCACGGATAATCCGATTGCCACGCCCAACCATCATCGGAGTAAACCCAATGCCCGGCGTCGCAATAGGGCCGCCAATCGGGGTTTTGCGCCACCACGGTGGGCCGCCAGCATTGGCCGTAACCGGGGACATCCACCCAGGCGCCGGCGGGCGACAGTTGTGTTTGAAAATAGGCGAGATTCACCTCGGAATTCGGCGGCGGTTGGTCGGGCGGCGTCGCGGCCATGGCGGGCGCGGGTGAATTGGGCTGCGCGACGGGCGCCGGCGTGGCCAGGGCAGCGGGCGCCGCGGGCGGGGGCGCGTTTTGCCGCGTGTGCAGCAATTCCGAAATCACGGGCTGCGACACTCCTTGCGAGTTCAAATACAAAATGTCATCCGCCCCCAGCGAATACACCGCCCCGGAATTTCGAATGTACGCGACGATCACATCATCGCTCATGTGCGCCTGGGTGAGCTTTATCACCTCCTGCAAATTCGGCGACAAGTTGGCGGCTTGACCCAGGCAACTGAGGCTGGCGGCCGCGGCGATGATCGACAAAATTATCCGTTTCATATCTTCCTATACGTTTCTGACTGCCAATTCTTGCGTTCCAACATGCGGCGCTCCCCGTCGCCAAGCCAAGTCCGATTAGACTGTAGCATAACGGGGCGTCACAGGAAGGCGGTGGGGAATTTTATTTCCCGCTGTAAATTAAATAGCGATCTTTTGGAGGCCGGCAGATGATGTACGGCGCGGGGCCCCAGCCGTCCGAATAGTAACCGGCCCCGTCATCCACGCTCATCGTGCAGAGCCAAAGGGGATACGTGATGTCGAACTCATTCCAGAGCGCCGCGTGCTCTGGCGGAGGCAAAAAAATGACGCTATTGCCCGTCGGCACAATGACAGCGGTGTCGGGCGCCAGGCGCATGTTGCGTTTGTCGATGGCCACGCCCCCCAATTTTTCCATGTAATATTGAAAACCCCAATGCCCTTCAAACGTGATGTTTTTGAAATGCCAAACCACATGCTCATAGACGGTTTGCGCCGCGGTCCGCGCGGAATCCGCCAGCTTGAAATCCGCCCAGGAAACCAGCAGGCCCACGGTGAGCGAGAGCGCGAGCGGGATGTAGAACAGGCGCGGCGCCGCCGCCGAATTTTGCGCTTCCAAACGGCGCACGAGCAAAAAAGCCGCCGCCGGGACGAGCGGCAGAATGTTGCGGGCGGCCACAGTCCAATTGCAAAAGCATGTAAAGAAGAAGGTCCCGAAAACCCACAGCAGCAGGAGGGTGGCCTTGGCGTCGCGCCGCCGCGCGGCGTCCGCCGCCGCGAGAATCAGAAGCATCGCCCCGCCCGTGACAAACGCGGCCCATTGCACCAGGAACAGCCAATTCAAGCGCCCGTTATCGACCAGAGAAAATCCGGCCGCGGTTTTTCGCGCCGCCAGCAAAAGGATCAGGATGGCGACGGCGCCCGACGCTGCCATCACGCCGCGTTTGCCCCACAACCATAGCAACGCTGCGGGCGCCACGAGCACGCACCCGCCCAGAAACGCAAGCCCCGTGGGAAATTTGGCGAGGAGCCCCCCTCCCACCCGGTAGGCCGTGGCGTAGGAGACAGCGTTGAAAAGCAAATTCCCGCCGTAAAGATGACGCGCCCAGGCTTGGTAAGCCAGCAACACGGCCACGGGCAGGGCCAGCCAAAGCAGCGGCCAACAGTCGCGGCGCCGGGTCATAATGGTGTGCACAGCGAGCAAGGGAATAAGGCTGAGGCCAAAATATTTTGTCAACGCGCACGCCGCGATGAGCAAGGCCGCGAGGAGAAGCTTCCCTTGGTGGGGTTCGGCCAGACCACGCATCCATAGAAACACGGCCCAAATCCAGGCCGACAGCATCAGCGTGTCGCACATTAGCGTTGTGCTTGACACCAAAAAAGCCGGAGTCGCCAGCGCCGCCAGGCCCGCCAGAAAAGGGTGCGCGCAAAATTCGCGCGCCAGAAAATACACCCCGATAATCGCCGCCAGCGCGGGCACGAGAAAGCCGGCGTGCAGCGCGGTCTCGCTCCATCCCAGCAGCCACGCGACGACGGCCATGTAATACGAGGCCAGCGGCGGGTTTTGCGTGACGCTCGACATGGGCCAGACCTCCGCGATCCAGTTGACATTGAAGCCGTAAAAATCGAGCGGATGAGCCTGGATTTGGCGCGCCGTCCAGATAAACAACGGATCGTCGATATGGACGGCTTTGTTGAGAAAAGGCGCGAGGCAGGCGAACGTGAGAACGGCCAGCAGCCCAACCTGCCACCAAACGACAGGTCTGGGCGCAGAGTTCTCCACGGTCTAGGCCGCCACGGTGAGCGCAGGCGCCTGGCGTTTGCCGAACTGGGCTTTGACCTGCGCCACGGTGTTGGCGGCAGTCAAACCATATTTCGCGCGCAGATGCTCC
>DASZMX010000060.1:0-38170 GCA_035551475.1 Verrucomicrobiia bacterium
TCGCCGAATTCGTTCCTCGTGCCGCCCTCGCAAGCGGTCGTGACGATCACGAACGTGCTCGCCGGAATCAGCTTCTCGTCCCTCTCCTACAATGTGAGCAAGTGCGGCGTGCAGGCTACTGTCACCGCCACTCGCACCGGCCTGACCAATGTCGCGGCCAGCGTGGATTTCGCCACTGGCTCCGGCGGTTCGGCCGTCTTGGGCTCGCACTATCTTGCCACCAATGGCACCTTAACCTTCGCGCCGGGCCAGACGACCGCGAGTTTTGGCGTGACGGTGATCAATGATCATGTCCTCGGGCCCGATCACACGGTCAATCTCAACCTGTCCAATCCGGTCGGCGCGCAATTGCTCAATCCCAGCTCGGCGCAATTGACCATCCAGGAATGCAATGGCTCGTTCGTCGTGCCAGCCGGAACCGCCTTTGTGACGGGTGACATTCTGCCCAATACCGCCGTGTTTTATTCCAATGAAACCGTCACGGTGCTGCTGGCGTTGCGGGACATTGCCGGCGCCAACACGATCGACCTCAAGGCCTCCTTGCAACAAACCAATGGCGTCATTACCAACGGAGTTTCTGGCGGAGTGGCGACGCAGGATTACGGCGTCCTCATCAAGGGCGGCCCGGCGGTCTCGCGGCCCTTCATCTTCAAGGTGGTTGGCACGAACGGCCAGAACATCATCGCCACGCTGGCCCTGCAGGATGGAACCAATCAGGCGCTCGCTTCCTTCGGATTCACTCTGGGAGGGGTGACCACTTCCTACAGCAACACGACGCTCATCACGATCAAGGACACCAACGCCGCCTCGCCGTATCCCTCCACCATTACGGTGGGCAACGTCGTCGGCAACATCAGCAAAGTCACCGCCACCTTGAACAACTTCAATCACACCTACGCCAGCGATGTGAACGTAGTGTTGCAGGGGCCGGGCGGGCAATCCATCTTGATGTCCCATGCCGGGCACGGCATCAGCGTGAGCCACGCCAATCTGACCTTTGACCAATCCGCCGCGAGCTTCCTGCCGGAGTCCAGCCCGTATTCCAGTGGAACGTATTTGCCGACGGCCTACTCGGATTCCACCGTCGGCCCAATGCCGCCGCTGCCCTCGGGCGGCCCGGCCGGCCCGTATAACGCGGATTTGTCCACGTTTGTCGGCACGTTGGCCAACGGCAATTGGAACCTCTGGATCTTCGACGACAAAGCGCTCGACCACGGAGCCATCAGCAATGGTTGGACGCTCAATCTCAGCGTGGGATCGGTGGTGCCGGAGAACTCTGATCTCGAGGTCACGGTCAATTCCTCGCCGGTCGCCCCGACCACCAATAACGTCCTCACCTACACCATTGGCGTGACCAATTATGGTCCGGCGGGCGCCACCAATGTCGTGATCAGCGATTTCCTCGCGCCGTCGGTGGCTTATGTCACCAACAGCTTCAGCGGGGCTGTCAATACCAATGGCCCGCTCACTTTCAGCGTGCCAGTATTGCAAGTGGGCGCCGGAGTCGCGTTCACCGTCACAGTCGTCCCGACCGCCATTGGCTACACGACCAATGCCGTCACCGCGGTGGCCGATCAGCCGAGCGTGAACGCCAACAGCTCCATCACGAACTTTGTGTTCGTGGGCGTCCCGAGCGCCGATCTGGGCGTCTCCATCGTTCCTTCCGCCAATCCCGTCATGGTTGGCGCGTTTGTCAATTATGTTATCACGCTCACCAACAGCGGTCCCTCCACGGCCGCGGCGGCGACGGTGGTCAATAATCTGCCCGTCGGCTTCAAGCTGATCAGCGCCTCCCCGTCTGTGGGGGTGATTGTCACCAACGCCTCGACGGTCACTTGGACGGTGCCGAGCTTGAATGCCAACGCCGCCGTCAGCCTGACGGTCACGCTCGAAGCGACGGCCGCAGGTTCGCCGCTCAACAATGTTTCGGTGACCTCCTCAGTTTACGATCCGGCCAAGGCCAATAACTTCGACTCCGCCAAGACCGAGGTGGATGCGCCGAGCCTGTCGTTCGGTTTGGTGGGAGGCGCATTGAATTTGAACTGGGCGGGCGCGAGCAGCTACTGGCTCGAGGGCGCCACCAATCTGCCGCCTCCTGGAACTTGGGTGCAATTGACGACGCCCGGCGGAGCCACGTCGTACACCCTGAGCCCGACCAACATTTATCACTTCTTCAGGCTCAGGTCGCAACTGCCTTGATTCCGAGAAATCTCCATGAAAAGTCATTCATTAGTCATTGCCTCCAAGCTGGGGGGCGCATTAGTCGTCGCGGGCGTTTCCCTGGCGCTGAGCCTGGGCGCCGCCACGTCGCTTGCTCCTGAAGCCGCCACGGCCCAAGCCTCCATTTCCTTCCAAAACTGGGCGTCGCGCTACGTCTCCTCCGCCCTTCCGGCCCGCAACGGGCTGGCGGCGGAAGGGTTGCAGCTTGCGCAGCAACGCCATGCCCTGTTGAGCGAGTTGATCAGGAGCAATCCACAGAAAGCGCTTGCTCTGGCGCTCCCGGATGCGACCCTCGCGCAAATGCCCGCCGCCATTCGGCAGGAATTGGAAACTCATTTTTCCACGGTGGGCGATTACTCCGTTTTGGGCGCCGTGCAACAGCTTCACGGGCCGGCCGTGGCTTCCGTGCAGCGGACGGTTCGCGTGGGCGGCCATTCCTACCACGCCTACGTTTTCGGCCAGCGCGCCACGGCCACCACCCAGCATCAAGCGCCGCTGCAAGGCATCATTCTGGGTGAGGACGCGGCTCTCGCGGATGCGCCCAGCCAGCCTTCGCCTTTAGGTTTGTCCCCCAACCCTCTGTCGGCGTGGACGACCGGCTTGAAAAAAGTCTTGGTCCTGCGGGTCGATTTCTCGGATATCCCGGGCGCGCCGGAAGGGCTGACGCAAGCCGCCGTCACGAGCGTGGCGGACACAGAGGTCAAGCCTTACTACGCGGTCAGTTCCTACGCCCAAACGAGTTTGAGCAACACGGTTTCCTCGACCGTTTATCGAATGCCGCAAACGGCCAATTACTATGCGATCAATAATGCCAATGATCAGCTTCATCAGGACGCAGAAACAGCGGCGGCGGTCGATTTCACCATGACGGACTACGACCGGATCATCGTTTATTTCCCTTTCCTCGGAAACATCGCCAATTCCGGGATCACTTATGGCGGTCTGGCCGAAGTCGCGGGCACGAACGTCTGGTGCAATGGCGAATTTGATTTCCGCGTGATTGCCCATGAACTGGGACACACCTACGGCCTCTTGCACGGAAATCTTTGGCAGGTCACGGACGGCAATCCCATCAGCGCCACAGGCACGGATGTGGAATACGGTGATGACTACGACACGATGGGCGCCAATTTCGCCAACGATCACGCCACCGATTTCAATCCCTGGTTCAAGAACATGCTGGGATGGATTCCGGACAACAATATCACCACTGTCACCACCGACGGCACGTACCGCCTTTTCGCCTTCGATCATCATAACTCCCTCGCGGCGCCCGGCGAGTTGCGCGGTCTGGTGATTCCCAAGGACAGCGTCCGCAGTTACTGGATTGGTTATCGCGGCAATTTTGCCCGCACGCAAAATGGCGCCTATATCATTTGGGGCTACGATTTCAATCGCCAGAGCGACTTGCTCGATATGACCACCCCGGGGCTTTCTGATAGTGACGCCGCGTTGAACGTTGGCGCCACTTTCAGCGATCCCGCCGCCGGCGACAAGGGTGTCGTCATCACGCCCGTCGCCACCGGCGGCGTTTCACCCAATTTGTATCTCGATGTGAACGTCAACGTCGGCCATCCGCCGCCTCCGCCGCCCGCGCAGTTGCAGCTCATCACCAATGTGATTTCGGGAGGGAACGGCAATGGGCTGATTGATCCCAATGAATGTAACAACCTGACGGTGATTATCACCAACGCCACCTCCACCTTCGCCACGGGCCTGCAAGGGGTTCTCACCTCCGACGCGTATCCCGACATCAGTCTCGGGACGTCGATTGTGCCTTTTCCCGATGTCCCGCCGCATTCGACGGTGAGTTCCTCCATCCCGTTTTCGATCAGCTCGAGCCCTGATTTTCCGTGCGGCACCCCGGTCAAGCTGGGACTGACTGTCAAGTACGATCAGGGCGTTTTCGCCACGGATTTGGTCCTGGCGACGGGTGTCGTGGGATCGCCTAACACTTTCGCCAACACTCCTGTGCAACCGATTTCGATTCCCACGGGCGCCACCGGTCTTATGGCCCCGGTCACGGTTTCCGGCTTGCAATCGGCGGCCAAAATCACGGTTTCGGCCTATGTCACGGCGCAATTTGACGCTGGGATGACGCTCAATTTAATCAGCCCCAATGGAACCACGATCGCGCTGGCGTCCGGCGAAGGCGGGTTGGGCGCCAACTTCGGCGCTGGTTGCGGATTGGGCGCGGCGACTACCTTTGACGATTCCGCCGCCACGGCCATCAGCGCCGGGACGGCGCCTTTTATTGGATCGTTCCTGCCCGAGCAACCGCTCTCCACCTTCGCCCTGGCGTCCGGCGCCAACCTGAATGGCATCTGGCAGCTGCAGGTGATTGATCAGTTTCCGGGCGATGCGGCCCAGCTCCAGTGCTGGTCGATGACTGTTACGCCGTATGTTTGCTCTCCCGGCACGGGTTCCTGCGCCGGCTCGGACCTCTCAGTCACGATGGTCGCCCAGCCCAATCCGAGCATCAGCGGCAGCAATTTTGTCTGCACCTTGGTTGCCTCCAATTCCGGCCCTAGCGTCGCGACAGATGTCACCGTGCAGCAGGTTTTTGATGGCAGCATCGCCTACATCACCTCCACCAATCTAAGCCAGGGCTCGGCGTTCGGCGCGGGCAACGGTGTTACCTGGACCGTCGGGGCTCTGCCGGTCGGAGGCGTGGCGACCAATTACGTCGTCCTCCTCGCCCGCACCAACGGCCCTACCACCATCACGGCCACGATCGGCTCGCCCAGCCTCGATCCCAACACCCACAATAACGTCGCCTCCACCACCGTGCTAGTGACACGGCCCGGCGCCGATTTGGGTGTGACGATTGTCGCCCAGCCCAATCCCGTTCTCGAAAACGGACGCCTCACCTACACGGTGGTGGTCACAAATAACGGCCCCTTCCGGGCGGACAGCGTGCTTCTGACCACGCTGATTCCGAATGCGAATTTCATCTCTGGAACAACCAGCCAGGGCGTTGTTGATGCCGGCGGCGTGCAAACACATCTCAACACCATCAATGCCGGCGCTGGCGCCGTGGTCACGCTCGTGGTGAGTCCGGTCGTCACGGGAACGATTTCCGCCGTGGCGAGCGTCTCGCTGTCGTCGGCCCAGACAGATCCGATCTCCGCCAATAATATTGCGGTTACGACCACGACCGTAAATGCCTCCGCCGATTTGGCGGTTTCCGCCACCGTGACTCCCAATCCTTCCATCGCCGGCTCGAACGTCTTTTATGTGGCGACGGTCACCAATCGCGGTCCCGCGAACGCGTCCGACGTTACCCTCAGCCAGGTCTTGCCGCCGGGCAGCCGCTTTGTCTCCAGTTCCGTGAGCGGCTCTGCGCTCCAGACGAACGGCAACACTCTCGTGTGGAGTGTCGGTGTTCTTTCCAATGGCGTCAGCGCCACGATCACCAACACCATTACCGCTTCCATCAATGTCGGCCCGTCGGCGCCCCCGGCGATCTCCACGTTTACGACGCTTGGCCAGCCCGGCGATCCGAACACCAACAACAATGTGTTCGTCTTGAGCACTGTCAACTCAAACGCTTTCATCAAGATTGTCGCGGCGGGCTCCACTTTGCTTTCCGGCGGCAGCTCCATCAGCCCGGGTGACAGGGTCACGGTCGCCCTGGCGCTCCAAAATGCCGGCAATATCCCCACGGCCGCCCTGAACGCGACGCTTTTGGCCGGCGGCGGCGTGACCGCTCCGGCGCCCAGCACGGCGGTGAATTTCGGCGTGGTGGCCCCCGGCGCGATCGTCACCAACACGGTCACATTCACAGCGGTCGGCGTGAATGGAGGCGTGATCACGGCCCAAGTGGCGGTGGCGGATGGCGGGGTCAGCCTGGGCAACGTGAGTTTCGTGTTCACACTCCCGGTCGTCGCGACCTTTTCCAACCCAACCTCGATCAGCATTCCCGATCCCAAATTTGTTCCGTTGCCGGACAGCGGCTATGCCAATCCTTATCCGGCGCCCATCACGGTTTCCAACATTTCCGGCTTGGTGTCGCAGGTGACTGTCACCATCTCCAACCTGAGTCATGCCTTCCCGAACGACGTCGCGATGCTTCTGGTTTCGCCGACTGGCTTGAAATCCATTTTGATGGCGGGGGCGCCAGTGGGCTCGCAGGTTTCTCATGCCGATGTCACGTTTGATCAGACCGCCGGTCCTCTTCCGTCCTCCGGCGCCATTGTTTCGGGCTCCTACCAGCCATTTGATCTCGCTTCGTCTCTCGCTTTCCCCGCGCCGGCGCCAGTTGGGCCGTATCTCGCTGACCTGAGTGTGTTCAGCGGAGTTAATCCCAATGGCGTATGGTCGCTCTATGTGCTGGACACGGGCGATGGCGATACGGGCAGCATTGCGGGCGGTTGGTCGCTGGCGGTTAAGACGATCACCCCTGTCAATCAAGTCGCCGATTTGGGCATTGCCGTTTCAGCCTCTGACACCTCGGTGCTGGCGGGCGGTTCGAACACATTTACGGTGACGGTGACGAACGCCGGCCCGAACGCCGCAGTCGCTTCAGTCCTGTCCGCCTCGGCCTCCGGCCAATCGACCACCAATCTGGGTTCGATTGCGCCCGGCGGATCGCTCACCTACACAACCACGCTGGCCATCACGGGAGTCGGCCTGCAAACCAACCGTTTCACAGTCTTGTCGTCGGTCTTTGACCCGGCGCCGGCCAATAATTCCGTGACACTTTCCACCACTGGGACGTCGCCCGTGGCCGATGTGGTGGCGCTAATTCCGGCCCCGGTGGGAGCGCCGGTATTTGGCCGCAACCTGACTTACACCGTGGTGGTGAGCAACGCGGGCCCGCAAGTCGCGCGCAGCGCCACCGGCTCGTTTAGTTTGGCCGGGCTGGGCATTCCGTCCGCCAGCGTGTCGCAAGGTTCCGTTTTGATTACCACTGCGGCCGTGGCCTGCTCCTTTGGCGACATCGCGGCAGGCAATATCGCCTCCGCGCAAATCACGGTGGCGCCGCAAGTGATCGGCGCATTGACGAACACTTGGACGGTGGGAACCGCTTCATCGGATCTCAACCTGGCCAATAATACCGCCACCGTCGTCTTGAGTGCGTTGAACCCCGCTCCCATCGTCACCGGCGGCGGCGCGACGCTTCTGGCGTCAGGCAGCCAGGGGGCGATTTTCTCGAACGCCACGGTTTCCATGAGTTTGGTTTTGTCCAACATTGGTTACCTGCCCACGACAAATCTGGTCGCCACCTTGCAAGCCAGCGGCGGCGTCACTCCGGTGACCACGAGCCAAAATTATGGCGTGATCGCGGCGGGAGCCTCCAAGGCTGAACCGTTTACGTTTGTGACGCGCGGCGCGCCTGGCGCCACGGTTACGGCGACGCTCGCCTTGACAGACGGCGCGTTCTCTTATGGCACGGCGACGTTCTCGTTTGTTTTGCCGAGCAGCCTGTCGGTTTCCAATGGCGGCGCGATTGTGATTCCCAGCTTCGGCCCGGCCACGCCTTATCCGTCCGCGATCATGGTTTCGCAGGCGCAAGGTGTGGTTAGCAAGGTGACGGCGACGCTGCATGGATTCTCGCATTCGTTCCCGAAAGATGTCAGCGCGTTGCTGGTGAGTCCGCAAGGTGAATCGGCCGTCCTGATGGCGCATACCGGCGGGGCTTACAGCGTGACCAATCTCACGCTGACCTTCGACGACGCGGCCAGCAACTCGCTTCCGTCCACCTTCCTGTCGAGCGGAACGTATCTCGGCACCGAACTGGCTCCGATCCCGGTGTTCCCCGGCTTCACGGCGGTGTACAACACTTCCTTGTCCGTGTTCGAGGGAGCCGATCCGAACGGCGCCTGGGCGCTTTACGTGAATGATGATTCTGCCGGCAATGACGGCGTGATCAGCCAGGGTTGGAGCCTGAACTTCTCCCTGGTCTCGCCGGTCAATCCGATTTCTCGTTTGGCCGTCCTGGTCAGCCATGCGCCGGCGACCGTCCTGGTCAACAATGTTCTGAATTATCAAATCGTGGTGACGAACCTTGGCCCGACCAACGCGGAATCTGTGGTTTTGACCACGACCATTCCGACCAGCGCGATCATCACCGGCGCTTCCGCCTCCCAAGGCAGCGTGGCGCCTGCCGTGAACGGCGTGGTGACGGCGAATCTCGGCACTATTCCAGCGAATGAAGCGGTGGTGGTGAACATCACGGCCATTCCCACGGTAACGGGCTCGCTCATTAGCAGCTCCACTGTTTCCACCACGAGCCTAGATCCCTTCGGCGGCCCGTTCCTGCCGGTCGGCGATGTGGCGTTGGTCACCAGCCTGACGCCTTCCTCCTGGCAGGCTTCACTGGCGGGCACGAATGTGCAGTTGACGTTGACCGGCCAATCCGGCCAGACCTACGTGATCGAAAGCTCCACCGATCTCGTGCATTGGACTTCCATGTCCGCCCCGTTGAACGGCTCGAGCTATTCGTTCACCGTCTCCGGCGCCGACACCAACGCGCCGCAGATGTTCTATCGCGCGGTGCACATGCCGCAATAGCGGATCCATGAGGCTGCTTGGTGTCACCGGCGGAATCGGCATGGGAAAATCCGCCGTCGCCGAGGCGCTGCGCGCCAGCGGAACGCCCGTGGTGGATACCGATGCTATCGCCCGTCAACTCACCCAGCCCGGCTCTCCGGCGGTGGCCGAAATAGCGCGGGTGTTTGGGGCTTCGGTTTTGCGTCCCGACGGCTCCTTGAATCGCGGGGAATTGGCGCGCGTGGTGTTTCAGGACGACCAGGCGCGCGCCGCGCTCGAATCCATGCTGCATCCCCCCATCCGCGCCGCCTGGATCGCGGAGGCCGCGCGCTGGCGCGCTTCCGGCGCCACGGTGGGCGTGGTGGTCATTCCGCTGCTTTTCGAAACCGGCGCGCAATCCCATTTCAACGCTGTCGTATGTGTTGCCTGTTCCGCCGCGACCCAGGAACGGCGGTTGCGCGAGCGCGGTTGGGCGCCGCGTGACATCGCCGGGCGCCTCGCCGCCCAATGGCCCATCGAGAAGAAAATCGCCGCCGCGCAGCACGTCATCTGGACGGACACCACGCTGGAGGTCACGGGCGCGCAAGCGGCCAGGATCGTGGGGCGGTGAAGCGATTCTATTGACAGGAAGGGCAGACGCCGAAGAATTCCAGCTTGTGCGTGACGCTTTTGAAGCCGTTGCGGCGCTCAATTTTCTCCTGCAACTCCTGGGGGAAACAATCGTCAATTTCCACCACGCCGGCGCAGCGTATGCAAACCAGGTGATGGTGGTGTCCGTCTTCCCCGGCGGTGACCATTTCGTAGCGGGCCACGCCATCGCCAAAATCAAAGCGTTTGACCAGGCCGAGGCTCTCGAGGAGATGGAGCGAGCGGTAAATCGTGGCGAGATCGCAATCGCCTTTGCCGATGCGTTCGAAAAGTTCCTTGCAGCTCATGGGGCTGCGTTTTTCCGCGAGGACTTTCAGGAGCGCCTGGCGCGGCCCGGTCAGGCGGCGTGATTTTTGCCGCAGACAATCCGCCGCCTCGCTCGCGCTCGCCGCTTCATGGGAATGGCGATGTTTCATGGTCACTCCAGAAAGACGCTGGCGAATCCCAGCGCCGTTCCGATGACGGCGGCGGCCAGTTTTTGCCGGTGCAATTTGTGGCCTTCTTCGCTTTCAAAGAGGATTGTCGTGGCGATGTGCATGAAAATGCCGATGACGACCGCCATCAATTCCTGCGAATGCTCTGCGAGGAACGTGTGCGAGCTGACGAGCAGCCCGAGCGGGGCCATGGCCGCAAAAATGCCCAACCCGCCCAGCGCCGAGGACCGCTTGATGCCGCTGTGCAGCAGCATTCCCAGCAGCGCGATGGAGACGGGATAATTATGCATGACAATGCTCCAGAGAAGCAACTGCCGTGATTTGAAATCGTGATAGCTGTCGGGCCGTCCCAGCGCGATGGCCTCAATGAATGCGTGGATGCACAATCCGATCAGGATGCCGAACGGCAAACCATGCCCGACATGATGGGCGTGCCCGTGCTCAATGCCTTGGGAAACGCTGTCCAACGCCACCTGCAGATAAAACCCGACTAAAATCAGGACGCCGATGTGCCAGGTCTGCGCGCTTTTTTGGTAAAGCTCCGGCAACAGGTGGAGGAAAGTGAGGCTCAGCAGATAAGCGCCGGTGAAGGCATTGAGCGGCTTGAGATAGCGGGGTTGATCGAGCTTCAGCCGAAAGACGCTCCAGGCGCCCAGGGCGATGCTTGACAATAGGATCAGATAATCCATGCGGACGAAACGTTATTGCAAATGATTTGCAATTGCCAAGCAAAAAAAAGCCCGCCGCGAAGAGGCGGGCGTGAAAAATTACTTCATCAACAGCATCTGCCGGGCGCGCTTGATGGAGCTGTTCAAGCGGCGCTGATAATGCGCGGGCAGCCCGGTGTATTTACGGGGCAGAATGCGTCCCTGGTCGGTCACGAACTGCTTGAGCAGCGTGACGTTTTTGTAGTCCAAGGCATCCACGGTGAAATCAATTTTCGGCTTCGGGCGCGGGGTGCGCGCTTCGAGGGTGACGCCTTTGCCGCCGCGTCCGCCGCGGCCCGGGGGTTTTTCAGGATGGGTCTTGCGAGGCATAAATTTGGGTTACTTGATTTCGCGGTGAACCGTATGGCGGCGCAGAGCGGGATTGTATTTCTTGATCTCAAGCTTTTCGGTCTTGAGCTTTTTGTTGCGGGTCGTGGTGTAGCGGGAGGGCGACTTGCCTTCCTTGCGCGCCTCGGTGCATTCGATGGTGATGATTTCGCGGGCCATAAATAGGTGTGGTTATTCTTTGTCCTTGGCGGGTTTTTCTTCAACGACCTCATCGTCGTCATCGGCATCGGCGCCGCTGGTGGTGTCCACGCTGCCCAATTGACCGAGGCGGCGCTGGCGCAGGGCGCCTTCGCGCTCGAGCTGGCTTTGCGCTTCCACGGTGAAACGGGTCCAGGGAATGGCGTCCAAACGGGGCTTGGGAATGGGTTTCCCCGTCAATTCGCACACGCCATAGGTGTTGCGTTCGATGCGTTTGAGGGCTTCCTCAATCTCGTAAATGGCATCCTGGTCGGAGGACAAAAGGCTCAGGGCAAAATCGCGGTCAAAATTATCCGTGCCCGAATCCGCCATGTGCAGGCTGTAATTGGACATTTCCTCGGCGGATTCCTTGGCCAGGCCGCTCATCTGATTGAGCAGGCGCTCGCGCAACTCCAGCAGGTGCTCGTAATACTTCGCCCATTCCGCCTTGATTTTGGGCTGGCCATTGCGCCCTGCGCCGGCCGGGCCGGTTTTACCGAGGATGGAAGCGGCCGTGGCGGCCACAGGCGCGGATTTCTTGCCGCGCGGCGCCGGGGTCGGTGCTGGTTTCTTATTCGTCACTTTTATGCCTTTAAATAATCAATTCTCTGCCTCCGCCATTCGGTAAATGGGATGGCTCCCGCTTTGACGGGTGGGGGACTGTAGCAAACAAAGGGGAAGATGCCACCTTTTTTTCAACAAATTTTCGGCTATCCCTTTTCGATGGAAGCGTAGGCGTTGTGGTTATGAATGCTCTCGAAATTTTCGGCCTCGACCTTATACCACGCCACGTCGCGATGGGCGTTCAGCTTCTGGGCAACCCCCCGCACCATGTCCTCGACGAAAACGGGGTTTTCATAGGCCCGTTCGGTGACGGCCTTTTCATCCTGTCGTTTGAGCAGGGAATAAAGCTCGGAACTCGCGCAGGACTCCACCAATTCGATCAAATCCTCGATCCAGATCGTCCGTCCGGCCCGCCAGCGCACCTGCACGGAAACGAGCCCGCGCTGGTTATGCGCGCCGTGCCGGCTGATGGCTTTGGAGCAGGGGCAGAGCGTGGTTACGCCCACCTTGACCGTCAGGACAAAATCGATTTCTGTCCCATGCGCCGAGGCGTCGAAGCGAGCCGTGTAATCCATGACGCTTTCCAATTGGGAAACCGGGGCCTTTTTCACGAGGAAAAAGGGGAACTCCATTTCCAAGTGGGCGATGTTGGCCTTCAGCTTGGCCTGCATGGCATGCAGGATCTCGGTGATGTTCTCCACGTGGACAATATTGCCGTGCGAGTTCAGCACCTCGATGAACCGGCTCATGTGGGTGCCTTTGAATTCGTGCGGCAAATCCACGTACATGCCAATGGTGGCGATGGTGTTCTGGGTTTCGCGCGCCTTATCGCGGATTTGAATGGGGAAACGCAGCCCGCGCACGCCGACCTTGTCGATCCGCAATTTGCGGTGGTCGCGTTCGCTTTGTTTGTCGTGCATGGCCGCCGCGTGCTGGCTGGCCTTGGGGGAATCGGCGCTCATTCGGGTTCCCACTATACCACATCGGGGCGATTGTCAGCAAGGCTATGCGCCCGCGAAAAGACGCTTCACGGCAAGATTTTGACGCGGTAAAAGCGCTGGCTGAGGGAAGGCGCGCCCGCCGCGACATGGAGTGGAACGGTCGAGAGGGAGCCGCTCCAAAGATTCGTCCATGAAACCAAATTGGTGGTGTACTGCACCGCCACACTCGAACCTAACGGGCCATTGAGGTCGAAGCCAAATTGGCCGCTCATGATGCCGAAATTGCTGTTCGTGGCAATAATCGAAAGCGGCGGCGGCGCGGCATATTTGAGGGTGGCAAAATCGATGTTTCCGCCTTTTGCCGTGGAATAGCCGGTCACAAAAATATCGCCAACGGCATCGAGAGCCAGGGCGTTCGCCTCGTCATCCCTGGCGCCCGGACCGTTAAAGGTGTTGGTCCAGGCTGGTTTGCCGCTCGGGGTGTATTTTATCGTGATGTAGTCCATGAAACTGAGATGCACGCCGTAACCGCTGATGATTACGTTTCCGGCGACGTCTGCGGCAATGGCTGTGCCCCCACCCAAGGCCGACGTTCCCGCGTATCGATTGGTCCACAGCGGATGGCCGTCGGTCGAGTATCCCACGGTGGCGAAATCCGCGATGCCGCTGGAATTGCGCGCAGCTCCGGTGATAAAGGCGTTCCCATTCCGGTCAACGGCGATGGCTGTCGCGGTGGAAGCCCCTCCCGCCTGACCGGCGTAATAGGCGCTCCAAAGCGGCGTGCCCGCGCTGGAATATTTGATCGTGAAACAGGAACTCGGCTGCCCTTGAATTCCGCTCCAGCCTGTCACGTACGCGTTGCCGGCGCTGTCGGCTGCGATGGCGGTGGCATGGCTGACAGGGAATGGAGAGCCGTATCCGCCGTAAAGGTTCGTCCAGAGAGGCTGACCAGCGCCGGTGTAGGCCACAGTGGCATACAAGTTGGTGCTAAGCGAATTGCTGGAGTAGCCGGTCACGTCCACGCCGCCATTGGCCGTGACAATCATGGCCGTCGGTTCGTCATCGTGAGCGGGCGACGCGTAAAAATTGGTCCAAAGCGGGACGCCCGCCGCCGAATATTTGAGGGTGACGAAACAGTAACCTCCAAGCCCTGTAGTGGTGGAGGACCTTCCCGCCACGTAAACATCTCCTGCGCTGTCCGTCGCGATGCCGCAGGGGGCGTCCAATTTCGACCCCGTCCCGTGATAGAGATTCGTCCACAAGGGCGCCCCATTGTTGTCATAAGCCAGCGTCGCGATATCGCTGAGGGTCGAACTGGAGTAAGATTGGGCTGTGACAAAGACCGTGCCATTCCCGTTGACGGCCACGGCTCGCCCCAATTCGTTCAAGTTCGCCGGGCCGTTATAAATATTCGTCCAACGCGGCGTGCCATCGGCGTTATAGCAGATCGTCACGGCGTCGTTGCCATTCGGCCCGCCTGTATTATAGCCGGTGACGAAGACATTTCCCGCCGCATCCGTGGCCAACGCCTGCGCTATGTCGTTGGTGGCGGCAGGCCCGTCATAACGATTGGTCCACGAATCGGCGTGGGTGTTGAGGCAGCAATGAAGCAGGACAAGAGTGAGGAGGGGCGTTTTCATGGTTTGGCGCTGGAAGCGTCGATCAGACTGTCCGCGGGAAGATTAGTCAAGCCCGCTGGAAATGGCGATCGATTTCGGAGTCTCCCCACTGCGCGAATTTGAAGATTGCCCATTGGGCGCAATGACTTTATACAAATCCCCCGCATCCGGTGTCTAAATTCTTGGAAACGGGCCTGATGCCATATTAGATGAATCAAAAAACACCAACGCCTTCCGGGGCTGCCTTGCCTGCTGAAGGCTCGAAGATTTCGTCCACTCCCGCCGCCAAAACGTCCGGCGCCGCCCCGCCCCCGCCGCCGGGGCCGTTGCCGCCGCTCTTTCGCGGGATCGATTGGTGGACCTTTGGAATCACATTCCTAGTGGTCTGGATCATTTATTTCCTGACGCTGGCGCCGGAGGTCACGCTGGAAGATTCGGGCGAGCTTTGCACGGGCGCTTTTTGGGCGGGCATCCCGCATCCGCCGGGCTATCCATTTTGGTCAATTTACTCGTGGCTTTGGACGGTCCTGGCGCCGTTCAAGAATGTGGCGTTCCGGGTGGAACTGGGCGAATCCACCGCGGCCGTGATGGCGTGCAGCTTGGTGGCGATCATGGTGTCGCGCGGCAGCTCCATGTTTATCGAGGGCATTGAGGATTTGCGCGGGATCACCAGCAAATGGGAAAACGCCATCAGCGTGGTGTGCGGCATCACCGCCGGCTTACTCCTGGCGCTCGGCAGCTCCATGTGGAAGGAATCGGTGGTCATCAACCGCATTTCGCCGTTTGGCGTGCCTTGGCTGACGCTCGTGCTGGTGTGCCTCATGCGCTGGGGTTATGCGCCGCACCAAAAACGCTACCTCTACGTCGCGATGTTCTTCTTCGGCATTTGCGCGACGATTCACCAGACCTTGATCGTCGCGGCGATGGGCATCGAAATTGGCATCGCCTCGCGCGACACCCGTTTGGGACGAGACTTATTCTTAGGCAATAGCATCGCGTATTTCACGATATTGGTGGGCATGGCGGCGGGCATGATTCCCGGGCTGACGAATGCCACGTCGATGGTGCAATCCATCTTGCACGGCGTAGGCATCGCTTCGATTGTCGCCTGCGTTTGGCTGACGATTCAGACGGGCAGTTTGCTCACGGAAGTGAAATCGGTGGTCTGGATGTTTGTGGTGTGGGTGGCGGGTTTTGGTTTTTATCTCTACGAACCACTGGCGGGCATGACCAATCCCCCGATGGAATGGGGTTATCCGCGGACGCCCGAGGGTTTCTTCCACGCCCTGACGCGCGGCCAATACGATAAGATCAATCCGACCGATATTTTCCATGAGCCGCTGAAGTTCGTCACGCAATTGGGCATGTTGTTCAACGGTTTGGCGGACGCGTTTAGCTGGGTCTATATGTTCATCGCCCTTTTGCCGCTGCTGTTTCTGTTCCGCATGCAAAAGCGCGAAAAGGCGTGGATCATCACCGTGGCTTCCATCTATCCGTTTCTCGGCATTCTCTTGACAATCTTTTTGGATCCCACGCCCGAACGGCAGACGGCCGACCTGGTGAAGGTGTTCTACACCGCGTCGCACGCCGTGGTGGCGATCATGATTGGTTATGGCCTGGCGCTGACCGCGGCTTACATGGCCACACATTATGATAAATTCCGGCGGTGGGGATTGATCGGCGGCTCCATTGCCGTGGCGCTGGCCTTGTTTTCCGTGGTGGATGTCACCGGCCTGCAATACTTCGGCTTGCTCGGCTGGCCTGCCGGAACGGGTGTCGGCGACATTCCGCATTGGATTGCGCAATCGTTCGCGCCCGACCAGTACGGGCTGCCGGTGTTTGGCGTGTTGATTTTGGCGGGCATAACGGTGGTGTTTCTGGCGTCGGTTTTACTGTATCGGACGCGCGCGCCGCTGCTGATCACGTTGCTGCTGTTTTTGTTGATGCCGATTTGTTCGGGCTTCTCGCATTGGTTCCACAGCGAACAACGCAACCACTGGTTCGGTTATTGGTTTGGCCACGATATGTTCACGCCGCCGTACGTGGATGCCACGGGCAAATTAACTTATGATCCCAAAGGCCGTGAAGCCGCCGCCAAAGGCCCCAAAGGCGCGATGGTGTACCCCGAAATGGCGCGTGATGCGGTCCTGTTTGGCGGCACTGACCCGGGGCGTTTTTGCCCGACCTACATGATTTTCTGCGAGAGTTTCATCCCGCACAAAGATCAGCCGGAACAAGACCAGAATTTCGACCGTCGCGACGTGTACATCATCACGCAAAATGCGCTGGCGGATAACACCTACCTGGATTATATCCGCGCGCAATTCTTCCGCAGCGCGCAACAGGATCCGCCCTTTTTCCAAAACTTTTTGGCCACGGCGTTGCCGAAGATTTTCAAGGGCCCGGTGCGCGCCCTGGGTTTTCTGGACAACATTTTTGAAGGCCTCGGCGCCCGCATCGAGTGGCGGCGCCGCACGGAAAGTTCGCTGTTCAAGCCGGACGATTTCATCGATCTCAAAGGTTTCACGGCGAAGCTCCGCAAAGGCGCGCAAACGAATGAGCTTTCCAAATACATCTACAGCAAACTCAGCCCCGAGACGCAAAAGCTCGTGGACAGCGGCGGGGATGATTCCGCTTTGCGCCGCGGCCTGGCGCGCGATCTGAATGTTGTCCTTGCCGGCGGTTCGATTTATGACGCGGAGCGTTTCAAGGGCATCACGCTGCCGAAATTGGTGGATGAAGCCGTGCATCAAAATCAATTGGACGCCACCAAGCTTCGTCTCAACCGCGTGATGTTGGAGGATGCGTATCCCGGCATGCTCGCCACCAGCGTGGGCGGAGTTTATCCCGACACTGAGATTTACACGCCCAGCCCGGTTGATTCGCAGGAATGTTTCAATGTCTATTTGAACGACGCCCAGCGCCGTTACGAGCATGACTCGCGTTTCCCGAACGAGCCGCGCCAGATGAAACCCGGCGAGGATGTCCGCCCCGCGCCCAATGGCGCCGGCGTGCAAGTGGCCGGCCAAGTGGCTGTGATGAGCATCAACGGACTCCTGACCAAAGTCATTTTTGATCACAATCCCGACCACGAATTCTACGTTGAGGAAAGTTTCCCGCTGGATTGGATGTATCCCTATTTGACGCCGTTCGGCGTGATCATGAAGATCAATCGCGAGCCGCTGCCGGAAATGCCGCAGGCGGTCATGGATAAAGACCACGCCTTTTGGAGCGAATATTCCACTCGCACCATTGGCAATTGGATCACTTACGACACGACCATTTCCAACATCTGCGCCTTTTGCGAGAAAACCTATCTGCGCCACGATTACAGCGGGTTCAATGGCGATCGCCGTTTCATTCGCGACGATGACGGGCAAAAGGCGTTTTCCAAATTGCGCAGCTCCATCGGCAGCAGCATTTATTGGTGGCGCGCCACGCACCCGGCCAACCAGGCCGAAGCCGAGCGCACGTTCAAGGAAGCGGAATTCGCGTTGAAGCAAGCCTTCGCGTATTGCCCGTACAGCCCGGAAGCGGTGTTTCATTTGATGCAATTGCTCCTGGCGCGCAATCGCATCGAGGAAGCCATCATGGTGCTGAAAACCTGCCACAAGCTCGATCCTTACAACGGCCAAATCACGGATTGGATTACGAACCTGGAGCAAGCCCGTCAGAAAGGCGGCAACAGCAACACTTCCGGCAACGTCACCATCCAGCAGTTCCTCGATCAGGTGCAACAGCAGATCGCGGCCCGCAACACCAATGTCGCCGATCACATGCTGCAACAAATCCTCGATTTGCCGCAGGCCGACGCCGCGACGCTGATTCATGTGGCGGATCTTTATCTGCGGCTCGGGGACATGGGTAAGAGCGAGCAGGCGGTCACGAAATTAACGCAGGTGGCGCCCGACTCGTATGAAGCGTGGTATAATCTTGGCATCATTCAATCCGCCCGCGGCAAAACAGCCGATGCGGTGCATGACTTGCAAAAGGCGGTGGCCTTGAACGACGGAGAGCGCGCCAAAAATGCGTCGCTGCCCAATTTGCGCGAACATCTGATGACTGACGCCAGTCTCGGCGCCTTGAAGCAATCCGCCGAGTTTCGCGCGGCGTTCGCCACGAATCATTGACCTTGAACTTCGCTGCACCAGGCTGGCCGGAGACGCTTTACCAGGAAAAAGCGGGGGCGCTGATTCTTTATGGGCGCGCCCTGGGCTTGTCGCACAGCGAGTCCGAGGATGTTTTGCAGGAAACTTTTCTGGCCTTGCTGCGCTTGCCCACGCGGCCGGAGGAGCCGGAGCGCTATTGCCTGCGCGCGTTCCGCAATCGCGCCCTCAATTATCATCGTAGCGTCTGGCGCCGGCTCGCCCGCGAATGGGAGTCGGTCGCATGGTTCGAGCGGCATCCCACCAACGAGGAAAACGAGACCCAGGCATTGCAGGGCTTGAAACAATTGCCGCCCGAACAGCGCGAAGTCATTGTGCTGAAAATCTGGCACGGCATGACCTTCGAGGAAATTGGGCGCCTCCTGGAGACTTCGCCCAACACCGTGGCCGGGCGTTATCGCTACGGGCTGAACAAATTGAGATTTTTCGTGAAAGGAAGCCGCTATGAACGAGATCGATCCATTGGAGAGCCAGTTGCAGTCATGGATTCCGCGTCGCCCTTCGCCTGAGATCGAGGCGCGCTTGTTCGGGGCCAGCCGCCGCCGCGCGGCTTGGCCGAGCCATGTCTGGACGTGGCTGACGCCGGCTTTTGCCTGCGCCTTGACGCTGCTCGTGGCGGTGACGGGTTCGAACCGGCATGGCGCGGATTTCGAGGGGCGCAGCCCGAGCGCGGTGGCTTCGCTGATGTACGATCCGGAAGCTTCCAACACGCCGCGCACCTTCACATTGAGCCGCACGGCCGGCAAAATCTGGTTTCCGCAACCGCTCCTTGATCCGGCCCGTTTCCCCGGCGGCCGCACCAATCTTTGAGCGCCAAAATTCGGGCGGAGGAAGGCAAAAATGGGGCAGCGTTTCCCGTTGGGCTGGGTTTGAATTCCATTGACGAGACGGGCGAGGCCAGTAACATCTCGCTGCTCGCTTCAGAGTGATTTAACAAAGAAAATAATATGGCGCTTAAAATTGCGATTAATGGTTTTGGCCGGATTGGACGCTTGGTCTTCCGCGCTATTTCGGAACAGGGTTTGATTGGGAAAGACGTGGAGGTCGTCGCGGTCGGTGACATCGTCCCGGCGGACAATCTCGCCTACCTGCTTAAGTACGATTCGACCCAAGGCCGTTTCAAGGGCGAAGTTTCCTCTCGCAAATCGGCGCCGGACAAGCCGGAAGACGACATCCTGGTCGTCAACGGCAAAGACATTCATGTCGTGAGCGCCAAGGACCCGTCTGGTTTGCCCTGGAAGCAGCATGGCGTGCAATTGGTCATCGAATCCACCGGCCTTTTCACCGATGGCGAAAAAGCCAAGGGCCACCTCGCCGCCGGCGCCAAGAAGGTCATTATTTCCGCCCCGGCCAAAAACGAGGACATCACCCTCGTGCTCGGCGTCAACCAGGACAAGTACGACGCGGGCAAGCACAACATCATTTCCAACGCTTCCTGCACGACCAACTGCCTGGCGCCCTTGGTGCATGTGCTCTTGAAGGAAGGTTTTGGCGTGGAAGAAGGCTTGATGACGACCATCCATTCCTACACCGCCACCCAAAAAACCGTGGACGGCCCCAGCAAGAAGGATTGGAAAGGCGGACGCAGCGCGGCCATCAACATCATTCCCTCCACCACCGGCGCCGCCAAGGCCGTGGCCCTGGTTTGCCCCGAGGTCAAAGGCAAGCTCACCGGCATGTCTTTCCGCGTGCCGAGCCCGACGGTTTCCGTCGTTGACTTGACAGTAAAGACCGCCAAGGACACCAGCTACGCCGAGATTTCCGCCGCGATGAAAAAGGCGAGCGAGACTTACTTGAAAGGCATCCTGGAATACACCGAGGATGAAGTGGTCAGCACGGACTTCCTGCATTCCGCCGCGTCGTCGATCTTCGACAAAGGCTCCGGCATTGAGCTGAACAAGCGTTTCTTCAAGCTCGTCAGCTGGTACGACAACGAATGGGGTTATAGCTGCCGCGTCGCGGAGTTGGTGAAGTTCATCATTGGCAAAGGCGTGTAACGCCGGCCATGAGAATTATTGGCGGCTCCGCCGCTGGGACCATTCTCAACGTCCCCAAAGGCTTTGATGTGCGGCCGACGCCGGACCTCGTCCGGCAGGCCATCTTCAACAGCCTCGGCCCCCGCGTGCTTGAGGCCGCCGTCCTGGAATTATTCGGCGGCACCGGCGCGTTGAGCCTCGAATGCCTCAGCCGCGGCGCGGCCCGCGCGGTGTGCGTGGAGAAATCCAGCCGTCACGCCCAATTCATTCGCCAAAATCTCACGCTGGCACGCCTGGAAAATTCCCGCCTGGAAGTTCGCGTGCAGGACGCTTTCGTGGCCGTGGCGCAATTGGCCGAGTCGTTCGATATCATTCTCGCCGACCCCCCATACGGCGAAAAAAACGTGGGACGCCGCTCCACGTCACTCGCGCAGCAGTTGCTCGATGACATCGCGTTGCCCAAGGCATTGCGTCCGGCGGGGGTGTTTGTGCTCGGCCACACCAAGCGCGACACGCTGGAGGCGCCACCGTGGTGGATTGAGACGAAAGTCCTCAAGCACGGCGATTCGATTATGCGATTTTTTGTTCCGCCAACGCCGCCTCCCGCTCCAGCAGCGTAGGGTGCGAATAATAAAATCCGCTGTAAATCGGGTGCGGCGTGAGATTGCTGAGATTTTTCTCGTTCAATTTCCGCAAGGCGCCCACGAGTGGTTGGGTGGCCTTGATCAGCGCAGCCGCGTAGGCATCCGCTTCGTATTCGTAACGCCGCGAAAAGGAATGCGTGAGCGGCGAAAGCCAGAAGGTCACCGTCCCGGCAAGCAAGCCAAAGAGCAGAAATGCCGGGACGATGCTGCCTGGGGCAAAACCAAAATCGTGATAAAACCAGGCCTGCCGCGCCAGCACGGAGATGGCGTAAAAACCGAGCAACGTGGCGGCCATCGAGGCCGCGAGCATTTTCGGGATGTGCCGTTTTTTGTAATGTCCGATTTCATGGGCCAGCACCGCCTCCAATTCCGCGTTCTCCAATTGCTGTGCCAGGGTGTCGAAGATCACGATTTTGCGGAAGCTCCCAAAGCCAGTGAAGAAAGCGTTGGAATGGCGTGAGCGTTTGCTGCCGTCCATCACTTGAATGTCTTTCGCGCTGAACCCGGCGCGTTGCCCCAGCGCCAGCAACCGCTCCCGCAAAGGCCCTTCCGGCAGCGGCGTGAATTTATTAAAAAGCGGCATGATCAAAATCGGCGCCAGAACCATCATGACCAATTGAAAAACTGTCACACAAAGCCACGCCCAAAACCACCACCACGCGCCCATCCAATCGACCAATTTTAGGATCAACGTCAGCAACGGCAGCCCAATGACCAGGCTGAGAACCATGCCTTTTAGCCGATCCATCCACCACAACGCCGGCGTGGTGGTGTTGAAGCCAAAACGCTCCTCCAGATGAAATTGCTCGTGCCATTCCAGGGGCAATTCCGGGAGCGATAGAAGAATGCCCGTGGCGAAAATAAATCCCGCGCCGGCCCACAGCGAATGCGCAGGAAACTTGGCGTAAAACCACGGCAACACCCCAGTGAACAGCGCCAGCGTCAAAATCAAGGTTTGCCAGGTCAACTCGATTTTTTCAAAGCGCGCCTTGGCCAGGGTGTAATCCACGGATTTGGCGTAGTTTTCCGGCGACATCACATCCCGCAGCGCTCCCGGGATATGTTTCGCGTGCGCCTGGACATGCCGCTGGTTCATGCCTTCCAACGCAAGTTGCGCGATCCATTTCGCAAGGATCAGCGCGAGGCAAATCGCGGCAAAAGCGGTCATGCTCAAGAAGCGCGCGCCGGTTCCGACCCGCGATCCGGCGGGTGAAACAACGCTGCCATCAAAATAATCGCCAACAACGCCACCGCCGACGGCACCATGAACAGCCCGCGAAAATCCGTGACTTCGCCGTGCGTGAAAACTTTCTGCAGCAGCCACGGACCTACCGAATTGGCGGCGATCACGCCAAAGCCCAGAATCATGACATTAAACAAACCCTGCGCGCTGGCGCGGGCATCCGAGGGAAAATGTTCATCCACGAAAATATAGACCACCGCAAAGAAAAACGCATAGCAGACGCCGTGCAAAATATTGACAGCCACAATCAGCCCCGTCATTTGCGGGAAAAACGCGAAGACCAGGAAGCGGAAGAGATGGCCGCAAATGCCGAAAATCATGGTGGTGCGCCAGCCGAGATGCTTCAAGGCCAGACCGAGCACGGCCATGGTGAGAATCTCCGCCACTTGCCCAATGCTCATGATCGGCATGACCCAATTGCCCGCTATGCCCACCTGCGGGCTGCTGAGGAAGGTGCCCGCCCAGTTGAAGAAACAATTGTGCACAAAGGAGTCCGCGAACGTGACGATCCAAAGCACCAGGACGAACGGTTTCGCGAGCAGGCGCATCGCCTCTTCCCAAGCAAATTTATTTTCCGATGAAACCGATTTCTTCGGCGGCGTATGCGGCAGCGCCAAACTGAACACCGCCAACAGCAGCGATGCGACACCCGCCACGATGTAAGTCCAGCGCGTGGCGCTTTGCAGGTCCGCGCCCGTGAGCCCGGCGCCGAGGACGGTGTAGAGCCAATTGATAAACCCTATCGGATGCGCCGCATTGACTTTATTCCAATCCACAAAAATAAAAGTGAAAGGCCACGCCGCGAGAATCCAGCCGATCGTTCCGCCCATGCGCACCAACCCGAACTGTTTGGAGTCCTTCAAATTCGCGAACGTGATCGAGTTCACGATGGAAACCGTCGGCACATACAAAAGGCAATGCACCGACATCAGCACGAAAAACGTCGTGAAATCCCGGGTGAATCCCAGCCCCAGCATTGCCAGCCCGCCCACCAGTTGGCTGAACCCCAAAAACTTTTCCGCCGCGAAATTCCGGTCCGCGAATTGGTTGCTAAAGAACATGCCAATAATCGACGCCACGGGAAACGCATCCAGAATCAACGTTTGCTGAAGCGTGGTGAAGTGCAGGCTGGGGAGATAGCCGAAGATCAAAGGCAGCCAGGCGCCCCAGATAAAAAATTCCAGGACCATCATGATAAAGAGCTTCCACTGCACGGCTTTGTTCATGGGCCAAGAGTATGCCGGGGCTTTCTCACGATTCAAGGCTGCGCTGCTTTTCCATTCACGCGCTTCTCTTGGCGTTTGATGACGACCGATTAAATGTAATAGGTATAACATTTTATCGGTACGATGCTTTGGCGATTTTGGGGTGCGTTTTGTGCGCTTGTTGGAGTGGGAACGCGTGGGGCTAGGGCAACCTGCTTGCGCGCAAGCGGTTAATTCACGGGGTTAATTCAATCCCCTTTTCGCTCTGCGAAGCGCCCTTACCGGCGCTTCCGGGTTGTTTCCCCGAGGCCGCGATGAGAGGTTTGAAGTGTCAAACAAAGCCATTGGAAAGGCATTATGAATAGAGTCACAAAATATATCATAGCGTTCGGGCGCACGGGCCCGGAATTGGAACAGGACGTGGCCGACCGCATTGCCGAGGGGTTCCAACCCATGGGCGGACCGTGCCACGCGAAGGACGGGGTCCTATTGCAAGCGATGGTCAAATATGAGGTGCGGCACAACTCGAAGTATGATTGATCGCCGCGCCATCGGTGGCTTATCGCACCCAGTTGGCGTAAGCGCGCTCGCCGTAATACTCGTATCCGGCGTTCTCGAGCGCGCTGCCGCTCAACAGGGCGTGAATAAAGCCGTTTCGTTCCACTTGGAGCGTATGCAGAATTTTGCGTTCAGGATTTTCATGCAACAGGAATTCAATCCGGCCGGCGGCGGCGGTATGAAATTCCAAGCCGGCGGCGTTCGTGCGGCTGGAAAAAGTAAAGTCCGCCGTCAAGTCGCGGAGCATCGCCTGGCTGCGGCCCCATGTGCCGCCCTCCGCGCTGACAAATGCTTTGCCGTTCAGGCGCGCAATGGCGTCGTTGTACGCCAGCACGCAGAGCGCGTGACGGTCGGAGGCTTTGAGCCACGCGATGAGTTTGTCGCGGTGGCCCAGGGCTGGATCGTAGCCGTAGTCGCTGTCTAAGAAAGCGATGCGCTCGACGTCGTCGGGGATGCGGGCCACGGCGTTCAAGTATCCAAAGAGCAAACTTCCTCCTCCGCTATGGCTGGCCAGGGTTATCTCGATTTTGTTGGTGGGAAATTTCGATTTGACAGAATCGAACAGGGCGGGGATCCCGGCGTCGCCATGGGTCTTGCGCCAAGCCGGCCAGCTTTTGCCCGCAGCTTCCAGATAAACGGTTACGATGATCTGGTTCGTGACGAGGGCGCGAAGGAATCGGGTTTGGGCGGCGATGTGCTGGATGTCGAAATGCCAGTCTTCGCCCGGAGCTAAAATGCGGCCGGCGGTTTGGGCGATGGAACTGCCATTGGGCAGCGCGTAAAAAATAAGCCAGACCGGCTTGTTCGAGGCGAAATTTTCGGGCGCGGGGGCGTTGATCTGGACGCGGACGTCGGGCGCCAAGGTGAAGGAGGAAATGCGTTCGCCGAAGGCGGGATAACGCGGCTCTTCCACGGGGCCTTCGTCACTGAGCAGCGCACAGAGTTTGGGATCGGCGAGAATGTGGCGCACGGAACTGTTGGTCCCATCGACGATGACGTTTTGTTGCACGAGCCGAATGCCGTGGCTGTAATCCGCCCATTCCGCGGTGTGGCCGAGATACAGCGGCTGGATCGCGACACCGTTGGTATTGTGCCAGCCGTAAATTGCCACTTTGCCGGGCGCATTGGTCAGGCGCGCAGTGACGACAACATCTTTTTTATCGCCGGCGGTGAGCAGACCAAGCGGCGCCGTGCGCTGGGCGCGCAGCAGGTCGCTATGCGCCAGAAACACCGGGACGGTTGTCATCGCCGGGGTCGGCGGTATGGGCAGAGGCGGAAGTTTGACGGCGGCGGCGTGATAAATGGCATCGACCATTTTTGGGGTGGGCAGGCAGGCGTCGAGACGTTCGGCGATGAGCTGCGCGGTGGCGGGGCGCAATGGAGTAAAGAAGAAATCGTCATCCGACCCCACGCTCAAATAATCCGGCGCCACAAAAAAAACCGCCCAATGGGTGTGGCCGCCGTCCACATTCGTTACGGCGACCGGGCAGAGGCGGCGCAGAAATGACGGCACGTTGCCCGAGAGAATTTGGCGCGTCAGTTCCGCTTCGCGCTCCGCGATGGGGACGTCCTGCACTTGCTGCGCCACCTCGCGGCCGCCCGGGGCCAAGCTTGGGCGCGGGGGAAGCGGCAGCTCCTGGGCGGCGGCGGCCAGCGTGACAAGAAGAGCAATTGCAATTCGGCGCAGGGCCATCTATGGTCTTTACGGTCTCGTTGTCCTTGAATCAATCGCTGAGTGGAACGTCTTTAGAATATGAGCTGGCTTATTTTTGCGTTAATGACGGTCGTTTCGTGGGGACTTTATGGAATTTTTCTGCATTCCGGCCAGGTGGCCATGAAGGATCAGGCCAACGGCTTGTACAAAGCATTTCTGTTTGTCGGCCTGGCTTATTTCTTGACAGCGATCCTCGCGCCTTTGCTCATGCTGATGATGCGCAAGGCGGATTGGAGTTTTCCTTCCGCCGGAATGGGGTGGTCATTGGTTGCGGGCATCGTCGGCGCCATTGGCGCCTTTTGCGTGCTGCTGGCGTTTAGCAACGACGGGAAACCGGGCGTCGTGATGTCGATTGTTTTTGCGGGCGCGCCGATCGTCAACGCGGTGGTGGCGCTATTAATGAATCCGCCCGAGAACGGGTGGGGTTCGATTCGGTGGCCGTTTTATCTCGGCATCGTGATGGCGGCGACGGGCGGCTGCCTGGTGACCTTCTTCAAGCCGCCTCCGCCCAAGGCTCATGCGCCGGCGGCGGTCGTCACGAAGACCGCGCAATCCTGATGTTGGAAACTCCCTCGCGCGCGGAAATCGAAGCCGGCCAGCTCGCGCGTTTGCGCCATCTTGTCGCCGAGATGCTGCCGCGCAACGGTTTTTACCGCGCCAAATTAGGCGGGCTCAATCCGGCGGTGGCGAGCTTGGCGGATTTTTCCGCGCGGTTTCCCTTCACCACCAAACAGGAATTGATCGATGACCAGGCGGGCGCGCCGCCGTTCGGGACGAACCTCACCTTTCCGCTGGAATCTTACACGCGGTTTCACCAAACCAGCGGCACGACGCGCGCCCCGCTGCGCTGGCTCGACACCCCGGAAAGCTGGCGCAGCATGGTGGAGAGCTGGAAAGCGATTTACCGCGCCGCCGGCGTGCAGGCGGGCGACCGGATTTATTTTGCGTTTTCGTTCGGGCCGTTTTTGGGCTTTTGGCTGGCGTTTGACGCGGCGCAGGATCTGGGCTGCCTTTGTTTGCCGGGGGGCGGGCTCAGCACCGAAGGCCGGTGGCGCGCCATACTTGACAATGGCGCCACAGTCCTGTGCTGCACCCCAAGCTACGCCTTGCGCCTGGCAGAGGCGGCGTCCGCCGCGGGGCGTCCTGTAAGTGACAGCGCGGTGCGCGCGCTGATTGTGGCCGGCGAACCGGGCGGCAGCGTGCCGGCGACCCGGCGGCGCTTGCAGAGTTATTGGCCGCAGGCTCGCATTGTCGATCATCATGGGATGACCGAAACCGGGCCGGTGAGCTGCGAATGCCCGCATCAAACCGGCGCCTTGCATATCCTGGAGAACGCTTATCTTGCGGAAATTATCGACGACAACGGCCGGCCCGCGGCGCCCGGCGCCCCGGGCGAATTGGTCTTGACAACGCTGACCCGCACCGCGTCGCCGCTGCTGCGCTATCGCACGGGTGACCGCGCGCAATTCGCGGCCGCCTGCGCGTGCGGGCGGCCTGACCGCGCGCTGGCGGGCGGCATTTTGGGCCGCGTGGATGAAATGGTCATTGTGCGCGGAGTGAATGTCTATCCCACGGCGCTCGAAGATGTGCTCCGCGGTTTCGCAGAAATCGTGGAGTATCAAGCACAACTGGATCGGTCGGGCAGCCTGGCGGAGTTGACATTACAAATCGAGCCGGCGGCCGATTGCACGGATTCCGCCGCCCTGGTGCAGCGCCTTCAGCTCGCCTTGCACGCGGCCTTCAACTTGCGCATTCCGATAACGGTGGCGGCGCCTGGGGCTTTGCCCCGATACGAAATGAAAGCGCGCCGCTGGCGGGCTTAAGCCCCGCGCAGGGCGCGGGATTCGTGGAAATCCCCCATTGGCGCCGGACTTCTTCGCCCGGAGATTGTCGCCATGTTAAGATGGTCATTAATGTTTTTCGTGGTGGCAATCATTGCGGGGTTGCTGGGTTTTTGGGGCATTGCAGGAGCAGCGGCGGCCGTGGCCAAAACGCTGTTCTTTATCTTTGCCGTCATTTTCCTGGTGATGTTGCTCGCAGGGATTTTCACAGCCCGCCGCGTTTAAGTTGAGGCTTGGTCGAAGGGGCGGTTGATCCCGCCCCTTTAGGACTGGCCGCTTTACTCTTGAACGGCGTGGCGGCGCGGGTTTTAATCGGGCGTGTCCGCGTCCCATTCAAACCTATGAAAAGAACACCACGCACACTGCTCGTCGCCGCCGCCATCACCGGCCTGCTCAATGGGGCGGTCATTCAGCGCGTCGCAGCCGACGACACAAACGCTCCCAGCCAAGTGGCGCCGGGCAAGGCTGCCACCGCCGAACCGAAGGTGCAGAGCTGCGCCGGCTCCAACGATTGCAAGGGCCTGGGCGGATGCAAATCCGGCGACAAAGGCTGCAAATTCAAGAATTCCTGCAAAGGCAAGGGCGGCTGCGAAATCACCAAGAAGGATATTAAGGATTGGAAGAAAGCGCAGAAGGAAGCCGCCAAAGCGAGCAAGTCCTGAGCGGTGCCGGCCAATCCGTTTAACGGGTTCCAGGATCTTGGCGTGGGCATCGGCCTGCGCATCCCGCACTACCGGCACATCCTCGAGCGCCGGCCCGTGGTGGATTGGTTTGAAATTATTTCCGAGAATTTCATGGTGGACGGCGGGCGTCCGCTGGAAATTCTGGACCAGATCCTTGAGCAATACCGCGTTATCCAGCATGGCGTCTCGATGTATTTTGGCTCGACCGATCCGCTGGACCGCGCGCGCCTGAAAAAACTCAAGGCGCTGGTGCGGCGGACCCGCACGCCGTGGCTTTCCGATCACCTGTGCTGGGGCAGCGTGGACGGGCGTTACACGCACGACCTCCTGCCGATGCCTTACACCTTTGCGGCCGCGCGGGTGGCGGCGCGCAAGATTCGCGAGGCGCGGGATTACCTGGAAACGCCCATTGCCGTGGAAAATGTGAGCAGCTACGCGGAGTTTCACGCCTCGGAAATGACGGAGTGGGAATTTCTCACGGAGGTGGTGGAGCAGGCGGATTGCGGCATTCTGCTTGATGTCAATAATATATACGTGTCGTCCTTCAACCACGATTTCGATCCGGCGGCCTACGTTGATTTCATTCCGGCGGAGCGCGTGGCGCAAATTCACATCGCGGGGCATTCGCGTTACGAGAAATACATACTTGACACCCATGATCATCCGGTGATTCCGCCGGTCTGGAAACTGTACGCGCGCGCCCTCGCCCGCACCGGGCGCGCCGCCACCCTCCTGGAATGGGACGCGCACATCCCCAGCTTCGACGAAGTTCATCATGAAGCCCGCAAAGCGAACAAATTCCTCGACGCGCTTACGGCCCGCGCCTGACGCCTTGCAGGCGTTGCAACGGCGGATGGCGCGCGCGATCATGCGCCCGATGGCGGGGCAGGGGATGAGCCGCGAAAATCGCGCGGCGGCGGAAGCCCTGATCAAGCCGAATGCGCGGCTGACTTCCTTCGAGCGGCTGGAAATTTATAATCGACAGTACTGGTTCCGCGTCCTGGATTGCCTCTACGATGATTTTCCCGGCGTGCGCGCGCTGCTGGGCGGGCGGCGGTTTCAACGCCTCGCGACGGCGTACTTGGCGCGGCATCCGTCCACCAGTTTTACGCTGCGCAACCTGGGGCGGCATTTGCCGAAGTTTATGCAGGCGGAAAATTGTCCGGTTGTGGCCGTGCAAATGGCGCGATTGGAGTGGGCGCACATCGAGGCGTTTGACAATGCGTCCCGGCCGACGCTCACGGCGGAAGATTTGGCGGGCCGCGCGCCCGGGCAAATACGATTGCGGCTGCAGCCTTACATAACGTTGCTGCGGCTGGATTATCCGCTGGACAGTTATCTGATCGCGCTGCGCGGCCTCGACCGTTTTCGCGGCGAGGCCAGCAACGCCGTGGAAGATTCCACCGGGACGCGGCGGCAGCGCCACCCCGCCCGACCGCCACGGGAACCCATTTGGCTGGCGGCGCATCGTCATCGCAATGTGGTCCATTACAAACGGCTATCGCGCGCGCAGTTTAAAGTATTGACGATGCTGGCGTCTGGGAAATCGCTCGGCGCCGCCCTGGGCGGAGCGGGAGCCAAGGCGCCGGTGCAGGAGTGGTTCCAGGATTGGGCGGCTCTGGGCTGGTTTTCATTGCGTTAGAGGACCCGCTTTCGGGATTTCTTTTGGCGGCGCGCGGCGCTACGGTGGTTTGGCGTGACGCGCATTTTCTCCATGTTGCTCATGGCGGCTGGTTGGGCGGCGTTGGGCGCGACCGCGCGCGGCCAACTGGTCACCAACGCGCCGCGTCAACTGCAACTCCAAGTCCTGGACGCGGCGTCGCAGCAACCCTTGGCGGGCGTGCGCGTGCGTTCGTGGGTGCGAGGGGAGAAAGAGTCGGACACCAATGGGCTTTGCGCGATCCCGCTGCCCGCGCCCAAACCAGGAAGCTTTTCCTATCGCCTGACGCTCGCCAAACCAGGCTATGTCACCGAGATGGTCACATGGTCCCAGGCGCAACAGGATACAAATGAGGACATGCCCACGAATTATGTGGCGCATCTGGCCAAGGGCGTGGGCATCGGCGGTTGGGTGAAGGACGAGAAAGGACAACCGATTCCAGGGGCCAAAATCATTTTTTCGGGGCCGCTCGCCGGCGGGGTCGAGCGGGAAAGGAATGTGGTGGCGCCCAACTATCATAGCGAGCGCGCGGATGAGGCGGGGCGATGGACCAATAGCGAAGCGCCCGCTAATTTTCGCCAGTTGGTTTTCCGGGTTGGGGCGGCGGATTATCGGCCGGCCACCTATGCCTGCGTCACCAATGAGGACGACACGAACATTGTGGCGTTGCCGGAGCAGGATTTTTTGGCGGGCCGCGCCGTGCTCACGCTGGGCCACGGCATTGTGCTGGCCGGACGCGTGCTTGATCCGGCCGGCCAGCCCGTCCCGCGCGTGACCGTGACGAAGGATTACGAATGGCACAATCCCGCCGTGACGCGGGAAACGGACTCGGACGGGCGTTTTGAACTGTCCAATTTGCGGGCCGGTGAAATGGTCTTGACAGTGCAAGCCGCCGACTGGGCGCCACAGACGGTCGTGGTGACGCTGACCAACGGGCTGGCGCCCCTGACGATTTCGTTGCGGCCGGGATTGGCGTTAAAGGGCCGGGTGGTGGATGAAACCGGCCAGCCGATCAGCGGCGCGCGGGTGCAGCTCGACCGCGCGGGGCGAGCGCCGCTCGAGTTTGATTGGAGCGCCGAAACGGATGCCGAGGGTCGCTTCGAGTGGAGCGCCGCTCCGGCGGGCGAGTATCCGTACCTCATCGGCGCGCCCGGTTTTCACGCGCGTTCCGAACCAACCTGGGCCGCCGGGGGCGGGGAGAAAACCGCGGTATTGCGCCATGAAAAAGAGGGCGATGGCGTCGAAGCCGATGGAATTGTCACCGATGGTTCGAGCGGCCAGCCGGTGAAGAAATTTACCATTAATTTGACAGAATATCGCGGGACGGCGGTCATCACGTCGCGGCAGGAAGCGGTTTCCGAAGCCGGGCATTATCGAGTGGAGATGGACGCCAAGGACGATGCGTATGAAATCGGCGTGCGGGCGGAGGGTTATCTGCCGGCAGACAGCGACCGCAGCTTGACGGGCGACGGCGACCAGAGCTTTGATTTCCAACTCGCGCGCGGCGTGGCGCACGATGTCACGGGGCGATTTGTGGTCAAGAATTACAATGATTGGATCGATTGGGCCCACGACCAGGAAATCACGTTTTCCCCCGTGGCGCCAAAGCCGCCGGGGTTGGAGTCAGAGGATGCGCTGACGGAAGCGCGGCTGATGCATGACTTTTTGCGCAGCAGCGCGGGCAAAAAATGGCGGCAGGCGCAGCGTTCGCTCGCCGTGAGCCTGGATGCGCAGGGATATTTTACGATCAAGGACGCGGCGCCGGGGCGTTATCAATTGCGGGCGCAAGTGGCGCAGGCTGGGAAGCCGGTTGGGATGGCCAGCCAGGAGGTGGCGGTGGGCGAGGCGCCGCTGGATTTGGGCGTGGTGGAGATTTCGGCGCGGCACGAATTGAAGGCGGGCGACGCGGCGCCGGCGTTCGCGGTGAAGGCATTGGACGGCGGGGATTTGAAGTTGGCGGATTTCCGGGGGCGCTACGTTCTACTTGACTTCTGGGCGACGTGGTGCGGGCCGTGCGTGGCGGAAATGCCGAACCTTAAAGCGGCGTATGACGCCTTTGGCGGCCAATGTGTCATGATCAGCCTCAGCCTGGATCAGGAGGCGGCCGCCCCGCGGGCGTTCGCGCGGAAGAATGGCATTAAATGGCGCCAGGGCTTTTTGGGCGAATGGTCGCAGACAGACGTGCCGAATCAATACGGCGTGGATGGCATTCCGGCTATTTTCTTGATTGGGCCCGATGGAAAGATAGTGGAGCGCGGATTGCGAGGTCCGGCGATCGGCGAGGCCCTCAAGAAGGCCCTCAATCCCCCAAACTAGACAAGCGAATCCCCGATGGAGAAGTGCGGCAATCCTCGGAACCGCCGGAACGGGGAAAAGACCAAAGTGTCAAACTAATGAAAGGTGGGTAAGTGTCTCTCCTTGAGACAAAAGCGCGTTTTCGCTGCACCGAATGCGGACAACCCACGCGTGCATCTCCTTCTAACTCAGCGCCGTGGCGCTTTAATCTGCTTGCGACGGACCGCCAAAATGAAACCCGTCTTCGTCCTCATAACCTGTTGGAGCCAAGGCGTTAATCGCCATGCTCACCCGGTGGGCGAGAGCCAGGATCACCATCACTGCCATCGCTACGAATGGAACAGATGATTTAGTCATACTCTAACCATCAGCATAACCGATGCCGGGATTTTCGGAAGGGGCGAGACGAAAAAAGCCGGCGGACACACGAGGCATCCGCCGGCGATTAAACAGGATCGGGTTATTTCTTAGCCGCGGTGTAATGTTTGGCGACCTCGGCCCAATTGACGACATTCCAAATCGCTTTCAAATATTCGGCGCGGCGATTTTGGTATTTGAGGTAGTAGGCATGTTCCCAAACATCGATGCCGAAGATCGGGCGGCCTTCAATTCCCGCCACGGCTTTGCCCATGATCGGATTGTCCTGATTGGCCGTGGAGCCAATCTCCAGCTTGCCTTGGTTGACCACGAGCCAGGACCAGCCGCTGCCGAAACGTCCGACGCCGGCGGCTTCGATCTTTTCCTTGAAGGCGTCGAAACTGCCAAAGGTGGCCTTGATGTCGTCCGCCAGCGGGCCGGTGGGCGCGCCGCCCGCGTGGGGGGCGAGCCATTTCCAAAAATACGAATGATTGACATGGCCGCCGCCGTTATTGCGCACCGGGCCGCGAATGTCCGCAGGCACGGCGTCGAGGTTGCTGATCAATTCCTCCGCCGTTTTCTTTTCGAGGTCGGCTTTGCCGGCCACCGCTTTGTTCAAATTGGTGACGTAGGCCGCATGGTGCTTGTCATGATGAATTTCCATCGTGGCCGCATCCAGGTGCGGTTCCAGGGCTTCCTTCGCGTAGGGGAGAGGAGGTAGTTCGTATGCCATAAGAGTTTAGTTTGATTCCATTAAGTGACGACCGTGGTAAACCTAACAAAGAATCCCCATCTTTCAAGCATCGGCCAGGGCGACGAAATTTTTCAGCAAACGCAGCCCGACCGCCTGGCTTTTTTCCGGGTGAAATTGGGTCGCATACACATTGTCGCGCCAGATGGAGGAGGCGAATTTGCCGCCGTAATCGGTTTCGGTGGCGGCGAGACGCGGGTCGGCAGGTTGCGGAAAAAAGCTGTGGACGAAATACACGTAGCTGCCGGAGGGCACGCCGCGATAAAGCGGGCATTCCGGCTGCAGCACGGTCAATTGGTTCCAGCCGATTTGCGGGACCTTGAGGCCCGGTTGGTCGGCGAAGCGCACCACCTTGCCCGGAAAGACGCCAAGGCCCGCCGCGCAACTGTTGAATTCCTCGCTGCGCTCAAAGAGCGCCTGATAGCCCACGCAAATGCCCAGGAATGGGCGGCCGCTTTGGATGAAATCGCGCAGGCCTGCCAGCAGCTCTTGTTTGCGCATGGCGTTGAGGCAATCGTCGAAGGCGCCCACGCCCGGCAGCACCGCGGCCCGGGCGTTTTTCAAGCCGGCAACGTCCCGCACCAATTGCACATCGGCCCCAACCTGGCGCAGCGCCTTCTCGACGCTGCGCATGTTCCCGGAATCGTAATCGACCAGCGCAATCACACGGCCATTGTCCCGGACTAAACCCGCTTCGTCAATGCCACCCCGTCGCGCAGCAGCTTTTGCGCGCCCGCCGCGGTTTTCGTCTCGGCGTAAATGCGCAGGATGGGCTCGGTGCCGGAGCCGCGCAGCATCAGCCAGGAGCCGTCCTTGGAAATCATCTTGACACCGTCAAAAGTCTTGACGTCCGCCAGCGGTGAGGCGCCGAGCCGGGCCACCGGGTTTTTCGCGCAGAACTCCATCAGCGCCGCGCGTTTTTCCAGCGGGAAATGCGTGTCGAGGCGCGCGTAATGATGCGGCCCAAACTGGCGGGTCAATCGCGCCAGCAACTCGTTGATCGAGACCTTTTCTGTCGCGAGCAACTCCAGCAGCATCATGCCGGCGGCGATGCCGTCGCGCTCTGGCATCAGTTCAGGAAACCCGATGCCGCCGCTTTCCTCAAAGCCAAGCAGCACGTTGCCCTTGAGCATCTCCACGCAAATGTATTTGAAGCCGACCCCAGTCTCGACCAATTCCATTCCGTAATGCGCGCACATTTTGTCCACCATTGAGGTGGTGGTCAGCGCCTTGATCACGCGGCCTTTCCGCCCGCGATTGACGATGTAATGATGCAGCAGCAATGAAATAATATTGTGGGTCGTCAAGGGCCGTCCGTGGCCATCCATGCCGCCTACGCGGTCGGCGTCGCCATCGGTGACCAGGCAAAGGTCGTGCGGATGTTTTTTTAAATACGCGGAACTCGGCCCGTAATTCTGCGCGATGGGTTCCGGGTTGATCCCGCCGAAATTGGGATCGTGCGCGGCGTTCAGATTGGTCACGCGGCAGGTCGTGCCGCGCAGGAGTTGGTCGAAGCAGCCCGCGCCCACGCCGAACAAACATTCATGCGCGAAACGCAATTTCGATTTCGCGATCAACTTGAAATCCACGAGCGCCTTGACCGCCTTGAAATGCGCGGCGCGCAGGTCCCGCGTCTCGATTTTTCCCGCTTTCACCGCTTCATCAAATCCGGCGGCGGTGGGCGGCTGGCGGTCCAGGAAGGTTTCCACGCTCTGGCAAATGGCGGAATCGGCCGAGCCGCCGTAATGGGCCTTGAGCTTGTAGCCGTTGAAAATGGCGGGATTGTGACTGGCGGTGATCATCACGCCGCCGGTGGCCTTCAGGCTTTTGACGGCGTAGGAGACCGAAGGCGTGGGCGCGGGACAATCGCTGAGGACGACGCCATAACCGTTGCCGGCGAATATTTCCGCCACGCGCCGGCCAAATTCATTTGACAGAAAACGCCGGTCGTAGCCGACGACCACCTGGCGTCCCGCGCCCGACGGCGGATGGGCTTGCCAATAATCCGCCGTCGCTTGCGCCGCCCGATCGACATTGGCAAAGGTAAAATCCTCCGCCATCACCGCCCGCCAGCCATCCGTGCCAAATTTGATCGAAGTCATGAAATAGATGTTCTGAATACGATTTAACGCATGGGCGGGATTTTGCAATCACGGCGAGAAGCCGCGGTGGCCGCGCCGCCCGCGTTGGCTCAGGCGTGGGAGCGACCGTGTTTGTGCGCCAGCGCGCGCATTTTGCTGACGGCGGTTTTAAGGCTGTGTTGCTGGAAGAGGGCGGTGCCGCTGATGAACGTGTCCGCGCCCGCCTCGGCGCATTGCGTGGCGGTGTGGTTCTGGATGCCGCCGTCCACGGCGATGCGGTATTTCAGGCCGAGCTCCTTGCGCCACGCGTGGGCCTGCTGAATTTTGGGGAGGCATTCGGTGATGAATTCCTGGCCGCCAAACCCCGGATTGACGGTCATCACGAGCAGCGAATCAATTTTGTCGAGGAACGGCTCGATGGCTTCCATGGCGGTGGGCGGATTGATTGCGAGCCCGACCTGTTTGCCAAAGGAGCGAATCTTCCAAATCAGCGGGCCGACTTTTTCGTCCAGCTCCACATGAATGGTCATGCGGTCCGCGCCGGCTTTGGCGAAACGCTCGAGCAACACCTCTGGGCGCGAACACATCAAGTGGACGTCAAAGACCAATTTGTTGAGCGGACGCACGGCGGCCACGACGGCGGGGCCGAAGGAAATGTTCGGCACAAAATGGCCGTCCATGACATCCAGGTGCAGCCAGTCGGCGCCCGAACGCTGCACGCGCGCGGCTTCCTTGCCGAGTTGCGTGAAATCGGAGGCCAGCAATGAGGGGGCGATAATCATCGCGCGCCGCGGCTCGCTTAGACGGGCGCCGGCGCCGCCGTGCCGAAGCCCGGCAATTTCGGCGGGATGGGCTTGCTGACTTCCGGCAGAGGCGTGACCGCCACGGCGCCGGAAGGCGGATCGACTTTCGGAGTCGGCTCGGGCGGCGTGAACGTGCCTTTGCGCACGATGTCGTCCACTTGCGAGCCATCCAAAGTTTCGTATTCGAGCAAGGCGTTGGCGATCATTTCCAGCTTGTCGCGATGCGTCTCGATCAAGTTTTTGGCGCGCGCATAACCTTCGTTGGTGATGCGTTTGACTTCCTCGTCAATTTCCTGCGCGGTAAATTCGCTGTAATCCGCGCGGTGCGGCATGTCGCGTCCCAGAAATTGGTCATGGTCATTGCCATACAAGACCATGCCGAGCTTCTCGCTCATGCCCCATTGGCACACCATCGCGCGCGCGACGGAGGTGGCTTGTTGAATGTCGCCGGCGGCGCCGCTCGAAATATCGCCCGAGATGACTTCCTCAGCGATGCGTCCGGCCATCATCATCGCGATCAAATCCAGCATTTCCTTGCGGCGATGATTCAGGACATCGACTTCCGGCAGCGACATGGTCGAGCCGAGCGATTGGCCGCGCGGGATGATCGTGACTTTGTGCAAAGGATGCGTGTGCTCAAGCAGCACATTGACGAGCGCGTGTCCGGCTTCGTGCCACGCGGTGCAGCGCTTGTCTTCCTCGGTCATGGCCATGCTGCGGCGTTCACGGCCCATGCGGACCTTGATGCGCGCCTCTTCCAATTCGGCCATGCCGATGGATTTTTTGTTGGTGCGGGCGGCGAGCAGGGCGGCTTCGTTCAAGAGATTCGCCAAATCCGCGCCGGAATAGCCAGGCGTGCCGCGGGCAATCACGGACAAATTGACAATCGGATCCAATTTCACGTTGCGCGCGTGCACTTTCAAAATCGCTTCGCGCCCGCGCACATCGGGCAGGCTGACCATGATCTGGCGATCAAAACGTCCCGGGCGCAGGAGCGCGGGATCGAGCACATCGGGCCGGTTCGTGGCGGCGATGATGATAATGCCGTCCTGGGTGTCGAATCCGTCCATCTCGACCAGCAACGCGTTCAAAGTCTGTTCGCGTTCGTCATTGCCGCCGCCCCAACCGTGGCCGCGGCTGCGTCCGACGGCGTCAATTTCATCGATGAAAATCAGGCAAGGCGTGTTTTTGCGGGCCTGTTCGAACATGTCGCGCACGCGGCTGGCGCCGACGCCCACAAACATTTCCACGAAATCGGAGCCGCTGATGCTGAAGAACGAGGCATCCGCTTCGCCGGCAATCGCCTTGGCCAGGAGCGTTTTGCCGGTGCCGGGAGCGCCGACCATCAAAATGCCCTTGGGGATGCGCCCGCCGAGCTTTTGAAATTTCTTCGGGTCCTTCAAAAATTCCACCAGCTCCGAAACCTCCTCGCGCGCTTCCTCGACGCCCGCGACGTCCTTGAAAGTGATCTTGTTCTTCTCCTTGTTCATCATGCGCGCCCGGCTTTTGCCAAAGCTCATCGCGCCTTTGCCGGCCATTTTGATCTGGCGGAAGATGAAGAAGTAGATCACGCCCAGCACGAGGATGAAGGGCAAGAGCGTGTTCAGGAAAACACCCCAGAGGATGTTGTTATTATTCGTGGAGCGAAATTGGCCGGACGTCAGCAGCGTGTCCTTCATCTTGTCCGAGAAATCCGTTTCCAGCTTGAAAGGCGTCTCGATGCGCTTCCCGTCCTTGTCCACCCCGGCGTAATAGGAGCCGGTGATGCGCTTGATGTCGGGCGATTGCAGCCCGTAAATGATTTTGCCCGATTTGGGCACGACCAGGTTGTTGGTCAGTTTGTCCAGCAATTGCGGGTAGGAGAGAAGTTCCTCAGTGCGTGAATCCGCGGTGCCGCGCAGCATCATCAAGACAACGAACAGCGCGATGATGCCGATCCACATCATCATGGTCCGGGGCGGGAGTTTCATGTCACCGTTCCGTTTGTCGCCTTTATCTGGATCGTTCGGTCTGTTTTGGTCAGGCATTTTAGCAAAGATT
>DASZMX010000061.1:0-14699 GCA_035551475.1 Verrucomicrobiia bacterium
CTGGGCGGGCCGCCGCGCCGCGCCGAGGAGCCGATCACGGCCCGGCACATGGATGTGGCGCGCTCAATCCAGGCGGTGACGGAGGAAATCATGGTGCGCCTGGCCAAATTCGCGCGCGCGCTCACCGGGAAAAAATATCTCTGCATGGCGGGCGGCGTGGCTTTGAACTGTGTGGCGAATGGACGGATCCTGCGCGAAAAGATTTTTGACGACATTTGGATTCAGCCGGCCGCCGGCGACGCGGGCGGAGCGGTGGGGGCGGCCTTGGCGGCGTGGCGCGCCGGCGGCGGCGCCCGAACCACCAATGCCATGCGCGGATCATTGCTCGGGCCCGAATATTCGGATGCGGAAATCGAGGCGACCCTAAAAGCTTGCGGGGCAGTTTATAAAAAACTGGAGCGCGACGCATTATTGGATTTCACCACGGAGTTGCTGAAGGCCGGGAAGGTCGTGGGTTGGGTGCAGGGACGGATGGAGTTTGGGCCGCGCGCCTTGGGGAACCGCTCGATTTTGGGTGATGCGCGTTCGCCGCAGATGCAATCGGTGATGAATTTGAAAGTGAAGTTTCGGGAGTCTTTCCGACCCTTCGCGCCCATCGTGCGGAAAGAGCGGGCGCAGGATTATTTTGAATTGGACGGCGAATCACCTTACATGCTGATCGTCGCGCCCGTGCAGAAAGCGCTGCGCAAAACGCCGCCCGCCAACGTTACGGGGTTGGATCTGCTCAAACAGGAGCGCTCGACGCTGCCGGCGGTGACCCATGTGGATTACTCGGCGCGCATTCAAACCGTGGATGGCAAAGACAATCCCCTGCTCTACGATTTGCTCGGGCGATTTGAAGCGGCGACCGGCTGCGCGGTGCTAGTCAATACTTCCTTTAACGTGCGCGGCGAGCCGATCGTTTGCGATCCTGACGACGCCTACCGCTGTTTTGTGAACACGGAGATGGATTACCTGGTCATCGGGAGCTTTGTCCTGGAGCGCACGGCGCAACCGAAAGCGCAACGGCGCGTGGCGCCGCAAGCGGATTAACCATGAAACTCCGCCTCAAAGAAGATCCAAAGGAATGGCGCAAGGTGACGCTCCTGACCGTGGGCGGCGCGGCCATTTTGAGCTGCGTGCTGCGCTGGCGCGTTTTACCCAATCGCCCCTGGCTGGGCATCCTGGGATTTTTAGCTGTCGTCGCGGCGCTCGCCGTGGCGCGGCCAAAAACCTTTCGCGGTTTCTATCGCTGGTCGGTGCGAGTGGGATTTGGCATGGCGCAAGCGGTCGGCTTCGTGGCCTTGAGCCTGATTTTTATATTCGTCATCACGCCGATGGGGATGGTGTTGCGAATTTGCGGGCAGGATCCCTTGCGCTTAAAACGCGGCCAAACAGAAAGTTATTGGACGACGGCCAAACCCAATTCTCCGCTGGACCGGATGTTTTAAGGGAACACCTGGATCAGGTAGAATTTTTGCGGCCGATTGGAAAAGGCGGAATCAAAAAATGCGTTGGTGGAGGCGAGCACGGGGCTGATGGCTTGAAAGGGCTGGCTGAGGTTGGTGGCGGCCAAGACCTGGTATTTTTTCCCGGCGACATTGTCCCAGGTGACCAAGCCATTATTGACTGACCCGATTTTCAGGTCGCCCCCAGCCACGTAATGTTGATAGGCGGGAAGGCTGGTATGCGGATCAAAGACGACAACGGTGCGCGCGGCGTCCAGCGTTGGGTCGCCCTGGTAATGGAAGTTGAGCAAATTCGTGCCCGGCGCGGCGCCCGTCCAGGCGAAATTCAAGCGGGACAGACCGGCAGCGCAACCGGCGCCGCCGACGGACAGGGCGCCGGGCGGGGCGGGCGCGCCGTTGACCGTAACGGTGAAGGGCGATGCATCCACGGCCAAATTCTGCGAGAAACAGGCGGTGAACGTGACGGTATCCGTGGACGCGAGCAAAAAGGCGGCGCCATCTTGCGCGGGGCTGTTGATTTGCAAGACAGGCGCGGGCGCGGCGGTGGAAAAAGTTTGCGTAACCACGCCAACGCGGTCGGGAAAAAGTTGGGTGGTGATTTCGCTCAAGTGGACGGAAATGACGGCAGAGCCAGACGCGGGCACGGCGGCATAAAGGAAGTGAAATTCCACGGGCAGATCGGGATAGAGGGCGTCGAGGGAAGGCGTGTTGGCCGAGGGCGCGACCGAGACAAAAACCGGAGCGCCATTGCTCAAACCATTGCCGTGGCGGACGCCCGTGACGGCGTCGTCGTTGCCAGGATTGCTGTCATTTATATTAAACGCCGCGCCCGTGCAACTGTTGTCGGCGCGCACAATGATCGTCGTCGTGCCGCTGGTGAGAGTGGCGCCTGGCGCGGGCGAAACGATTTGTTCGGCTGGCGGGCCGGCGTCGTAATAAAAGGTCTGGGAAAACGTGTTGAACACGCTGGATTTGCCGGAGCGCGGCAGAAAGCTGCGGGCGCGCATGATGTGAAACCCGGACGTTAAGCCGGCGGCAACATTATTCGTGTTGAGATCGTTCGCCGTCCAAACGAGGGCTTGGGACGGGTTGAAATTCACGATGGATGACTGCGCCAGGCCGTAGCGCTTATCCGGCAGCGCATCGGAAATCGGCGCAATGTTCGTGTTGTAAAGCGCCACTACATATCGCACGGCGGCGCCGTTGGCGTTCGCGGCGCCAGGTATCGTCCCTTTCCACCAATCAATGGTGGGATCGGTCTTGTCGGGCGCATTCCAGAAAAGAGGCGCAATACGAGTCGTGCCTTGCGGCGCGCCGAACGAGCCTTGCGGCTGACTGCCGTCGGTAGTGTAGTAAATGGCTCCCTGGTTGACTTGAAATTGATAGCCAACTTTCACCCAAACGTCGGCGGGCTGGCCGGCCGCAGGCGGCGTCCACTGCGCGGCGGGAGGATTGGTCGCAATATTCACGACGTCGCCAGGATTATGATAGACCCAGGCGGCGGCGCTTTGATTGACAGCGGCTCCGTTGCCGGCGCCGGGCGCGAAAGAATTCCCGCCGCCGACGACGTAGGCGTAGGTCTCGGCATTGGAAGCAGTGACATTGTCGCGGGTGATGTCCGCGGCGGCGAACTTCTCCGGGCCATAACGAAAATCCGAGGCGCTTTGTTCGTAGCCAAGAAAAACGTCAGTGGCATAACCGGGCTTGTTATCGCGCAGGTCAAGCATTTGCGCCGTGCGGTTGGTCAATGGGCCAAGGCCCATCTGGCTGTTGAGATCGACGCCGCCATCGAGTTTGACGAGGACGTTGGCGGAGGAAGCATCATTGCGCACGAGAACGTCCATGAGGCCATTCGTGACAATGGGGATGTCGATGGCATAGACGCGATTGCTGACGTTTTGGCCGCCGATGACGTTGCCATTTTGATCAATGCGTCCGCGCATCTTGAACGGATAATTCGGGTTGAAATGGGGATCGCCGTTGGTCCCGTCGTGACGGTAAAATGTGAGGCTCGGCACGGCGGCGCCGCCCTGGCGGAAGGTAATGGCGTCGGTCAATGCGGCTCGGCTCGGCTCCGGCCATTGGTAGCCGTAACAAACATAGCTGCCCGCGGGGATTTTAAATTCAACGGCGCCGCCGCCTGGAGCCAGCGTTTGGCCGCCGACATAAATGGCGCGGTTGGCAGGGTTGGGATCGCTGGCGGTGGCTTGCGCCACGGCGAGGTCTGCGGTGGCGGGCCGCACCAGCAACGTTGGGCAAGCCGGGCTGTTGTCAAAAGCCCAGGAATGATTCGTCGCATGCAAGGGGCCGCTCGCCAATTGCGCCAAAACGGAGCCGGGCGGAAAACCCACAACCAAGCCGACGTTGTGCGAATTTGTAATGGGAGTACACGCATCATCGGGGCCGACGGTGTCGTAGAAGCATTGGTCGCCCTGCCCTGCCACCATGTAATCGTTCATCGCGAACAAAACGGTGACCTGATCCTGCGGTTGGCCCGAGCTGCCTTCCCGGTTGTCGTAGCGCTCAAAGCAAACCACCGTGCTATCGCTCCAACGCGGCGTCTGCAAACCCCGCGCGAGCTGATGCTGCAAGGTCGCAATGTCGGGCATGGTTTGATCGCCAAATTCGCCGAGATAATTGGCATTGGGCACGCCCGGGAACGGCGAGCTGCCCTGGGTCTGATTGTAGCCATCGGAATAAATCTCAGGCAGGCCGACGCGCATGAAATTGTAGGCACTTTGCAAGGCGCGCGCTGCGTAGGAAACGCCGGCGTAGGTGTTGTCGGCGCTCTGCGAAAATTGGACGCCTTGAAAGCCGATGATGGCGCCCCAGTTCGGCGAATCCAATCCGCTCATGGTCGCGCCGGGCACGCCGATAATGCCGTTGAGGGCGTTCTGGCCGGCGGCATTGAGCAGGCGCATGCCGCGATCAATGTATTCGCCGTACGAAGGCGGCTCGCCCAGGTGTTCGCCCACCAGCAGCGCGTCGTTCCGGGGCGCTTCGGTGTCAAATATACTATTGCGATTGTCATCAGCCTCGGCATAGCCGTTGCCGGTGACGTTGTGGCCGTAGCCGTGCACGTAATCGAACATCGTCTGCACGGCGCCGCAGAAGCCATTGGGAGAATCGGTCGTGTCGCCAAAGAACGCCGAGGGGACATGCTTGACGGCATCGAGCCGCAAGCCGTCGCATTGGGTGGTGTTGATCAGCCAGGCGACAGCGCGGCACATATAGGCGCCGACGTCTTCGGATGACGGCTGGCCATTCGTGCCATGAAACGGATGCCAAGGACCCGCAATGGCGGGGAGATTGGTGTCCATGTAATAATCGCGATGCGTGGGCTGGCGCACGAAAAAGAGCTTGGGAATCGTGTCGCGCTCGGCGGCGCCGAAATTGTCGTTGACGCTGCCGGGCTCCTGCGCGAGATCGACGAGGCCGAGGAGGGATTCGTTCTGGACGCTCCAAGTGTCGTTGTAGTTGCTGACGTCCGGCATGTTGCGGTAAAAGCCGCTGCTGATGGTGAGGAGATGAAAGTCCTGCGACAGAAGGCCGGGATAAAAATTAGTGGGGATGGAGCTATTGTAACCGGGAACGGTGTTGCCGCGATGATTGACAACATTGTCGAAGTACACGCGAATGCCAAAACGGTGCGCGAGCCGCACGACGTTCAGCAGCTCGGCTTTGGTTCCCCATTTGGTGGCGGTCGTGCCATTCTGGTTAATATCGCCGAGATCAAACGGGTCGAAGACATCATAGCCCACCGAGGCGGCGCCGGTGGTGGCTTTGTAAGGCGGCGGCAGCCAAAGGCTATCGTAACCGGCTTCCGCAATTTCCGGCATCTTCTGCGCCAGCTCAGCCCAGCGGACGTTGAAGAGCTGGAGCATGGACTCGGCGCGGGCGGGCAGCGCAGCGAGCAGCAGCAGAATTAGGAATTTACCGAACGAGTGAGGACGTGTCACACCCACGGCAGATCACTTCCCCAACGGCGAAGCGTCGCTGGTGAGCTTGGCGCTGGCTTCGGGCAGGAGCGTGCGATGGTAAATGCGCCAATCGAAACCGTGCAATTGCAGGGAAGCCAGGCCATCGCCGACGGGAGCGGGCATGCCGTCGATTTGCATGGCTTTGAATTCCGGCGCGTGCGGCACATCGACTGAAGCTTTTTCGGGGCGATTGGAGAAATTAATGACAATGACGAATTCGTCCTTGAGATCGGCCCGCATGAAGGTGACGAGGTTGGCGGCGTCCGAACTGGGCAGCCATTTAACGCAATCTCCACGAAAAACCGGGTATTGTTTGCGCAGGCCGGCAAGGCTGCGATAGACGGCGCCAAGGTCAGGCCGATCTTTCGGATGCCAGAAAACGGGCAGTTTCTCAAACAAGGCGGGGTCGCCGGATTCAGTGGCATCGCCCACTTCCATGCCGTTGTAAAGCAGAGGAACGCCGTCGAGGGTGAACATGAGCGCGGAGGCTGCGAGCGCTCCGTGGATGCCAAAACGGGAAATCGCGCGGGGCTCGTCATGGTCATCGCTCATGCGCATGTGCAGGGTGCCCTCGGGAAATTGGCGGCGGCTCTCTTCCCAGGTGTGCTGAAGTTCGGAGGCAGGTGAACCATCGAGCAAGACGCGGTTCAGCGCGGACAACAAGGGCCAGGAATAATCGATGTCGAACGCCTTGACCATGAGTTCGGGTTTGCTGGCTTCGGCCAGCATCATGATGTCGGGTTTGGTTTTGAGCAACTCCACGCGCGCTTCTTCCCAGAAACTGGTCGGGACTTCGCTGGCCACGTCACAGCGGAAGCCGTCGAAATCAAAGCCACTGGGATCAATCCAATGCTTGAGCATGGTGATCATGTATTGGCGCAGGGCGGGATTGTTGTAATTGAGGCCGGCGACATCCGACCACGACGGCTGGGGCGGGATGATGTTGCCTTGGGCATCCTGCTTGTAGAAATCGGGGTGGGCCATCAGCACGCAATCCCACGCCGTGTGGTTCGGGACGGTGTCAAGAATAACCTTCAGGCCGCGCGCGTGCGCTTCCGAAACCAGGCGCTTCAAGTCGGCCTCGTCGCCGTAATCCGGATTGATGGCGTAGTAATCCTTGACCGCATAAGGGCTGCCGAGATGGCCCTTGCGCAGTTTTTCGCCGATCGGATGAACCGGCATGATCCAAAGAATGGTGACACCCGCCTGCTTCAGATCATCGAGACGAGCGGTGGCGGCATTGAAGGTGCCTTCCTTGGAGAAATTGCGCGGGTATAACTCGTAAATCACCCCATCGCGCAACCACGCGGGCGAGGTCAGCGCGACCTTGTCAGCACGGGCCGGCCCGGCGCAAAGCGCGAGCGCGCAGAGGACGGAAAATAACAGCGACCGCGAACGGCCGCGCTCCAAATTCGGACATTGCATGATAGGACCTTACTGCCTGGCGCGAGGCGTGTGACTGGACAGCCAAATCAAATCGCGCGTGACTCCGGTCATGGAAGGACGCCTTCCCGAAGTGGTGGTTGTCGTCACAGGCTGAAGCGTATTCTTTTCCACCCATTTGTGCACCTCGGCATGACCGTCGGCAAAGCTGATGCCAGCAGCGTCGTTATGATAGCTGGCGGGCAATTCCGTGAATGTGCCAGTGCCCTGAAGGCGGGTGGCGTCATCAGTCATGACATAGAGTTGGACATCTTCGATCGCATCCGGATGCTCGTCCATAAAAACCCAACTTTGAGATGGACCAGGAAAACGAAACGCGCTCATTTTGGCCACGTCGGTCCAGTTATCCCAAGTGGTGACAAACTGCTGCCATTTTTCCCCGCTGCCGACCGAGGCGTCCATCGTAATGCTGCGTATCCGGTGATCCCAACCGAGGGCGCGCTGCTTGCTGCTCAGAAAATTGTCCGAGGGGCACCAATAAATCTGATACTGTTTGCCGACATACGGAGCGAGGGACGAATATTTCGGATCAAGAATATTGATTTGATAGTTGGTGTTCGCTGGAGTATCCAGCCAATCCAGGATGCCGTAGCACCACGCGGGAGAATTGTTGGGAGACGGGCCATAATCCTTGTAGTCGTGATTATCGACCAGGTTGTCATTGAAATCGTTGGCGTACATTTGAAACGCAAGTTGCATTTGCTTTTTGTTGCTCATGCAGCGCGTCAGTTGAGCCGAACCTTTGGCGCGAGCCAAGGCGGGGAGGATCATGGAAGCCAGGATCGCGATAATGGCGATAACCACCAGCAGCTCAATTAACGTGAAAGCGTTTCTAGATCGGTTGTTCATGGGCAAGCAGGTGAGTGAGCCGGAGCAGTTCCCAACGAACTGCTCCGGCATGAATCCAACAAGCCGTCAGGGCTTAACCACTTGGAAGAACTTATCTCCCGAGCCAATTGGCATATTGGTGGTCGCAATGCCGCCCGGAGCGACAATGAGATTGGCTCCATCCGTGTTAAGATCAGGCGTCCAGACCACCGGCGCCGTAAGGCTGGAGGTGGTTTGCAAATGGGCGCCGGGGCGTCCCAGCCACGAAATGGAAATGTTATTGCCATTTTTGACCACGGTCGGGCCGCTAAAGGACGGCTCGGAAAGGGAGGAAGACCCCTGCGCTCCAAACTTGTCCACGGGCATGGTGTAGGTTCCCAAGCTGCGAACATAGCGATTGTGGTTATCGCCAAACCCAGCCTCGTCGTCAAAGCCGTCAATGCTATATTTATAAACCAAGTCCAACGACTGTCCGCGGTTAACCGGCACCGTGACAGTATAGAGGAGGCTGCTGCCAATTTCGGTCATTAAGAATTGGCTGGGACCATTGCCCGGACCCCAAGCCCAAAAGCTGTTTTCGTTCCCGTTGTTGAGACCATTGAGAAACACTTGATTGGCATTCGGATCGAACACAGTCCCGTCACCCACGCCGACGGCGTTGGTCATATTAACCGTGAAGGTGACCAAGGTCGTGGCAGCGAGGAAGTCAGAAATGGTGTTCGAACCCTGAAAGCTGAAGAAATCGGGCCCGATGGTAAAGTTGCCGTTGGTGTGCGGGAGGGCGAACTGGCGATTGCCACTGGGGGTGGAAACATTCTCCCATTGAGTGCCGGGCTCGATGACGTATTTGTAGTTCTCGAGGGTGCCGGGGCCGCCGGTGTAGGTGTGGACGGCGCTGTAGATGTTGGTGTTGGCGGAATTAGGATCGTTGGTCATGGTGATGCCGCTGCCCCAGCCATCGAGATCGCCATGAATCACCACCTGATTGGAGGAGGGATTGAAGGCGCCGACCACTTCCTGCACACCCATGTCGATTTGGAACGTGACGGTATTGGTCACGGTGATCGTGGAGAACGGAACGTCGCTGAAATTAACCGGCGGCAAGGTTTGATCAACGGCCGCAAAGAAACGGTTGTTATTGTTATTGTTGTCGCCGTCGGCGGAGGTGGGGTTTTCGTAATTGCCGTTGGCCACAACCTTGTACTCTTCGGCAGCGCCGGGAGAGGCATACATTTGCACGTCTCCGGAATAGATGTCGGAGTTAGGCGAATTGAGGGCCAGCGGAGCAGCGCCCCAGCTATTAAAGGAACCATGAATCTCAACCACGCCCGTGTTGGTGTCGAAGAGGCCAAGGTTCACCTGTTCCGACATGTCCACCTGGAAATTAACGGTCACGAGGATGTCGTTGGCGGCATCGTTATAATAGGCGAGCGGCGTCACCAAGGTATCGCCGCTATTAACCGGGAGCAGGAAGCAGCGGGGCTGGCCGGAGGTGGGGTTCTCGTAGTTATCGCTGCCGTTGTGCGTATAAACGTATTTGAAATGGGTGACGGAGCCGTTGGCCTCGAGCGTGTCGTCATAAACGCCGGTGAAAAGATTCGGATTGGAGCCGTTCGGGTCGTTGGTCAGCGCCACTCCGGCTCCCCAGTTGTTGAAGGTGCCATGCACAGACACCGGATCGGTGCCAAGCACAAAGCCGTTGGCGGCGGCGGTGGACATATCCACCTGGAAACTGATTTTGGAGTCAGCGGCGGAAACGGCCGCGGCGGAGCATACAAGGGCGCCCAGGCAAAGAAGCCGAGAGACGGCTCTGGTAGAGAGTTTTTGGTTCATAGTCTGATTCAATGTAAGGTGATCGTGCTGAGAGTAGCGGCGCTCCGCAATCCGCGCTACCGCACATTTGTGCGGTCAAGGCTGGCGGGCAGAGGCGAGGTAAGCGCGGGCGGTCTGGTTGGCGGGGTCAAGGCGGAGCGTCTCGTTGAATTGCTCGCGGGCGCCGGGATAATCATTCAGCTTGAGGAGAGCGACGCCGAGGTTCAAGTGGCCCATGGGGAAATTGGGATTGAGGCGGACGACTTCCTCAAATTCGTGGCGGGCTTCGGCGAATTGATCGTGCAGACCAAGTTCGCCGCCCAGGGCGTAATGGGCTTCCCAATAGGATGGGTTGTAGGCGAGCGCGAGACGAAAACTGGCGAGGGATTCGGGCGAATGTTTTTGCAGCGAGAGCGCCTTGCCGATGCAAAGATACGCCTCGGGGCTGGGTTGCAGCGCGGCGGCGTGGCGATATTTTTCGAGCGCGAGATCAAGGTGATTGGCGGAAGCGTCGAGCTTGCCCAATTCGAGCCACGCCTCGGAGTAGCGAGGGTGCAGGCGCACCGCCTCCTGCAACGCGGCGCGCGCGGGCTCGGCCTGGCCGAGCTTCATGAGCAACTGGCCTTCGGAAAGATAAGCCAGCGGATTGCGCGGCATGAGTTCATGGCCGCGCCGCCATTGGGCCGCGGCGCCGCGCAGGTCGCCTGTCAATTCGAGAAATTCCGCGTAATTTTCCGGCAGATAATAATCAGCAGGCGCGCGCTGGATGGCGTCCTCGTAAAGGGCGCGGGCGGCCGGCGCGGCGGCCGCGGACTTGGCGGCGCGCAGGCCGTCGATTTCGTGTTGGAGCAATTCAATCCGCCAGGGATTATTGGATTGGCTGTTGAGGGGAGGCTTTTGCAGGCGGCCCAGGACATCATGGAGCACATCGGATCGATTCCAGGCGGTGATGCCGAGGCGCGCATCGCAAATCTCCTGCGACGCCCACGAGGAAGCGGCGCCCGCGCGCAGGGCGTCCGGCAGGCATTTCTCCGTTTGCGCGGCCCAGAGGAGGGCGAGATGATACGCGCCCGGGAAATTAAAATGGACGTGCTCATAAAAAGTTTCCTGACCGCACACGCCATCGGGTTGCGCGGCGGCCAGGTCGCGCGCCGCATCGCAGAACAGCAGATTCGGCCCGGCGAATGCGGCGGCGGCGTCGCGGATGGCGCCGTTGATGCGGGAATCGGCGCGGAAGGAAAGGCCGTCGTCGTCGCAGGCTTTCTGAAGATGTTCGCGGGCGGCGGCGGACGGCAGCAGGCTTTGGCCAAGGCGAAATTCCGCCGCCGGGCCGGCCGGGTCGGGCGAGGCGAAGGGCGGGCAATCTTTCAAATTGACAGCGACGGTGCTGAGCAAAACACGCGGGCCGGCGTCCAGGCCGGCGCGGACAATGTCGCGCAGGTTGCCGGTGAAATTCCGATACACCCGCTCCCGGCGCGGGTCGTTAGGGCGCAGTTCCTGGCCTAAAAACATCTCCATGCCGCCCCAGTGGGCGGGCGCGGATTTTTTCTGATGGAGGCGGCGGCTCAAATCCATGAGCGCCTGGCCGAGGCGGGTTTGCTGGAGCGCGAGATTGAGGCGCACGAAAAAGAGCGGCGGGGCCTGGGCGCCAAAAACGGTGGCGGCGCCGAACGGCCCGACCATCTCATTGTTGCCCATGTAAACGATCCAGAGATCGCCATCGTGCCGGGCGCATTCGCGGGCAATGGGGAGAATGACATGCGAATTGATGGCGGTGATGCCGACGTTGACGATCTCAAAATGGGCGCGAGGGAAACGCTCGCGCAGGAGCGCTTCCAGGTAGCGGGCGGGCCCGAACGCCGGCTGGGGATCGCCTTGGGCGGCGGATTCGCCCATGATAAAAATGCGATACGTTCCGGGCGCCTTGACGGCGGGCATGAGGACGGGGCTCGGCCAGCGCGCCAGTTCGGGCGGAAAAAAACGATCGCTGAAATGCTCGTTGTTGAGAAAAAACTCTGCGCCGTGCAGCGTTTGTTTTTCAAAAAGATGCGTGTCATAGCCGTAGCCGGCCAGACGCAAAACGCCTTCCGCCAGACACAGCGCCAACAATGGCAGCAGCACAACGGCCACGAGCCGGAAAAGCCAGCGGCGCGGATGAGGCTTGGGAGTGGGCTGTTTCAACCGCGCAAATATTTGACCACCGCCTCCGTCCGCGAATGGACGTGCAGTTTCTCGTAAACGGTGCGGACGTAACTGCGGACGGTGTCGATGCTGATTCTCATGCGGTCGGCGATTTCCTTGTAAGCGTAGCCCTTGGCCAGTTGCTCCAGGAATTCCTTTTCGCCGGGCGTCAGGCGCGAAACGGAGGCGGTGTCGTCGCCCGGTTTGGCAAAAAACTGCACCACGCGCCGCGCCAACTGCGGCGTCATGGGCGAGCCGCCGGCATAGACATCGCGAATGGCCTCGACGAGCCGGGCGGAAGCGGTGCGCTTGAGCAAGTAGCCGCTGGCGCCGGCCTTGAGGGAATTAAACAGCGAATCGCTGTCCTCATACACTGTCAACATAAGAACCTGGGCCTCGGGCAGCAGGGTCTTGAGCTGGCGCACGCATTCGACGCCGTTCATGCCGGGGAGATTGATGTCCATGAGCACGACGTTCGGGGGATTGCGGGGAATTTCACGCAACGCGCTTTCCGCATCGGGAAAATCGCCCGCCAGGCGCAAGGTGGGGACGCGCCGAATGAGCGCCGCCAGGCTGCTGCGGATGCCCTCGTCATCGTCCACGATGGCTACTTTGATCTGCATTTTATCCTCGGCGATCGCCAGCATGGCCCAGCGTAGGCACAGGGCCGCGCCTCGGCGCAATCGCACAAAGATGCGGCTGCGCCAGGCCAGGGAAACGCCGAAGGGGCCAGCATGCGGGAAAACCGCCGGAAATGCATGACTTTTGTGGCTTCACGGCAATTGCGGGGCGGTCACGGGGATGTGAACTGTCAAATGCACAGTTGTGCCGCGCGCCGGATGGCTGTCCACCGCCAGGCGCCCGCGCATCGCCTCGGCGCGGCGGCGCATGTTGCCCAGGCCGTTGCCTTTGCCGCGGCCTCCGTGTTGTTGAAAGCCGCGCCCATCGTCATGCACGATGATTTCCAGACAGTCGCCGGCCACTTTGGCCTGCACGAGGGCTTCCCGCGCGGAGGAATGCTTGAGGGCGTTGGTCAAGGCCTCTTTGACAATAAGAAAAATATTGTGGCGCATCTCGGGCGGCAAGGCCACCGCCGGCAGGTCGGCGGGCAGGTCAAGCCGGCAACGCACGCGGTCGCCCTCGAACAGCTCGTTCGCAAAATGCGCAATGTAATCGGCGAGGCTTTGCAAAGTGTCGCTGCCGGGGCGCAAGGCCCAGACAATTTCCTCGAGGGCGCGAATGGTCTGGGCGGCGGATTGGGAAATTTTGCTGATGTGGACTTCGACCTGTTGCGCATTGTCCTTGTCTTCGCGCGCGAGGCCCCCAAGAAGCGAAATACGCGTGAGGGAAGAGCCGAGGTCGTCGTGCAAATCCTGGGCGATGCGGGCGCGCTCCTGCTCGACGGCGCGCTCGCGCTCCAGGCGCTCCAGGCGCTGCTGCATTTTGCGCTTTTCCACAAAACGCGCCGTGCCCGCAATGGTGATGCCCGCGCCCACCACTAATAAGCCCACAAACCACCACGTTTGCCAGAGATGCGGCCGCACGGTGAGCGCGAGACTGGCGCCGGTCAGGTTCCAGACGCCATCGCCGTTGCACGCGATCACGCGAAATCGGTATTTGCCATGCGGCACATAAGCGTAGGAGGCGGAGCGGCTGGACCCGGCTTCCACCCAGGCGGGATCGAGGTTTTCCAATCGATAACGAAAACGCACGCGCTCCGGGCCGTCGAAACTCAAACCGGTGTAGCGAAATTCCAGCCGATGGCTGCCGGGCGCGAGTTGCAAGGGCTCGGCGGCGGGCACCCCGTCAACAAGCGTCTCTTCCAGCACGACCGCGGGCGCCGGAGCTTCCTGGGTGGGCCGGTGCGAATCTGCGACGACGATCCCCTGCTGCGTTGGAAACCAGAGCAAGCCCGCCTTGGTTTTCAAGCCGATGGGAAAAAACCCGCTGATGCATTCCTCGGACAACATGCCTTCCTCGCGGCCATAGACCTGGGGATAAACCTCGGAGATGCGGTGATCCACCAGATCTTCCAACGCGGTGAAGTTAGTGGCGCCCGGAAGATCGCGTTTGCGCACGCAGACAATGCCGCGATTGCCCCCCAGCCAAAGCCGCCAGCTGTCGTCCTCCAGAATCTGGGAAACCGTGTTGTCAGGCAGGCCTTCGCGCGTGGTGAACGTGTTGACCTTGCCCGCGGCCAGCCGGCTCAGCCCGCCGCCCCCTGTGCCAATCCAAAGCACGCCGTCGCTGTCAAGATGAAGCGTGCGAATCCAGTCGCTCAGGAGCCCGCTTTGCTTTTCCCACGGCGCGCCGCCAGTGAGACGAACACGGTACAGACCGTCGCCATCCGTGCCTACCCACAACGCCGCGACGCCGTCCGGCACGATGGCGGTGACCGCGTGGGTGCGGGGCCCGGCGGATTCTTCGCGCCAGGCGCCATAACGGTTGTTCCAAAGAGCGCCAGTCTGGGTGCCCGCCCAAATTCCACCCCCGACATCCTGCGCCAGGGAGGTGACATTGACGTTGGTGAGGGCCAAGGCCGCGCCTTCGCTTTCCACGGCGGTCGGATGTTTGACATGCAGCAGCCCGCGCGCGCCGGCCAGCCAGCAACTGCCGTCCTTGGCCAATAAAAGCGCGCCAATGCGATCATCCGCGGGCGAAACTCCGGGCACCAAGAGGGCGCTGAAATAACGGCCATCCCACAGATAGATGCCTTCGCTGGATTTGCTCGCCCACGTCAAACCGGGAGCGATTTCGGCCAACCCTTGCGCAGAGCCGGCGCCCAGACCTTCGTTATAGCTGAGGACGGAAAGATTTTTGGGGCGCAACCGGTTCAAGCCGCCGTGCGTGCCGACCCAAAGTTTGCCCTCGTGATCGACGAGCAGCGTTTCCACCAGATTGTCCGACAAACCGCTGCTGGCATTGATGGCCACAAGTTTTCCGCGCTTGAATTGAAAGAGCCCTTCACTCACCGACCCCGCCCAGACCGTGCCGTCCGAATCCTCGG